>CAZOQI010000038.1:0-87093 GCA_964582105.1 uncultured Solirubrobacteraceae bacterium
AACCCCCACGTAGCCGGCATCTGGATCTACCAGTCACACGACGACGGCACCGGACAATTCGGCTACATGAACAACGACAACACCACACGCCCCACATACAACGTCCTCACCACCTTCGCCACCACAGAGGGACAGTAGGACAGCCGGCCCCTGCGGATCGGCCGCAAGTGCCTGCATCGGATGCCCGCTCAGCGCGGGCATCCGGTCGTTGAGGATTGAGGAGACCCCCCTTGCTAGGGTCCGCGGACATGACAGAGCCGAGCCCAGTCACGCTGCAGATCAGCGTCGCCCCCACCGACCTTCCGCACGCCACCCACATCCTGCCTCACCAGCTGCGCCAGTGGAGCGGTCAGGTGCAGGAGATCGTCTTCACCTTCGACCTGCACCGAACGACCCACGGCGGTCGCTTCGGCGAGGGCTGGGAGGAACGGCGCGCGCCGATGCAGCAGCTGCTCGAGGATCTCTGCCGCGAACACCCCCACGCACGGGTGGTATCGGTCGACTATACGCCCGAGACCGTGCGCGATATAGCGCTCAGCTTCACCGGTCGCTCCGTCATCCCACCCAAGGACACCAAGGGAGCGCCCTTCTATCCATATTTCTACGGTCTGCACATCGCGCGCAACGATCTCGTGCTGCATCTCGACTCGGATCTCATGTTTGGCGGCTCGTCACAGTCGTGGGTCGCCGAAGCCTGTGCGGTGCTGGCGGACAATCGAGATGTGCTGGCCTGCAACCCACTGCCCGGTCCGCCCGCGCCTGAGAACGATCTGCGCACGCAGTCGGCGCCGCGCTTTGCGCACAGCTCGCCAGCCTTTCGCTTCTCCAAGCTGAGCACACGCTTGTTCCTGCTCGACCGCAGGCATCTGCGCGAGCGTCTGTGCCCATTGGAGCTGCGCGGACCCATTCGCACGGTCAGCCGCATCAAGTCACGCCTGCACGGCAACCCGCCCTATATGGCCGCCGAGCTGGTGATCAGCGACGCTATGGTCGCAGCCGGCCTCTATCGCGTCGACCTCCTTGGCGCCCATCCGGGCATGTGGTCGCTGCACCCGCCATACCGCTCGGCCACCTTCTATCGCGAGCTGCCCCGGCTGATCGAACGTGTGGAGGCCGGCGACGTGCCCGACGCCCAGCGAGGAGATTACGACCTCAATGACAGCATGTGCGACTGGTCAGACGCGCGGCGGCGCGCGCGCGTGCGGCGGATTTGGGCATGACAACGTCCGATACCGAGGCTCAGCGAATGCCTCTCGCCTCCCTGCCGGCTCGCAATGCGTGGAGGGTGCCCCAGATCATCGCCAGGAAGAACACGATAAACGCTATTTCATAGAACAGATAGTCATATAGCCCTTGAGCCATGAACCCGCCGAGCGCGGCCACGAACGCCGATGCCCGTACCACGGAAGCCCCTCCTTCGCCCCGTGTCAGCACAAGTCCGATCGGCGTCAGGACAAGCAGCAGAAAACCACCCAGACCGAGCCATCCGGCGTCAAGTCCGATCTGCACAAACGTCTCCTGCGCGTGCGCGAAGGTCTGATTGATGTAGACACTGTGAACATGACTCTGCAGATATGCGCGAGCATTCGCAAAACCAAGCCCAAGGGGGTCTTCGCGGAGCCCCTGCTCACCAGCCTTCTGTAAGGCAAAACGCTCCCTGTCATTGCCCTGTGAGCCCAGAGGTCTGGCAAAGCGCTGTTCCAGGCTGACGACCGTCGAGCGCGGGGTTGCGAGATAGGCAGCGCCGGCAAAGACCGCGAGAATCACGATGGCCTGAACGACAATCGATCCGCGACGTACATTCAGAACCAGCAGCATCAGCCAACCGGCGCCGAGCGCCAGGAAGCCACCGCGAGAGTCCGAGATGGCGAGACCCGTCAAGATGAAGACCAGCGCCGCACCATAGATGGCGGTGCGAGTCAAACGGCGCCCATCGAGTGCGATCAGGGCCTCGCCGGTCGCGAGCGTGGCGGCCATCGCCGCGTAGCCGGCGTAGTTGGTGTAATAACCAAAGAACGAGCTCGGCCTATTCCCCGTGTACGAAGCCCCGACGATCACATTGAGTCCCGCCTTCTGCGCAAACGCAAAGACCACGACCACAACTGCCGAAGCCGTGAAGATATCGATCATGCGACGCGATGCGTCACGCCTATCGCGGAAGACGCCAATCGCAGCGAACAGGACGATGCCACCCGCCAGCCAGCGAATGCCGCCCCAGAGCGCATTCGTCTGATCCAGAGCGCCCACTGCCGCCGCAAAGCTGCCCAGCACGAGCGCAAGCACCCCGATGGAAACCCACACGGGAATCGTACTTGCCTGAATTCGCCACACCAGCACCAGCGCCATGGCGATGAGCACAACCTCATCTGTGCCCGTGCCGGAGAAGTGAAACTCAAACGGCGCCAGCACCAGCAGCATCGTCAGCCCGACTTCCGGTCGCAACACGGCAACCACCATCGCGACTCCAGCAGCCATGATCAACACCGCCTTGAGCTCACGCTGAACGCTGCCAAGCCTGACCATCGCAACCCCCACCAACGCAGACAGCGTCACGGCGATCACGACTGTCAGAGCCGTGGAGCGCCAGTTGGCGGCGAAGCGGGTGCCGGTTGCCATGTGGCACCTGAGCTTAGCGGCGTCCAAGCGGACGGGGAGCGCAACCCCGCGATCGGCTACCATCTGACCTTCGGGGCGACCAGCCGGTCCACCAGAGCCTGAGCGTTATACGCACTCGCCATGTCCACACTCGCGCAAGAGACATCCACATCGGCCGAGGTGCCTGGGCTCGTCCGTGCGATCAAGGTGCTGCGAGCGCGCTGGTGGGTGGTGCTGCTCTGCCCCATCGTCGCACTCGTCGTGGCGCTCGTCTACGTCGAGCGTCAGCCAAAGCAATACACGGCGACCGCCAAGCTCCAGTTCTCAACCAACTCGCTTCCCAGCCAGGTGGCGGGCGTGCCGGGGGACCAGACGCTGGATCCGGAAGGCGTAAAGGCGACTAATCTGCAGCTTGTCACGACCGAGCCGGTTGCTGCGCTGGTCGTCAAGGCATTGAAGCTCAAGATGACACCGGCTGCGCTGCTGGAAGAGGTGAGCGCGAGCAATCCCCAGAACGACTACATCGTGGACATATCCGTCACCGATGAAAGCCCGGCGCAGGCGGCCACCATCGCCAACGCCTTCGCCCAGCAATATGTCATATACAGCGAAACACAGAATGTCGGCCAGCTGGTTAAGGGCGAGCAGCTCATCAATCGCAAGGAAGAACAGCTGTCCCCCACCGATAACGTCAATCGCGCCAATCTGCGCAACCTCTACCAGAAGCTGCTGCTGCTCCAGGCAGTCCAAACGGGCAATGCGCAGGTCGTGAACACCGCCACCGTGCCGACATCGCCCAGCTCGCCGAAGAAGAGGTCCACCGCCGTGATCGCACTCGTGGTGGGCGCGCTGCTTGGCGTCGGGCTCGCATTCCTGCTCAATCTCATCGATCGTCGCGTGAGATCGTGGGAGGAGTTCGAAGAGCTCTATGGGGTCCCCGCGCTGGCCAGCATCCCACAGCTTCCACGCAGACCAAGCACCGCCAGGGAAACGGAGACGGCGTTGGAGCCGTTTCGCATATTGCACAACAGCCTGTCGCTGCTTCCGCAAACCGGTCCCATCAAGACCGTGCTGGTGACAAGCGCCATCTCGGGAGAGGGCAAGACAAGCGTGGCGCTTGGCCTGGCGCACGTGGCCGCTCTCTCCGAACGGCAGGTCATCCTGGTCGAGGCGGACCTCCGCCGTCCCAGCTTGGAGCAGCGACTGAATCTCGATAAGAGCCCATATGGTCTGACGACAGCCCTGCACAACGACTACGACCCGCTGCAGCTGCTGCAGACTCCGATCCCAGGCTTGGAGCAGTTCAAGCTCCTTCCCAGTGGGCCGCTTCCGCTGAACGCGACCAACTTACTGGATTCCGATCAGCTGGTGAAGGTGTTCGAACGACTGACTTCCGCTGCCGATCTGGTTGTGATCGACTCCGCGCCGCTGCTGCCGGTCGCCGACACCCGTGTCCTGCTGGATGGACCCGACCTCGATGCCTTCCTGATCGTGGCCCGCGCAGGCATCACCACACGAGATCAGGTCCGCCGTGCTCGCCTGATATTCGATCGGCGGCAGCTGAAGAGCGTCGGCCTCGTCGTCAACACGCTTGCGGAAGTGACGGACGGCTATCACTACTACGGCATCAGCGAGACCGACGAGGTGGGATCCTCCTACGCCAACGGTGGTTCCTTGCGCAACACCGAAAGCACCTCGCCCACGGTGAGCACGCGCAGCGCGAGCAGGCAAGGGAAGTAGCTGAGCGCGGCGACGGCCGCGAGACCGGCGAGCGGCACTCCCGCAACGCGGGCGAGCAGAGTCGCCGCACCCATCAGCAGGGCCGCCGCGAGCGTACGAAGCAGGCGACCCAGACGCGGCGTCATCTGGAGCGCCCTGAGCACGCTGCGCATCGACAGCGTGAGCACGACCACCTCCGTGAGCAGCGTCACCCAGGCGGCCGCCAGAAAGCCATAACGCGGGATGAGCAGCACATTCAGCGCGGCGTTCACCACCAGTCCCACCGCCGCGTAACGGATGAATCGGCGCTGGAGCTCGAGGATCACCACCATGTTGCCCACCAGATAGCCGAAGGAGATCGATACAAAGGCAGCGGCGAGGATCGGCAGCGCGGGCGCCGCCGCGGCGAACTGGCGACCGAACAGGAGAATCATGATCGGACGAGCGGCCACGACCGTGAAGGCGAGAATCGGCAGCGACGCCATCGTGAGGTACTCGGCTGCCGCCTGCAGAAGATCCTGTACGCGCTCGCGCCGGATGCGATACGCGGAGGCGATCAGCGGGAAGAGCGTGGTCATCACCGAGATCGGAATGAACTGCACCTGATCGAGCAGCCGGTAGGCGGCGCCGTAGAGGCCGGCCTGACGGCTGCCGGCAAACTCGAAGACGAGGATCTGGTCGAGCTTGACGTAGGACGTCACGAGAATGCCGGCGATCCCGACCCCAACCCCGACGCGCAGCAGCGACCCCCACCGCCGGCGAGCTCCGCGCAGGCGTATCCGTGTCAACCTCCGGGCGAGCACGACGTTCAACCCGGTGGTGAACACGCTGGTGAGAAGAAATACGGCCGCGAACGCGACGATGCCGCCAGACAGGGTGAACACCGCGACCACCGCGATCGCCCAGACGATGCTGTTGATCGTCAGGATCGCCATCGTGATGTCGTTGCGTACGCGCAACTGGAACACGGCGCTGATGATGCCCGGCGCGCCCACCAGGGTCACGCAGGAGATGAGCACGCCCGCAAGCCTGGCCTGAGCGTTCGGGGCGATCAGCAGCATGCCGATCAGCGAGCACAGCGTGATCGGGATCACGACCAGCAGCCGCAGCTGGAGCAGAGCGCCCAGCCACTCTCCCTCGTACTCGGGGTCCGCGGCGGCCCTGCTGACGGTCACCTGCGTGAGGCCGAGTTCGCCGAAGCTGCTGGCGATCTGACTGATGGCAAAGAGCGTCGACCAGATGCCGAACTCGCGAGCCCCGAGCCCGCGCACGAGCACCAGCGTCACGATGACCCCGAGCGCAAGGTTGAGGATGCGCGCGACGATTTGGATCGCGACGTCGCGGGTCATGTGCCTGGCGCCAACCTCGATGGGCTCCGCCACCGGCGCGGACTGCGTCACGGGCGCGGATTCCGTCATGGGCGAGAGCCTGCCCCGGAAGGATCGTCGCGGCACACGAGCACGGAGGGATGGTAGAGACGCGGGGGCTGTCCCCGCGAGCCGCCTCAACGGCGACCTCGCAAGTCCGGCGGGTAGACTGTCGCCATCGTGAGTGCGCCGGAGCGCGATGGCATCTCACTGGTGCTGCCCACCTACAACCGCGCAGAGGCGCTGCGGATGAATCTCGGTTCGATGCTGGCGATGCGCGACATCGCCGAGGTGATCGTCGTCGACGATGGCTCGACTGACGACACGCTGAAGGTGTGCGGCGAGCTCAAGGACGAGCGCCTGCGGGTGATCGGGCACCCGGTCAACCGCGGTGTGGCCGCTGCCCGTAACACCGGAATCGATGCCGCCAACGGGGACTGGGTGCTGTTTGGCGAGGACGACTGCCGCTTCCCATCCGACTATGCCACGACGCTGCGTGCCGAGGCGAAGCGCTGCGAGGCGGACATCGTGGGCGCGACGCTGGTGCACACGCGCGCGGAGGACTCGCAACTGCCCCAGATCGTCGCGGCCGCCCCTCGCCGCGAAAGACCGTCGATGGAGGAGATCGGCGTGTTCCCGCTCAAGGCAATCGAGACTCCCTTCCTCAACGCGCTCTCCCTGGTGCGCAAGCCGGTCTTCGAGCAGGTGCGCTTCCACGAAGACTTCTCGGTCAATGGCTACCGCGAGGAGACCGACTTCTTCGTGCAGGCAGCGCGCGCGGGCTTCCGCTGCGTGCTGACGCCGGCGACCTACGGTTATCAGCTGCAGAGCTGGGACGGAGGTCAGCACCATTCCTCGACTCTGCGCTACGAGTATTGGGCACTGCGCAACAACTGGCACTTTCTACGCAGGCACGGAGCCTGGCTGGCTGAGCACGGCTACATCCCGGGACCGGTGAGAGCCCAGCTGCGGTTCGCCACGATCCGCATCAGGACGGTCCTCGCGGGAGCGTCCTACGCGCGCATGCAGAGAGTCCGCGCAGCGCTCGGAATGAGCCCCGGCAAGGGCCCGCGCAAGCGCCGGCGCGCGCAGGTCTGAGCCGATGCGTCGCGCCGCGATCGTCTCGCCGGACCCCTCCAATCCAGCCGGCGGAGTGGAGTGGGTCTGCACCATGCTCGCCGGAGTGCTCGAGCGCCAGGGATGGCAGGCGAGCATCGTCGGCCCGCGGCGCCAGCCGTCGCGCTGGCAGTCCCGCCTGGGACTCGGCTATCCCACGCTGTCGTGGTCCTCGACCGAGGCGACCCGCGCACAGCGGCAGCTCGATCTGATCGTCAGCAATGGCTTCCTCGGGCTCGGCTGCCCGCGAGGGATACCGAGAGTCCACCTCTACCACGGCACGATGGTGAGCGCCGCGCGAGCGGAGGCCGGCTCGCTGCCCACTCGCGAGCGTCTGCGACGCAAGGTCGGCGGCGGCCTGACAGAGGCGTTCGCGGGCCATGCCGCCACGCGCGTGGTGTGCGTGTCCGAGGCCGTCGCCGAGGAAGTGCGCAGTTACTATCGCGTGCGCTGCGACGCGGTCATCCCCAACGGCATCGACACCGACGTCTTCGCCCCGCGCGACATGCGGAGCGCCCGCGAGCGCATCGGTCTGCCGCAAGATGGCCGCTACGCCCTGTTCGTCGGTCGCCTGGAGCGCCGCAAGGGCAACGATCTGCTCGTGGAGGCCACCCGGCGCGCCGGCTGCGAGCTGCTGATCGCCGGGTCCACCGCGGCGCCCGGCGCCCGCCACCTGGGCATCCTCGCGCCCGAGGCCCTCGCCGACGCATACGCGGCAAGCGACTGCGTGCTCTTCCCCAGCCGCTACGAGGCGTGCAGCCTGGTGGTGCTGGAGGCGCTCGCCTGCGGGCGACCCCTGCTGAGCACGCGGGTGGGCTGGATGAAGACCTTCCTGCGCGCCGTGCCGCAGTATGAGGCGCTGTGCGTGGAGCCAAATGTCGAGGACATCTCGGCTCGCCTGCGGGCGCTGGTGGACATCGAGATCGCTCCTTTGGCTTCAGCCGCCCGGGCATTCGTGCTGGAGAACAACAGCCTCGAACGCTGGTCGGAACGCTGGAGGGACCTGCTGGAGGAGCTCGAGCCCGCCGCTGAGCACGCGGGGCGAGCATCTACGGTGCGGGCATAGGCAGATCGAGGATCGCACGGGCGCGAGCTCAAGCGTGCCCAGCAAGGTCCAGGTCGTCCTTCCTCACAACAACACCGGCACGACCCCCGCCAGCGCCGCGCCATAGACCTCGGCGGTCCGCCGCGCGATCCCCGGCCAGGCAAAGCGCTCCCGCGCAAGCTCGGCGCCGGCCTCGCCGCGGCGGCGACACTCCGGCCAGCCCGCGGCGACACTCGCCGCGAGCGCGTCTCCAAGCGCATCCGGGTCCGAACGAGCGCAGATCCAGCCGGTCTCGCCGTCGCGCACCGCCTCGATGAGCCCCCCCACCGGATAGACGATCACCGGGCGGCTGAAGCCATAGGCGAGCAGCAGCACGCCGCTCTGGCTGGCCACCGCGTAGGGCAACGCGACGGTGTCCGCAGCGGCGAACAGCCGCGCCACCTCGCTCATATCGAGGAAGCCCTCGCACACGATCACCCTCCCGGCCAGCTCGCGGCTCTGCAGGCGCGTGCGCGCGGCCGCGAGGGCGCCCAGCTCTTCGCCGGCCACGATCAGGTGCAGCTCGGGGATGCGCGCGGCGGCGATGAGCAGGTCCTCAAGCCCCTTGTCGAGGCGCAGCTGGCCGAACATCAGTGTGACGGGAGCGTCGTGTGCAAGCCCGAGCGCCGCGCGCACGGCATCGCGGTCGGCGGCGCCACCGGTGCTCGCCAGACCGCCGTACTCGCCGTGGGGAATCACCACCGCGCGGTCGCAGATCCGCCCCGGCAGGCGCGCGAGATCGGCGTCGGTGTGGACGATCGTGCGCGCCGTGAGGCGTGCGAGCACGCGGCTCACGAGCCAGTGGATCCGCACGGGAGTGGCGCCGCGCTCGAAAGTGTTGTGCCAGGTCTGCACCACCGGCGCCCCGGAGAGCCGCAGGGCGAGCACCGCGACGATGCCCAGCGGGGCGAACTCCCAACCCTGCACATGGACCACGTCGACCCCGCGAGCCAGTCGCACGAGACGCGGCAGCGCCGCCAGGAACAGCAGGCCGTTGGCGATCCGGCCGAGTCCCAGCCTGCGCAGCACCCGTGCCAGTCGCGTGCGACCGCGCACATAGTGGAAGATCGGATGCAACGACACGCCGTCGACCGGGGCATAGAGATGATCGGAGGCGCTCGCAAGGCGCACGCGCCATCCCTGAGCCGCAAGCGCGCGTGTCAGCTCGGCGGTGTAGTCGGCCACCCCTCCGCGCCCGCCCTGTTCAACCACCAGCAGCCTCCCGGGCATGGCAGGCGCGCCGGCAGGCGCCGGCGCCTCGGCGGACGGGGTGGCGGGTGGGTTTGACATCCAGCCCAGGAGGGTAACGGCGCGCAGCGATGCCTCGGCGGGCGTCCCCCTCCCCAGCGGCTACCATCGCCGCAGGGTCCGCGTCTCCTCGACGCTCGGCCCTGTGCAACGGCCGGCGGCCGGCCCTCTCGTGATGGCCCTCACCGAAACCTCCCCCGAGCTCCCCCTCTTCGACCTGCGCCTGGCGCCGCGCGATCTGGAGGCGGTCGCGCAGACGCTGCGCTCGGGCTGGCTGACGATGGGCCCGCGCACGGCGGCCTTCGAGGAGGCGTTCGCGGCCCAGCTCGGGGCCCGCCACGCGGTCGCCGTGTCGAGCTGCACGGCGGCGCTGCACCTGGCCTACCTGGCGGCCGGGGTGGGGCCTGGGGACGAGGTGATCGTGCCCTCCTTCACGTTCGCGGCCACCGCCAACGCGGTGCTGTACTGCGGCGCCACGCCGGTGTTCGCCGAGATCGTCTCGCGCGAGCGGCCGTACCTGGATCCCGAGGACGTGGCGCGGCGCATCACCCCCCGCACCAGAGCGGTGTGCGTGGTGCACTACGCGGGCTACCCGGCTACGGTGGACCGCCTGCGCGAGTGCTGCGACGCGCACGGGGTGGCGCTGATCGAGGACGCGGCGCACGCCCCCAGCGCAACGCTGCAAGGACGCAAGCTGGGCACCTGGGGCCTGGCGGGCGCGTTCAGCTTCTTCTCCAACAAGATCCTCTCGGTGGGCGAGGGAGGGCTGCTGTGCACCGACAGCGACGAGGTGGCCGCGCTGGCGCGCTCGCGCCGCTCGCACGCCATGACCAGCGGCACCTGGGACCGCCACCGCGGGCGCACCGACACCTATGACGTGATCGGGCTGGGCTACAACTACCGCCTGGACGAGCCGCGCGCGGCGCTGCTGCTCTCGCGCCTGGAGGGCCTGGAGGCGGACATCGCGCGCAGGCGCGAGCTGACGCTGCGCTACCGCGGTCTGCTGGCGGGGGTCCCCGGGGTGATCGTGCCGTTCGCGGACGCCGATGTGCCGGGGTCCTCCTGCTACGTGATGCCGGTGATGCTCGAGCGCGAGGGCGCCCAGGCGGAGGTCGCCCGGCGGATGCGCGAGCAGGGCGTGCAGACGAGCATCTTCTACCCCGCGGTGCACCGCTTCAGCGCCTACCGCGAGCGCTTCCCGGAGGTGTCGCTGCCGATCACCGAGATGGCCGGGCGGACCGAGCTGACGCTGCCACTGTTCGGGCACATGAACGACTCCGATCAGGATCGCGTCGTGACGGCGCTGGCCGAGGCGATGCCGGCGTGAGAGGCCTGCCCGCAGCTCGGCCGGTGAGCCGCCCCACAGCCCGACCGGTGAGCCCCCTCGCGCGAAGAACCTTCCCATGAACGACTGGCGGGTGCCGCTCACCGACATCGAGATGACCGAGGAGGATGTGGAGGCCGTGCTGGAGTGCCTGCGCTCGGGCTGGCTGACGATGGGCCCGCGCACGATGCTCTTCGAGCAGGCGCTCGCGGACTACCTCGGCACGCCCCACGCGCTGGCGGTGTCGAGCGGCACGGCCGCCCTGCACCTGGCCTGCCAGGCCGCGGGCCTGGGTGAGGGCGATGAGATGATCGTGCCCGCGTTCACCTTCGTGGCGAGCGCCAGCGCCGCGCGCTTCGTAGGAGCCACGCCGGTGCTGTGCGACGTGCTCGGCCCGCACGACCTCAACCTCGACGTGGAGGACGTGGCCCGCCGCATCACGCCGCGCACGCGCGCGGTGATGGCGGTGCACTTCTGCGGCTATCCCGCCGACGTATTGGCGCTGAGGGAGCTGTGCGACGCGCACGGGCTGATCCTGATCGAGGACTGCGCGGAGGCGATCGGGGCCCGTGTGGAGACGATCGGAGCCGGCGTGGAGGAGATCGGAGCCGGCGTGGAGGAGGCCGGGACCCGCGTGCAGGAGATCGGGACCCGCGTGCAGGAGACCGCCGGCAGGCGGACGGGGACGGTGGGCGAGCTGGGAGCCTTCAGCTTCTTCTCGAAAAACCAGCTGTGCGTGGGCGAGGGCGGGATGGTGAGCACCGCCGACGAGGACTTCGCCGAGCGCGTGCGCCTGCTGCGCTCGCACGCCCTGACCAGCGGCACCTGGGACCGCCACCGCGGCCACGATCCCGTCTATGACATCGTCGACATCGGCTTCAACTTCCGCATCGACGAGCCGCGCGCGGCGCTGGGCCTGAGCCGCCTGCGACGGCTCGAGCAGGACATCGAGGCGCGCAGGACGGTCGTGCGCGCCTACCGCGAGCGGCTGGCTGGAATGCCGGGCCTACAGATGCCCTGGGACGAGCGCGCAGTGGAGCTCGCCACCCACTTCGCCTTCCCGGTGCTGCTGGGCGACCGCGAGGCGCGCGATCGCTTCCGCGAAGAGCTGAAGGCGGGGGGGATTCAGACGACGTGGTACCCCGCTCTGCACACCTTCAGCGAGTACCGCCAGGCGGCGCCGCCTGAGGGGCTGCCGCGCGCGCTGGAGGTCTCCGAGCGCCACTGCATGCTGCCGCTGAGCGCCACAATGAACGAGACCGACATCGACGCGGTGGTCGAGACGGTGCTGTCGTGCGCAAGCCGCGTGTAGCGGATCGTGCAGCCGCGTGCAGTTGGTCATGCGTCAGGCGCGTGCAGCGGGATCGTGCGTCGGCGCCTGCGGCGCTGTCACATCCTTTCACGGCTTCATGTTTCGCGCAAACCCGAGACCGGCGCCTGGATAGATGTGACGCCTGGGCTGCTCGACGAAGTGGTGATACTCACCGTTCATCTCGGCCGCAAGCTCGGGCAGCGCGGTCGTGCGATCCCCATTGCCGGCCACCAGAACGATGTCCCTGGCGGCGTGACGCATCGCCGCGCGCATCTCAAAGGACTCTATTTCATAGTCGGGCGGTGTGTCACAGATGAACAGATCCACCTCGTGACCATCGAGGGTCGAGTCGAGCACGTCGAACGTGGAGGCGAAAATTGGCTGCCAGCTCTCGCGCAGGCGCTCGGCGACCACCCATCCGCTGAACGGATCGGTGTCAAAGGAGATGAGACGACCGGGACTGCCCTCGCGCGCGTTGCGCTCGAGCGCCGAGAGCAGCACCATTGAGCCCAGCCCGTGCTTGATGCCCGTCTCGACGACCAGGCGCGGCTTCAATGCCCGCGCGGCTGCGTACCAAGCCACACGTTGACCAAGATGGATCCGCCGCTTCATGTCGATCCGCCAGCGCGTACGCCTGGCGAGCTCTCGCCTGAGCTGCTCATCCCCCTTCAGCTCCGCCAGATAGCCGGCGATCGCCGGCCGGTCCAAGCCGAGCGCACGAACCAGGAAGTCGACGAGCTCCTGCTCGTTGCTCAGCTCGTAGGAAAAGTCACCCACCTCCGGGTCGAACAGGATGTAGCGGGCCACGAGCAGCGGCTGCGCACGGAAGGAGACGCCATAGTCTGCGACGATGCGCGATTTCTCGAGCCAGCGCAGGCGACCGAGGCGGCGCAGGCGGTTCTGCCACGCCGGTGGGAGGCTTTTGAGCCGCGACTTGATCAAGGCAATCTCCCGCCTGGGCGGCTCGGTTGTGGGTGGAGGCGCATCGCCCATCGCCCGACAACGGCATGAACGGGGCGCTGCGAATTGGCCGCGATGCCTTGGGGTATCGTAACGGCCATGAGCACCGTGGGCGCCTCGCGGGACAGCGACACCGGAGGCCGCGTCGTCGGGGGGCGCGATCGTGCGGGCATCGCCGGCGTCCTGTGGGGGGCACATCGCTTCCTCGTACCCCCTGTGCGCACGTTCAATGCATGGCTGCGCGCCCTCACAGCCTTCACTCACCACTTTCAGTACCGAGTCGAGGGCTTCCTGCGCCCCTCCGCGGAGTGGTTCGATCACGAGATCGACGTCCACTGGCAGTGGCCGGCGAGGCAGCGCTCGATGTTCCTCGAGCGCGGCGTGCTCAACACGCTGGCGATGCGAGCGGGAGCCGAGATTCTCGAGCTGTGCTGCGGAGACGGATTCAACGCCCACCGCTTCTACGCCGGCCGTGGCGCGCGCGTGCTGGCCGTGGATGACAACGCTCAGGCGCTGCGGCACGCGCGGCGACATCACCACCGGGAGAACATCGAGTACCGCCGCTGCGACATCCGCAAAGAGCTGCCGGAGGGACCGTTTGACAATATCGTGTGGGACTCGGCCATCCATCACTTCTCCGAGCCCGAGGCGACCGCCATCCTCGCGGCGGCGCAGGCACAGCTCAGGAGCGCCGGGGTGCTCAGCGGCTACACGATCATCGAGCCGCACGCCGAGTACGCCTACGCGCGCATGCGCTTCTCGGCGCCGGAGGAGCTCGCGGAGCTGCTCGGGCGGGTTTTCGCTCACGTGGCGGTGCTCGAGACGCCCGATGCGCTGCGGCGCAATCTCTACTTCTTCGCCTCGGACACGCTCGCGGCGCTGCCGTTCGCGCCCGGCGTGCGTCGCGGACCGTGAGCGGGACTTTGTGAGCTGACCGTGAGCTGGCCCTGAGGGGCACGCGAGGGCACGCGAGGCGCTCTGGCTGACCGCCGGCTCAAGTTCGCTACGTTTGGGCAGTGGAGCGCAGAGCCAGATGAAGGTCGTGAGCGTGATGACGACCTCCTCGCGCGGCGGCGCGGAGTTCGCCGCGGTGGAGATGCTCGATGCGCTGGTGGATCGCGGCCACGAGGTCGTGATGCTCACCGACCAGCCGGGGATCGGCCGCGATACGCGTGTGCGGGTGCGCCCCTTGCGCATCGGAGCCAAGCTCTCCACGACGAGCTACGCGCGGCTCGGCCTGATGTGGTTCCCCTACGTGTGGCGCCTGCGCGCGGCGCTGGAGCGCGAGTGGCCCTACGACGTGCTGCTGGTGCACTACAAGAAGGAGCAGCTGATGGCGCGCTGGCTGCCCCGGCGCCTGCGCGCGACGCTCGTGTGGGCCGAGTGGGGGCCGGTGCCGTTTCCGCTGCGCGGCGGCCTGGCGCGGCGGATGTATCTGCGTGCGGCGCGCGATACGGCGGCGATCATGGCCGTCTCCGCGGGCACGAAGGACTCTGTCTGCGCGGTGGGCGTGCCGGCGGAGATGGTCGCGGTTGTGCCCAATGCGCTGCGCACCGATGAGATCGCCCCCACCGCGCAGGGCCGGTTGCGGGTGCGCGCGGAGCTGGGCGTGCCGGCTGGGGCCTTCGTCGTGGGCTGCATCTCGCGCTTTCACCGCAAGAAGCGCAACGATGTGGTGGTGGAGGCTGTGAAGCTGCTCGACGAGCGCGTGCACCTGGTGCTCGCGGGCGATGGCGAAACGGAGGGCGAGCTGCGGCGGCTGGCGGAGCCGCTGGACGGGCGCGCGCACTTCCTGCCCACCCCCGGCGCGAACGTCGACGAGGTGCTCTCGGCCTTCGACGTGTCGGTCTTCTGCCCGAGCCCGACCGAGGGCGCTCCGCGCGCGGTGATCCTCGGGATGCTCGCGGAACGGCCGTGCCTGGCGACCGGCGCGGAGGGGGTCGCGGACATGATCGTGCCGGGGATCGGCGCCATCACGGAGCCCGAGAACGACCCGCACGCCCTGGCCGAGGCGGTGCGGCCCTACCTGGAAGACCCCGCGCGCGTGGCCCGCGAGGGCGCGCAGGCGCGCAGGCAGGCGGTGGACATCTACGACGCGCGCGTCGTGGCGGAGGGCATCGAGCGCATGTGGCGGGCGGCCGGCGCGGGAGGATGAGCGCCGGCGCGGGGGATGGAGCGCCGGCGCGGAGTGAGCGTCAGCGCGGGGATGAGCGCCAGGGAGGCTAGTGTCTAGAATACCGGGCGCCCTTGTGCCAGTCGCCTGAGCGGCCGATACCAGCAACCTGACATCCTCCACCCAGGGAAGGCAGATGAGGATCATCGGAGTGAGCGGCATCGACGGGACGATGGAGTTCAAGCGGCGCCACTGGCCCGGGCTGCAAGAGCGCGAGTACCGCATCTCCCAAGGCCATGACTCGGCGGCCGCGCTGGTCATCGACGGCGAGGTCGTGGCGGCGGTGGCGCAGGAGCGCATCTCCAGGAGCAAGCACACGGGGGAGTTTCCGCTGGGCGCGATCGAGAGCTGTCTGGAGCAGGCGGGCCTGCGAGTGGACGAGATCGACGCGCTGGTGCACTCCTTCGACTACCAGCCCTATCGCGCGATGTATGCGCTCGAGGCCACCTCCGGCGAGCTCTACCGCGATGTGCTCTCCCGCGAGGCCTTCGCCGGGCGCGTGCGGGCGGCGCTGCCAGAGCTGGCACCGGAGCGCGTCGGCCACGTCGAGCACCACCTGGCCCATGCCGCCTCGGCCCACCTCACCTCGGGCTGGGAGCAGTGCGTGGTGGCCGTGATCGACGGCATGGGCGAGGCGCACGGCGCCACCGTCTACCGCGCCGCCGGCGGACGCCTGGAGCCGCTGCACAGGATCTCCGCGGCGGACTCGATCGGGGTCTTCTACTCGGTGGTGACGCTGCACCTGGGCTTCGACTTCAACTGCGACGAGTACAAGATCATGGGCCTGGCGCCCTACGGCGACCCCGAGCGCCACCGCGCGTTCTTCGCGGAGGCGGTGAAGCTGCGCGCCGACGGCGGCTGGGACATCGCGCCGCTCAAGCTGAGGGGGGGCACGCGCGAGGGGCGCGAGCGCCACGCCCTGACGCGCGAGCTTCTGGCAGCGCGCCTGATCGCCCCACGCGAGCCCGGCGAGGAGATAACCGACGAGCACCGCGACGTGGCGGCGGGTCTGCAGGCGTGCCTGGATCGCGCCATCCTGCACACCTGCGGTCACTTCGCCGAGCAGCTGGGGATGCGCAGGCTGGCGCTGGCGGGCGGGGTGGCCCTGAACACCACCGCCAACGGCCGCCTCCTGGCCGGCGGCGTGGTGGATGAGATCTACGTGCAGCCCGCCGCGGCCGACGACGGCTCGGCGCTGGGCGCCGCGCTGCACCACGCGGCGCAGACGGGCGGCGTGGCCAACCGCCGCTCCCCCACCCCCTTCTACGGCCCCGAGCACTCGCCGGAGCGGATCGAGCGGGCGCTGATGGCAGCAACGGATGTGGAGATCACCCGCCTGGAGTCCCTGGCGGACGCCTGCGAGGCCGCCGCCGCGCTGATCGCGCAGGGCGGGGTGATCGCGTGGTATCGCGGGCGCATGGAGTTCGGCCCGCGGGCATTGGGCCATCGCAGCATCCTGGCCGACCCCTCGAGGCCCGAGATGCGCGACCGTGTCAACGCGCTGGTGAAGATGCGCGAGGCCTTCCGCCCCTTCGCCCCGGCCGTGTCGCTGGAGCAGGTTGACAGATGGTTTGCGACCGCAGCGGGTACCGAACTGCCATATATGACGGTGAACCTCGATGTGCGCCCGGAGCACCGCGAGCAGTTGCCGGCGATCACCCACGTGGACGGCTCGGCTAGGGTGCAGACCGTCTCGGCGGTTGACAACGCCGAGTTTCACGAGCTGCTGCAGGCCGTGGGCCGTCATACGGGCCGCGAGATGGTGCTGAATACGAGCTTTAACGTGAAGGGCCAGGCGATCGTGAACACACCCGAGGAGGCGCTGCAGACCTTCCTGGGCACGGGCATCGAGGCATTGTTCCTGCACAACACGATGGTGAGAAAGGCATAGGGCGATGGCCGGGGAGAGGTTCACGATCTTCTCGACGTGCCCTCAATCCCGGGATGTGGCGAGCGAGCAGTACGCGCGGCGCGTGGCCGAGGTGGCGCGCTGGAGCGAGCGGGCGGGGTGCGAGGGCATGCTGGTGTATACGGACAACGGCATCGCCGACCCGTGGCTGGTGTCGCAGCTGATCCTCCAGGCGACGGAGCGCCTGGCCCCGCTGGTGGCGGTGCAGCCGGCGTACATGCACCCCTACTCCGTCGCCAAGATGGTGACGTCGCTGGCGTATGCGCACCAGCGGAGGCTGTATCTGAACATGCTGGCGGGGGGCTTTCGCAACGATCTGCTGGCGCTGGGCGATGAGACCCCTCACGACGAGCGCTACGAGCGCACCGTGGAGTACACGCAGATCGTGAATGGTCTCCTGGCGGGCGAGACGGTGACGTGCAAGGGCAGGTATTACACCGTGGAGAAGCTCAGCCTGACTCCGCCGCTGCCCCCGCAGTTGCGGCCGGGAGTGATGATCTCGGGCAGCTCACCCGCGGGATTGAAGGCCGCGCATACGATCGGGGCGATGCCCGTGAAGTACCCCAAGCGCGCCGGCGAGGAGCCGGATCAGCAGGACGAGGAGGGGGGCGCGGGGATCAGGGTGGGGATCGTCACCCGCCCCACTTCAGCGGAGGCGTGGCGGGTGGCCCACGAGCGCTTCCCCGCGGACCGCAAGGGCCAGATCGCGCACACGCTGGCGATGAAGGTGAGCGACTCGCACTGGCACAGGCAGCTGTCGGAGATGGCGGGCGAAGCGGGCGAGGAAGACGAGCAGGACCCCTACTGGCTGTGGCCGTTTGAGAACTACGCCACCTTCTGCCCCTATCTGGTCGGGGGCTACGAGCGCGTGGCGGGGGAGCTGGAGCGCTACGTGCGGCTGGGCTATGGCTGCTTCATCCTCGACATACCGCCCAGCGAGGAGGAGTTGCACCACATCGGGGAGGTCTTCCGGCGGACGCGCAGCGCGGTGTCGTGAGCCTCTGCACGCTGCACGAGCGGGTGACACGCGCAAGCCGGCGCTGGCCCGATCACACGGCCGTGGCGATGGATGGCGAGCGCCTGTCCTATGCGGAGCTGGAGCGCGCGGGCAATCGCCTGGCGCGGCTGCTGATCGGGCGGGGCGTGGCGCGGGGCGAGCGGGTGTGCCTGCTGCAGCCCAAGTCCCCGGCGGCGATCGTGAGCATGCTGGCCACGCTGAAGGCGGGCGGGGTGTATGTGCCGATGGACGTGGCGAGCCCGGCGGCGCGGGTGCAGCGCATCCTCGACGTGGCGCAGCCGCGCGTGGTGCTGTCCTGCGCGGCGGCGGCGAAGCTGGCGGGGGAGCTGAGGATCGAGGGCGAAATGGGTTCGGTGCAGGGAGAGCTCGCGGGCGCCGGCTTCGGCCCGCGGGACGCGGCGGGATACGACGATGAGGCCCTGCCGGCCAGGGCCACCCCGCGGGATGCGGCTCACATCCTGTTCACCTCGGGCTCCACGGGCGCGCCCAAGGGCGTGGTGATAACGCACGCGATGGTGACGGCCTTTCTGGACTGGGCGTTGCCCTATTTCGGGCACAGGCCGGGTGATCGCATCTCCGGACACCCCCCGTTGCACTTTGACTTGTCGACCTTTGACATCTACGGCACGCTGAGCAGCGGCGGCGAGCTGCACCTGGTGGGACCCAATGTGCTGCTGCCGGCGCAACTGGCGAGGTTCATACGCGAGGGCGAGTTGACACAGTGGTTCTCGGTGCCCTCGACGTTCGCGTACATGGTTAAGGGCAATGCGATCGAGCCCGGCGACTTCCCCACTCTGGAGCGAGTCATCTGGTGCGGCGAGGTGCTGGCGCCGGCGGTGCTGGCGCACTGGATGGCGCGTGTAAAAAAGCCGAGTTACACCAATCTGTACGGCCCCACCGAGGCCACGATCGCCTCGAGCTATTTCACCGTTAAGGAGCCCCCGCGCGACACGAGCGTGGCGATTCCCATCGGCGAGCCCTGCGGCGGCGAGGACATACTGGTGCTGGACGAGAGGCTGCAGCCGGTGCCGGCGGGAGAGACCGGCGAGTTGTGCATCGCGGGCGCCGGTTTGAGCCCGGGGTATTGGCGCGATGAGGAGAAGACGGGGGCGGCCTTCGTGACGCGAGCGGGCACGGGTGAGCGGGTGTATCGCACCGGCGATCTGGGGCGCAGAGACCAGGCGGGCCTGCTGCACTATGCCGGCCGCGTGGACTCGCAGATCAAGAGCCGCGGCTATCGCATCGAGCTGGGCGAGATCGAGACGGCATTGAGCGCGATCGAGGGCGTGGGCGAATGCGCGGTGGTGGCGGTGCCCAGCGAGGGCTTCGAGGGCACCCTGATCTGCTGCGCGTGGAGCGCGAAGGCGCACGCCGAGCTGGATCCCCCCGGGCTGCGCAGGGCGCTGAGCGAGGCATTGCCCTCCTATATGCTGCCCGCCAGGTGGCTGGCGCTGCCGGAGCTGCCCCGCAACGTGGCCGGCAAGATCGATCGCCGGGGTCTGAGAGAGCGCTTCGCCCAGAGGGCAGCGGATGTCTGAAGCCGAGATCGTCGCCGTCATCGAGCGCATCTTCGAGGAGACGCTCAGCATCTCAGCGCCCGGACCCGAGGTGGACATCATCGACGCCGCCCTGCTCGATTCGCTGGGCTTGGTGACGCTGCTGTTCGAGATCGAGCAGGAGCTGGGCCTGCAGATTCCGCTGGAGTCCCTGGAGGTGGATGACCTGCGAAGCATTCGGCTCATCGCGCGGCTGCTCCTACGTATGAGGGATCGAGAAGAGGGCGATGATTTTGAGGGGGATGGGCCGGTGGATGCCGTTCGAGAGGGAGCGCCGAACAGATGAGTGAAATTCGTGCCGAGGGCATGGGCCGGTGGATTCCGATCCGCGAGGAGGGCCGGGCAGATGAGTGAAATTCGTGCCATGCGCCGCGAGGAGGCGAATGAGGTCGCGCAGCTGTACCGCTTCGTGGACAAGTCGGACTGGCGCATCCCGCCGGCGGAGGTGCCGAGGTGGTTCCAGCGCACCCTGTTCGATCACCCCTGGGCGGATGCACAGATCCCGAGCCTCGTCTACGTGGACGACGGCGGGGAGATAGCGGGCTTCATCGGCTCGCACGTGCGGCGCATGCGCTTCGACGGCCAGCCCGTGCGCCTGGCCGCGGGGGGCCCGCTGATCGCCCACCCCAGGGTGCGCAACCGCGCGGTGGGAGCGATGCTGTGGCGGCGCTACATGGCGGGACCGCAGGAGCTGACGATCACCGATGGAGCCTCTGAAGAGATGCGCCAGATGTTCGAGCTGATCGGCGGGCAGATGATGCACCCGAGCAGCATCGCGTGGGCGCGCGTGTTTCGCCCCTGGAGCTTCGCGGGCAACCGCGCGCTGCACGCCAACCGCTGGGTGCGCCACAACGTCAAGCCGTGGGCACGGCGAGCGCTGCCGGCGCTGGACGTCCCCGTCGCGCGCCTGGTTCCCCATTTCCACGTGCCCACGGCGCAGGGCACGAGCGACGAGCTCCTGACGCCCGCGCTGGTGCTGGAGCACCTGCCGCGGATCACCCGCTCGCTGCGGCTGGTGCCCGACTACGACGAGCCCTTCCTGGAGTGGCTGTTCGCGGAGCTGCGCAACAATCGCACGTGGGGCGAGCCGCAGCGGCGCCTGGTGCGCGACGAGGGCGGGCGCGTGCTCGGCTGGTATGTGTACTTCGTGGCGCGGAGCGAGGGCTGCCAGGTGCTGCAGATCGCCGCGCACGATCGCCACGCGGGCACCGTCCTGGAGAGCCTCTTCGCCCACGCGGTCGCCCACGGCGGGGCGGCGGTGCAGGGAAGGGTGGAGGCGCACATCCTGGCCGCGCTGGCCCACCGCGGGGCGATGTTCCGCTTCAGCCCCCGTTCGCTGGTGCACAGCCCAGATGCCGAACTGCTCGGCGCGATCACCTCCGGGCATGCGCTCTTGACGCGCCTGGAGGGCGAGTGGTGGATGGCGACCTGATCAGCCGCCGCGCAGCCCCAGAGCCCGCTCGACCGACTCCAGCCACCCGCAGCCCCCGGAGCCCGCTGGGGCCGATCTCAACCGCCGCGCAGCCCCAGAGCCCGCTCGACCGAGCGCAGGGTGCGCTCGGTGTCATGGCTCTTGAGCGTCGCCCGCCGCGCGGTCTCGCCCTCGGCGCGCCTGCGCTCGGGATCCTCGTGATAGGCCGCCACCACCTCGGCCAGCGCGCGCGCGTCGTGAGGAGGCGAGACGATCGCGCCGCCGCCCGGGGGGATCAGGCCCCGGGTGCCCTCGGCGTCGGTGGCCACCACCGGCACGCCCACCAGCTGCGCCATGACGATCACGCGCGGCTCGCCCTCGGTGGGGCTGGGGGCGAAGACCAGCAGGTCGCAGGCGGACAGGAAGGCCTCGACCTGGCCGCGCACGTTGGGCACGAAGCGCACGCGCTCGCCGTAGGGCTGCGCGCGCTCGCGCAGGGCGGTCTCCTGCTCGCCCTCGCCGGCCAGCACCAGCAGCACGTCCTCGCCGTTGAGGTGGGCCATGGCGTCGATCACCACGTCGTTGCGCTTGCGCGGGTGAAAGCGCGAGATGCAGCCCAGCACGAGCGTCTGCTCGCTCACGCCCCAGGCGCGGCGCAGCTCGGTGCGGTTGAGGTGGCCGAAGCCGACCGACTCCACGTCGACGAGGTTGGGCACCACTTCGATCTTCTCCGCGGGCACGCCGGCCGCCACGATCGAGCGCTTGGTGCTCTCGGAGATGGCGATGATCCGCTGCGCGCGCCGCGCCGCGAGGGCGTACAGCAGGCGCGCCGGCCAGCGGCGCAGCTGCTCGGGCACGGGCCCCCACTCGGCCCACACGATCTGCCCCGTGAGGCGCCTGGGCAGCAGCGAGCACAGCAACTGCTCCTTCTTGAAGTGCAGCAGGAGCACCCCGATCGGCTGCTCGGCGCGCAGCGCGCGCGCCACCGCCCACAGGATCAGGGGCGAGCGCAGCAGCACACGCCGCAGCGAGCGGCTGCTGAGCTTGGGGCCGAGGTCGATCGTGCGCGCCGGCACGTCGGTGTCGGCGGCCAGGTCCGGGAGGTTGGTGAGCAGCACGACGTCGTGCCCGCGCGCGACGAGCGCCGCGAGCAGGTCTACGTTGGCGTACTCGGCGCCCCCCCGCTCGGTGGTCGTCTGCAGCGAGACGATGCGTTTGCCCTGCACGGAGAGGTTAATGATAGATGGCTGCGGGCCATCTCAATTCCGGGTCTTGTCCCGATAGGCTCAAGTTCAAGCCATGCGAACAATCGGGGCTGTCTGGCGGCGGTCGGCGTACTCTGCGGCGGGTCAGCGGCAGTTCTGCTGCGACCCCCAGAAGCCTCTGCGGCGGCAATCGTCAGTTTCTGCTGCGACCCCCAGGAGCCTCTGCGGCGGCAATCAGGTGGTTCTGATGATCAGCACCGAACAGGGAGCGTGATGGGATACCTTGTTCGGCACCGACCCCAGCAGAAAGCGCTTGGCGCCGCTCATGCCCTTGTTGCCCACCACGATCAGGTCGGCCTCGCGCTCTTCGGCCACATCGAGGATGGCGTCGGCTGGATCGCCCTGGCGCGGGTAGGTGTTGACGGTGACACCCGCCTTGCGAGCCACCTCGGCGGCCACTTCCAGCGTGGCGTCCACGTCCTCGCGCGGGTTGATCGCCCATTCCAGTTCCTCGGGAGTGTCGCGGCGCTCTTCGCGCAGCCGCTGCGCGGGCACCGGCTCATAGGCGCTTACGATCTCCAACGTCGCTCCGACCGCGCCCGCCAGATCGGCCGCCTGGCGTACGGCCTGGGCGGCCGTGTCCGAGCCGTCTGTCCCCACGACGATCGATCTGAACATGCCGCGATCATATCCTGAAGCGATGATGAAGCGATGATCGACCTCCACTCCCACGTGCTGCCGGGCATCGACGACGGCCCGCAGACGATCGAAGGCTCGCTCGCGCTGGCGCGCGCCGTGGCGGAGGGCGGCGTCGGCACGCTCGTGGCCACGCCCCACGTGAGCTGGCGCTACCCCAATCGAGCCGAGGAGATCGCGCGCCTGGTGGATGAGCTCAATGCGGGCCTGCAAGCCCAGGCCATTGCGCTTGAGGTTCGCGCCGGGGCGGAGATCGCGATGACGCGCGCCGCCGAGGTGGACCCGCAGGAGCTATCGCGGATGACGCTCGGCGGGGGGGAATGGCTGCTGGTGGAGTGCCCCTTCACACCCGTCGCCACCGGCATGGACGCGCTGGTGCTCGATCTTCAGCGCAGAGGCCACCGCGTGGTGCTGGCCCACCCCGAGCGCTGCCCGGCCTTCCACCGCGATCGCCGTGCGCTCGAGACGCTGGTGCGCGGGGGTGTGCTCACGTCGATCACCGCCGGCTCGCTGGTGGGGCGCTTCGGCGCCCCGGTGCAGCGCTTTGCGATGGAGCTCGCGCGCGAGGAGCTCCTCCACAATGTGGCCTCCGACGCGCACGACCCGCAGCGCCGCCCGCCCGGCATGAGCGATGAGCTGGAGCAGGCCGGCCTGGGGGCGCTGAGCGAGTGGCTGACCTGCGCGGTCCCCGCCGCGATCCTCGACGGCGGGGAGATCCCACGGCGCCCCGAAGTGGCCGTGCCAGTCAGGCGAGCTTCACGATGGCGATGGCCATTCCGATGAGCACGAACACGACGATCGCCGCCTGCATCCAGATCCAGGTGGGTGACATGACCTGCGGACAGCCTACTGTGAAGGGCATGCGCCAACGCCTCCTCGCAGCGCTCGTGCTGCTCACCCTGCTGTGCGCCACCGCCGGCGCGGGCGCCCCCGGCGCCATTGCGGCCCCGCTGGGGGGCGTCAACGTGGAGGGCATCGGCGTCGGCGCCACCGCCGCAAAGATCGACAGCGCGCTGAGCGCCGCCGGAGCGCTGCACGCCCAGGTGGTGCGCACGGAGGTGCCGTGGTCGGCGCTGGAACCCCGCGCGCAGGGCTCGATCGACCCGGGTGCGCTGGCGCTGCTGGACCGACTCGTGAGCGACGCCTCCGCGGCGGGCATCAGGGTGATCGCCACCGTCGACAGCACCCCCTGCTGGGACTCCACCGCGCCGGCGGCGCTGCTGCGCCGCTGCACTCCCGCGGGGCCCACCAAGGCCAACGCCTGGCCGCCGCGCGATCCCGCGCCCTACGGCGCCCTCACCGCCTTCCTCGCCCAGCGCTACGGCTCCAAGCTGGCGGCCATCGAGGTGTGGAACGAGCCCGATCAGGCCAACCAGGACTACCTTGCGGGTCCGCGCAAGCCCCAGCGCTACGCGGCCATCCTGCGTGCCGCCTATCCGGCGATCAAGCGGGCCAACCCGCGCCTGCCGGTGCTCGCGGGCTCGCTGGTGGGCTCCAACGGCGCCTTCCTGCGCGCGCTCTACGCAGCCGGCATCAGGGGCCGCTACGACGGCCTGGCGGTGCACTTCTACACCCTCGTGCTGGCCTCCCTGCGCGCCATCCACGAAACGCAGCTGGCGCATGGCGACACCAAGCCGTTGTGGCTGGACGAGTTCGGCTGGAGCTCCTGCTGGCCAACCCAGCGCACCCAGCAGGAACAGGGCTGCGTGACCCCCCAGACGCAGGGCGTCAACCTGGGCGACGCCTTCCGCTCGCTCGCGCGCACCCCCTGGATGGCCGCCGAGGTGGTCTACAAGCTCCAAGGCGTCCCTCAGGAAGACTTCGGCGTGTTGAACGCCGGCGGCGCCCCCAAACCCGCCTTCGCGCCGCTGGCGCAGGTGCTGGCGGCGCCCACCGTCGGCCGCACCAGCCCGATCGTTCTCACCCTGCGCTCCAGCCACGGCCGCGTGCTCGCCGGCGGCTCGGGGCCCGTGGGCGACTACATGGGCCTGGAAGCCTTCAAGGGCGCCACCCTGCGCTACAGGGCCCTCTTCGCGCTCGATCGCTTCAACCGCTACGCCCTCAAGCTGCCGAAGGCGCTCGGCACGCACGGCCTGAGGGTGCGCGTCTTCCAATACTGGGCCGGTCTGGGCAGCGCCGCCCAGCGCAGCATCTGAGATCCCCGCCTCATCGCCAGGACTCAGCCCGCCTCATCCGATCGGCCGCGAGCCTTCCCGCGGGCACAACGATACAGCCGCCACGCGGCCATCGCCGGGCCGCCCTCGGCGGCCCTCCTCCTCCTTTATTCCGCGTTGCGGAAGAGCGCCACGAACGTCAGCGCGAGGATCTTCATGTCCAGGCCCAGCGACCAGTGGGCGATGTAGTAGTTGTCCCACTCCACGCGCTCGGCCAGCGATGTCTGGCCGCGCAGCCCGTGCACCTGCGCCCAGCCGGTGATGCCCGATTTGACGCGATGGCGGTCGCCGTAGCGGGCGATGTCACGGCCGAACAGTTCCACGAACTCGGGGCGCTCGGGGCGGGGGCCGATGATGCTCATCTCGCCCTTGAGCACGTTGAAGAGCTGCGGCAGCTCATCCAGCGAGGTGCGCCTCATGAAGCGCCCCACGCGCGTGCGGCGATCGTGGCCCTCGACCCCGCCGGGAGCGGTGTCGGCGCCCGGCATGAAGCCGCCGGAGGCGGCAGCGGCAGCGGGGGCCAGCGCGGGCTCGATGCGCATCGAGCGGAACTTGTAGAGGTCGAACACCGTGCCGTCGCGCCCCACGCGGCGTTGGCGGAAGAGCACCGGGCCGGGGGAGCTCAGGCGCACCACCAGCGCTGCCGTCGCGATCACCGGGAGCAGCACCACCAGCAGCAGCACCGCGAAGAAGCGATCGAAGGCGTGCTTGAGCGTGAACTGCACCCCCTTGGGGTTGACGCTCGAGAAGCTCATCAGCGGCAGCCCGCCCACCGTGTCGTAGCCCACGCGGTTGTTGATCGTGTCGAACATGCGCGGCACCACCGAGACCTCGATGCCGAGCTCTTGGCAGCGCTGGATGAGGCGGCTCACGCGCGCGTCGGCCACCGAGGAGAAGGCCACGATCAGGTGCCCCACGCCCGTGTGCTTGACGATCTCGTCCAGATCCTCCACGGTGCCCAGCACGGGCACGTCGCGCCCGCCCACCTCGGCGATCGAGCGGGGGTCGTCGTCGAGGAAGCCCACGGGGCGCAATCCGTACTCGGAGTGGCTGTCCAGGCGCCGGGCCACCTGCGAGCCCACGAGTCCCGCGCCCATGATCAGCACCGGCTTGCCCACCCGCCGGCTGCTGCGCCCCCAGCGCTGAGCCAGCGCCAGGGTCATGCGGCCCAGGCCCACGGCCACCAGCGCGAAGGCCCACGCGCGCACCCACGCGCCCTGGGTGGGGATGGTGTCGTTGAGGAAGATGCCCAGCATCGCCACCGCCATGGCCGCCACGGAGACGGCGCTCATCACCGGCACCACCCCGTCGAGCACCAGCGCGCGCAGGCGCGTGCGGTAGAGGCCGCGCAGATACAGCAGCCCAAGCACCAGCGGCGGCATCGCCAGCAGCGGCGCCTGCACCGCGCCCACGTGCAGCGTGGCGCCCCAGCCGCCCAGCGCGATCGCCACGGCCACGTACAGCAGCACGAGGTCCACCGTCGGACGCAGCACCTCCCAGCCGGGGCCCTCCAGCAGCCACTGCAGCGGCCCGCGGAAGGCCTCCCACTGGGCGGGCTCGTACCTGGGCGCGTCGCGCGCCGGGGCCAGCGCGCCGCCGTTGAGCGGAATGCTGGTGGTGCTCTGCTGGGTGATGCGCATGGAGGTGTCTGGGGGTGAGGGTTGAGCTGGGGGCATCCTTGTCCCTGGTCGTGATCGTAATCGTGATCGCTGTCGCTGTCCGATCGCTGTCGCTGTCGCTGTCCGTGATCGCTGTCGCTGCCGCTTAGTTTTGTCCCTTTTCGTTTCTAATGCTGTGTCCTTGCCAGTCGTGTGGTCAAGCCCGCGGTGAGGGCCAGCACGCCCAGCACCAGTCCGAGCAGCAGCAGGCCGGCGCCGGTGAGGCCGAGCGGACCGGCATCCTCAGCGGCCACTGCCCCTGCCACGGGTTGTGGGGACCCAGAGGATGTGTACGCAGAGGAGCCTCCAGCGGATGCACCAGCCGCGCTCTTCGTGCCCTGCGCGCCGTTGCCGTGGGCGCCCGAGGGATAGGCGCCGAGGGCTGAGCTGCCTTCCCCCGCACTCTGACCGGCGCCCTGGCTCTGGCCATGACCCTGGCCGGCCTGGCCGGCTCCTGCCGCCGAGCCAACGCCGCTGCCAGTCGCAGAGCCCCCGCCGCCTGATGAGCCGCCGCCGGAGGAGCCGGACCCGCCGGGTGGGGCTCCATTGATGAGCGCCGAGCCGAGCAGCGCCTGGGCGCCGCCGCCGGGACTGCCATAGCCGCTCAGCAGCGTCCCGGCCAGAGCGCCGGCGGGCGCCACGGCGAGCACCGCCGCGAACACGAGCGGCAACGTCAGGAGCTTGAAGCTGAAGCGATGGCTTGTCATTTTCCCTACCTTGGGTTTTTAATCGGCTTGAGCAGCTGCCTGGACCACTCTCCATGCCGTATGCCCTTCATCGCCGCCGTGTCCTCTGTCGGGGTCCCGCACCTCGTGCCAGAACCAGCGAATCAGCCAGGCCTTCCTCCCATACGCTAGCGAAGCCTGCGCCCGATGTATAGGTATAAAGCCGTGAATGTGCGAACTTTTTCCGGGATCGGCCCCACGGACCCTGCGACTTCAGGAGAGCTGTTGAGCTTTGCCGAGGATTGAGCGGTTCAGTTCCGTGAGGCTCACGCGCCCTCCCCGCCGCGCCAAGGCCAGCGCCGCGCGCGTGAGAGCGTCCCGCGGGTCCAGCGCAGCGGCGCGCGTGAGCAGCGTCAGCGCGCGCGCGCGCTGACCTCTGGTGGAGGCGATCGCCCCCCGCTCCAACGTGGCATAGGCGTCGTCGGGCACCCGCCGCAGGGCCAGCGCGAACTCATGATCGGCGCGGTTCAATTCGCCGAGGCGCAGCGCGATGCTGCCGGCGAGCACCTGGGGTTCGTCGCTCAGCGGGTTCAGGCGCGCGGCGTCGTTCAGGCGCGCGTATGCCTTCGCCGGCGCCACCGTCCACACGCGCGCGGCGCTCTGCACCTCCAGACGGCTCAGCCAGGGGGCGGCGAGGGACGCCGCGGCGAGCGCCGCGAGGAGCGCCCCGGCCACCAGCCCCAGGCGCCGCGGGCGCATCCCGATCGGCGCCTGCCCCTCGGTTCGCGGCGCCGGCGCTGTTCTCGGCGTCGGCGTGGTGCGCGGCGCCGGCGCTGTTCCAGGCGCCGGCGCGGTTCGCGGCGCCAGCCCGCAGGCCAGCCCCAGCAGCGCGAAGGCGGGAGCGCCGAGGCCGGCGAACTCCCAGAACCAGTCCACCGAGCCATGTACCGCCCAGCAGCCGAAGCCCCCCAGCGCCGCCGCCGCCACATAGCGCCCCAGGGGATCAGGTGCTCTGACCCCCCGCATCGCGGCCAGCAGCGCCGCCAGCAGCCCCGCCAACGCCAGCAGCCCGCCCGCGAGGCCCGTCTGCGTGAGCGTGCGCAGCTCCACGCTGTGGGGATAGTGCGGGTTCTCCAGGCTGCGGCCATGGCGCAGGTACTGCTGGGCGTAGTTGTCTGCGCCGATCCCCAGCAATGGGTGGGCCGCGAACTCGTTCAAAGCCACCCGGTAGAAGTCGTAGCGATTGCTGCCCAAACCGCTCGTCAGCCGGCTGCCCGTGGCGCTGTCGGCGGCGTATGAGCTGGGGCTCTTGAAGGTGCTCCAGCCGTGTTCCACGCGCGTCAGCGGATCGCCCGCCGCGACCCAGCCGCCCGCGAGGATCGCCACCAGCGAGAGCACCCCCAGCGCGCCCACCCCCCGGCGCACCCGTGCGGCCGCCGGCTGCGAGAGGACCGTACGACTCTCCAGCGCCGCCGCCGCGGCCACCACCAGGCCGACTCCGAGTGCGGCCGCGAACATGGCCACGGTCGCGCTGTGCAGCGCCCCCCGCACGTCGCCGCCGTGTTCTGCGCGTTCGCCCACGCGCAATACCACCGGCACGATCGCGCCGAGACCGACCGCCACCGGCAGCAGCAGCGCGAACGTGCGCGCGCGCCCGGGCAGCAGGGCGAACACGAGCACGAGCACCACCGGCGTGGTATAGAACGCGCCGCGGCTCTGGCTGAGCAGCGCCACCGCGGCCAGCAGCACCGCGCCCCCGGCGAGCACCCCGCGCAGGCCCCACCACAGGCGCTCGCAGCGCGCCAGGAGCACAGCCGGCCAGAACGCCATCAGCCACTGCGCCGCATTGGCGTTGGGATAGCCGGTGGGATAGCTCAGGCGCCCACCCGGCAGCAGCCGCGCGAGGTCCCCGTGGGCGATGTGCAGCGCCGTGAACGCCGCCAGGCCGATCAGCGCCAGCGTCCAGGCCCCCAGCAGGAGAGCCGCGCTGGCCCCGCGCTGGCGCCACAATGCGAACAGCAGGAAGACCAGCAGGTAGAGCAGCGTGCGATCGGCCCCTTCCCAGGCGTCTCCCGGCACTCCGGCCCACAGGATCGAGAGGAAGCTCAGCGCCGTATAGCCGGCAAGACACAGCGCCGCCACTCGCACCGCCGGCGGGATCTCGGCCCAGCGCGGCGGCACCGCCGCCGTGGCGATCCCCAGCAGCGCCAGCGCCACCAGCCCCCCGGGCGCCCAGTGCGTCAGCGGGTATCCCGCCTGGCTGCTCGCCCACGCCACCATCCCCGCCACGGCCACCAGCGCCGGCAGCGTGGTGGGAGCCTGGCGCAGGGACGTCGGACTTCTCATCATCGGGGCACGATAATCGTCGCTGTGGCCGACCCCTTGGCGGGCTTCTACGAGGAGACCTACACCAGCGACCCTGACGAGGCCAGGCTGTACGCGCGCTGGCGCGCGCTGAGCGCGGTGGGCAAGGCCGAGCACGCGATCGCGCTGTGCAATGCAGCCGGCATCACACCCGCGAGCACCCTGGAGGTCGGCTGCGGCGACGGAGCGCTGCTGTGCGAGCTGCGCCGGCGGGGGTTCGGCGGGCGTCTGGAGGGAGCGGAGATCGCGCAGGCGGCGGTGGAGATCGCGAGCGGGCGCCCGGAGATCGACGCGGTGGCGCTGTATGACGGCGAGCGGCTGCCGATGGCTGACGGCGCGTATGACCTGGGCGTGGTGTCGCACGTGCTGGAGCACGTGAAGGACCCCGCGCGGCTGCTGGCCGAGGTGGCGCGCGTGTGCCGTGCGGTGGTGCTGGAGGTGCCGCTGGAGGACAACCTCTCGGCCCGCCGCGAGAGCAAGCGCGAGCACGCGCAGGAGGTGGGCCATCTGCAGCGCCTGTCCCGGCCGGCCGTGCACGCGATCGTGGCGAGCGCGGGGCTGCGCGTCGCCGGCGAGCTGGAGGACCCGCTGCCGCGAGAGGTCCATGTCTTCTTCGCGCACACCCGCATGGCCAGGGCCAGGGCAAGCCTGAGGTGGGCGGTGCGCGCAGGTCTGCACCGCCTGGCGCCGCCCCTGGCGAGGCGAATGTTCACCGTGCACTGCGCCTGCCTGTGCGTACCCATCGGCGCCCGCCCCCCGGTGCCCATCGGCGCCGGCCCCTCGGTGCCACTCGACGCCCGCCCCCCGGTACGCTAGTCTTCAGAACTGGCCAAGCAGCCAGTCGCACCCACGGCGAAGCGCGAAAGGGAGCAGAAGAGATATGGCCACGACCACCACACCCGGCTCGGCCGGCATCACGTCCTCCTCGAGGAGCCCCGCCGCGCCCAACGGCGCCGCGGCGACCAATGGCGGGGCCGCAGCGGATGGCATCGCGAGCCTGCCGGCGGATGCTATCTCCTACGAGGACCTGTATGCGCGCTGGGAGCGGGGCAACTGGAGCGCGACGGAGCTGGACTTCACGGAGGACGCGCGGCAGTGGCGCGAGGAGTTCAGCGAGTTCGAGCGCACGGCGGCGCTGTGGAACTATGCGCTGTTCTTCTGGGGCGAGGATGCGGTGGCGGACAACCTCAGTCCCTACATCGACGCGGCTCCGAGGGAGGAGCAGAAGTACTTCCTGGCCACGCAGCAGGTGGACGAGGCCCGCCACGCCGTGTTCTTCAAGCGCTTCATGCAGGAGGTGTGCGGCCTCGGCGACGGCTCGATGGCCAGCGGCCTGAACGCGATCGAGCACGAACTGACGCCGGGCTTTCGCAAGGTGTTCGATCGCCTGGACAAGATGGCCGTGGAACTGCGCGCGGACCGCAGCCGCCCCAAGCTGGCGGCGGCCGTGGCGCTGTATCACATCGTGATCGAGGCCGGCCTGGCGCAGACGGGCCAGCACATGATCACAAGCTATCTGGAGGAGCGTGACCTGCTGCCGGCCTTTAGGCAGGGCATGGAGAACGTTGCGCTCGACGAGCAGCGCCACATCGGCTTCGGCGTGAAGCTGCTGTGCGACCTCAATCGCGAAGACCCGCGGGTGCCGGCGGCGGTGGCCAAGCTGCTGCGCGAGGTGCTGCCCTTCACTGGCCAGGTGCTGCAGCCGCCGGGCTGGGACGAACGCTATCTGACGTGCTTCGGCTACACCTTCGAGAAGATCGGCGGCGAGGGCGTGGTGTCCCTGCAGACGAAGCTGCGCTCGGCGGGCATGCCCCACGACTCGCTGCCCGGCCCCGCCGTGATCCCGCCGGGACTGTCCCCCGTGGAGGTGTCGAGGGTGGGCCGTGAGCTGGCGATGGCCGGCATCATCGGCGTGCGCGAGGGGCCCTCCAAGCGCGATTCCGAGACGCTCCAGCTGCTGTTCGACAGCATCGTGCGCGCGGTCAACCCCAGGCACGGCCTGCGTAGGCCGACGACCTTTCAGTGGGAGTTCAGCGATCCCGACGTGCCGACGTGGCACCTCACGGTCAACAACGGCTCCAGCGCGGCAATGCAGGGCGAGGCGCCCAACCCGGATCTGCGTCTGCGCGTGGGCTATCAGGACTTCGTGGACATCATCGGCAATCGCCTGAACCCCATTCGGGCGCTGGCCACGGGCCGGATGCGCCCGCGCGGCAACCCGCTGGCGCTGCGATCGCTCACGAAGGTGTTCCCGCGGGGCTAGGAGGCGGTGCGCGAGGGCAGCACATGGGCGGGCAGGCGCGTGCTGGTGACGGGAGCACAGGGCTTCATCGGCTCGTGGCTGGCCGAGGGGCTGCTGGAGGAGGGCGCGGAGGTGCTGGTGCTGGACCGCCCGGCGGCGGAGCTCTCGCGCTTTCGCCTGCGCGGGCTGGAGGATCGCTGCACCCCCGTGCGAGCGGACCTCCTGGATGCGGGATCGCTGCGCGCGGCGATCTCCGAGCACGGCGTTCAGGCGGTGTTTCACCTGGCGGCGAGCGCGATCGTGGGATCGGCGGCGAGCTCGCCGATGAGCACCTATGAAGTGAACGTGCGCGGGACGTGGAACCTGCTCGAGGCCTGCCGTGTCGCGGGCGAACCGCCCCAGCGGATCGTGGTGGCCTCGACGGACAAAGCCTATGGCGTGCACGAGGATCTGCCCTACCGGGAGGGTCACGCGCTGGCGCCGCGCTACCCCTATGACGTCTCGAAGGCGTGCGCCGACATGATCGCCCGCTCCTACGCGCACACGTATGGGCTGCCGGTGGCGGTGACGCGCTTGGGCAACGTGTTCGGCGGCGGGGACTTCAACCTCTCCCGCCTGATCCCGGGAACCATAAGGGCGCTGCTGGAAGGCGAGCGTCCGGCGATCCGCTCGAATGGGCTGATGCAGCGCGACTTCCTGTACGCGGAGGATGCCGTGGCGGCCTATCTGGCGGTGGCCGCCTCACTCGATCGCCCGGCTTTGCGCGGACGCGCGTGGAACGCGAGCATCGGGCAACCCGTGAGCGTCCTGGAGGTGGTGCGGGAGCTGATGGAGATCGCCGGCGCCGGCGCGGAGGAAGAGCCGGAGGTGCGCGGAATGGGAACCCCGCACGGCGAGCTGCCGCGCCAGTGGTTGGACTGCAGCGCCATCGCCGAGCACCTCGGCTGGACGCCGGCGTGGGATCTGCGGCGGGGCCTGGAGGTCACATATTCATGCTACGAGCAGGAACTGCCGCGGATAGGGGCTTCCAACGCAGCTCCGCGTCCAGCCGCCCTGCGGCCATGAGCTCCTTGAGGCGGGCGATGCGCATGAAGCGGGAGCCCTGGAAGTCGGCGATGGTGAGGCCGTTGTCGCGGTAGGCGTCGAGCATCTCCGCGGCGCTCGCGCGCACGGTCCACGCGGGCGCCAGCTCGGGGAAGACGCGGTGGAGCTTGGCGAAGCTGACGCGGTAGCTGCGCTTGTCCGGCCCAGCCCCGTCGGCGAAGGCGATGCGCGAGCGGGGAACGAGCTCCTCGACGATCCGGGCGATGTCGCGGATCTGGTAGTTCTCCTCGTCGCCGCCGACGTTGAAGGCCTCGCCGTGGACCTTCTCCCGAGGCGCTTCGAGCATGCCGAGGAAGGCGCGCGAGATGTCCCGGATGTGCACGAGCGGACGCCAGGGAGTGCCGTCGCTCTGCATGAGCACCTCACCGGTGGCGAAGGCGAAGGCGAGTAGATTGTTGACGACCAGATCGCCGCGATGGCGCGGAGAGAGCCCGTGGGCGGTGGCGTTGCGCAGGAAGGTGGGGCTGAAGGAGTCGTCGGCGAGCAGGCCGATGTCGCGCTCGGCGAGGACCTTGGACTCCCCGTAGGGGGTGACGGGATTGAAGGGCGCGGTCTCCTCGATCCAGTCCTGGCCGGCGGCGCCGTAGAGGCTGCAGGAGGAGGCGAAGAGAAAGCGCTCGACCCCCGCCCGCTTGGCCTCGCGCGCGAGCGAGACCGAGGCGCGGTGGTTGATGGCGTAGGTGCAGTCGGGGTTGAGGTCGCCGATGGGATCGTTGGAGAGGGCGGCGAGGTGCACGACGGCGTCAAAGCCCTCGAGGTCGGAGGCGCTGACGTCGCGGACGTCCCTGCGGATGGCGGGCACGGCAGGCGCGGGATCCTCGCCGAAGTCGCAGCCCTCATAGAGGTAGGTGTCCAGCCCGAGCACCTCGTGGCCGCCCTGCACAAGGAGGGGAACCAGGATGGACCCGATGTAGCCGTGGTGACCGGTGACGAGAACGCGCATGGGCATGGAGCTCGGAACGAGGTTGGGAGGAGCTGGGGCAGCGATGAGTCTATCCAAATGATCCTGACTAGGCGAGCGGAGCTGAGCGACTCCGCTAGGCGAGCGGGCCGAGCTGCTCCAGGTCGGCGGCGGTGAGCTGGCGCTGGTAGGGTCCGCGCCCCGTGAGGCAGACGGCGCCGCAGCGAGCGCCGAGGGCAAGCGCAGATGGCACCTCCAGGCCCCTGGCCAGGCCAAGGGTGAAGCCGGCGGCGAAGGAGTCGCCGCAGCCATAGGTGTCCACGGGCGGAGCGGGCGGCTCAACCGCATCCCAACGGCGCGGGCGGTCCTCGTCGTCGCCTCGGCCTTCCAAGCAGCTGCCCCCGCGAGGCCCTTCTGTGCGCACTACCAGCGCGGCGTCAGGGCACGCGCGCTGGAGCTGGGCCTGCTCGGAGGCGTCGGCGAGGCTCATGACGAGCGCATCCAGCGGCACGCCGTGAGCGGGCGCGTGAAAGGCACGCGGACTGGCGATGAGCCGCCGCGCGCGGCGGGCGGCGCGCAGCGCGGGGAGATCGCCGGCGGTGAAGTAGATGGCGTCCATCTCGGCGAGCTCCTCCCAGGGCAGCCGATGATCCTCGCCGGAGGGCTCCAGCCGCTGGCCGAGAGTCACGATGGTGCGCTCGACCTCGCGGTCGGCGAGCAGCGAGAGGGCCCTGCGGGTGGGAGCGGCGCGCGGGGCGCTGAGCACGCGCACGCCCAGCTCGCGCAGACGGACACGCGCCTTCTCGCCGAGCTCGTCCTCGCCGAGAGCCGTGAAGAGCGTGGCGTGGCCGCAGAGACGCGCGAGCTGCACGGCGGCCACCGCCCCGCCCCCGGCGGGCTCTCCGAAGAGGTCGTGGGCTTCCACGATCTCCCCTGACCGCGGCACGTGGGGAAGGCGCGCGAACTCGACCCACTCCACGTGACCCACGACCGCGACCCTGAGCGGATCGCCGCTGGAGACGGCCGCGATGTCGCTGGACATGGCCGTGAGTTTCACATAGGCACGAGCCGGCGAGTCGCCGAATGCCCAGGCCAGAAGCTCGCCGCCGTGCTGTCAGGGCCCGAACTCGGCCCCGGCGCCGCGTTCGGAGGCCGCGGCGGCGTGCGATGCTTCGCGGGATTGGGAGGGGGAGGGGGATGGCCGCGCATGGTTGGCCGCGGTCTGTGCCGAGTGCGCGGGCGCGGTTGAGGATGGCGCGGGCGGCCGCTCGAAGCCGAACTCGCGCTGGGCGGAGGTGGCCGTGGCCGTGAGGTGCGCGGATGGCGCCGGGTGTACCGCGGTGGAGGCGGCGGAATGGGTGGACGAAGCACCTCGGGTGAGCCGGTTGGGGCCGGCGTCCGCCGTTGCGGGCACCGGCGCTGGTCCGCCCCCGGTCAGGCCGGCGCTGCCGCCGCCGGCAGGATCGCGACGCCGGGACGTGGAATGGGCGTGCGATCGCGGGGAGTGCCCGGGGGGAGCGATGAGCGCTACGCAGCCGCCTCCCACGCCCGCGAGCAGCAGGCAGCCGGTGGCCAGCTTGACGCCAAGCGAACCGCCGAGCGGCAGCCAACCGCCGGCGGCGACACCCCCGCCCGCAGCTCCGCCGAGGCCGGCCGCCCCCGAGCCTGAGAACACACCGGCGCCCGCACCGCCGCCGGCGCCCGCACCCGCGCTCGCGCCACTGCCGGCCCCTGCACCCGCACCGGCCCCCGCACCCGCACCGGCCCCACCGCCGAGCGCCCCGCCGAGCCCGGCCGTGCCCGGCACCCAGGGCAGCGCCAGCGGCGGGAGCACCGCGGCGAGCCCGCGCAGCGAGAGGATGTAGGCGCGGCAGGCGGGACACTCGCGTCGGTGCAGTTGGGCCAGCCGGTAGCGCTCCCCATTCGGGTCGTGCACGCCGTAGGCGAGCCCGCGCATGAGCGAGGCCTGCTGCTCGCACCACTGACCGCCGGCGATGGTGCTGAGCAGGCGATCCACCTTGGCGGCCACCCCCGGGCGCTCGGGCCCGCGACCCTCCATGAGCTTGCGCATGCGGGCCTCGGAGATGCCCATGTGCGCGGCGGCCTGCGCGCGCGAGAGACCCTGCAGATAGCAGAGGCTGGCGGCCTGCTGCTCGCGCGTGGTGAGGCGCTGGCGCAGGCCCTCGAAGGTCTGGCGGAGCTTGAGGCGGTCGTCGAGCGCGCCCGCGAGGTCCGGCTCGAAGTGATCCCGCGGCGCACGCTGCTCGCCATCCTCGGTGCCGTGCTGCTCGCGCCAGTGCCGGCGATGCTCGTCGATGGCGCGGCGGAAGCAGACCGTCGTGAGCCACCCGGTGGGGTTCTCGAGCTGCTGCCCTTCCAGGAGGATCGTGTACATCCCATGCCAAGCCAGCGCGTAGCACTCCTCCAGGTCGGCCATGTCGAGCACGATCCCGCGCGCCCCGAGATTGGCGCGCACGCTGGCCAGCACCCGCTCGCGCAGCCCCTCGAAGTCGCGGCGCAGCAGCCGTTCGGCGCGGTAGCGGCGGAGCGTCGTGGGGCTCATGGTCAAATCCTACGACCTGGGAGAACTCTGCGACTTGTTCAAAATCCGGCGGGCATGCCCCACCGGTATCTTCACGCGATCGCCTCCCCGGATGCCATCCCCACCACGCCCCCGCGCGCGGAGATCGTGGGCGTGCCGCTGGCGGTGAGCGACTACGGGGAGGTGGTGGCGTGGATGCGGGCGATGATCGCCGCCGGTGCGCGCGGCTATGTGACGGCGGCCGCGGTGAACCTGGTGATGAGCGCGCGGGAGGAGCGCGAGACGATGGCGGCAGTGCTGGGCGCGACGCTGGCGGTGCCCGATGGGATGCCGCTGGTGTGGGCGCTGCGGGCGCTCGGGCACGGGCGCGCGACGCGCGTGTATGGGCCGGATCTGATGCTGCGCTTCTGCGCAATGGCCGCGGCGGAGGGGATACCCATGTATCTCTACGGGGGACGCGACGAGGCCGCGCTGGAGCTGCTGATGGCGCGCCTGCGCGAGCGCTTCCCGGGAGTGCGCATCGTGGGCGGCCACTCGCCCCCCTTCCGCGAGCTGACCGCGGCCGAGGAGCAGCGGGTGGCGGCCGACATCGATGGGAGCGGCGCAGAGGTGGTGTGGGTGGGCACCGGCCAGCCCAAGCAGGAGCGCTGGATGCAGCGCATGCGCCCCCGCTTGCAGGCCCCATTGCTGGTGGGCGTGGGCGCGGCCTTCGACTTCCACGCGGGCCTGGTGGCGCAGGCTCCGCGCTGGATGCAGCGCAGCGGCCTGGAGTGGCTGTACCGCCTGGCGCGCGAGCCGCGAAGGCTGTGGCGGCGCTACGCGCGCTACAACCCGCGCTTCGTGGTGGCGTTCGCCAGGCAGTACGCGCGCGCGCGGCGCCGCTGAGGAGCCGATCGGCCGTCAGCCAGCCTCCTTGAATTGAGATCGGCCGTCAGCCAGCCTCCCTTGAACTGCTCGTAGACAAAAATGGATGGGCGTGTAAACTAATCTGACATTCCTGGCCAGTTCGACCTTCGAGGAGACAGACTGCATGTCATCTGTATCAGCGACCGCTTTGCCTGAGAATCTCGATGCGGCCAGCGGGGAGCCGCTGGACCCGGCGGTGTGGCGCGACCCCAAGCGCTATGCGTGGCTACTCGGGCTGATCATCCCCACGCTGCCCTTCGCCGACTGGAGCCTCGTGCATCTCACCGGGCTGGGAGTCTTCTGGTTCTACGGCCCCTTCCTCGTGTTCGTGATCTTCCCGCTCCTGGATCTGCTGATCGGGCTGGATCCGACCAACCCTCCGGACAGCGTCATCAAGTGGCTGGAACAGGATCGCTATTACCGCTGGTGCACCTACCTGTTCATCCCGATCCAGTACGCCGGGCTCGTGTTTGCCTGCTGGCTGTGGTCCAGCGGCGAGCTCTCGACCGTCAGTGGCATCGGGCTGGCGCTGACGATGGGGATGGTCAGCGGGATCGCGATCAACACCGCCCACGAGCTCGGTCACAAGCGCAGCGGTCTGGAGCGCTGGCTGAGCAGGGTCGCCCTGGCCCAGAGCGGCTATGGGCACTTCTTCATCGAGCACAACCGCGGCCACCACGTGCGCGTGGCCACGCCCGAGGACCCCGCCAGCGCGCGGCTGGGTGAGAGCTTCTACGCCTTCCTGCCCCGCACCGTCGTGGGCAGCCTGCGCTCCGCCTGGGAGCTGGAGCACACGCGCCTGGCGCGCATGGGCCGCTCGCCGTGGACGCTGCGCAACGACATCCTGGGCGCCTGGGCGATGAGCATCGTCCTGTTCGCCGTGCTCGTCCTCGCGTTCGGCCCCATCGTGGCGCCCTACCTGCTCATCCAGGCGGGGATCGGCTTCTCGCTGCTGGAGGTCGTCAACTACCTCGAGCACTACGGCCTGCTGCGCCAGCGCAGCGAGGACGGACGCTACGAGCGCACCCGGCCGGAGCACAGCTGGAACAGCAACAATGTCGCTTCCAACGTGCTGCTCTACCACCTGCAGCGCCACTCCGACCACCACGCCAACCCGATCCGCCGCTATCAGGCGCTGCGCCATGTCGACGATGCTCCGCAGTTGCCGACGGGGTACGCCGGGATGATCCTGCTCGCAATGGTGCCCCCGCTGTGGCGGCGCGTCATGGACCACCGGCTGCTGGCGCACTATGGGGGGGAGGTGGTCCGCACCAACATCGCCCCCCGCCGGCGCGAGCGCGTGCTGGCCCGTCACGGGACATCGGCATGAGCCGCTGGCGCTGTCCCGGCTGCGGCTACTCATATGACGAGCAGCGCGGGCATCCCCGTGAGGGCTTCCCCACGGGCACCCCTTGGAGTGAGGTCCCCGACGATTGGGCCTGCCCGGACTGCGGGGTGTGCGACAAGGTCGACTTCGAGCCAGCGCCGGATGCCGAGCCGACGCCCGCGCTGGATGCCGAGCCGACGCCCGCGCTGAATGCCGAGCCGACGCCCGCGCTCGATGCCGAGCCGGCGCCCGCGCGGGAGCGGTAGGCGATCATGTCCCCTGTGATCTCACCGCCCCCGCCCACCGCGGCCTCCCCGGGAGAGGTTGAGCAGCTCGCCCCGGAGCGCACCCCCTACGCGGTCGCCGCGCGGGAGCTGCTGCGCAGAACCATCTTCGACGGCGCCCGCCACGAACTCGCCAGCAGGCGCTGGAACGAGGTCACGATGGCCGACATCGCCGCTGCGGCCGGCGTCAGCCGCCAGACCCTCTACAAGGAGTTCGGCTCGCGCGAGGAGTTCGCCCGAGCGCTGGTCCTGCACGAAGCCGACCGCTTCGTCGAGGCGGTGGAAGGCGCCATGGACGCCCACCTGGACGACCCCAAGGCCGCGCTGCTGGCCGCCTTCGGGCTGTTCCTGTCCATCGCCGCGGACGATCCCCTCGTGCGCGCGGCGATCGGCGGGGCCGACGGGATGCTCCCGCTCGTGACCACCCAGGGCCAGCCTCTCATCGAGCGCTCCACCGAGCGCCTGCACGCCGCGATGATCTCGCGCTGGCCGCAGGTCAGCCCGCACGACGCCGCTCTGCTGGCCGAGTGCCTGGTGCGCTTGGCGATCAGCTACGCCACCCTTCCCGCGGGGCCGGCCGGACTGACCGCCTCATCGATCACCGACCTGCTCGGCCCGTACGTAGACCGGGCGCTCCAGGCCACCTCGTAGGGGACGGGTCGGAGACAGCGCCGGCCGCATCGGCCCATCAGATCCAGTCCGGCTGGGCCGCTTTTCCAAACGATTTGACATGTGTGCGGCGAGGCTCATGATCGAGCCCTACCCAAACAACCGCCCCGGGAGGATGGGGCGAAAGGAGAAGCTCGATGTTGAGAACAAGAACAAGCGCGAGAGCGAGAGCCAGGACAAAGGGAGCGCCGCTCGGCACACGGGCGCTGCTGGGCGTGCTGGCGCTGCTGGTGGCGGGCTCGCTGGCGCCCGCCGCGGCGCTCGCCGGACCGGGCCCGTTCGCGTATCACCGCCCCATCGGCGGGAAAGGCAACGGGGTGAAAATCTCCGAACAGTCCCCGGAACCGTTTCAAGGCGAAGGCGGCGAACAGCGCGCCGCGAGCAAGATCCAGGGCATTGCCGTGGAAGGCGTCGCCAGGAGCGTGCAAAGCAAAGGCATCATCTACAACAACAGCCTCCAGGGCCAACTGAAAATGGAACTCAAATTCCACGAAGTGACGCTGACCAATCCGAAACTGCCCGGATGTGAAGTCAAATTCGGTAAAAACAACACCGCATCGGTGGCCGGCCATCTGGCCTGGAAATGGGACGGCACCTCCAAACAGCTCGAAGAACAAACACAAACGAGCCAAGGGGCCACCGGCGTCGGCCTGGGCAGCGAACTGAGCCAAGGGGCCACCGAACTGCCCAACTCCGAATTCGCCACGATCACGTTCTCGGGCACGGCCTGCGGCGTCCTCATCGGCAAATACACCGCCAAGGGCAGCGAGACGATCAAAACCAACCCCTCCAAGCTGGGTGAATGGAGCAAATCGATCGGCATCGCGCTGTCCGAAGGCAAAGAAGCGATTCACTTCTGGAACGGCAAAGCGTTCATCGGCGCAAAAACCGCGCTGACGCTGGGCAGCGAACCGGCCACCGTCGCGGGAGAAAGCAAAGCCGAAGTGCAGGGACAAGAAGTCACCGTCTTTGAAAACTAGGCTGGACATGGGTCACTGGGGCCGTGCCAAGCGCCGGCCCCAGTCCCAGCTGCTTGATAACCTGCGTCCTCGATGAACGAAGCACGAATGACCGCCGACGTGGCCGTCGTGGGCCTGGGCCGCGTGGGGCTGCCGCTGGCCCTGTCATTCGCCGATCGCGGCCTGCGGACGATCGGCGTGGACAACGACCCCACGCGCCTGGGGGCGGTGCGCGAAGGGACGATGCCCTTCGCGGAGCCCGGAGCGCAGGAGCTGCTGGAGCGGGTGCAGGCCTCCGGGCGCCTGGAGCTGAGCGACCGCGTTGCGCAGGCAGCCGGCGCGAGGCAGATCGTGCTCACGCTGGGCACACCGTCGTTCTCGCACATCGAGATCGATATGCGCGACATCCGCTCCGCGCTGGACGACCTGCTGGGAGTGCTCGAAGCGGGGCACGCGCTGACGCTGCGCTCGACGGTGGCCCCGGGGACGACGGAGTTCGTGGCCGGGTATCTGGCTAAGCACCGGGGCTTCCAGATCGGCGAGGAGGTGTTCGTGGCGCACGCGCCGGAGCGGATCGCGGCGGGGCGCTTTCTGGAGGAGATCGAGACGCTGCCGTGCATAATCGGTGGCGTGGGCGCCCGCTCGGGCGAGGTCGTGGCGGAGCTGTTCGGGGTGTTCGGGGCGAGGATCGTGCAGAGCACGCCGGTGCAGGCGGAGCTGGCGAAGATCTGGACGAACATCCTGCGCTATACGAACTTCGCGCTGCCCAATCTGCTGATGATGGACTGCGAGCGCTACGACGCGAACGTGTTCGAGGTGATCGAGCTGATCAACCGCGATTACCCGCGCGGTGGGATCGCCAAGCCGGGCCTGACCGCGGGCACGTGCCTGCGCAAGGACTTCGCTTTCTCCGAGGAGCGCTCGAACGCGCCGGGGATGCTGCTGGCGGTGTCGCGGGTGAACGAGTCGGTGCCGCTGTTTTTGGTGGAGGGCGTCAAACGGCGGGTCGGCGCCCTGAGGGATCGCCGCGTGGCGGTGCTGGGGCTGGCGTTCAAGGCGGACACCGACGACGAGCGCGACTCGCTGGCGCACAAGCTGATTCGCCTGCTGGAGCGCGAGCTGGCGGATGTGGTGGCGCACGACCCCCACGTGCCCACGCCGACGGCGTCCTTCGCGGAGGCGATCGGGGAGGCCGATGTGGTGGTGGTGGCCACCGACCACCCGGAGTTCCGCGACCCGAGTGCATTGGCTGCGATCGCAGAGCGTGCCCAGACGGATTGCCTTGTCGTGGATCCCTGGAACTGCTGGGGCGCGGGCCAGGTGTTCGCGTACGCGTCGGAGCTGGCGGCCCTTGGAGCGGGCGCATGAGGCACGGCCCCGGCCTCCTCCCCCATAACCCTCAGGCATCCCTCAGAGCCCCGATCGCTCCCGGGCCGGCGGGCGCGTGAGCCGCGTGTTGGTCACCGGAGGCGCCGGCACGATCGGCGCGGCGGTCGTACGGCGCCTGCTGGGAGATCCGGCGTGGGAGGTGCGGGTGTCCGACCAGCGCGCGGCGCCCCAGTGGATGCGCGAGGGCTGCGAGGTGCACACGGGTGATTTGCGCGAGCTCGCGCAGACGCGCACGGCGACGCGGGGCTGCACGCACGTGATCCATCTGGCGGCGATCGTGGGGGGGATCGCGAACTTCCACCGCCTGCCGCACACGCTCACGGAGGTGAACAATGCGCTGTACAACGCGGTGGTGCGCGCCGCGCTGGAGGGCGAGGTGGAGCGCTTCGTGTATGTGTCCTCCTCGATGGTGTTCGAGCGCGCGAGCGAGTTCCCGACAAGCGAGGCGCACCTGCCCGACTGCCCCACGCCGCGCTCGGCGTACGGCTTCTCGAAGCTGACGGGCGAGGTGTACTGCCGCGCCGCGCACGAGGAGCACGGGTTGCCCTTCACCATCTGCCGCCCCTTCAACGCCTATGGCCCCGGCGAGGTGCCCGATGCCGAGCCGGGCATCGCCCACGCGGTGCCGGATCTGATCAGGAAGGTGCTGAGCGGCCGGCGCCCGTTGCAGATCTTCGGCACAGGCGAGCAGACGCGCACGTTGACCCACGTCGATGACATCGCCGCTGGGATCGTCACGGCGATGGCCTCCCCGAAGGGGCTGAATGAGGACTTCAACATCTCCGCCGCGCGCGAGCTGACCGTCGCGGAAATCGCGGGGATCGTGTGGGAGGCCTGCGGCGAGGACCCCAAGGAGCTGGAGCTCGAGCACCTGCCGAGCTTCACCGTGGATGTGGTCCGCCGCTGGCCCTCGGTGGAGAAGGCGAAGAGGCTGCTGGGCTGGGAGGCGGGGATCGGCGTCGAGGAGGGGATCGCCGCGACCGTGCGATGGCTGCGCGAGCGCGAAAAGATAGGCTCCCAGCCATGACCGGGGAGCCCCACTTGAGAAAGCCCCACTTGACCGGAAGACCCCGCCCATGACTGCGAGGCCCGCGGCGCTGATCACCGGAATCACCGGCCAGGACGGCTCCTACCTGGCGGAGCTCTTGCTGGAGAAGGGCTATCAGGTGCACGGCATGGTGCGCCGCAACTCGACGGAGAAGTTCGACCGCATCGAGCACCTGCGCGAGCGCATAACGCTGCACCAAGGCGATCTGCTGGATCAGCGCTCGCTGGTGGACACGCTGCGCGCCGCAAAGCCCGACGAGATCTACAACCTCGCGGCGATGTCCTTCGTGGCCGTGTCCTGGATCCAGCCGACGCTGACGGCGGAGTTCACCGGCGTGGGCGTGACGCGCATGCTGGAGGCGATGCGCGAAGTGTGCCCGGGGGCGCGCTTCTATCAGGCCTCCAGCAGCGAGATGTTCGGCAAGGTGCGGGAGGTGCCGCAGACGGAGACGACCCCCTTCTACCCGCGCAGCCCCTACGGGGTGGCGAAGGCCTACGGGCACTTCATCACGGTGAACTACCGCGAGAGCTATGACCTGCACGCGACGTCGGGAATACTTTTCAACCACGAGGGGCCTCGCCGAGGGCTGGAGTTCGTGACGCGCAAGATCACCTGGCACGCCGCCGCGATCCGCCACGGCCACAGGCAGGACGTGCGCCTGGGCAACCTCGAGGCCGAACGCGATTGGGGCTACGCAAAGGACTACGTGGAGGCGATGTGGCTGATGCTGCAGCGCGACGTGGCCGAGGACTACGTGATCGCCACGGGCGAGTCCCATTCCGTGAGGGAGTGCTGCGAGGTGGCCTTCGACGAGGCCGGCCTAGGCGACTTCGAGAGCTATGTGAAGCTCGATGCGGCATTGGTGCGCCCAGCCGAGGTGGACCATCTGATCGGCAGCCCCGCGAAGGCCGAAAGGGACCTGGGCTGGAAGCCGAAGACGAGCTTCGAGGAGCTGATCCGCCTGATGACGCGCGCCGACCTCGAGCTGCTGAAGCCGCCTTGAGCGTCCCGCTGTTCGACACCTCCACCCCCCTGGCGCCCCTGCGCGAGGAGTTGCGCGCCGCGATCGCAAGGGTGCTGGACTCCGAGCGCTACATCCTGGGCCCCGAGGTGGAGGCGTTCGAGCGCGAGTTCGCGGGGTACTGCGGCGCGAGCCACGCCGTGGGCGTGGCCAACGGCACGGAGGCGATCACGATCGCGCTGCGCGCGCTGGGCGTGGGCAGGGGAGACGAGGTGGTGGTGCCCTCCTTCACCTTCTATGCCTCCGCCGAGGCGATCCCCCCCACGGGCGCGACCCCCGTGTTCTGCGACATAGACCCCGAGACCTACTGCGTGACGGCGGAGACGGTGAGGGCGGCGATGACCCCCCGCACGAAGGCGGTCGTGGCGGTGCACCTGTTCGGCAACGTGGCCCCGATCGGGGAGATCGAGGCGCTGGGCGTGCCCGTGCTGGAGGACGCCGCCCAGGCCGCTGGCTCGGACAGCGCGGGCGGCCGCCCCGGCGCGCTGGGCACGGCGGCGACGTTCTCGTTCTTCCCCTCCAAGAACCTGGGCTGCTTCGGCGATGGCGGGATGGTGAGCACCTCCGACCCCGAGCTGGCCGAGCGCGTGCGGGTGCTGCGCTTTCACGGCTCTCGGGACAAGATCTCCTACGAGGAGGTGGGCTACAACAGCCGCCTGGACGAGCTGCAGGCGGCGGTGCTGCGCGTGCAGCTGCCCCACCTTGATGCCTGGGCGCGCGGACGAAAGCAGGCGGGGGAGCACTATTTGAGCGCTGGTTTGGGGGGAGTGGAGGGGGTCGCGCTGCCCGCCCCCGTCGCGGCTGCCGATCCGGCATGGCACCTCTATGTGATCGGCCACCCCGATGCGCCCCGGCTGGAGGTGGCGCTCAACGAGGCCGGCGTGGGCTGCCGCGGCTACTACCGCACGCCCGTGCACCGCCAGCGGGCGATGCGCGAGTGGGGATCGGGCGTGGAGCTGCCGGGCACCGAGGAGGCGGCCAGGAGGCATCTGGCGATCCCCATGAGCCCGGTGCTGAGCGCGGAGCAGGCGCGGGAGGTGACGGCGACCATCGCCGCCGCCGTCTGAACACCAGAGCCCCGCCTCCTTGGGCGGAGACGGGGCCTGGCTGATCTGTACTGCTGCGTCTGTACTGCTGTCCTGCTTGCACTGCTGCCCTGCTGGTGCTGCTGCCCTACTGGTGCTGCTGCCCTGCTGCGTCTGTGCTGCTCAGCGAGTGTTATTCGCTTTCTTTGACCGCTTCCGCTGTGGCGTTCTGCAGGGTGCCTTCGAGGATCGCGGTGTTGTGGCCGGCCGCGGCGGGCAGGCCGAGGATTTCATTCACGAGGGGATCGATGAAGAACGAGAGGATCCCGCCGCATCCTTCGACGCCCGGAGCCGAGAACGAGTTGTCGACCAGCTTGTTGTTTTTGATGGTCACCTTCGTGAACGTTTTGTTGAATTCGAGTTCACCGACGGCGCCGGAGATGGGTTTGTTGGGTGCCGGCGGGCTGGTTGTGCCCGTCGTGAACTGGAATGTGACCGGGTTGGATTTCGACCCGATGTAGCATTCGTTGCCCAGGATCGCGTTGCTGAGCTTGATCCGCACGGGCAGCCCCAGGGCGATGCCTTCCTGGAACAGCAGGTTGGACCGGCTGATGGTCGGATTGGCCACCAGTTCAGTGGTCGCCGTGACGCCCGTGAAGCCTTCGTTGATCAGTTTGTTGAACCATTCCTGCAGCCATTTCGGCCAGCTTTCGGGCGCTTTGATCCCGAACAGGCCGCCGGGGACCGTCAGGGGCGTTTTCGAGAGCGTTTCGCCGTTGGCCGCCGGAACGAACGTTTCCGCGCCGGTTTCTTCATTTACGATCGACCCGCCCTGCAGGGTGACCGTTTTGTTGATCGGCACTTTCTTGGTGCCGATGTTGAATTCCCCACCGGTGCTCGTGGCATAGAAGCACAGGTTGACTTCGGGGTTTTTCAGGGGACACTGGGCGAACACTTCGAATTCGCCCGTGGGTTTCGCCATGGCCGGCGCTGCCACTGCCAGCGCGAGCATGGATGCGGCCAGCGAGATGAGCACTGCCTTGCGCAGGCCCGTCAGGTGCCGCAGACGATCTGTGATCATGCTGCTCCTCGATTCGTCGTTGAGTACGTAAAAACTACGTCTGCAAGGCTAGGCGGCCGAGCGCGAAGCCGCAACCCCTGTTTCTGATACTTAAAATTTCATGAATAATCAGCAACAACGCAGGAGGGGACCCGCTTCTTGCGCGCCGCCCACGCGCGTTTACGACGCGCCGCCCACGCGCGTTTACGATTCGAGCGCCCCGCGCACCGCTCCGGACGGCCCGTGCACCGGAATGCGGCCGGGGCCCTCAGCGCCAGCGCGCCAGCAGGTCCTGCTCGCCGACTTCGCGCACGATGCGCGCCGGCACCCCCATGACGACCGTGCGCGCGGGCACATCGCGCGTGACGAGCGCGCCGGCGGCCACAAAGGCCTCCTCGCCGACCTCCACCCCGGGGGTCAGCACGGCCCCGCCCCCCACGCGGCAGGCGCGGCGCAGGATCGCTCCCCGCAGGGGAGCGCCGGAATCGTGGCGGGCCATGGTGTCATCGTTGGTGGTGGTGGCGCCGGGCCCCACGAAGACGTCGTCCTCGACGAGGGTGAAGGCGGTGATGTAGACGCTGGTCTGCACCTTCACGCGCGCCCCCACGAGCACGTCGTTGTCCACGACGCTGCCACGCCCGATCACCGACCCAGGCCCGATGCGCGAGCGCTCGCGCACGAAGCTCTGATCGCCGAGGATCGCGCCCTCGCCGATGTGGGCGCCGGCGAAGACGATCGCGCCGGCGCAGACCGTGACGCCCGCGGAGAGCTCCAGCGCACCGACCTCCCCCTGCGCCGAGGAGCCCCTGGCCAGCCTGGGGCGCTTGCCGAGCACCACGTGGTCCTCGATCGTGCAGCCATCGCCGATGAGAGTGCCGTCGTGCACCACCACGTGGGCGCCGAAGGACACGCCGGCGCCGATCCGCACACCCTCACCGAGCAGCAGGCCGGGCCCGCGCGGGTCGGGTTTCACAGCCGCGCCTCCTCGCCGACGCACGACTGCTCAGCGGTGGCCTCAGCGGTGGCGACCGTCATCCTGGGCGCCAGTCTACGCGCCCAGCACACGCAGGTCGGCCCGCACCATCCGCTCCATGAGCTCCGCAAAGGACACCTCCGGCTCCCAGCCGAGCTCCGCGCGTGCCCGGCTCGGGTCCCCGACGCTCGGCGTCCCCTCCGGCGCCCGCACCAACTCCGGATCCACGCGCAGATAGCGCTCCGCCTCGAGCCCCACGCAGGCGAACGCCGCCTGAGCAAGCTCCCGCACCGTGCGCGCCACCCCGCTGGCGAGCACATAATCCCCGGGCCGCTCCTGCTGGAGCGTCAGCCAAGCGCCGCGCACGATGTCGCCCGCGAAGGACCAGTCGCGCACGGCGTCCAGATCCCCAACCGTCAGCTCGCCGCGCCTGCCCAGCGCGATTTCCGCCGCGCCGCGCGCGATCCTGCGCGTGACGAACTGCTCGGGGCGGCGCTCGGACTCGTGGTTGAAGACGATCCCCGAGCACGCCCACAGACCCTCGTGCTCACGCATCGCTCCCACCAGCTGGTGGCCCGCCAGCTTGGCCACGGCATAGGGCGTGCTCGGATGGCAGGGGGTGTCCTCGCGCTGCGGCCACACGCCCGCATCGCCGAACATCGCGCCCGAGGCAGCAACGTACACGCGCGTGCTGGGATCAAGCTCCCGCACCGCCTCCAGCAGCGCCGCGGTGGCGCCCGCGATCGCGCGCAGGGTCTGCTCGGGACGCTGCCAGGAGTCGGGCACGAAGGAGGGAGCCGCCAGGTGGTAGATCTCGCGCGGTTCGCTCTGCCGCACCGCGGCGCGCAGGCCGGCGGGGTCGAGCAGGTCGCCCCGCACCAGCTCCAGCCGCTCGCGCAGGTGCTCGGAGCAGCCCAGGTCGCGCTCTGCCCAGCCGTGCACCGTGCCGGTCGCCGCGCGCACCATGCCGGTCACCGCGTAGCCCTTCTCCAGCAGGAGCTCCGCCAGGAAGGAGCCGTCCTGGCCGGTGATGCCTGTCACCAGCGCCCGCCTGCGCTCGGCGCCCTCGGGCCCCTGAGCGCCCACACGCCCGTGGACAGTTGCCCCGCCGGGCTCTGGCAGGGCGCTCGTCATCCCGCGGCGCGGCTCGCCGCCAGCGCGTCGCGGCGCTCGCGCAGGAAGGCCAGCGCCGTCTCGCGTTGGTCCTCCGCCGCCAGCAGCTCGCCATAGCTGAGCTCCGCGCCGCGGAAGCCCTGCGCGTTCCACAGCCGCGCGTCGTCGGGCACGCCCGCCCACGGAGTCACGTATACATATGGCTGCTCGTGCCGATTGTCCCCCGGCGAGAGGCCGTAGGCGGCGCGCCTGCCCTCCTGCTCGCTGCCCAGCTCCACCGACATGTCGAAGTGCTCGGGCCATAGCTGCACGCGGCTGGACTCGAGCTCCTCCGGGGACTCCGCGCGCAACTGCTCCAGCACCGAGTCGGCGAAGCCATACCACTCGCCCAGAAAGCAGGAGGAGTCCACGTCGATCTCAAGCGGCTCGTGGGCGCCCGCGAGGTCAAAGCGCGTGAGGTCAAAGCCGATGAACTCGGCCGCGTCCGCCAATGTGGTCAGGCGGCCGTGCTGCACGCGCTCGCCCACCTGCACGATGAGCGCATCGGAGGTCACCCTGATCTGCACGTTCTTGCCGAAGAAGGGAGTGCCGAAGCCGCCCCACGTGCTGCGCAACCCGATCTTGCCGTTGGCGCGCTTGCGCGTGGGGGAGATGACGTGCTCGGCCACCTTGTGCAGCGCCTGCCTTGTCTGCACCAGCCGCTCGGGCGCCTGCTCCAGGCGCCGCCAGGCGCCCAGCCAGCGGCACGCGCACCACTGCGCCAGCTCCTCGTCGGCGCGCGCCAACTCGTCCCACATGACATCCCCCCCACCCGTCACCGGAGACACCACCGGGCGGGCGAAGGAGCCCTTTCCCAGCGCGATCGGATCGTCGGCGAACCAGGGCGGCTGCGTCACCGCCGGTGGCGAGGGCTCCAGCACGCGCGCCTCATACTCCCCGCGCAAGCGCTCCTCGGCTTCCCTGCGCGCGTTGCGCGCGACTGGCTCCAGGGGGCTGCACCGCCGCACGCTCATCGAGGGAGCTTACGTATTCGGGGTCCCGTTGGGCCGCCTGCGTGCGCAGCCGCCACCGCATAAACCCGCTCCAGCCCTTGTGCCACAACGGTTGGCGCACACAGGCTCCGCACGCGCTCCAATCCGCGCTCGCCCGCCCGCGCGTCAGCCCACAGCCGCGCGACGGCGCCCGCGAACAGCGCCACATCGCCGGGCGGCGCGGCCCGCTCCCCCTCCCCCCTCACCAAACCCTCCTCCCCGACCAGCTCCCGCAGTGCCCCCACGGCGCTCGCGGCCACGGGCAGGCCCGCGGCCATCGCCTCGGCCGCAGCCATGCCGAACGTCTCGGCCGAGCGCGAGGGGACCAGCGCCACCGCGGCCTCCCGGCGCAGCTGCGCCAGGCGCTCGCCCCCCACGTGGCCGGTGAACGTCACCTCGCCGCCGGCGGCCTGCGCGCGCAGCCGCTGCAGCTCGGGGCCCTCGCCCGCCACCACCAGTGGCCTGCCCGCCCGGCGGCACGCCGCGATCGCCACGTCCACGCCCTTCTCCGGAGCCAGCCTGGACACCACCAGCGCGTGCCTGCCCTCCGCGGCGGATGACCTCCCCGCGAACTTGCGCAAAGGCGGGGCCAGCACGTGCACGCGCTCCCACGGCAGCGGCGCCCCGAGCTCGCGCAGGCGCTCCCTGGCGAACGCGCTGGGCAGCACCACCGCGTCGGCCTGCTCCAGGAGCTTGGGCTGCCACAGCGCCAGGCCCGCGCCGTACGCCAGCGCCTCCGCGCGGCTGCCGCGGCAGTTGCGCACCACCCCCGGCAGCGTGTTGCGCCCGTGGCAGCGCGTGCACTCCTCGCCCCGTGTGAAGCACACCCCGGTGGCGCACACCAGGCGGTACTGATGCAGGTGCAGCACCACCCCCGCGCCGGCCGCGCGCGCGGCCCTCAGCGCGCGCCACCCCAGTGTCGGGTGCAGGTTGTGGGCGTGCACCACGCGCGCCCCGCTCGCGCGCACGCGATCCGCCACCTGCTCCGGGTGGAGCCCTCCGCGCAGCAGCCCCGCCGCCGCGCGGATCCCGCTCACGTCCGCCGACCGGCGCGTCAGCTGCTCAACCGGCTCGCCCAGGTGCTCGCGCACCAGCCACGCGAGATCCTCCACCACGCGCTCCTCCCCGCCCGTCACGCGGTAGCGGCTGTGCAGGAACAGGACCATGATCCCCCCAAACCTAGAATGCTCGGCCTGTGCGTGCCGCCACGAGCATCCCCGCCTCGATCGTCATCCCCACGCGCGCCCGCCCCGGGTATCTGGCCGTGGCCCTCGCCTCGATCGTCCCTCAGGCCCGGGCAGCGGGCGCCGAGGTGGTGGTGGTAGACGACGCCGGCCCGTCGCAGGCGATGCGATCCCTGGCCGAGCGCAACGGCGCGCGCTACGAGCCCCACCCGCGGCCGCTGGGACTGAACGTGGCCCGCAACACGGGGGTCGAACGCTCGGCAGGCGAGCTGGTGGTGTTCGTGGACGACGACGTGGAGGTCGCCCCGGGCTGGCTCCAGGCATTGCTGCAGGCCGCCCAAAGACACCCCGACGCGGAGGTCTTCGCCGGCCCCATCCGCGCCCGCCTGGAGGGCCCGGCGCCACGCTCGTGCGGGCGCGAGCAGCCACCGATGACCACGCTCGACCTGGGTTCGCGGGACACCTGTGACGTGCGCTTCGCGTGGGGCGCCAACATGGCGGTGCGCCGCGGCGCATTGGAGCGGGTGGGACCGTTCGACACCACGCTCGAGCACGGCGGCGACGAGCAGGAGTGGCAGGAACGCCTGCTCGCGCAGGCGCGTTCCACCGACCCCGCGCCCACCGACCTCGCGCAGGCGGACGGGCGGCAGGCGGACGGGCGTATTGTCTACGTCGCCGCCGCCTCCCTCGATCACCGCCGATCGGGGCAGGACGCGCGATTGCGCTCGCTGGCACGAACCGCCCGTGTTCGTGGGCGCGCCAGCCGCCGCTTCGACGCGCGGCGGGGCCAGGCGCCGACCCTGCGGCGTGAGCTGCTGACGCTGCTGGGCTGCCTCGGCCACGTCGTGCGCCGCCGCTGTCCCGCGGGGCTCACGATGGCAGCGCACAGCATGGGGCGGCTGCGAGAGGGGTTGCGCGAAAGGCACGATGGGGCGAGCGGCCTCCCCGCCGGCGCCGACTTCCTCTCCGGCTCCAGCGGCACGGTGGGCGGACTGGATGCCGTGTACAGAGAGCTGAAGGACAGGGCCGTGGATGCCCGCGAGCTGGCCGAAGGCACGCGCCTGCGCCTCGCGCTGGCAGCCCGCCGCTCACCGCCCCCGCGGCGTGTGCTGATCCTGGGAGTGGAGCGCCCCGAGCACCGGACCGCGGTGCGGGCCGCGCACAGGGAGCTGCTGCGCAGCCGCCACGAGGTGGAGCTGCACACCTGCCCGCCGGGCGGCATGGGCCGCTTCGAGAACCTCAATCGCCTGCTCGCCGCCCACCTCCCGGCGGAGCACGGCTGCGACTGGCTGCTTACGATCGACGACGACGTGACGCTTCCGCGCGGCTTCCTCGATCGTCTGCTGTTCCTGGCCGAGCGCCTGGCGCTCGATCTGGCCCAGCCCGCCCATCGCCTGCGCTCGCACGCCGCGTGGGCGATCACGCGCCGCCGGCCGGGCCTGGTGGCGCACGAGACGCGCTTCGTGGAGATCGGCCCCGTGACGCTGTTCGCCCGCGCCACCTTCGCCACGCTGCTGCCCTTTCCGCCCCTGCGCATGGGCTGGGGGCTGGACCTGCACTGGGCCGGCCTTGCGCGCACGCGCAGCTGGCGCCTGGGCGTGATCGACGCCGTCGCGATCGGCCATGCCGCTGCTCCCGCCGCGAGCGCCTACTCGCAGGCCGACGCCGAGGCGGAGGCGCGCGCCTTCCTCGCCGCGCGCCCTCATCTGAGCGCGCGCGAGGCGCAGGCGACGCTGGCGACCCACAGGAGGTGGTGAAGGTCGCATCGACTCCCCCCAGGGCGACGATCGCATCGACCCCCCCCAGCGCGGCGATCGCATCGACTCACCCCAGCGCAGCGATCGCATCGACCTCCCCCAGGGTGGCGATCGTCACCGAGTTCTACCCCCGCCGCGCGGATGCCGTGCTGGGCGTGTGGGCGCACCGCCAGGCGCTCGCCGCGCAGGCCGCCGGGGTGGAGCTGCACGTGCTGGTACTGCACCGCCTGGTCCCTCCGCGCGCGGTGCTCGCCGGCGGTCCAAGGCAGGCGGCGAGGGCGCTGGCGGAGCTGCTGCGCCAGCCGCGGCGGGAAGTGCGCGACGGGGTGCCCGTGACCTATGTGCGCTACGCATCCCCGCCCCGGCCCCGCTCCTACGCCCGCTGGGGCGCGTGGGCTGCGCCCGCGCTGGCGCTCGCGCTGCGCCGCCTGCGACGCGAGGGCTTCGCGTTCGAGCTGGTGCACGCCCACAACGCGGTGCCGGCCGGTGACGCGGTGCTGCGCGCGCGCACGGGGGTGCCGCTGGTGGTGTCGGTGCACGGCGGCGACGTGCTCTACACGGCTCCCCGCGTGCGCGGCGGGCGCGAGGCCGTGGCGCGCACTCTGGGAAAGGCGCGCCTGACGCTGGCCAACAGCCAGGGCGTCGCGGAGCTGGCCCGCGACCTTGGAGCCCGCGAGACCCGAGTCCTGAGACTAGGAGCCCACCCACCCGCCCACCCACCGCCGCCCTCATCTCCCACCCCCAGCTCAGACCCCGCGCCCGCCCCGGCGCTGGTGACGGTGGGCCATCTGGTTGCGCGCAAACGCCACGCCGACGTGATGCGCGCGCTGGCGGTGCTCTCCGACCGCCACCCCACCCTGCGCTATGTGATCATCGGCGACGGACCCGAGCGTCCCGCGCTGGAAGCCCTCGCGGCTCGCCTGGGCGTATCCGAGCGTGTGGAGCTCTGCGGCCAGCTGGACCCGGCGCAGGCCCTGCTGCGCATGCGCCGCTGCACCCTGTTCGCGATGCCCTCCACGGAGGAGGCCTTCGGCGTGGCCTACATCGAGGCGATGGCGGCGGGCCTGCCCGCGATCGGCTGCCGCGGCGAGCCCGGCCCGGAGGAGATCGCCAAGGCCGGCGATGGCTTCGTGCTGGTGCCGCCCGGGGACATCGAGCGCCTGAGCCAGCGCGTGGACGAGCTGCTGTCCGATCGCGAGCGCCTGCGCGAGGCGGGCCGGCGCGCACGCGCGACGGTGGCGGCGCACTTCACCTGGGAGCGCTGCGGCGAGCAGACCCGCGCGGCGTACGAATACGCGCTCGATGAGAAGCGGGAGCAGTGAGGAGCCCCACATGGCCGGCCCCATGCCCAAACCGGCATCGAAGCCCGTCCTGTTCGTGACCGGCCACGCGCCGCCCGACCGGATGGGCGCGTTCGCCGCGCTGCACGAGCGCGAGGGGATCGAGCTGGCGCTGTTCGGAGGGCGCCTGCTGCACGGCACCGGCGCACAGACGGATGGGATTGCGATTCCCCATCGCCACGTGCGCCAGCGTGAGCTGTTCGCGCTCGCGGCCGGCGGCGAATACCGCGCGGTGGTCCTATCCACCGGCGGGCGCGTGGCGCTGCCGGCGGCGTGGGCCGGAGCGCGCCGCGCGGGCGTGCCCGTGATCCTCTGGGCGTCGCTGTGGGCGCACCCGCGCACGCCCGCGCACCTGTTCAGCTATCCGCTGCTGCGCAGCATCTATCGCACGGCGGACGCAGTTGTCACGTATGGCCCGCACGTCAGCGCCTACGTGAGCGCGCACGGCGCGCGCAACGTGCACGTGGCCCCGCAGTCGGTGGACAACGACTTCTGGGGCGACCCGGGCGTGGTGGCGCCGGATGAGACGCGGTGGCCGCCTCCAGGGACATTTATTTTGATGTTTGGTGGCCGCGTCGTTCGGGAAAAGGGCATTGGGGTGCTGATAGAGGCCTGGCGTGCATCGGGTCTGAGGGCACCTGCCGCCGCGCTCGTCCTCGTCGGCGTGGGATCCTGCCCCCCTTGGGTCCCCGCCGGCGGCGCGGTGGAGCTCGCAGAGGAGGGGATCGTCTGCCTGGACGCCGTGAGCCCGGCGCGGATGCGCGACCTCTATGCGGCCAGCGATGTCGTGGTGCTGCCCTCGATCCGCACCCGCAGCTTTCGCGAGCCCTGGGGGTTGGTGGTGAACGAGGCCATGAACAGAGGACTGCCGGTGATAGCGAGCGATGCCGTGGGCGCCGCCGCAGGTGGGCTGGTGCGTGACGAGCGCAACGGGCTGGTGGTGCCCGCAGGCGACTCCAAGGCCCTGGCCGGGGCGATCCGGCGTTTGGCCGAGGACCCGCAGCTGCGTGCGCGCCTGGGGCGCACCGGCGCGCACGACGTACGCGCCTACAGCCACGACGCCTGGGCAACGGGGTTCTGTGCGGCTCTGGCGAGCGTGGGTGTCTCCCGGGACGGTTGCTAGCGTGCCCTGTCTGCCCATGCGGAGAACCATGAGGACACTCCTGGCGCTGGCGCTGATGATGTGGCCGGCCGCAGCCGCCCAGGCCGACGTGGGCACGCAGATCATCGAACGCTGCACGCACGGGCAGTCGATCGCCGGCTTCTCCCAGCAGGACTATCGCCGCGCGTTGGAAGAGACGACCGCCGAAGTCAGCGAGTACTCCGATTGCGTCAACCTGATCCACCAGGCGCAACTGACGGCGGCGGGCCGCGGCGCGGGAGGCGCCGCTGGAGGCGTGAGCGGGCTGACGGCCAATGTGCCGCCGCCCACCCCGGCTGAGCAGCAGGCGCTGCAGACCGTGCACAGCACCGGCTCAAAACCGGTGCGCGTGGGCAGCCAGAGCGTCGTCCCGGGCGTGGTGCACGCCAATATCGCCTCGGCCGTCAACTCGCTGCCCACTCCGCTGCTGGCGCTGCTGGCGTTCCTGCTGGCCGGAGCCCTGTCCATCCTCGCGCGAGCCGTCCGCGAACGTGTCCGCACCCGCCGCGACGGCTGAGCCCGCCCCGGTCGGCGCCGCCCCGGCCGCGGAGGAGCACGTGGACTGGTGGAGCAGCGGGCAGACGCCCCCTGCGCCGGGGTCCGCGCGGAGGTGGGGCCGGGGGCGGAGGTGCGGCGCCGTGGCCACCGCGCTCGGCACGCTCGCGGTGGCGGGCGGGCTGTGCCTGATCGTGTTCTACGCCCAGGGCGGCCCGGACCCGGTGAACCCGGGGCCGATGACGACGCTGGAGATGGTGCTCACGCTCGCCGGCGGCGCCGTGGTGGCGGGCGTGGTGGCGGGCGCGCCCCGCACGCGACCCTTCTACGGCCTGTGGCCGGCGGGCCTGCTGCTGGCCTTCGCGGCCTTCAGCGCGCTGTCGGTGGTGTGGTCGGTGCAGCCCGACGAAAGCTGGCAGGAGGCAGGGCAGATGCTGGCCTACGGCGCGGTGTTCGCCACCGCCGTGGCGCTGGCCCGGGCCGCGCCCGCGCGCTGGCCGGTGCTGCTCGGCGGGGTGCTGCTGGCCGCCGTGGTGGTGTGCGGGTACGCGCTCCTGACCAAGGTGCTCCCCGCGGGCCTGGACGCGAGCGACCCCTACGCGCGCCTGCGCGCGCCGTATGGCTACTGGAACGCCATCGGCTTGACGGCCGCGATGGGGGTGGTGGCGTGCCTGTGGCTGGGCGCGCGCCGCGCGGGCCACGCGCTGCTGAGCGCGCTCTCCTACCCGGCTATGGGGCTGCTGCTGGTGACGCTGCTGCTCGCCTACTCCCGCGGCTCCCTGGTGGCTGTAGCGGTGGGAGTGGCGCTGTGGCTGTGCGTGACGCCATTGCGCCTGCGCGGCGTGGCGGTGCTGCTGACGGGCGGGCTGGGCGCCGCGGTGGTGGTGGCGTGGGTCTTCTCCCAGCACGCTCTGAGCAGTGAAAACGTGGCGCTCGCCCAGCGCGTCGATGCCGGCGGCCAGCTGGGTGTGGTGCTCGCGGCGATGCTCGTGGCGTTGACCGTCGCGGGTGTGGCGATCGGCTTTGCCACGGACCGCCGTGCGCCCCGGCCCGCGCTGCGCCGGCGCATGGGCTTGATCCTGCTGAGCCTGCCGGTGGTGGCGCTGATGGCCCTGCTGGGCCTGCTGGTCCACAGCCAGCGCGGGCTCACGGGGAGCATCTCCCACGACATAAGCTCGCTCACCGACCCCAACGCCCCGGTGCCCGTCAACACGCCGGGGCGTCTCGCCGCGGTGGGCAGCGTCAGGGCGCGCTACTGGAACGAGGCCCTGGAGGTGTTCTCAGAACACCCCGCTCTGGGCGCCGGCGCGGATGGATACGCGACCGCCCGCCTGCGTCACCGCAGGGTGACGCTCGACGTGCACCACGCGCACGGCTTCGCTGTGCAGACCCTCGCGGATCTGGGTCTGGTGGGCCTGGCGCTGGCGCTCGCGCTGCTGGCCACGTGGCTGGCTGCGGCCGGCCGCGCCACCCATCCCTTCAACCGCCGATGGCGGAGCTGGAGGTGGCGGCGGATCGACGCGCCCTACCCCCCCGAGCGCATCGGCCTGCTGACGATGCTGTGCGTGGTGGTCGCCTTCGGTGTGCACTCGCTGGTGGACTGGACGTGGTACATCCCCGGCGACGCCTGCGTGGGGCTGCTGTGCGCAGGTTGGCTGACGGGCCGCGGCCCGCTCACGGGCCCGGCAGTCGCCGTGCCAGTTCCCTCCCAATCAATTCGCAGGGGACTGGCAGCCGCGGTGATCATCGCCGCGCTGCTGGCCGCCTGGGCGCAGTGGCAGCCGCTGCGCTCGTTCAACGTCGCCAACGAGGCGCTCGCGCTGCTGCCGCGCAGTCCCCTCGCCGCGCGCGCGAAGGCGCAGCGGGCGGTCAGCCTCGACCCCCTCTCCATACAGGCCCTCTTCACGCTCGCAACCGTCCAGCAGAACGCCGGCGAAAGCGCGCAGGCGCGCGCCACGCTGCAGAGGGCAGTGCGCCTGCAGCCCTCCAACCCGCAGTCGTGGGTCGCGCTCGGCGACTACGACCTGCAGGCCAACGACCCGCACGACGCTCTCAACGAGCTGCGCGCTGCGATCTACCTCAACCCGGAGACGATCGCCCCGGAGGCGACGATCGCGCAGGATCCGGGCCTGATCGACGTTCGCAACGCCTACCTGCTGGCGCTGCGCGATACGGGCAGTGGCTGAACACGAGCGAAATTAAAAGGAGACCCCGCCGGAAGCCCGAGCGCTCCCTCGCCTGCCTGCACCATCCCCAGATATGAAAGGGGACCCCACCCGACGGCGGCGGGGCCCCCTTCACTTGGCCCTGGGAGGCGGCTCTAGTGTTCGCTTTCCTTGACGGCTTCCGCTGTGGCGTTCTTCAGCGTGCCTTCAAGGACTGTCGTGTTGTGGCCAGCCGCGGACGGCAGACCCAGCTTGGCGTCAACCGCGGGGTCGATCAGGAAGGAGAAGATCCCTCCGCAGCCTTCGGCCGCCGGGGCGGCGTAGGCGTTGTCGACCAGCTTGTTGTTCTTGATCGTGACCAGCGTGAACGTCGAGTTGAATTCGAGTTCCCCGACCCTGCCGCTGATCGATGTGTTCGGCGGCGGCGGGCTGGTGGCGCCCGTCGTCAGGTGCTGGACGATCGGATGCGCAGCCGAGCCGATGAAGCAGCTGTTGCCCAGGAACGCATTGTCGAGCTTCACCCGTACGGGCAGTTCCAGCGCGGTGCCTTCCTGGAACAGCAGGTTGCTCCTGCTGATGCCGGGGTTGGCCACGAGTTCAGTCGTCGCCGTGACACCGGTGATGCCGTTGTTGATGAATTCGTTGAATATGTTCTGCAGCCACTGCGGCCAGCCGCTGGGGGCGATGATCCCGAGCAGACCACCGGGCACGGCCAGCGCCGTCTTTGACAGCGTTTCGCCGTTGGCGGCCGGCACGAACGTTTCGGCGCCCGTTTCTTCGTTGACGATGCTTCCGCCCTGGAGGGTGATCGTCTTGTTGATCGGCACCGTCGTCGTGCCGACGTGGAATTCGCCGCCGGAGCTTGTGGCAAAGAAGCACAAGTTCACCGCCGGATTGCTCACCGGGCACTGCTTGAACACCGCGAATTCACCCGTGGGTTCCTTCGCCAGCGCGGGCACCGCGCCGACAAGCGCCACCATCAGCGCCGCCGCCACGACCAGCCCGAACCTACGCAGACCCGTCACTCGATGCAAGGCATCTCTGGTCATGCTCACCTGCTCTCTGATTCGCTTGAGTACAGATCGACCTACAAATGCGACACTACGCATTCGAATGCAAGATCACAAGGAATGTTTCTTATATCTGGAGGATCCGCGCCCAGCGGAACATGTTTGCCCTGCTAATCCACTCCTTCGCAGCCGCCTGTCTGCGGAAGATGCGGACTCTTGCAGCTCTCTGTCTGCGGCAAACTACGGATCACCAGCGCGTCCGCCGCGCCGCCGCGAGCAGCGTTCGGCGTGCTCCGGGCACACCGCCGAGGCCACGGACAGCGATCCCCGCAAAGCCGAACTCCCCCAGCAGTTCGGCGAGTGTGGCGCGCGAATAGAAGCGCAGATGATCCGAACGAGGCTCAAAACGCGCCGCGAACGCGCGCCGCGACAGCGCCACCCGAAGCAGCGTCAGCGGTCCGTGCGCGGGCGTGCTCAGCAGCAGCCAACCGCCTGGGCGCAGCACGCGGCGCACCTCCGACAGCCACCCCGCCGTATCCGCCACGTGCTCGATCGTCTCCCCCGCCCACACCACGTCGAAGCTCGCATCCTTCAGCGGCCACGGCCCCGCCGCTCCGACGACCCGCAGATCGAGCTCGGGGCGCCTCGCCCGCGCCCGGCGCAGCGGCTCCGCGGCCACGTCGATCCCCACGACCAGGGCGCCGTTCTCGGCCAGCGCCTCCATGAAGCGCCCCTCGCCGCAGCCGACGTCGAGCACGCGCTCGCCGGCGTGTACGTGCGCGAGCAGGAACGCCAGTCGCGCCTGGAGGCCCTCTGGCTCCAGGCCGGCTGGGATCGCTTCCCACAGGCTTTCGTGACGATCGCTCGAAGGCAAACCTTCGGCGGCTCCCTCAGAACGCCCCGCGCCGCGAGAGGACCGCTGGGATCGTCTTGAAGAGGATCGTCAGGTCCAATGCCAGCGACCAGTGCTCCAGGTAGAGGAAGTCCAGGTGCACGAGGTCGTCGAAGTCGAGCTCCGAGCGGCCTGAGACCTGCCACAGCCCCGTGATCCCGGGAAGCACCAGATAGCGCTTGCGGTGCCACTCCGCGAGCTTCTCGAAGTCGCGCTCGGGCAGCGGGCGCGGCCCCACCAGCGACATCTCCCCGCGCAGCACGTTCACAAGCTGCGGCAGCTCGTCCAGCGAGAAGCGCCGCAGAAAGCGCCCCACCGCGGTCATGCGCGGATCGTCGCGGATCTTGAACAGCGCTCCCGAGGCCTCGTTGAGCGCTTCCAGATCGGCCTGGCGCTGCTCGGCGCCCGAGTGCATCGTGCGGAACTTCAGGCAGTCGAAGGGCCGCTGGCCGATCCCCGGGCGCCTGGAGCGGTACACGGCTGGGCCCTTCGAGCTCACGCGCACGGCCAGCCAGATGGCAGCCAGCACGGGGCTCAGCAGGAACAGCAGCACGCTCGCCCCCGCCACGTCGAAGGTGCGCTTGAGGAGGAAGTCGATGCCTTCGAACACCGGCGGTTTGAGCTCGAACAGCGGCACCGACTCCCCCGGCATGAACTCCGCGCGGTGGATCAGGATCTCCATCGTCGAAGGGGCCACGCGCACGCGCACGCCGCGCACGTGGCAGCGGTCCACCAACTCCACCGCCTCCACCTGGGGGAAGGCGGGGTCGGCGATGATCACTTCGTCGATGTCCTGCGCCTCCAGCACGCCATCGATGTCGCGCAGCGAGCCCAGCGGACGCAGGCCGTCCGCCGGCAATGGCGTGAGCGACACGAAGCCCACCACCGCGATCGGCGCGTGCGGAACGTCGCGCAGCGCGCGGGCGACGTTGGCGATGTGCTCGCCGGTGGTGCCCGCCAGCACCGCGCGGCGCTGGCGTCCGGCGGCGCGCAGCAGCACGCCCGTGGCGCGGTCGTACACGCCGCGCAGCAGCGACACGTACACCAGCGCAAACGCCAGCGAGCCCCAGAAGATGTAGAAGCTGTGGAACTGCTCGCCGCTCACCAGCGCGAACAGCAGCGCCACGAATGCCACCTGGAACAGCGACGCCACGATCCCCGTGGGGCCGGGGCGCTGGGCGCGTTCGGCGTACAGCCCCGAGCGCGCGAACAGCAGCGCCGTCAGCAGGTAGGCGAACGCGAGGAAGTTGCGCGTCTCCTGGAAGGCTGTCGCCGGGTGAAGCTGCCCGTGCACCACCGCTTCCTTGCTCGCCAGCGCGGTGAAGATCGCCAGCGCGACGCCCACCAGATCCAGCGCCAGCAGCGACAGCACGCGCGCCACTCGCCTGACGGTCTCCATGCGCAGCAGAAACGACACGGCCGGAGGGCGCTTGCTGCGCATGTCCCGGTCGCGCTCGGAGGGCTCCAGACGCAGGGTCGCCTCGGACAGCACAGGTATCTCCGCCGGCAGCGGGTCCGGAGAAAGAGGGGGGGCGGTGGTGGACCTTGCCGGCGAGGGGACTCCCATCTCGCCGTTCACAACTCTTCAGGTTCGCAGATGTCGCGGTCGCGCGAGAGCTCGTTGGGTCCTGCGTTCGCCGGGTGGCCCTCCCGCGAGCAGGACACCAGCGCGGCTTCGGCGTCGCTCAGCGCCCGCCGCCGCGGCCCGTCAGCAGCTCCACGCCCGACTGCTCGATCGTGCGCCGCAAGCCCTCCCGCAGCTCCACCTCGGGCTCCCAGCCCAGCAGCTCGCGCGCCAACGCGATGTCGGGCCGGCGCTGCTGCGGGTCGTCCACCGGCAGCGCCTCGTACACCACCTCCGAGCTCGATCCCGTCACCTCCCTTACGACCTCCGCCAGCTCCAGCAGCGTGAACTCATCGGGATTGCCCACGTTCACCGGGTCGTGATGCCCGGACTCCGCCAGCGCGATGATGCCCCGGATCAGATCGCTCACGTAGCAGAAGCTGCGCGTCTGGCTGCCATCCCCGAACACCGTGATCGGCCGGTCGGCCAGCGCCTGGCGCAGGAACGTGGGGATCGCGCGGCCGTCGTGGGGGCGCATACGGCTGCCGTAGGTGTTGAAGATCCGCACGATCGCCGTGTCCACGCCCTGCTGGCGGTGGTAGGCCATCGTCAATGCCTCCGCATAGCGCTTGGCCTCGTCGTAGACGCCGCGCGGGCCGATCGGGTTGACGTGGCCCCAGTAGCTCTCCGCCTGGGGGTGCTCTTGCGGGTCCCCATACACCTCGCTCGTGGAGGCCAGCAGAAAGCGCGCGCGCTTGGCCTTGGCCAGCCCCAGCGTGTGGTGCGTGCCGTAGGAGCCCACCTTCAGCGTGTGCAACGGCAGGCGCAGATAGTCGATCGGCGAGGCCGGCGAGGCCAGGTGGTAGACGAAGTCCACCGGCTCATCCACGAAGTACGGCTCGATGATGTCGCGATTGACGTGCAGGAACCGCTCGGGGTCGCGGATGTGCTCGATGTTCTGAAGCGTTCCCGTCTCGAGGTTGTCCACGCAGATCACCCGATGCCCGCGCGCGAGCAGCTCCTCGCAGAGGTGCGAGCCGAGGAATCCGGCGCCGCCGGTGACGAGACAGGTGGCCATGCGCGGCAGGATAACCTCTCCGAGCATGCCCGAGCCCGAAGACCACCTCACCGTCGCTCCCATCGTGGGCCCCGAGGATCCACGCCGCTTCACCGACTCGGGCATCGAGATCGCCCCTCTCTACACCGAGCGCGACCTCCCCGAGCAGCTGCAACTGGGGGAGCCGGGAGATTTTCCCTACACGCGCGGCGTGCACCGCGAGATGTATCGCAAGCAGGCCTGGACGATGCGCCAGTACGCCGGCTATGCCTCCGCGAAGGAGTCCAACGAGCGCTACCGCTACCTCCTCTCCAAGGGCTCCACCGGGTTGTCGATGGCCTTCGACCTGCCCACGCAGCTGGGCCTGGACTCCGAGGATCCGCGCTGCCTGGGCGAGGTGGGGCGCACGGGGGTGGCGATCGACACCATCGATGACATGCGCACCGCCTTCGCGGGCATCCCCCTTGATCAGGTCTCAACCTCGATGACCATCAACGCTCCCGCGGCCTGCCTGCTGCTGCTGTATGAGCTCGTGGGCGAGGAGCAGGGGGTGCCTTCGCAGAAGCTCCGCGGCACCACCCAGAACGACGTGCTCAAGGAGTACATCGCGCGCGGCAACTACATCTACCCGCCCAAGCCCACGATGCGCCTTACGACCGATCTCTTCCAGTACTGCCACGAGCGCGTGCCCAAGTGGAACACCATCTCGATCTCCGGCTATCACTTCCGCGAGAAGGGCTCTTCGGCGGTGCAGGAGGTGGCCTTCACGCTCTGCTCGGGCATCGCCTACGTGCAGGCCGCCATCGAGACGGGCCTGGATGTCAACGACTTCGCCCCGCGCCTGGCCTTCTTCTTCAACGGCCACAACAATGTCTTCCAGGAGGTCGCCAAGTTCCGCGCCGCGCGGCGCATGTGGGCGCAGATCATGCGCGAGCGCTTCGCAGCCACCGATCCCCGGGCCACGATGCTGCGCTTCCACACCCAGACCGGGGGCGTCACGCTCACCGCGCAGCAGCCGGAGAACAACATCGTGCGCGTGGCCCTGCAGGGCTTCGCCGCCGTCTGCGGAGGCACGCAGTCGCTGCACACCAACGGCTTCGACGAGGCGCTGGCGCTGCCCACCGAGCGCTCGGCCAAGATCGCATTGCGCACCCAGCAGATCCTCGCGCACGAGTCCGGCGCGGCGGACACCGTGGACCCCTTCGCCGGCTCCTACTTCGTGGAGGCCCTCACCGACGAGATCGAAACGCGCGCAAAGGAGCTGATCGGGAAGGTGGACGCGCTGGGCGGCTCGGTCAACGCGATCGAGTTCATCACCGGCGAGATCGACGAGTCCGCCTGGGGCTATCAGGAGCGCTATCGCATCGGCCAGGACATCGTGGTCGGGGTCAACGCCTACCAGGAGGACGACGTCGAGGTTCCCGATCTGCTGCGCGTGGACCCCGCGTCCGAGCGCGAACAGGTGGCCCGCCTGAAGCAGTTCAAGGCCGACCGCGACGACGCCCTCGTGCAGCAGCGCCTGCAGGAGCTGCGCGCGGTGGCGCGCGGCAGCGAGAACCTGCTGCCCGCCATCCGCCAGGCGCTCAAGGACCGCGCCTCGCTGGGCGAGGTGTGCGGGGCCATGCGGGACGTCTTCGGCTCCTACACGCCCACGTTCTGAGGGCACGCCCAAGTTCTGCAGTCGGGTCTACCGAGCCCCTCCGAGCTCGCTAGCCCGCAGCCGCGCACGATCGCGTTGCAGCCGCACACGATCTCGTACTTCCCTCGCCAATGTCCACGCCAGCAGCAGCACGAGAAAGGCGACAGCCAGCAGCGTCATCACCCGCCCCAGCACCACGGGCAGACCGTTCGTCGGGTGCAGCGAGATCTTCGTGCCGGCGGGTCCGAGCGCGCGATCCACACGCAGCACCATGTCGCCGTTGTAGTCGCGGCCCACCACCTCGGCGCCGCTCACACTGACGAAATACGGCGCGCCGACCAGATTGGTGCGTGCCAGCCGGCCGGCGGGCAGCTTCACATACACCATCGCCGTTTCGTGCCGCAGGGCTTCGTTGGCGGAGAAATCGATCACGGGAAAATCGATTGCATTGATGCGCGGGAGGGTCTGGTCGTCAAAGACCCCCTCTTCGCCCCGGCCTCCCTGCGGTATCGATTCGTGGAACACCGCAGTGAGCGGCTTGTAGTGGGGATAGTCGTCCACCTGCTCGATCGCACCCAGAGCGGAGGCCGCCAGCACAGGCACCAGCCCCCACAGCCATCCACGCCGTCGCAGGCGGGGACCTCTTGCGAGAATGACCAGACTCGCGAGGACCGCCGCGCTCAGAGCCATCAGCAGATAACTCTCCAGCCGGAAGGAGAACTGCAGGAGCGACAGCGGCGTCGTCACGATCAGCAGCGGACTCGGATGGTTCATCAGCAGGCCAAGCAGCAGGGCGGCGCCCGAGAAGATCCACAGCCCCCGCCGCCAAGGACCCCGCTGCCCGCGTCCGCAGGACATGGCAAGACTCACGAGCACCCACGCGATCGCCAGCACCGGCAGGGCCACCACGAAATGTTTCAGGAACGGAATCGCGGTGGCGCGGGAAAACGTGAAGAGGTGCGGAGCCGACACCCATCTGGCGGTGCCGCGCAGGGTGGTTCTGAACCCCGAGCTGTGAATGATCTGCGTGCGTTTCCCGTAGGCCAGGTCCGGCAGCAGAAACCAGCAGTCGACCAGCGCGGCCGGCACCGCCACGCCGGCCACGCGGAGCGCGCTCGCACGGGTGACCCATCGCCGTGCCTCGGGCACCAGCAGCGCTATAGCGCCGGCCATGATGGCGATCAGCGTCAGGCCGAACGTCGTCGTGAGGTTGTGGCTGCCGAAGAACAGCAGCGTGCTCCCCGCCAGCGCAAGCGCGGGCAGGAAGGACAGCCTCCGCGCGAACAGCGTGTGCAGCGCGGCGGCCAGCATCAGCGGGATCGTCGAGACGGCGATCAGCTCATTGGTGTCCGAGCGTCCGTAGAGGGTGGTCAGATAGAAGGCGGATGTGATGAAGAGGAAGCCGGGCACCTGGGCGAGCCAGCGTCCCAGTCCCGCCATGCGCGCCAGCCAATACCAGCCCCCGTAGACGGCGGCGAAGGCCAGCACCTGGCTCGCCACGAAGGCGGTGATCACGTTGCCGAACAGCACCGCGGCCGCGCCTTCCAGCGCATACAGGGTCCCGCCGTAGAAGGCGAAGTGCGGGTAGAACACCGTGCCGCTGTGGATGAACAGGCCCGGCAGGTGCCGCTGGGCGAGCACGCGGCTCTCCTGCCACATGAACCACATACGGGTGCTCCATTCGAGGTCCAGGCCCGTCGAGGTGAACAGCAGAGGCCAGGTGAGGAAACCGACCACCAACGCCCCCGTTGCCGCAACGGCCACGCTGCCCAGCCATCGCCTTGGCAGGCCTTCACGGGGGGTGTCGGCGATACTCATCGCTGGAGTTCCGGGGAGGGAGGAGGAGGGAGAGGGAGGAGGAAAGGGGAAGCCGGCGATGGCGACTGGTGATGGCATCCGGGAGGGCATTCACTGACAGCAGACGCCTTGGTGCATGTCTGGAATCTCGTCAAACTATCGAATCCATTTGAGTCTGTCCAGCGATCCGGCGAGACCCGACGAAGGGCCTCTCCAGCGATCCGGCGAGACCCGAAGGGCCTTGTCCAGCGCCGGCGTCCAGCCTGACCGGCGCATCCCGCCCGCGTGCCCGGCCACCGCGGCCGTGGCGTGAGCTAGGGTGTGGCCGCACATGATCCTCACCACAGCCGTGGTCCTCTACGAAGTCGTGCTCGCCCTGCACATCGCCGCCGTCGTGGTGGCCTTCGGGGTGACCTTCGCCTACCCCATCCTCTTCGCCGTCGTCAGCCGCTCGGACTCGCGCGCGCTGGCCGCGCTGCACCGAGCCGAACTGGCCGTGGGGCAGCGCCTGATCATGCCCGGCCTGGCGGTGGTGATCGTGGCCGGCATCTACCTTGCGAGCAAGCTCGAAGTGTGGACCACCTTCTACGTGCAGTGGGGCCTCGGCATCGCGATCGTGCTCGGCGGCCTGGAGGGCCTTTTCTTCACGCCCATCAAGCGCAGGCTGGCCGAGCTGGCCGAGCGCGACGTGAGGGCGGCGAGCGTGGGTGAGGTGAGCATGAGCGCCGAGTACCGAGCGCTCGTGCGGCGCCTGACGAGGGTTGGCGCGCTCGCCAGCCTGCTCGTGTTGATCACGATCTACTTCATGGTCACGCGCACCGGCGCCTGACCGAGGCAGGGCCTTCTTTGATCGCTAGGCGCCGAGAGAGCTCCTGCAAGCCAAAAGCGCCTAGAAACAATCTCACTGATCTGGTGCATTCCAACCTTCTGTCATGCCCCTCCGCGATATCCTGAAAGCCCATGAATAACGGCTATCGCATCGCAGTCGTCGGCGCCACCGGGCAGGTGGGCACGCTGATGCTGCGCCTGCTCGTGGAGCGCGCCTTCCCCGCACGCGAGATCGTGCCATTCGCCTCCCCTCGCTCGGCCGGGCGTGAGCTGGGGGACTTCGGAACGGTGCGCACGCTCAGCAGCGAGGCGATCGAGGGCTTTGACATCGCGCTGTTCTCCGCGGGCGGCTCGACCTCCGGCAAGTGGGCCCCCCGATTCGCGCAGGCGGGGGCGGTGGTGATCGACAACTCCTCGCGCTGGCGCATGGACAAGGACGTGCCCCTCGTCGTCAGCGAGGTGAACCCCCACGCGCTGGACAGCCACAGGGGGATCGTCGCCAACCCCAACTGCTCCACCATGCAGATGGTGGTCGCGCTCAGGCCGATCCAGGAGGCCGCCGGGATCGAGCGCCTGGTGATCTCCACCTATCAGGCCGTCTCGGGCACCGGCCGGCGCGCCGTCGAGGAGCTCCTGGAGCAGACCCACGCGCTGCTGAACGGGCAGGAGGTTCCGCCCCCCAACGCCTACGCTCACCAGATCGCCTTCAACGCCCTCCCCCACGCCGGCAGCTTCGCCGCCGGGGACGACCACACCGACGAGGAGCGCAAGCTCATCGACGAGACGCGCAAGATCCTCGAAGACCCCTCCGTTCGCGTGAGCGCCACCTGCGTGCGCGTGCCTGTGCTCACCGGCCACTCCGAGGCCGTGAACGTGCAGACGCGCGATCCCCTCTCCCCGGCGCGCGCGCGCCAGCTGCTCGCCGAGGCCCCGGGGGTGATCGTCATCGACGATCCTCCCGCCGCGCGCTACCCGCTCGCGATCGAGGCCACCGAACGGGACGAGGTCCTGGTCGGGCGCATCCGCCGCGACCCCGGCCACGAGCAGGCGCTCGACCTGTGGATCGTCGCCGACAACCTGCGCAAGGGGGCCGCCACCAACGCCGTGCAGATCGCCGAGCTGCTCGATGCGCGCGGCCTGATCGGACCCCGCGACACCGGCAACGGCCGCGTAGGAGGAGTCGCGGGAGATCGCTCGAATTGATCGTTGGCGATGATCTCCTGCGAGGCCGAGCGCACCCTGGTCAAATCCCCGCCCGAGCTGTGGGCGCTGCTGAGCGACCCCGAGTCGCTGGCCGAGCACCTCGGCGAGCTGGGCGAGGTCCGCATCGTCCGCGTCGAGCCTGAGAGCACCGTCGAGTGGGAGGGCCAGGGAGTCTCCGGCACTGTTCAGCTGAGGGCATCGGGCTGGGGCACCAAGGTGACCATCACCGCCGCGCGCCGGCCGCCTGAGCCACCCCCTGAGCCAGAGCCCGAGCCGATGGTCGAGCCTGAGCCGGAGCTGGAGGCGCAGCCCGAACCCGAGCCGGCGCCCGCGCGGCGTCCCGGTTTCTTCGCGCGGCTCTTCCGCAGTCGCCGCCTGCAACCGACGCCTGCGCCCGCGGCAGCCAAGCCGCAGTCACAGCCCGAGCCCACGCCCGAGCCCGAGGCGCCCGAGCAGGAGCAGCTGGACCTCGCCGCCGAACTGCGGGCGCTGGAAGAGACGATGGCCGCGCAGACGACAGCAATGCTCACCGCCGTGCTGGACAAGCTGGGCGCAGCGCACCACCGGCCGTTCTCGCGGGCGTAGACTCAGAAACGCCGGCGCGGATAACATCCGCCCTGCATGCGCGAAAAGGCCCCCGAGACCTACGAGGAGAAGCTGGCGCAGCTGCAACAGCTGCGCGAGGCCGCGCTGCACAGCGCCCCCGAGGCGGAGGAGAAGCAGCACGCGCGCGGCCGCTACACGGCGCGCGAGCGCGTGGAGAAGCTGCTGGACCCGGGCAGCTTTCAGGAGCTCGACACGTTCGTGCGCCACCGCACCTACGAGTTCGAGATGCAGAAGAACCGCCCCTGGGGCGACGCTGTGGTGACCGGCCACGGCATGATCGACGGGCGCACCGTGTGCGTGTTCAGCCAGGACTTCACCGTCTTCGGCGGCTCCCTGGGGGAGGTGATGGGCGAGAAGATGTGCAAGATCATGGACCTCGCGGCCAGGATCGGCTGCCCGATGATCGGCATCAACGACAGCGGCGGCGCGCGCATCCAGGAGGGCGTCGTGTCGCTGGGCGGCTACGGCGAGGTGTTTCTGCGCAACGTGCGCTGCTCGGGCGTGATCCCGCAGATCAGCCTCGTGATGGGACCGTGCGCCGGCGGGGCCGTGTATTCGCCGGCGATCACCGACTTCGTCTTCATGGTGAAGGAGACCTCGCACATGTTCATCACCGGACCCGACGTGATCAGGACCGTCACCGGCGAGGAGGTGGGCTTCGAGGAGCTGGGCGGGGCGATGTCGCACAACACCAGGTCGGGCGTGGCCCAGTTCGCGTCCGAGGACGAGGACGCGTGCCTTGAGGACTGCCGCTACCTGCTCGGCTTCCTGCCCTCTAACAACCTGCAGAGCACGCCGCGGGTGCAGCCGAGCGACGACCCCCTGCGCATGGACCCCGAGCTCGATCAGGTGGTGCCGGACAACCCCAACAAGCCCTATGACATGCGCGATGTGGTGCGCTTGATCGTCGACGAAAAAGACTTTTACGAGGTGCACGAGCACTACGCGAAGAACATCGTGTGCGGCTTCGCCCGCCTGGATGGGTGGACCGTAGGCGTGGTCGGCAACCAGCCAAATCAGCTGGCGGGCGTGCTGGACATCGACGCCTCGGCGAAGGCGGCGCGCTTCGTGCGCACGTGCGACGCCTTCAACATCCCGCTGCTGACCTTCTGCGACGTGCCGGGCTTCCTGCCGGGGACCGCGCAGGAGTGGGGCGGCATCATCCGCCACGGCGCCAAGCTGCTGTATGCCTTCGCCGAGGCGACGGTGCCGAAGGTGACGATCATCACGCGCAAGGCCTATGGCGGCGCCTACGACGTGATGTCATCGAAGCACCTCGGCGCGGACTTCAACTTCGCCTGGCCCACCTCCGAGGTGGCGGTGATGGGGCCGGAGGGCGCCGTGAACATCATCTACCGGCGCGACATCGCAGCGAGCCCCACGCCCGGCGAGCGGCGCGAGACGCTGATGGCCGACTACAAGGCGCGCTTCGCCAACCCCTACACCGCGGCCGAGCGGGGCTACATCGACGACGTGATCGTCCCGCACGAGACGCGCCCGCGGCTGATAACGGCGCTGGCGACGCTGCAGACCAAACGCGAGCCGGGACCCAAGCGCAAGCACGGCAACATCCCGCTGTAGGGTCCACGCCGAGCATCAGGCAAGCCCCAGGCAAGCCTCACGCGATCGCCCCGCACTTCCTGTTCGAGCTCGCGGGCGTGAGCAGGCGATAGACGCTCAGAGAGCCGTTCCCGAATACCCGCCGAGTCACGCTCGCGGGCATCTTGGCTCCCCCGCCGTGGATCTCGTCGATCAGCACATAGCTCACCCCGAGTGCTCCGAGCTCGCGCAGAGCCGCTTCGCTTCCATCCATCGTCGCCATGTTCTGCAGCGCAAACCGAGCCGGGTAGGGCTGTTCGCCGTATGCCGCATCGCGAGCGCTCACATACCACGACTCCAGGTACATACGCCTTTCAGTGAATGCCGAGAAGTAGGTGTATTCGTCAACCGGCGTCCCATTTTCCTTGTATATGTTGTTCTTGGCCAGCACGTCACACCTGCTTGTGTGGTTGCGAACCCAGATCAGGCCTTCGTAGAGACCTGAGGTCAGTCCGGCATCCTCCCTGGAGTCTCGCAGTCCCACATGCCTTCCCAGGACGGCCTGTCCCGTCCTGTGAACCGTCCACGCAATGGGCTTGACAAATCCGAGTACGCAGAGCAGGGGGATGCAGCAGGCGAGCACCCGCCCCGTGCGCGATGAGATCACCGAGGTGAGGAGCGGCTGCAGGCGCAGCGCCATGAGCACTACCAGGCAGGCGATCAGGCCGTAGGCGACCGCATACCACACGTCCCATGACCTGTTCAGCGCTCCCTCCGCCAACCCGCTCAGCACTCCCGCCGCGGTGAGCGCTCCTGTGCTGGCGGACATCGCCAAGCCGACGCTCAGAACCACCCCGCACGCGATGGCGAGCTTTCGCCGCGCGAGCGCGGATGTGCTTGACCACAGCTCCGTCAAGCCCAGCGCCGCGACGGGTATCATCGCGATGTAGCCATACCAGGAGAGATAGCCCAGAGAGCGCGTGACGAATGTCAGGAACGTGTACGTTCCAAAGGAGACGATGGCAACCGCCACCGAGAGGGCGGTGCTGGAGGAACGGGCGCCGGGCCTCCACCAGAGGAACCCCGCCCCCAGCAGTGGCGCCCACGCACATATGCACACAACCACCGCGGCGGGCAACCAGAGCATGAGCCAGATTGCCGAGTGCCTGGTTGGAAGAAATGAGAAAACGGTGGTATCCAGGAAGGCGAACACGCGAATGCCGCGCGTAGCCCCAAGATCGCTTCCAGACAACAGGAGACGCTGGATGGCAAGCAGACAGATCGCCGAGACGACCAGACAACCGGTCAGCAGTCGATCGAACCCAGCGGTGGCGCTGCGCCAGATCCAGAACAGACCCAGACCGCCGGTGAAATCGACCGCCGCGTAGATCTTTGCGGCGCCGGCGCCGAGCACGAGGATGCCGGCCAGAGCGAGAGGTCCCACGGCCGCGAGCGGCGCAGAGCCAGTGAGCGGCGCAGGACCAGTGAGCGGCGCAGGGCCGGTGAGCGGTGTGCGGCGAGCACCGTCATCGCCGACGATCGACGTTTGGGCCAGCGCAAGCAGGCCAAGGAAGAGCACGAGACCGAAGGTGGTGGTGGGACTGAGGGGGATCGTGCCGAAGAAATCGACGCCAAACGCCACGCGGCGCGTGGGATCGAGATTGAGGTCCTCCATCACAAAGAAGAGAACAACGGCGACTGGGCCGATCCATCGAGAGCGGCCCATGACGCTGCCGACGAACCAGAGCTGCAGGGCGATGATCAGAATCGCGGTGGCCGGGAAGAACCTCATCACCACCGTTGACAGACTGACGCCGGTCACCTGATTGATGGCGGCGAAATGGAGGGATACGCCGATGTAGTAGCGCCAAGGCTCGCCGACGGCGAATGGAACCGTCATCGGCCAGTGATTGCGAGCCTCCCCCGCGAAGGCTATCTGGGCGATGTTGTCCGGGGAGTAGACGATGCTGGAGGCGTGCCACGGCAGGGGATAGAGCGCAAAGTACTTGCACGCCAGCAGGACAAGCGTGAGGCTGATGAGGAGCGCCAGGACAAGAAGCTCCACTCCGCCGTCCGGCGCTCTGCTCCTCGCGCCGGGAGCCGGCAGGCGCCGGCGGAGGGACCCGGGGCGGTTGCGCGCGCGTATATACACGGGCGGCCCCAGCACGACGGCCGCGAGGACTGGAAGCAGGCTGAAGGCCCAGCGAGCGCCGGTATAGGCGGTGAGCGCGAACGCTCCCATCTCCAGCGCATACCCCACGGGCCAGCCGATCGCCAGGACGCGCAGCCAGCGGCCGCGCGAGTGGCTGCCGCGCGAGTGGCTCAAAAGCACATAGAGCGTGCAGCCCGGGAGCAGAACATAGAGAGCTTCGAAGGCGATGAACCTCGCGGCTTCGCCGATGGCGACGCCCGACAGCAGCCAGGTCGCCGCGAGCGTGAGTGCGACCAGCAGCGCGCCGATGAAGGGCGCACGCGGGCCTATGCGCGCGAATGCTCTGGACATGGCAGATCGGCGCGCGATCCTACAGCCGGATCAATGAAATTCCACTGAGAGTCAGGCGGGCGCTCAGCGTCGCCGGGCGGCCAGCCGGCGCCCGCGTTTCTCACCCAGCCACAGCCACAGCGGATAGCTGGCGAAGATCAGCGCCGAGGTCGCGTGCGTGCGCGGCCCGGCGCGGCGATGGTCGATGCGAAAGACGCCCGAGTTGAGCATCCAGTCGCGTCCGCTCTGCGCACGGCAGGCCTCCCAGATGCGCTTGGTCCAGGGGAGGTTGAGGTAGAGCGAGATGCTGGTCCCAAGGAAGAGGCCCGCGGTGGCCCTGCTGAGCGCGCGCGCCGCGGGGGCCTGCTCGTCGGGCATGAGGCGACCGTAGGCGCGGCCGGTGGCATACAGCCAGGGGGGGTCGATCAGGAAGGACATGGTCGCTCCAGCAGATGGTAGGCCAGGCGCGTCGCCAGCGCCATGATCGTGATCTGCGGATTGACGCCCAAAGAGCTCGGGACCACGCTGCCGTCGGCGACATAGAGGCCCTCGACGCCGTGCACCATCAGATTGGGATCGACCACCCCTCGCCCCGCGTTGGCGTCCGCGCGCGCCGTGCCCAGGGGATGGAAGGCCATCAGGCGCAGATCCCTGGCCCTGGCCCGCTCGGGCGGGACGCCTTCGGGCAGCGGCAGGTAGACCTCGCGCGCGCCGGCGCCCTGAAACAGCTCCTCCATGCGCCGCAGGCCGGCGCGGAAGCGCGCAAGGTCGCGCTCGTCCAAGTCGTAGCGGATCAGGATCCCACCCAGCCTGCCCGCCACCGCGCGCACGCGCCCACGCGAGGAGTCGCTGACCATCAGCCCGAGCTGCGCCAGATGGCGGTAGGAGCGCATGGCGGCAGCGTGGCGCTCGCCCCGCAGGGGCAGCGACGCAGCGGCGTAGGAGGGCGGACCGGCGATGCCCTCGAACATGATGCCCTCGCCCGCCCACTCATCGACGTAGAAGCTCTGCGGCACCCCCTTTGCCATGTCCACGACCTCGTCCATCAGGGCGAAGGCAGCCGTGGCGGGATGCATCGACAGATTGCGCCCCAGCTGCCCGGAGTCTGCGCCGATGCCGTTTGCCTGAAGCAGCAGCGGCGTGTGGATGGTGCCCGCGGCGACGATTACGCGCGGGGCCCTCACCTCCACCTCATCGGAGCGCACCCCATGCACACGGCCCGCGCACACCTCGATCCCGCGCACCGTGACCCCGGTCATGATCCGCGCCCCCGCCGCGGCGGCCCTGGGCACATAGGTGATTCCGGTGTGCTGCTTGGCCGAGGTGGGGCACCCGAACGCGCAGACTCCCGAGCCCACGCAGCCGCGCGCATTGCGGCGCAGGTAGCCATGCGACCAGCCCAGCCGCTGCGCACCCCGCCGCGCGACCATCGCGTTGCCGCCGGCCAGCTCGGGGCTGACCTCGCTGACCGAGAGAGCCTCTTCGACCCTCTGAAAGCAGGCGCCGAGCGCCTCCGCGTCGAGCTCCAGGCCAAACTCCTCGCGCCAGCGCTCCAGGACGTGCGACGGCGTACGGAAGCAGGTGCCGGAGTTGACCAGCGTCGTGCCCCCCAGCCCGCTGCCCAGCGGCAGGACGATCGGCGGCGTGCCGACCGTGAGCATCTGCCCCCCGTCGCGGTACAGCTTGGCCAGCATCCGCGGCGGGCTCGCGGTGAAGCCGTCGGGATCGTGCCAGGGCCCCTGCTCCAGCAATACCACCTGCGCGCCCCCCTCGGCCAGCTCGGCCGCCACCACGGCCCCGCCGGCGCCGGCGCCGATCACGCAGACGTCAGCCTCGAGGTCGATCATGGCCGCCCTCCCCCGGCCTCACCGTCGCCCCCCAGCCTCACAGTCGCCCCTCCCAGCCCCACGGTCGCCCCTCCCAGCCTCACAGTCGCCCCTCCCAGCCTCATGGTCGCCCCTCCGCGCGCCGCAGCGCACGACCCCGCGCGAGAACCGCCTCCGCGTCCCAGCCCAGCGAGCGGGCGATCACGGGATCCTCGTAGCGGCTCATGGCCAGAAGCGAGTGTCCGACCTCGGCCAGCAGCGGAATGCGGCCCAGGAGCGCCGCTCCGCGCGGTCGCGCGGCAAGGGTCAGCACCACGCGCAGCCCCGTGCGCTGCGGCTGCGGGGCGGCGGCGATGAGGTCTTCCAGCGTCCTGTTCACGTGAGGAACCCTAACTCTGCGTCAAACTATGTCGATCGTGCCCAACCGCCGTCCCCAGCTGGAACTGCGCACCGCAGCCTCACCGGAGGAGGCAGCGGCGATCGTGGCCGCTCTGGAGCGCTTCGTGCGCGATACGGCGCCACCGCCGGCGCCGGCAGCGCCCCCGCCCGACCCGTGGCGGCGCACGGCTCTGCTGGAGGGCGTGGGCCACGAGCCCGACGAGCCGGCGGCATGGTCAGAAAATCCCTGAAAGGCGCCTGGCTTTATGTATATTATGCTGTTCAGCATTCCTCCCGACCAGTTGAGGGACCCGGCCCGCCGGCCTGCAGCTGACTGCGCCACCCTCAAAGCGAACCCGCAAGGAGACCGCCAGCCTATGGAGCCCGGTTCCCCAACCACCCAGATCGAAGAGCCCACAGCAGCCACGGCCCAGAGCAACGGCGCCGGCAACGGCAGGGGAACCCTGGCCGATCCGGAGGTCTACGAGAACGTCCCAGGCCACGTGATCCCGATATTGCAGCGGGAGTACGAGGACTTCAAGACCGAGGCGGGCAGGTTCCTGGCGGGCGAGACTCCCGAAGACGAGTTCATCAAGTTCCGCCTCAAGCAGGGCGTATACGGGCAGCGTCAGCCGGATGTGCAGATGATCCGCGTGAAGCTGCCCTTCGGCGGGGTGACGCCGGAGCAGCTGGAGAGCTTCGCCGAGGTGATCGAGAAGTATGTGCCGCTGCGCAAGGGGCACGTGACGACAAGGCAGAACATCCAGATGCACCACATCCCGCTGCCCGACGCCGAGAGGGCGATCCGCGAGCTGGGCGAGGCGGGGCTCTCAAGCCGCGAGGGCTGCGGCAATACCGTGCGCAACGTCACCGGCGACCCCTGGGCGGGCGTGGCCGCGGATGAGCTGTTCGATCTGACCCCCTACGCGGGCGCGTATGTGCGCTACTTCGTGCGCCACCCCACGACGCAGGCGATGCCGCGCAAGATCAAGACGGCGTTCGACGCGAGCGAGAGCGGGAGGGCGATAAGCGAGATCCACGACATCGCCTTTCGGGCGCGCGTGCGCGAGTCCGACGATCCTGCCCACCCCGGCGAGGTGCGCGGCGCGCAGATGCTGGTGGGCGGCGGCACCTCGATCATGCCGCGCGTCGCCCCGGTGCTGTACGAGTGGGTGGGGCTCGATGACGGCGAGTACCTGAAGATCGCCGAGGCCGTCTTTCGCATCTTCGATCGCCAGGAGTGGCTGCGCGTCAACCGCGCGCGGGCGCGCATCAAGGTGTTCGTGGACAAGTACGGCATCGACGAGCTGCGGCGGCAGGTCGAGGAGGAGCTGAAGGGCGAGTGGGTGGGGGAACGCGACTTCAGCGTGGAGCAGCGCCTGTTCCTGGACGATGAGGAGCTGAGCGCACCCCCGGCGCCGACATCCTATGGCAGCCCCAACGGCGATCTGTCCGACTTCGAGCGCTTCCGCGCGGCCAACGTGAAGGAGCAGAAGCAGGCGGGCTTCGTGAGCGTGGAGGTGAAGATCGTGCGCGGCGATCTGACCCCCGAGCAGTTCCGCGGCTTGGCGAGGATCATGCGCGAGCACTCGGGCGGCTATGCGCGCACGACGGTGCAGCAGAACCTGGTGCTGCGCTGGGTGAGGCAGGAGAGCGTGTACGACGTGTGGCGCGCCCTTGGCGAGCTGGGCCTGGGCGACGCGGGCAGCCGGGAAGTCAACGATGTGGTGTCCTGCCCCGGCACGGACAGCTGCAAGCTGGGCATCACGAGCTCGATGGGCCTGAACGAGGCGGTGCAGGAGCGCATCGAAGCGATGGAGATAAGCGACCCGCTGACGCGGCAGGTGCACATCAAGATGAGCGGCTGCCCCAACGGCTGCGGCCAGCACCACGTGGGCTCGATCGGCTTCTATGGCGCGTCGATCAAGGTGGGCGAGCACACGATCCCCGCCTATATCCCCCACGTGGGCGGCGTGTACGAAGGCGGCCCGGTGGTGTTCGGCACGCGCCTGAAGCTGCGCCTGCCCGCCAAGCGCGTGCCGGATGCGATCGAGCGCTGGCTGCGCCACTACGAGGCCAAGCGCAACGAGGGCGAGGTGTGGAACGACTTCGTGGCTCGCGTGGGCACGCCCGAGCTGGAAGGGCTGGTGAAGGAGCTGTCGCTGCCCGTGGAGTTCAGCCTCCAGAACATGAACAGCTTCATCGACTGGAACCGCAATGCCCCCTTCCAGGTGATTCGCGGTGAGGGCGAGTGCGCGGTATGACTGGAGAGGACACCCTGCGCGAGGCCGTGCAGCGCCACGGCGACAAGGTGGTGCTGCTGTGCAGCTTCCAGAAGGAGGAGTCGGTGCTGCTGGATGAGCTGCTGCGCATCGGCGACGGCCAGACAGCGGTGCGAATCGTGACGATCGACACCGGGGTTCTGTTCCCGGAGACGCTGGAGACCTGGAGGCAGTTCGAGCAGCGCTATGGCGTGAAGATCGAGGTGCAGGACGCGAGCAGGCCCGAAGCGGCGGGCGGGGCCTGGTCCGGCCCCGAGGACTGCTGTTCGGCCGCCAAGGTGAGGGCATTGGAGCGCGCCTTGGAGGGCATGGAGGGCTGGATCACGGGCGTGCGCCGCGAGCAGGGCCCCACGCGCGAGGGCACGGAGCTGATCGAACACGACGAGCGCAGGGGCATCTGGAAGTACAACCCGCTGGCGCTGTGGAGCGAGAAGGACCTGTGGCGCGAGATCCACGCGCGCGGGCTGCCCTACAACCCCCTGCACGACCAGGGCTACGCATCGATCGGCTGCGCCCCCTGCACCCTGCCGGGGAGCGGCCGCGAGGGCCGCTGGGCGGGCAGCGAGAAGACCGAGTGCGGCTTGCACGTCGAGCCGGTCGGTCTGTGAATGGATCCCAAAGCGCCGATGAGGACCCTGGAGCGCCGATGATGAGCGTGGCGGCACGACCCCAACTGAGCCACCTGCGCGCGCTGGAGAGCGAGGCGATCCACGTGATGCGCGAGGTGGCGGCGGAACTGGAGCGCCCAGTGCTGCTGTTCAGCGGCGGCAAGGACTCGATCGTGCTGCTGCGCCTCGCCGAGAAGGCCTTCCGCCCGGCGCCGTTTCCGTTTCCGCTGATGCACGTGGACACGGGGCACAACTTCCCCGAGGTGATCGAGTTCCGCGACCGCCGCGTGGAGGAGTTGGGCGAGCGGCTGATCGTGGCGAGCGTGCAGGAGTCGATCGATCGAGGCCGCGTGGTGGAGGAGACTGGCCCAAGGGCCTCGCGCAATCGCCTGCAGACGGTGACGCTGCTGGATGCGATCGCGGGGCACGGCTTCGACGCGGCCTTCGGCGGCGCGCGGCGCGACGAGGAGCGCGCACGGGCGAAGGAGCGCATCTTCTCCTTCCGCGACGACTTCGGCCAGTGGGACCCCAAGAATCAGCGCCCGGAGCTGTGGAACCTGTACAACGGGCGCATACGCAAGGGCGAGCACGTGCGGGTCTTCCCGCTGTCCAACTGGACGGAGCTGGACGTGTGGGAGTACATCGACGCGGAGGGGCTGGAGGTGCCCTCGATCTACTTCGCGCACGAGCGCGAGGTGTTCGCGCGCGACGGGATGCTCTATGCGTGGCGCGAGGGCACCGAGCTGATCGACGGCGAGAGGGTCTTCAGCGAGACCGTGCGCTATCGCACCGTGGGCGACATGAGCTGCACGGGCGGCGTGCGCTCGCGGGCGGCGAACCTGCAGGAGGTGGTTGTGGAGATCGCGGCCACGAGGATCACCGAGCGCGGCGAGACCCGCGCGGACGATCGGGTGAGCGAGGCCGCGATGGAGGATCGCAAGAAGGCGGGGTACTTCTAGATGGCCTTTTTTGTTTTTAGAAGGCCCCCCACAGGGGGGCCGGGTTGGCCGCGTGGTTGCGCGGATCGCGCGCGGCGCGGAGCCGGGCGATGACCCTGGACCTGCTGCGCTTCACGACGGCCGGGTCCGTGGACGACGGCAAGAGCACGCTGATCGGCCGCCTTCTGTACGACAGCAAGCAGGTGTTCGAGGACCAGCTGGAACACGTGGCGCAGGCGAGCGAGCGCCGCGGCGGCTCGGGCGCGCTGGACCTGGCGCTGCTGACCGACGGGCTGCGCGCGGAGCGCGAGCAGGGCATCACGATCGACGTGGCCTACCGCTACTTCGCCACGCCCAAGCGCAGGTTCATCATCGCCGACTGCCCGGGCCATCAGCAGTACACGCGCAACATGGTCACGGGCGCCTCGACGGCGGACCTCGCGGTGGTCCTGCTGGATGCGCGCAAGGGCGTGCTGGAGCAGTCCAAGCGCCACGCTTTCATCAGCGCGCTGCTGGGCATCCCGCACATGGTTGTGGCGGTGAACAAGATGGACCTCGTGGAGTACTCGCAGGAGCGCTTCGACGAGCTTGTGGTCTCGTTCGCGGAGTTCGCGGCGAAGCTGGGAGAGAGGGCGGATGTGGCGTACATACCGATGTCGGCGCTGGAGGGCGATGACGTGGTGGATCGCTCCGCGCAGATGCCGTGGTATGAGGGCCCGACCCTGCTGGAGCTGCTGGAGAGCGTGGAGGTGGCCTACGACCACCCCTACGATCGGCCCGCGCGGTTCCCGGTGCAGTGGGTGGTGAGGCCCGCGATCTCAACCGCCACGCATTCGCCCTCCACCCACCCTGGCGGGGACCGCCGCGGCTACGATGGGGACTACCGCGGCTACGCCGGCCAGCTGGCCAGCGGCGCGCTGCGCAGGGGCGATGAGGTGATCGTGCTGCCGGGCAGAGGGCGCACACGGATCAAGGCGATCGACACCTACGATGGAGAGCTGGAGGAGGCGGTGGCGCCGATGTCGCTGACCTTGCGCTTGGAGGACGAGCTGGATGTGTCGCGCGGCGAGCTGATCTGCCGCCCGGAGGAGACTCCGGCGGTGGCGCGGGAGCTGGAGGCGGACGTGTGCTGGCTGAACGAGCGGCCCCTGGAGACGGGCGGAAGGTACGTGATCAAGCACACGACGCGCAGCGCGAGCGCGGTGGTGGAGGAATTGCGCGATCGCGTGGACGTGCACACGCTCGAGCGTACGCAGGCGCCGCCGCGGCTGGGCCTGAATGACATCGGGAGGGTGCGCCTGCGTACGAGCGCGCCGCTGAGCTTCGATGCCTACGGCGAGAATCGCCGCACGGGCAGCTTCATCCTGATCGACGAGGCGAGCAACGAGACCGTGGGCGCGGGCATGGTGGCCTCGGCGCCCGGAGCCTGAGCGGTCGCGGCGAGCTGGCGGAGCCCCTCGGGGCGCAGCTCCAGACGAATGTCTCCGATTTCTTCACGAGATCTTGCCACGATGTGGCGCTCGAAAAGTACGATTGCAGAGCCAAAAATGGCTCACCTTCGTGCAGACGCACGAAATCTTTCGAAAATTCGTGCACCTGCACATTGACGTGGCCGCCAAAGTCCTGTACTCCTTAGCGGTATTCAAAAATCCAGAACGACTCTGTCAGTAAGGTCCTGCGAAGCCAAGCTGGTGTGACGACTCACAGTGTCGTCCACCCAGGCAGGCAGGGGACACCGAACGCGAAAGCGTGCCAGGGCGGTGTCTCAAGCTCGCGTCCGGGGTTTGTGGAGCGCTTTCCCCGGATGCGAGCGTGCCTGCCACGCGCATCGATGGCGGCGCACGGAGGGTCCGCGAGCGGCTAGTGTGCCGCCTCTGGATGATGTTCACGAAGGTCCTGGTAGCCAATCGCGGCGAGATCGCCGTGCGCGTCGTGCGAGCTTTGGAGGAGATGGGGATCGCCTCGGTGGCGGTGTACTCCGAGCACGACCGCGACGCCCTGCACGCAGGGCGCGCTGAGGAGTCCTACAACCTCGGCGCCGGGCCGGCCGCCGAGAACTACCTGAACATCGAGAAGATCCTCGACGTGGCCCGGCGCAGCGGCGCCGAGGCGATCCACCCGGGCTACGGCTTCCTGGCCGAGAACGCCCCTTTCGCGAAGGCCTGCGAGGAGGCGGGCGTGGTCTTCATCGGTCCGCCCGCGAGCGCAATCGAAGCGATGGGCTCAAAGACGCGGGCGCGCGAGCTGATGGCGGCGGCGGGGGTGCCGATCGTGCCGGGCACGACAACGCCGGTGGCCACCGTGGAGGACGCGCTTGAGATCGCCAGGAGCGAGATCGGCTTCCCTGTGGCCGTGAAGGCCGCGGGCGGCGGCGGCGGCAAGGGCTTTCGCGTGGCATTGGCCGAGGAGGAGCTGCAGGGCGCCTTCGAGGGCGCGAGCCGCGAGGGCGAGAAGTTCTTCAGCGACGCGACGGTGTACCTGGAGCGCTACCTGCCCGACCCAAGGCACGTGGAGGTGCAGGTGCTGGCCGATCGCCACGGCAACGTGATCCATCTGGGCGAGCGCGACTGCTCGATCCAGCGCCGTCACCAGAAGGTGATCGAGGAGTCGCCGGCGCCGGAGTGGATCGTCTCGCCGCAGCTGCGGGCGCGCATCGGCGAGATCGGCGTGGAGGCGGCGCGGGCCGTGCAATACGTGGGAGCGGGCACGATCGAGGGCCTGCTGGCCCCCGGCGAGGGCGGGGAGGCCGAGTACTTCTTCCTGGAGATGAACACGCGCGTGCAGGTGGAGCACTGCGTGAGCGAGATGACCACCGGCGTGGACATCGTCAAGGAGGGGATTCGCGCGGCGGCGGGCGAGCCGCTGTCCCACAGGCAGGAGGAGATTGCGCTGCGGGGCCACGCGATCGAGTGCCGCATCAACGCCGAGGACGCCTCCAGGAACTTCGCCCCGGCCCCCGGGAAGATCGGCGCCTACCGCGAGCCGTCGGGACCTGGGGTGCGCGTGGACTCGGGCGTGGGCGCGGGCGGGGAGGTGTCGCCGATGTACGACCCGATGGTGGCCAAGCTGATCGTGTGGGACGCCGACCGCGCGGCAGCCACGAGGCGCATGCTGCGGGCGCTGGATGAATACGAGATCGAGGGCCTGAAGACGCTGATCCCCTTCCACAAGGCGCTGCTGAGGACGGATCAGTGGGCGCGCGGGGAGACCTGCAGGGATCTGCTGGAGGACAGGAAGTGGCTGAAGACGCTGGCCTTTGCGGCCCCGCCCGCCAGGAGCGGCGGGGAGGACGGCGAGGGCGACGGGAACGGGGACGGCGAGAAGGTCGAGCAGACATACACGGTGGAGGTGTCCGGGAGGCGCTTTGACGTGCGCGTGGTGGGCGATCCGCCCGCCGCTGGAGCGTTGGGCGCGGGCATGAATGGAACCGCGCCGGCCGGCGCCCGCAGGGCGCCCAGGCGCACCGAGCGGAAGGTCTCCTCCGCGGGAGGGCCGGACACATTGCCTTCGCCGTTGCAGGGAAACATGTGGAAGGTGCTGGTCAAGCAGGGCGACACAGTGCAGGAGGGCCAGCTGCTGTGCATCATCGAGGCGATGAAGATGGAGAATGAGATCACCGCCCACAAGGCGGGAACGATCGCCGAGCTGCCGATCGCGGAGGGCGCGCCGATAGCCGCGGGCGCGCCGATAGCCACGATCAAGAGCGCCGGCCCCGAGTAGCGCGGGCGAGCGCCCGGAGGGTCGGGGCAGGGCGTCCGCACCCTCGCCAGCAGAGCGGCCTGGGGCCAGGCAGCGCGCTCGCGCGCTCGCATCGGAGCGCCCAAATGGGCCCGGCCAGGGCGTCCGCGCCCTCGCATCAGAGCGCCCGCAGAGCCGAAACGGGCACATCTACGTCCTCAGTCCGCTCTGAATGTTTCTATCTACTTGACGACCGGGCCAGGATAGGGCACAGTGGAGGCCATCCCGTTATTCGGATGTATTGCCTCCATCGACAGGCCCTGCGACCCGTGCCCAAACACACCCCAAGCCGATGAGCGCGAGCGCCCAGAGCACGCTTGCGATCGACCGCCGCGAGGACCCCGCCTGCGTGGTGTCGGTGGTGATTCCATGCCTGAACGAGGCCGAGAGCATCGAGCAGTGCGTGGCGATCGCGCTGGGCGCGATGGAGCGGGCGGAGATCCTGGGCGAGGTGATCGTGGCCGACAACGACTCCGAAGACGGCAGCGCCGAGCTGGCGCAGCGGGCGGGCGCGCGCGTGGTGCACGAGCCGGTGCGCGGCTATGGCAGCGCCTACCTGGCCGGGTTCGCGGCGGCGCGCGGCGAGTACATCGTCATGGCCGACGCCGATCTGACGTACGACTTCAACGAGATCCCGCGCTTCGTGGGAGAGCTGGAAGTGGGCGGGGACATGGTGATCGGCGACCGCATGGGCAACATCCAGCCCGGGGCGATGCCGTGGCACCACCGCTACATCGGCAATCCGCTGCTCTCCAGCTTCCTCAACCTGCTGTTTCACACCGGCGTGAGCGATGCCCACTGCGGCATGCGCGCCTTCCGCCGCGAACACCTGGAGCGCCTTGACCTGCGCACGACCGGCATGGAGTTCGCCTCGGAGATGGTCGTGCGGGCGGCCAAGGCCAAGCTCGACATCCGCCAGCTGCCGATCGAGTATCGCGCGCGCGGCGGCGAGTCGAAGCTGTCGAGCTTCCGCGACGGCTGGCGGCACCTGCGCTTTCTGCTGCTGCACTCGCCCAAACACCTGTTCATCCTGCCGGGCGCCGCGATCGCCGCGCTGGGCGCGGTGATCTGCGTGATGGTGGCGGCGCACATCGACGTGCTGGGCCGCCAGTGGGCGGTGCACTCGTTGATCGCCGGCTCGCTGCTTGTGATCGTGGGCTCGCAGATCGTGAGCCTGGGCCTGTGCGCGCTGGCGTACGCGACGTATTTCATGGGCGAGCACGACCCCTGGTTCGAGCGCATGAGCCGGCGCTATCGGCTGGAGCACGGACTGATGCTCGGCGGCACGGTGGCGCTGCTGGGGCTGGCGATGGTGGTGATGGTGGTGCTGGAATGGATCCACGCCGGCCTGGGCAGCCTCTCGCAGGAGCGGGTGGCGATCGCGGCCGCGACGCTGGTGGTCGTGGGCGTGCAAATCGCCTTCGTCTCGTTTCTGCTGAGCATCCTCGGACTGCGGCGGCGATAGTGCGCATCCGGGTCGCAGTCGCGATTGGACTGGCGCTCGTGGCCGCGGCCGTGGGGGTGAGCCTGGCGCGCTCGCCGCTGGTGCAGGCGGGGACCGACGGGACGCCGCTGCCCACCGAAATCGGCGCCACCTCGGTGCCGGCCACGATCTGCCAGGGCGAGGAGACGGTGCCGGCGGGCACCACCGTGATGCGGGTTTCGCTGCTGTCGCTGCTGGGGCCGAGGATCAAACTGCTGGCAACGAGCGGCGGCGAGGTGGTGAGCAGCGGCGAAATCGGCTACGGCTGGACCGGCGCGGTGGTGTCGATCCCGGTGAGTCGCGTGGTGGGCACCCACCCGCACACGAAAATCTGCGTGACGCTGGCAAAGCGCCAGCAATTGGTGAACCTGCGGGGGGCGAACACGAAGTTCTCGCCGGCGGTCACCGAAGGCAGTCAGGTGCTGCCGGGACGGATGCGCTTCGAATACCTGCGGCCGGATGACAGGACGTGGCTGTCGCTGGCGCTGCCCACGGCGCGGCGCATCGGCCTTACGGTCGGCGGCGGCGCGGGGATCGTCGTGATCCCCTTCGCGCTCCTGCTGAGCATCGCCGGCCTCAGCTCGTGGCTGCTCGTGCGGGATCTGCGATGAGCAGGCGCGCGAGCACGAGAGCGCCCAGCCGCGGGACAGCGGAGGCTCCGCGCAGGCCGCCGCGGCGGGTGCCGCGGGAGCGAGTCCAGAGGCGGGCGAGGACACGGGCGAGCACGAGCAGGCCCAGCCGCACGCTGGAGATGCTGCGCCGCGTGCCGCGCACGGCCTGGGTGTGCGCGGCGGTGGCCGTTGCCAACTGCGCGATCTGGTCGATCCTGATCCCTCCGCTGCAGGGAGCGGACGAGCAGGCGCACTTCGCCTACGTGCAGCAGCTCGTGGAGAACGGGAAGCTGCCCAATGGATCCTCGGAAGAAAACTTCTCGCCCGAGGAGCTGGCGGCGATGCGCGACCTGGAATTCGGGGAAACGATCCTCAACCCGGGCACCGACGCCGTTCCCTCGCGGGCGCGGCGCGAACAGCTCGTGCACGACCTCTCCCAGCCGCTGTCGCGCAAAGGCGATGGCAGCGTCGGCGTGGCGGCCTCCGAGCCGCCGCTGTACTACGCGCTGCAGACGATCCCGTATGAGCTTGGCTCGAGCAGCTCGCTGCTGACCCGTCTGGCATTGATGCGACTTCTGTCGGCGCTCCTGACGGGCATAACGGCGCTGTTCGTGTTCCTCTTCATCCGCGAGGCGCTGCCCGCCGTCCCGTGGGCGTGGACGGTGGGCGGGCTGGGCGTCGCGCTGTCGCCGCTGCTGGCGTTCGACGGCGGCTCGCTGAACCCCGACACGCTGCTGTTCGGGGTGTGCGCGGCGCTGTTCTACTGCCTCGCGCGAGCCTTCCGGCGCGGGTTCGAGCCACGGCTGGCGGCGGCGCTGGGCGCGGTGGTGACCACCGGTCTGCTGACCAAGGTCAACTTCCTCGCGCTGATTCCGGGCACGGCCGTCGGGTTGATCCTGCTGACCGTGCGCACGGCGCAGGTGTCCCGGCGCCAGGCATATCGGTCGCTGGCGCTGGCCTGCAGCGGCCCAGTGGTGCTGTACGCGCTGACCCAACTCACGCGGCACAAGGAACCGCTGAGCGTCGTGCTGGGCCCGATCGAAGTGGTGAAGCGCCACGGCCTGTCCGCCGAGTTCAGCTACATCTGGCAGTTCTACCTACCCCGGCTGCCGGGGATGCCCAGCGACTTCCCGGGGATCACCCCGGCTTTGAACATCTGGTTCAAAGGGCTCATCGGACGCTACAACTGGCTGGAGACGGTGTTCCCGGGGTGGGTGTACACGGTCGCGCTGATTCCCGCGGGAGCGATCGCCGGCCTGTGCGTGCGCGAGCTGTACGCAGGACGCGAGGCGCTGCGCAAGCGCCGCTCCGAGCTGGCCGCCTACGGCTCCATGCTGCTGGGGCTGATGGTGCTGCTCCCGGCCGCCTCCTTCGAATCCTTCCCGACGCTCGCGGCGGGGGACTCCGAGCCGCGCTACTTCCTGCCCATGCTGGCGCTCGGCGGCGCGCTGCTGGCGCTGGCGGCGCGCGGCGGAGGACGGCGCTGGGGACCCGTGGCAGGGGTGGCGATCGTGATGCTGATCTTTGGCCACGACGTGCTCAGCCAGCTGCTGGAGGTGTCGCGCTACTACCACCCGCTGTAGGGCCGGCGGCCTTTACGTTCTGCGTGTGCAGCTGACGCTGCATCCTGGTCCGCCGTCCGGAGGGCAGTTGCGCCTGGGCGCCCGTCTGCTCCAGAGCAGACAGGTAGGCGAGATCCTCCTCGAGCACAGTCATGGCGCGAGCGCTGTCAAGGACGGGGCCGTGGCCCGGCACCACGTGCTCTGCCGCTCCCACCAGCGGCCGCAGGTGCTGGAGCGTGGCTTGATATGCATCCAGGTCGCCGTGGCCTTCGCCGAAGAAGGGAATCTCGATGGCCGAGAGGTAGTCCCCCGCCAAGAGCACTTTGGCCCACGGAATCAATATGGCCATGCCGTCGCAGGTATGACCTTCGGCGGGGTGCAGCTCCAGCTCGTGCGGGCCGATCGCCAGGCGCCCGGGGACGGGAAGCGTCTGGGCGTGGCCCAACGCAAGCGGGGCGGGGCGGTCGAGGTAGTGCTCCTCATCGAAGGCGCGCAGCTCTCGCTGCGGCTCCCCCGGGGCGGCGAGCAGGCGCTGGGAGGTGGTCTGGGCGCAGCCCAGGGAGGCCTCCGGGAAGACCAGCCGGCCAAGCAGATGGTCCCAGTCTCCGTGCGTGGCCAGAAGACCGCTGGGGCCGCCCTCCATGCCTGCCTGCTCCAGCACGGCGGGCAGCGCCTGCAGCTCCTCGGGCAGGATCGGCGAGTCGATCAGAAAGCACTCCTCGCCGGCGCGCACGATCGTGCAGTTGGTCTGCCAGATCTGGCTGGTGATGAGGATGACGTCGGGGTGCAGGGAGACGACGCGCACTGTGATCCCCGTTCTGGCTCTTTGTTCTGGTCCCCGCGCCGCGTCAGGCGATGCCGAGCAGCTTGGCCGCCTCGCGCAGGGTGGCGACCTCGGCGGTGGGCTTCTTCTGGCTGGACTCCAGGACCTCCTTGTTGCGGTTGACCCAGATGACCGGCACGCGCGCCTTGATGCACGGCGCCACGTCGTGGTGGTAGCTGGAGGCCACGTGCACCCAGCCTTTCTTGGTGCCCATGCGCCGGGCGCACTCGGTGAAGTGAGCCGATTCGGGCTTGTAGGAGCGGACCTGCTGGGCGGTGACCACGAGGTCGAAGTCGAGCGGGATGTGGCGGCGGGTCTGTCCGAGCAGCTTGTCGTCGATGTTGGAGAGCAGCCCCAGCTGGTACTTCCTGGCGAGCTTGGGCAGCTGCGTGGTGGTCTCCTTGAAGGGCATCCAGCGCTGCACCGAATCGGGCAGGAAGCCGGAGCGGGAGGGTTCCAGGGGCCATTCGATGCGCTTGGCGATCTCCACGGCGGTGCGCCGCAGCACCTCCGCGTAGAGCTCGTAGGAGCCGCTCTCCACCTCGCGGGAGATCTCGTGGAAGAGCGGCAGGACGAGGCTCCGATCGAGCTCGAAGCCCTCATGCTCGGCCTCCTTGGAAAAGGCTTCGAGGATGCCGCTCTCCCAGTCAATGAGCGTGCCGTAGACGTCGAAGGTGACGAAGGTGACGTTCTTCGGGATGGCCATGAGGTGGGCATTATGCCCTCCCGGCGTCCCAAGGCGCGGTGCGGGGCGGGTGGGACTCCCGCGGGTGGGACTCCATTTCGCTAGAGTCCCGCGCCGCTATGGACCTGCTGGAGTATCAGGGCAAGCAGCTGCAGCCAGCGGGGGGGGGGGGGGGGGGGGGGGGGGGGGGGGGGGGGGGGGGGGGGGCGGGGGCCGCGGGCGCGGCGGCGGGAGCGGCCGCGCGCGGCGGGGCCATCGTGCGTGTCGCGGCCTGGCTCAGCAGCTCCTTGACCTTCGCGATCAGGGTCTGCG
>CAZOQI010000039.1:0-26191 GCA_964582105.1 uncultured Solirubrobacteraceae bacterium
CCTCCGGCTTTTCCGCCGCCTCACCGAACTGCTGCCGGAGCGCGAACTCGACCTTCTCATCACTCGTGATGGTGTAACGGTGCTTCTTCGTCGGCATACCAGGAGTGTAGCACTAAGTGCGGCACCCTTGACAGGTGATCATGTCATGTAGCCGCTCACGATAGTTGCGAATGTGAAGGCTAGTTTCGAACGCGGTTAGGGCCGTCGTGGAGTTCAGAGCTTTTGTGCCTCTGCGCGCCTGTAGAGCAGTGCGAGGAGTCGTCGCTCGGTCGCGGAGGGGAACGCGTGCGGGGCGCATGTGTCGTTAAGCGTGATGAGTGCAGATCCCACCACAAACCCAAAGAAGTCTTCGTAGTAGTTGGAACGGCCCTTCGCGCTGGGCGCTTCGATTGCCACGCCGGCAGTCATGCGCAGCCCGTAGACTCGCACGCCCCGCAGCAAGGAAGGTAGCGCAGAGACCTCGATCTGACTGAAGAGCGGTTCTGCGACGGTCGCGCCTTCGGCCACAGTGGTGACATGCTCGTCCACGAGGAAGGGCTTCAGGCACCGCCGAGCGCGGGAGCTGTCGGTGGCGTTGAACTCCTTGGACGCAAGCGCTGCACTCCCCATCAAGTAGACCGCAGAGTGCACGCTTTCGATCGGTAGCAAGCTGTCACTGAAGCTCGTGCCTCGCTGGCGCGCGTTGCTGCGCTTGAATCTCTGCGAGATGAGCCCGATGACTTCCCCGACGTTAACCACGCCGCCATCGCACCTTTCCATCATAGCGCCGAATGGCCCATACCTGGTTTCGCGTTTGTGTGGCAGCCGAGCGCCGACGAGTCCGGGAACGTCGGCGGCACGCAGATTGACCGCATTGGCATACGCAACAGCTTGCGCCTTCGTGAACGTCATACTCACGCTGCCAAAGGACGCGCGGTCGCTCTTCCCGCACCCAGCGATGAGCGCCCCTGCAGCGGCGAGGGTGAGCGTGGTTGCGATGATCCGGCGCACCGAGACGAGAGCATCTCAGTTGCGCCTGCGTGACTGTCCGTCTGTCTCTGTCAGGCATCGAGCGAGGTTCGCGTTGGCCAAGCCCGCTGCTCGCCGAAGTGCTTTGGCGTGATCGAGAACCTGTCGGTATCGATGGTTGAAGTCGGGTCGCAATCGCCGCTACGGCACTTGGCGCACGGCTACGGTGCAGTGAATCCGCCGACACGCGGGCCTTCGCCCCCGATCGAGACCGTGCCACTCTTGGTAGCGAGGATCATCCACATCCTTCTCGTGCCGCTCGCTACGTATCCGGTGCCTACCAGCTCGCCGTGCGCGCTCACATTCCCGAGGGGGCTGATCTTCCCCGAGGCACTTGTCAGAGCGATTTTGGACGCGGTGTCGGGTATCATCTGCCGCTCGCCGGCGCCCGTGCCTTTGATTGTTCCGGAGGTTGTCAGACATCCATCTCTTTTGTGGGTGTGGGGGTGCTTCTGACAGGTGGCTCCACGCAGCGTCACGGAGACGGCGTATTCCGTTTCTGCTTCGTATGGGTAGTCGGACGCCCGCCTGATCTGATTCAGGATGATCGTGATTGTCATGCTTCCGTTCGCCTTGGCATATAGGCCCGTGCCAGAGACGATGTGACCCTTGTAGGTCCTTGTGGTTTTGCCTTCGAGGTTGTCCCGTTCGCCGTAGAAGTTCGTAGGTGACGGCCTCTTGCCTTCGTCCTGGCCCGCCAAGGTGTTGCTCGCTTGCTGGAGCACCATCAACCCCGCGAGGGTCACACAAGCAACCAAACGACGCATCGCTGCCAGCGATCTGCCAAGCACGAGCGGGAGTGTAGCGCTGCGACGCCCGGCGGGTTCCAACGCGCCCCCCGGTGTTCTCCACGTCCGGCGCATAGTCAGCGAAGGTATATCGGAACACCTGCCCCGCCACGGCGCTGGTGCGATCGCCTGCAGACCGTCGAGCAGGTCGGCGCAAAATTGTAGTTTCGAACGCGGCTGAGAGCCGTGGTGGACCTCAGAGCTTTTGTGCCTCTGCGCGCTTGTGGAGCAGTGCGAGGAGTCGTCGCTCGGTTGTGGAGGGGAACGCGCCCGACGTGCCTGTGTCATGGAGTGTGATCAGCGCAGATCCCACTACGAACCCGAAGTAGTCCTGGACGGATTCGGCATGACCTTAGTCGCAGGCAGAGAAGAGGCCGAAGCAGGCCCTCGACCGCATCCCGTAGACGGGCACACCGGGCAGAGGCGAAGGCAGCGCAGAAACCTCAACCTTGTGGATGAACGGTTCGTTGGTACCGCCGCTGCCGACTGGCCTCCGGCTGTCTGCTTCCTTGAAATGCTTGAGACAGACGCGAGCAAGGGTGCTGCCGGCGAGGCGAACTCGGCGAACTGCGAGGGCCGCGTTCCGCATCATGTAGACCGCAGAGCGCACTTCCCAGATGGGATGAGACGAATCGCCGTAGATGAGATCAGACGGGCCACCGTCGTCACGGTTTACGAACGCTTGAGATTCGAACAACAATGACTCCCTGGCGTCGACCCAGCCGCCATCGCACTTCTCCACGCCGGGGCCGAAGGGGCCAAACCTCGCTTCGTCTGCAGCGTGCAGATTGATCGCGTTCGGATCGGCCGGGGCGGAGGAGGCGGCGTCGCTCGTCCCGCACCCAGCGATGAGCGCGCCTGTAGCGGTGAGGGCGAGCATGGTTGCGATTATCCGGCGCACCGAGACGGAATCATCTCAGTTGCGTCTGCGTGACCGTCGGTTTGTCTCTGTCAGGCCACGCGTGAGGTTCGCGTTGGCGAAGCCCGCTGCACTCCGAAGTTCTTGGGCGTGATTGAGGAGTTGCTGGTATCGGTCGTTGAAGTCGGGGTCGATGCGGCGGTGGTGGGTGACGGTGGCTCGCGAGAACGCGGGTTGGGCGACCGGAAGGTCGTGGATGGCGGCGATGGCGGCCCAGGTGAGGTCTGTGTGTGCTCGGCAGGCGAGCATGCTGGCCCGCAGTGCAAGGTCGGCGGTGTGGGGTTGTGTGAAGAGTTCGGCTGCGTGTGTTTTGATGGATGCGGCGATGTCGCGCATGCGTTCGTTGTGGGGTGTGGTTGGGGTGCTCGGGAGGGCTGTCTGCCAGTCCTCGATGGCGCGCACGAGCTGCTCGAGCTCGGTGGCGAGCGTCGGGTTTCGCTGGAGCGCGGCGTGGTAGGCGTGGTCGTTGACGGTGAGGTGTCCTGGGGCGCCGCCGAGGGTTGAGGCGATTGCGGTCCAAGACGCGAGCGCGGTTCGCCGTAGCAGTGCGGCGGTGAGCAGACGGGCGTGGATGATGGCGGCCGGGCGTTCGGACACGTGTGCTGTGGTTTTGATCGTTTGGATGTCGACGCCCGTGTGAGCGCTGACGTGCGCGAGCACTCGTTCGTTGATGATCGGGTCGACGGTAGTGAACCGCTGGCGTGTGGTTGTGAGTTGGCCTCGTTGGGTGAGCGTGGCCGCGAGTTGTGTTCGGATGGTGCTTCGTGCTGGGGTGGGGGTGTCGAGGAGCAGTTGGCCAAGAACGAGCAGGCGCTCGCGTAGAGCGTCGAGGTGGCGTTCCTTGAATTCGCGGTGCTTGTTGAGGGTGCCGGGCAGTTCGATTGGTGCTGCTCGCTCGTGGCCGCTGGTCAGCTCGCACCAGAGCCACACCGAGGCGTTGGCGCGCCGGTCCGGGAAGTCTGGGCGCCGGGGGTCTGGATGTAGGTTGGGTCGAAGGTAGGGCCAGGTGTCCTCCTCGATGCCTTGCCAGGTGGCCAGGTGTGCTCGGCGCTGTTCATAGTCAATGAGTCCGCCCGATGCCGCACGGTTGCTCGCGCTGCGCTTGATCGTTTCGATGAGCTTCGGCAGGGAGCCGTGGCTGGTGAACCGGGCGAGGGCGGCGTGAAGCGAGTTGTGCTTGAAGTCCTCCGGCAGGCCCAGGTAGCGGCTGGCGCTCGTCCAGTCTGCTGGTGTGAGCATGCGCACCAGCAGCACGGAGCAGAGGCGGCGCGCCATCCAGGGCGAGAAATCGCCGAAGCAAAACAGCGGCTCCAGGTCGCGCTCGTAGTCCTCGCGCCAGTAGAGCTGGGGCACGTGGCGCCGCTGGAGCGCGGGGTGAAGGTCGGCTGGGCGTCGATAGCGGCGGGGATCGAAGCCGAAGCGGGCCGCGACGTTCGCGTAGGAGGCGGTCCGGGCCGCGTGCACGATCGCCTCGCGCAGGAGCGGGGAGATCGCGCGAAATTCCCGCGGCCTCGTCAGCGGCTGGCCGCTTTCCGCGTAGCGCTTGTCTGCCAGCGCGCGGATCGAATCGCAAAGCGCGTCGGGGTGCGGCACGTCGGCCATCGCGAGCGCCTTTGGTAGCGCTCCCGCGACGCGCGCGGGGTCCGCCAGCGTCCGCTCTGAGGCACCCCGCTTGCCTGCGATCCGCTCGCCCGGCTCCCTGGCGTGCTTCTGAAGTGTCTGCTCGCCTTGGGCGAGGCGAACCAGCGCGCGTAGGTCGCGTAGGTATTGCAGCGCTTCGCACGTCGCGCCCGCGAGGATCGGTTTTGTTTGCCCGTCCAGAATTCGGTCGATCCGCCGCTGGGCCGCGAGCAGCAGCGGATCGCCCACGACGCGCGGCGAGTCGGCGTCCTGCAAGGGATGACGGCAAACCATCCCGTGAGCACTCTGCCAGCAGGAGGTGACCCCCAGCTCTGGTCCGCGATCGTCGTGTGGCCATCTCGCCCAGCGGCCCAGACGCAGCGGGTGCCGGCAGGCCGGGCAGAGCGAGAGCAAAAGTCGTTCGTGGCGGACGCAGAGGACCGACCAGGGCAGCAGCCAGCGAAGGCGCCACGCGCCGTCGGTGCGCAGGCAGTCCGGGCAGGCGCGTGTCTTCCACAGCGAGATCTCCAGGGCGAGCACCGACCGTGTCCGCTTCGTATAGCCTGCGCTCGCAGGCGCAGCGAATGCGATCCCCTCAAAACGCGAGAGAAGCATCTGCGATACCCTCCCCCGCCCCAGGGCGGTCGCGGTGCAAAAGCGAGCGGCTTGCTGGTCTGTGAGCCACAGCGGATAGGGCCCCGCAGCGTGAAGCGGCTCTGTGTCCGCAAGCAGGCCCGTCGCTCGCAGGGTATCCGCGGGCGGGATACCGAAGGCGCAGGCGTAGCGGCGTAGGTAGCCCGGCAGGCTCTCTTCATCGATCGGGGGCAGGCGAAGGGGTAGCGTCCTCACGCCGCGCGTCGTGGCTGCTGGCGGCCCGCGCCGACCTCGGCCGCATAGCCGATATCGATGCTGTCGAGCAGCTTTCGCGTGATCCGCTCGGCCCCCGAGTCGATCGCCTCCGCGGCTGCCTCGGTCAACAGTTGCGTGAGCGAGCCGATCACTCCCTGCGTGCGCCGCCACAGGTAGTCCGCCTGGCCGCAGAGATCGCCGCTCTTGCCAGCGAGCAGCACGAGCTCGCGCTCGAAGACGGAGAGCACACCCAGCCACAACGTCCGCTCGCTCTCCGCAGAGCGCCGTAGCGGCTCAACAGGGAGCCGTTTGAAGCGCCGGCTGATCTGCGCCAGCGCCGCGTCGGCACCGAGCAGTCCCTCGTGCATGAACCCGCCGTGGGAGAGCCCGACCCCGGCGTATACGAACGTCGCCTGCAGGTCGTTGGCGAGCCGCTTGAGGTGGTTGTTCGCGTCGCGGTCGGCCTCGCGGCGCAGCTCGAGGAGATGGATGTCGTCGATCACGATCAACGATGTCTGGCATAGGCGCGCGCACGAGAGCACGTGCTGGGTCAGTTGGCGTGCGCTGGCGCGCTGCGGAGGGCCCCAGACCGTAGAAGGCGAGCATCGCTTCGTTGAGGCCCTTGATCGTCGGCAGCGCGTCGACGTTGACGTAAAGCACCGGCAGGTACTCGTGCCCTTCAAGGGTCAGCTCGTGCGGATAACGGCCACGGCAGCGGCGCTCATAGTGGCGTCCGAACTGGCTCACAATCGTCGACTTGCCGTTGCCTGGGTCGCCATCGAGCGCGGCGCCGTGGCGCGCCCCCGGACCCCTCAGCTCGTTGGAGACGACAAGCCGGGAGAGCGTGCGGTGAATATCTGCGTAGAGCGAGCGGATCGGCCCAAAGCCGTGCGCGTGGCGCACACGCTCACGGTCATAGGCTGCTCTGGAGCGCTCGTTCATGCGGCGGTAGTCACCCACGCGTATGCGCTCGGGACGCTCGGTCGGCTCGTCGCCTACGAACTGCCGCCAGCCCTCTTTGACCGTGAGGCGCCGCCAGCGCTCTGCCCCGGGGTCAATCACCGCTCGAGCTCGAGCGCAGGGATTTGTAGATCAGACCACGCGTCCGGCTCGGGCCGTGCCGGCGCGACGGTCTTCTCGGCTGTGCTGGCCGGTGCGCGGCGCTGCTCAGCGACCACGGCTTGCCTGACCGCCTCACGGCGCGCGCGACGGTCACGGAACAGATCTTCATCGGAGAGCCCGTGCAAAAGGCGCGCCAGCCCGGTCGCGATCTCCTCCTCGCTCGGGCGTTGCATACCCGACTCGACCAGCAGGCGCTTGACGTAGCAGAGCGCCGAGGCGCCGAACGGGCGCTCGACCTCGCGCGCATGACGCCAGGAGAGCTCATGGAAGCGCTCGTCGCGCGGATCTTGAAACCACACCCGGCCGAGTTCGCGGCGGTCGACGCGAACCGGCCACTTGCCATCCAACGCCTGTAGCGGCGAGCGGCGCTGGCGGTAAGGATCAAGCGCTGGCGAGTCGTAGGTCAGCCCGGCGATCTCGACACCGCCGCGGCCGATCACCCGCGCCTGGACCGGCAGCAGGCGCAAGTGCAGGTCCTGATCGCACGGCACATAAACAAAGCCGGTACGCGCGACGGCCTCCTCGTAAGCCTCGTTCGGGCTGAGCGTCAGATGCGGCGCCTCGGGGACGCGCAGCCCCTCATGGGGGCGGCGCTGGTAGTCGAGCGCGATCCAGCGCCCGATGATCGCCTCCAGCTCGTGCGTGAAATAGACGGCGTCCGCCTCGACGTCCTTGCCGCGCGCGAGCACGTTCGGGCCCGTGTAGCCCGGCAGCGACTCCAGCAGCCGCTCGCGCATGGTGCGAAACAAACGCTCGATCCAGCCCTTGTCCGAGCCGCGATAGGGCCGCGCCGACTGCACGTTGATCCGCAGGTGCTCGCACGCGGCCATGAACGCGACCGACTGGTAGTTGCGCCCGCGGTCGATCACGACCGTCCCCGGGCGCATCGTCGGCCGCGGGCACAGCGCGGTGTCCGCGGGCAACTCGAACGCGCGCAGCACCAGACTCTTGGGCACCCCGCAATACGGGTAGGGAACATCCACCGGCCAGCGCCCATCCATCGGCGTCGGCGAGAGCAGATCGGATAGCAGCAGCGCCAAATCAACGCCCTGGGTGGAGAACGGGGTCAGGCGAAACGCCAGGATCGAGCGGGTGCACACGTCGAGCGCGGCCGTCAGATCAAGCCCCACCCACTGGAAGGTGAAGGGGTCGATCGCGAACACGTCCAGGCTCGTGGTGTCGATCGCGACGTACTCACCCGGCCGCTCGGCCACCAGCGACCCGAGACCCTCGCTCGGGGCGCTCTGCGCGCTGCGCCGGCTCTTGGCCGCCAAGCGAAACAGGCCAGTCGGCGCCAGCACCTCATCGACTATCCGGTTGAACGTCTGTCGCGAAGAGGGCAGCACCAACGGCTCACCGCTCTCACGCGCCAGGCGGCCCGCCACTCTGGCGCGAAATTGCATCTTGCGCACATCCGATGACTCCGCCAGCCCCTCCGCCTCGGCGAGGATCGCCGCCCGCAGCCGAGCGTCGATCCCAGGGCCGGTCGCCGAGCGCGCCGCCCGCCCGTCAACCAGCGCTCCAAGACCCTTGTGCAGCACGTCGTGGCGTTTTCTGTGCAGCTTCCCCACCGAGCAGCCAAGCTCTGCCGCCTTCGCCGCAGCCCTCTTCCGAAGCGTCGTCTGGGTAGGGTCAAAGCCCGCCCGTGGCTCGCCCGGCGATGGGCGCCCGGGGTCACCCGAGCGATAGCCAAACCACGCCTCGTTCAGATGTCCGAGCAGCTCGGCCGCCTCGCACAGCTGCGCATCGCTCAGCGCACCAGCGTCAAGCAGCACCGGTCCAAACCGCCACTCCTCGTTGCACTGGGCTGGCTCGTCCGTGACCCGCGTCAGCACGAAGCGGACCTGTTCGCCGCCCGCCGTTACGCCGTGCACCTCCGCGTCACCCGCAGAGGTGACCGTGATCGTCTCGTCGCCGAGCGACAGCTGGCTCCCGATGGCCAAGGTCCGGGTTTCCATCACGCCGCCACTCGGGAGTGCGACCACAAACGGCTGTTCTCGCAGATCGGCTCGAACAGATCGATCAGCGCCTCTCCGATCCACAATAGGTGCATCAGCACTGGCCGCACAAGCGCCGGCTCGCTCCCACCCGCAAGCAGCTCGAAGATCGTGCACGGACCGACGGCCAACGCCGACAGAATCCGCGCGCGCTCACCGTCGGGATCGACAGGCGGCTCGCGAAACCCAGCCAGCCACCGCACGTTCACAAGCAGTTGACGATCGGGCTCGGACAACACTCGGTAGCCCATGCCCGCCTCCGCGCACGCCAGCTCCATCGCGCGAACCTGAGCCTGGAACTCGGGATCCTCAACACGCTTGGTGCTCTTGACATCGCAAAGCTCGGGCGCCTCGCCCCGCCACACCAGCAGATCCGGGACATGGCTGGCCGGCCTGCCGTCCTTGCTATAGCGCAATCGCAACGGTTGCTCACAGATCCACTCGACCTCCTGGTCGAAATCCATCAACAGCATCCAGTCGCGCTCAAGCAGGCTCTCGTACTCCAAAAAGCAGCCCGCCGTCGTCGAGAACCAACGCCCCGGCATATGCCGCTGGCGCCGATAGACCCCGGGACTCCGCACCGGACAGCACCCCCTGAGCGCATCCAGAGGAAGGTCCGACAAACAGCTGCGAACCTCCTCCTCGCCGACACGTATGCACGCCACAAAGGGACCTGCCACAGCGACCTCCGAGCCCACGGCCGAAGTCACAGACAAAACGATACGAACACGATCGGACGCCCCTTGCTGAGGGCGAGCCCGCCGGGCACCCCCGGCCACACACAGACATCAGCCCCGGCTTGGCGGCCACTCGCTCGAGCTGATCGTGTCGTCCTCGTCGTGGTATTCAATCACGCGGTTGGTCATCCAAGCCGCCGCCGGCATCCCGGCCTTCGCGCTGTGCAGATCGATGTGGTCAAGGACCGCTTCCAGCATCGGCGGCTGGTCTGAGCGACCACGCTGCGGTAGGAGGATCAGGCCCGAGTGCAGCCCAGCGCTCTCGGTCAAGGCGCGGAAGTCGTCGTCGTTGTTGGTGACGAATACCCACTCCTCCCGCGAGATCACCGCGTAGAGCGCCCGGTCCTTGGCGCGCAGCAGTCCGCGGTACGCATTGCAACTCGCCTCATAACGCCGCTGGGCGACACCGACGAGCGCGGGCGAGAGACACTCGTCGATCCACAGCCTCACGCGGCCTGCGCGTGTGCGCTCGGCGGCCGCGCCGGGAAGCGCTCACCCACGGCCCACGGACGCGACGGACGCCCCTGCCGCGGGTTGGCCTTCGCCCACAGCGGAGCCAGCTCAAAGGCCTCCTCGGGCAGGAAGTGGTAGTCCTCGCGCAGGACCTCCAGCGTCTCGCCCAACTCGATCTGCCGAGCCAGGCCCCGGATCGGCACCCGCGATTCCCTGATGACCGGCTCGCCACCGCGCACATCCGGGTCGATCTCGACCAGCTGCTCACGCAACTCGACGTAGCGCCGTGCCCGCTGCACGGCCTGCTCGACCTCCGGCCCCATGCGGACAAGGAGCGCTCCGTCGAGGCGAAACTCCATGTCCGCCTTGGGGCCGCTGCGAGCCCAGGCGACCATGCGCCTCTTCATCGCGACCGGCAAGGAAACCCGGGTCTGCGAAAGCAACGTAAGCGCTCCGACATCCTCCGGCGCCAGCAGCGTCCGGCCCTTGCGCCGCCGCACCCGCAGCACTTTCTGCTCGATCGCCTTGTTGACCGCGCCCAGCGTAGTTCCGCTCAGCTCGGCAGCCTCTCGACGTGTGATCAGCAGCGTAATCGAAAACTCGTTACTCATGAGGAAGAACTTTAGCACGAGCAACCACAGGCGCGGCCCACTGACCTCGCCCGCAGCCACGCCGGCGCATTCGAAACTGCATTGCGCATTCGAAACTACCATTCGCAACTACGCTTCACATTCGCAACTATCGTGAGCGGCAACATGTCACATGGGAGTCTCAGCGCTCCAGCACCCTCACCGCATTGGAGGTTCCCGCCAGGAAGGGGTAGTCGGCCTCGTAGCTGCTCAGCACGCGGAAGCTGTATGGCACCGGGCCCGGCAGGCGGAAGCGGTAGGCGGTCCTGAAGGCGCCGCTTGCGTTGGTGCGGATGACCTTGAACTGGAGCCAGCGGGAGCCCGGTGAGCGGCTCTCCAGCACGAGCTGCTTGCCGCCGGGCGGGATCGCGCCGCCCAGCAGGAGTCCGCTGAAGTGGATCGTGCGGCCCACCGCGCTCACCCGTGGCGTCACGCGCAGCTGCGCGACCACCTGCACCGCCAGCGTCAGCGTGCCGGTGGCCACCGGGACGGTGTCCGCCGCGTGGCTGCGGTAGGCAAGGAGCAGGGCAGCCGACGTGAGGGAGGGGGGGAGGCGCACGGTGAAGCGGCCGTCTGCGTCGGTGTGCGCCGCCGGCAGCCCCGCGGGGTGTGCGCCCGTGGCCGCGGGCAACTCGCTCACGTCGATGCTCGCGCCGGAGATCGCCCCTCCGCCGGCGGCGGTGAGGAGGCCTTCCAGGGTGTGGGCCTTGCCGTATGCGCTCATCAAGCGCACGCTTCCGCCCTGCCAGTGGGCTGTGAGCGTCGCCTGGTCGGAGGCGCCATTGCCGTTGGGCGCGCCGCGGGATGGGGGCGCCGGCGGACCTGGATGGGTGGCCACGGTCAGCTGCCGGTCCACAACGGGGGTGGCGTTGCCCGCGGCGTCGTCCACGCTCACCACGAGGTGGTGGCTCCCGTCGGGCACCGCCGTGGTGTCGAAGGGGATGTCGACGCTCAGCGCGGCCGGGCATGGCTGGGTGTAGAGGAAGGCGGGCAGGCCGTCGGTCGTCTCGCCGGCGTCCTTGCAGCGGCCGCCGTTGGAGCTGAGGACTGCCCTGTGGACCGTTTCGCCGTCCACCTGGAAGATGGCTTCGTATACGCCTGAGCCGCCGTCCTCGGCGGTGAAGGCCACGTCGCTGGTGCCGCTCACGGTGGGGGCTTGGGCCAGCGAGCCCGCCACTTCCTTCACGGTCGGGGCGCTTTCCTGGGTCAGGATCAGGTTGGCGGCGAAGAGCTCTACGATCGCCGCGTTGCCGTTTTCGTCGCCTTTTCCCGCAGGACATTCTGAACCGACAATGGTCGATCCACAGGATGCAGTCAGGTAGATGAACGGGCTATGTAGAGCCCGTTCCGGAACTTCGATGCGATTGCTAGTTGCGAATGGATCCGTGAAGTTGCCTTCGTTGCTGCACCCGTAGATTGCGGCACACTCTTGGAAGACTTGGGTGTTGCTCCCGCTATTCGCCACTCCTGCAAGCCAGAACATGTAAGAGGCTTCGGCTTCAACGTTTGCTCCTCCTTGAGTGTCCCCAGCTCGCCATAGCATGGCGGCTCTCAATGTCTCACCTGCGGGTGCGCTAAACGCCCATGTCGCCGAGTCCTTGTCAGCCGCGTGGGGCTTGCCTGAGCCCAAAGCAGCCACAAGTCCTCCACCGGTTGGGCATCCGTTTTCGGGAGACTTCGAGGTTGAGCCCTTTGTCGACTCGCTCCACCCATCCACCGGCGCCACCTGCCCATCCGGGGTTCGACACGAGTACACGTGGTACTGGCCCGCCCATGCGCACGCGCACAATGCGGCTCCCAGGAGGGCCGATGCCGCCAGGGTTGCGCAAGACGCCCGCAACGCCCAAAACGCTTGCAACGCCCCCAAAGCCCGCAACCTCCCCAGCCTCCCCAGCCTCCCCAGCCTCCGACTATGCCCACCTGCGTGACTGTCCATTCCCATGACCGAAACCTTTCGTCCGCATCACACTGCCTGCACCCATGTCGGTGCACGGCCCTCAGAGGCCCCCCTCCCAATTTCCATTGGCCCTCTTCCGAAGGGTTCTACTGGGCGGCGAAGCGAATGGGCAGTTTAGCCAAACCGTAGATGCCCATGATGCTCTCGTAAACGGGCTCTCCGTCCAGTGTCAATTCAGACATCCGGGAAGGCAGATAGGCGAGCGCCTCCTGAAGCTCCACGCGGGCGAGGTTCGCGCCCAGGCAATAGTGCACGCCCGCGCCGAACGTCAGCGCCCGCGCCTTGCCGCGGTCGGCTGTGATGTCGAAGTCCTCCCAGGAGGGGGCCGCGGTCGCTGCCTCCTCGCCGTCGAGATCGCGATTGCCGGTGAAGGCGCACACCATCACGATGGTCTCGGCCGGGAAGGTCACGTCGCGGAAGGTCAGCTCCTCGGTGGTGATCCGCGCGGTGAACGGAGTGATGGGCTCCACCCGCAGCACCTCCTCGACGGCCCCTCCCGCCAGCTCCGGTCGTTCGGCCAGCAGCCACCACTGCTTGGGGTGTTCGGCGAACAATCGCAGCGCGTGTGCCAGCTGGCTCTGGGTGGTGTCCACGCCGCCGATCAGCACGTTGAGCACGAGGTTCACGCACTCCACGTCCGAGAGCCGCTCGCCCTCCTCCTCGGCGGCGATGAGCTTTGAGATGAGGTCGTCGCCCGCGTCCTCGCGGCGTCTGGCCACGAGCTCGCCGCACCACTCGTAGAACTCCACGACCGCCTGCTCGATCCCCTCGCGCTCCTCCATCATCGCCGCGGCGTCGAACTGGCGCTGGATCCACCGCGACCAGTGGTGCAGCCTGGGGGCATCCTCCAGCGGCGCGCCCATCACGGCGGCGATCACCTGGGAGGGATAGGGCTTGGCGAATTCCTCCACGAACTCGCAGCGATGCACTCCCTCGTGCGCACTCGCACGAGCGCGCGAGGCGCTCTGCGCGAAGAGCTCTTCCAGCAGCCTCCGCGCCAGCCCCCGGTAGCGCTCCACGGCTCGCGGCGAGAGCGCGGGGTTCACCAAAGAGCGCAGCCTCGTGTGGTCCGGGCCGTTGATGTGCAGGATGTTGCGTCGCATCTCCTCATACAAGGGCCCCTCCGTCACCCCGAAGATCTCGGCGATCTTCATGCCCGGGAAAACTGCCTTGCGGGTGCGCAGGAACAGCTCGCAGGCCTCGCGGTCGAGCACCACGTATCCATATGGGCCATTCGCCAGCCAGTGCTCCGCGCGCAGCTCACGCATCGCGGCGTGAAAGCGCGGCCCGCGCATCGCGGGGTCCAGATAGTCGAGGCTGGGCAGCTCCAGCTCTGTGACCAGCGTCATCGCCACCGCGACGCTACCAGGCGCGCACGGCTGCCACTTCTTCTCGGGCTCACGGCCTGCCTGCTCGACGTCCCGCTCCCCCGCCCAGAGGGGGAGAGCCCCCTACTTCCTCTTCGGGCTGACGGCCTGCTTGAGGCTCGCCCCCGCCGAGAACTTGGGCGCCTTAGAGGCCTTGATCTTGACCTTTTCGCCCGTGCGGGGATTCACGCCCGCGCGCGCCGCGCGCTTGACCACGGAGAACTTGCCGAAGCCGGTGATGGCGACCTCGCCGCCCTTTTTCAGGGTCCTGTTGACGACGAGGATGTAGGAGTCGATCGCCTTCGCGGCGTCGCTCCGGGTGAGGCCGCTCTCGGCGGCTACGGCATCGACCAGCTCGCTCTTGTTCATGAATGGATCCTTGTCCGTGGGTATGAAGGAGCGCGCAGACTAGCGCCATCGCCGGAGGAAACGGGTCTGCGCGCCTGTGCGCCGGGCCTCAGTGCCTGGGCAGGCGCTCAGATCGTGACGGCCTGCGCCGGGTCCGCGCCCGAGAGGACGTTGCGCAGTTGGCCCCGCATCAGGCCATGTCCCGTGCGCGCATCCACCGCGTGGCGGCCCAGCACGAAGCTCGACTTGTCATCGCTGAGGGCCGTGTTGGAGGGCATCGCCAGGTGCGGATCCTCGCCGCAGGCCGCGAGGAAGCCGGCCGTGGTGCCCTCGCGCACCAGCGCGGGGTCGCAGTCGAAGGAGCGCGCCAGCAGGCGCAGGTAGTCGCGGCGGTTGATGCTGTCGGGTCCCGCGGTGTTGTAGACGCCCTCGCAGTCCTGCGCGATCAGCTCGCACACGCGCTGCGCGTAATCCCAGGCGTAGGTGGGCGAGCGCCACCCGTCCGCGGGCGCCGGCAGCGATTGGGCGTGGCGCAGCCGATGGACCAGGCGCAGGGGCAGGCTGGAGTGCGCCCACACGTGCTCGGCCAGCCGGCCGGACTGCTTGGGGCGCGACAGGTTCACTCCGTACAGGCCCGCGGGGCGCGTCGTCAGCCAGCTGCCGTTGTAGTCCTGCGTGGCCAGCTCGCAGGCCTGCCGCGAGCGTCCCCAGGCGTTGATGGGTTCCGGCGGATCGTCCTCGCTCCAGCGCTGACTCGGAGGGAGGAGACCGCTGAAGACCCAATCGCAGGACACCAGCACGTAGTGCGCGCGCACGCAGCGCGCCGCGGCCAGCGTGTGCACGGTGCCCACCTGCGCGAGCTGCGCGGCGTAGGGCTCGCTCTCCAGCCTCGAGGGCCGCACGCTGCCCGCGGCGTGCACCAGCACGTCGGGCTCGAACGCCATCGCCAGCTCCACGCAGGCGTGGCGGTCGCCCATCTCCAGGGGCTGGGTCTCCGCGCCCGTGACGTCCACGGGGGTGTCGCGCCAGGTGCCCAGCACCTCCCAGCTCTGCTGCACGGCCGCTGCCGCCAGATTCGAGCCCACCAGGCCGCTGGCGCCGGTGATGAGAAGTCGCATGTGAATCTGATCATCAAGCCTACCACGGGTTGGGCGAGTTGTAAACAGGGAAGTACAGATGGTCATCCGTCAATGGGAGATGAGGCCGTACCGCGCGGGGGAGATCGGCGCGTGGATCAGGCCATTGCGCAGCATCCACGCCGACAGCTCTTCGATCCTCCCCGCCCGCAGCGCGCCCATGCGCACCCGCCCGCCATCGCTGAACAGCGGCAGATAGGCCGCCAGCGAGGCTTGCGTGAAACCCCTTTCGAGGCCGGGGTTCAGGCGCAGAAGGTCCTCCAGGCTGCGCGCGGGATCGCGCAGGGCGTCCTCGTAGCCCGCGATCGTGGCTCCCACGAAGGCCCTCACCAGCGCGGGGTCCTGCGCGATCAGGCGCCGCGTGGCGAAGGCCACCAGCCCGGGATAGCCCGGGCCGCCGTATTCATCGATGCGAAAGGGGGTGATCGGGTGCCCCGTGACCTGCAGCTGCACGCCATCGGCCGGCACGAAGCCCGTGAACGCCGCGATGCGCCCCGAGAGCAGCGCCTGCGCGCCGTCGAAGCCCACGTTCACCACGCGCACCCTCGCGGGATCGCCCCCCGCCGCGCGCACCTCCGTGTCCAGCACCGCCCTGTCGGAGGGCACGCCGGTGATCCCCACCGTCCTTCCCTGGAGCCCCGCGGGCGAGCGCAGGCGCTCGGAGGCCAGGGCGATCAGGCCCCCCAGCGGGCGCTGCGCGATCGCCATGATCGCCTGCGCATCCCCGCCGCGGTCGATCGCGGCGGCCACGTCGCTGCCATCGGCCAGGCCGAACTGCGCCCTGCCCGCCTCCACGAGCGCGAGCGGATCCTGCGTCGCCCCCGGCGCCACCACGCGCAGGTCGATGCCGCGCGCGCGATAGGAGCCCGCGGCGAGCGCGCGGTAGATGCCGGCGTGCACCGCGCCCGGCACGAAATCCAGCACCAGCGTGACCTGGGTTGGTTTTTTGGGGGAGGGGGATGGGCCGGTCCGTGCCGCTCCGCCGCACGAGAGGATCAGGAGGGGGCACAGCAGGATGAGGGCGTGGGCCGCGGTGGTTCGGGCACGGTGCATGCCGGTTGCATATCAGGTGTCCTCCTCGAAACGTCAGGCGCTGTCGCCGAAGCGCAGCCTCAGCCAATCCCACGCGCGCCCCGTCTCGGCCTCGTAGTGCCTCGCCCGCAGCACCGCCTCGGAGTCCGTCAGCGCGCGCGCCCGCCGCGCGTGCTCGGCCACCCTGCTGCGCTCCTCCAGATACCACGCCCGCACCACCGCCTCGGGCACGCCCTCGCCCGTGCACACCGCGCCGTTGGCGTGCATCAGCAGGCAGTCATACGCGCCCAGATCGCCCGCCGCCGCGCGGCCCGCCTCCAGCGTGTTCACCAGCTGCGGCTCGTGGTGGAAGGTCACGACGCCGCTGAGCCCGCCCAGGCCGTGCACCAGCGGGGGCACCTCGCCGCGGCTCGCCCACACCACCGCTGCCTGCGAGTGCGTGCGGCAGATCGCGCCCACGTCGTGGCAGGCGCTGTAGATGGCCGCGTGCAGCGGCGCCTCCAGCGGGCACAGCGCCTTCTCGCCCTTGCGCACGCGCCCGGCGGCGTCGAGCGCGATCACCTCGTCGGGCGCCACCGCGAGCAGCGGCGTGAGCGGGGTCAAGAGGAAGCCGCCATCCGGGCGGCGCGCCGATACTTGGCCAAACGCCTCAACCAGGCCGGCGCGGGCAATCAGGCGCGCGGCATAGGCCACCTGCTGGGCCAACTCGCTCATGGCTTGCACCTCCCATAGTCGCCATGTGTGGGTTGAGCTCATTATACGCCGCAGGGCGTCGCAGACAAGAGGAAACGCTGCGGGAAAACCGCACGATCCCTGCGCGCGCCCGGGAGGCGTGCGGGCGGGGCCGCCGGGTGGTGCGGGTGGACGCGAGCCGGGGCCCGTGCCCGTGCGAGCTCGGGGCGCGGGTAGAATCCTGCAATGGCCACCACAGCCGGCACCCCGGCCGCCGCCGGCGTTCCCGAGCGCAGCGAGGAGGACCCCCATGCCTTCCGCACGCTCTCCGGCGTTCCCGTCGAGGCGCTCTACACCGCCGCGGACCTCCCGCCGCAGGACACCATCGGGCGCCCCGGGGAGTACCCCTTCACGCGCGGCATCCACGAGTCGATGTATCGCGGGCGCCTCTGGACGATGCGCCAGTTCGCGGGCTTCGGCACCAGCGAGGAGACCAACGAGCGCTTCCGCTACCTCCTGAGCCACGGGCAGACCGGCCTCTCGACCGCCTTCGACATGCCCTCGCTGATGGGCCACGACTCCGACGACGCGCGCTCGCTGGGCGAGGTCGGGCGCGAGGGCGTCGCCATCGACACGCTCGACGACATGCTCACGCTCTTCGAGGGCATCGACCTGGGAGCGGTCTCCGTCTCCATGACCATCAACGCGCCCGCTGCCATCATGCTCGCCTTCTACGTCGCCGCGGCGGAGATCCAGGGCGTGCCCGCGCAGCGCCTCTCCGGCACCATCCAGGCCGACATCCTCAAGGAGTACATCGCCCAGAAGGAGTGGTGCTTCCCCATCGACCCCGCCATGCGCCTGTGCGGGGACATGATCGAATGGTGCACCCACCGCACCCCCCGCTGGCACCCCATCTCGATCTCCGGCTATCACATCCGCGAGGCCGGCTCCACCGCGCAGCAGGAGCTCGCCTTCACGCTCAAGGACGGCCTCACCTACGTCGAGCAGGCGCTCGCGCGGGGCCTTCACATCGATGACTTCGCGCCGAGGTTGTCCTTCTTCTTCAACGCCCAGCTCGACTTCTTCGAGGAGATCGCCAAGTATCGCGCCGCGCGGCGCATCTGGGCGCGGGAGATGCGCGAGACCTACGGCGCCAAGGATCCTCGCTCCTGGGCCATGCGCTTTCACTGCCAGACCGCGGGCGTCTCGCTCACCGCGCAGCAGCCGCTCAACAACATCGTGCGCACCGCCATCGAGGCGCTCGCCGGCGTGCTCGGCGGGGCGCAGTCATTGCACACCAACAGCTACGACGAGGCCCTCGCGCTGCCCACCGAGGAGGCCGTCACGATCGCCCTGCGCACGCAGCAGCTCATCGCGCACGAAACCGGCGTCGTCAACACCCCCGATCCGCTCGGGGGCTCCTACTTCGTCGAGGCCCTCACCGACCAGATGGAGCAGCATTGCTACGAGTACTTCGCCAAGATCGATGCCCTGGGGGGGATGGTGGAGGCGGTCAAGCGCAACTTCCCCCAGCGCGAGATCGCGGACGCCGCCTTCGAGCTGCAGCAGCAGATCGACTCGGGCCGGCGCGTGGTGGTCGGCGTCAACCGCTATCAGCACCAGGACGAGGCCCCCATCCCCACGCTGCGCGTGGACCCCGCCCTGGAGCGCAAGCAGATCGACCGCTTGGGGGGCGCCCGCGCGCGGCGCGACGGCGCCGAGGTCGAGCGCGCGCTCGCGCATTTACGCGCGCAGGCCGCGAAGGAGGGCGCCAACCTCATGGACCCCCTGCTGGACTGCGCCCGCGCGCACGCCTCCGAGGGCGAGATCGTGCAGTCGCTCCAGCGGGTCTTCGGCGACTACACCGAGACGCCCGTCTTCTGACCCCACGCGGCCCTGCGCACAATTCAGATTCGCGCGTCGTTGCCCTCCACCACCCAGCCCGCTGATGCCTTCACGCCACCCCCGCGCACAATCCAGACCCGCGCGGCGTTGCCCTCCACCACCCAGCCCTCTGATGCCTCCACGCCACCCTCTCCCCATCCAAATCGGCCCATTCTTTCGCGCGGCCCGCTAGGCTCGCAACTTCCGATGCCTCTGGATGTTTTTACGCAGGTGCGCCGGATCGCAACCTGGGGGAACGCCGTTGCGCTACTCGCCGGCGCGGGCGCGCTGGGGCTGGGGGCCGGGGCCCCTCGCCACGCCACCACCGCGCGCGCGCCCACTGCGCCTGCGCCTGCGCCCGCGCCGCGCTGCGTGCCTACCGCGCTCAATCGCTCCGCGGTGCTGCCCGGCACGACGCTCGCGGTCTCGCCGCTGCCCGAATCGCTCGATGCCTCCCCGCGCGCGCAGATCAGCCTCCTGGGGGTGCCCGCCGCGCAGCTCGCGCACCTCGCGGTCTCGGGCTCCCTCAGCCACGCGCACAGCGGCGCCCTGCGCGCCTACTCGCAGGGGGACGGCGCCAGCTTCGTGCCCGCGAAGCCCTTCCAGCCCGGTGAGACCGTCACGGTGAGCCTCTCCATCGCGGGCCACGCGGCCTCCTACCGCTTCCTCGTCGCCCAGCCCGACCCCATCCCCATCCCCCGCACGGTGGTCATCGCCTCCGCTCCCGGCGAAACGCAGGGCTTTCGTTCGCGTCCGGACCTGCAGCCGCCGATCCTGACCGTCACCACGCCCGCCGGCGCGGGGACCTCGCCCGGCTACATCATGGCCACCCCCTACGTCGGCCCCGGCCAGGACGGGCCGATCGTCTTCGACAACAGCGGCCAGGTCGTGTGGTTTGACCCCATGCCCCACGGCGACGAGGCCACCAACCTGCAGGTGCAGCAGCTCGGCGGCCGGCCCGTGCTCACCTGGTGGCAGGGCTACATTCCCATGCAGGGCTTCGGCGAGGGGGTCGACGTGGTCGCCAATGGCTCCTACCAGCAGTCCTACGTGCGCGCCGGCAATGGCTACTGGGCCGATCTGCACGACTTCCGTCTGGGCCCGAACAACACCGCGCTGCTGACGGTCTTCGCGCCGGTCCACTGCGACCTGTCTTCCGTCGGCGGCTCGCGCGCGGCGGCCGTCACCGATGGGGTGCTCCAGGAAGAGGACCTCGCCACCGGCCTCATCCGGCGCGAGTGGCACTCGCTCGATCACGTCCCCATGAGCGACACCTACACCTCCGCGCGCACCTCCTCCGCGGAATGGCCCCTGGACTACTTCCACATCAACTCCATCGACCTGCACGCCGACGGCAGCGTCCTGCTCTCCGCGCGCAACACCTCCGCGCTGTACGAGCTCGAACCCCACGGCGGCCAGGTGATCGAGCGCATCGGCGGCAAGCACAGCACCGTCAAGCTCGGCCCCGGCGCCGCGACCGCCTACCAGCACGACGCCACGCTGCTGCCCAACGGCGACATCAGCGTCTTCGACAACGGCGGCGTGCCCAAGGTGCACCAGCAGTCGCGCGGTCTCGTGCTGGCCGTCAACCCCACGACCGGCACCGACACCCTCGTGGCGCAGTTCACCCACCCCAAACCGCTCTCCGCAGGCTCGCAGGGCAACATCCAGCCGCTTCCCGGGGGCGGCTTCTTCGTCGGCTGGGGGCCCGTGCCCTACTTCTCCGAATTCTCCCCCTCCGGGCAGCTGCTTTTCGATGCGCACATGTCAAAGACCGACCAAAGCTACCGGGCCTATCGCTTTCCCTGGACCGGCCAGCCGCGCGAAGCGCCCGCGATCGCCGCCGCCACCGCTCAGGTCAAGAACAGCGCCGGGGCCACCGGGCCTGCCACCACCGTGTATGCCTCCTGGAACGGCGCCACGCAGGTGGCCTCCTGGCGCGTGCTCGGGGGAGCCTCGGCGAAGGCCCTCGCGCCGGTCGCCTCGGCGCCGCGCTCAGGCTTTGAGACCGCCATCCCCACGCCCGCCGCGCAGGGGTATGTCGCGGTGCAGGCCCTTGACGGCAGCGGCGCCGTGCTGGGGACCTCGCGCACGATCAAGGGGTAGAGGTTCCGCCCCGATCGGGTTCCGCCCCGATCGCTCCTCACCCCCGCCGCCGCCGCGGGCGGCTCCTGGCTCCCGCCGGGCATGGTGCGCCGGCGTGAGCGGTCTGGTGGGTGCCATCTTCGAAGCTGAAGTCGCCGGCGAAGGGGTAGCCGCCGGGAGGGCACACGCTTGGGAGGGTCACGCCGCGGGGGTGGAAGAACACCAGTTCGCCGTTGATTTCGCGTTCGTAGATGAGGTTCTTGGGGCCGAAGGTGGACTGGAACTGCACGATCGACACGTTCGGCCCGCCGGGGAGGCTGGGCACCGGGGGCACTTCGGTGTTCAGGCGCGCGCTGAATGGCGGGGCGTCTTCCAGGAGCTGCGCGGGGAAGACGAGGTCGGCGAACACCGGCGACCAGCCCTCGGCGAAGAACAGCACGAGGACGTGTTCGTCATCGGAGTTGCCGCGGTAGGCAAACACGGCGGCGCGCTCCTGGACCACCTCGGGGCCGTAGGGGACCTCGGCGAGCGCGGTGCCGTAGCCCAGGTGGGAGTCCGGGGGGCAGCCCTGAGGCCCTTTGACGTAGAGGTCGGCGGGTTCGCAGACGGCGGTGCCGAGGGTGTTGCGGGCCAGGCCGATCCCGGCGGGAAGGTGCAGATCGACGGCGCGCAGCGGTGAGGGGACCTGCCCCGCGGGGCTCGAGATCGTGAAGCCGAAGGTGATCGTGGTGCTCACCCTCGCCCGGTTGGGGCTGAAGCCGGCGAACAGGTGCACGCGCTGTGAGGCCCCCGCGGCCGCCGCGAGGGCGAGGGCCATGAAGGCCAGGCACAGCGCCGCCACGCCGGCCCGGATTGGCCGGCGCCGCCTGGGCGCGTCCCCTCCCGGGCCGCTTCGCGCGGTTGCGACATCGCCGATCCGGGCCGATGTCATGTCAATAGTGCAGCTGTCCGATGACCTGCACGGTGGCGGCGTAGGAGTAGCGGTTGAGCGTGCCATAGACTTGGCCGGTGCCCATTGCGTGGGCGTAGCGTCCGCCTCCGTGGCTGACCGTGAGCGTGCCGCCGAAGCTGGCGAATTCGCCCTTGCCCGGGTTGAGCTTGGAGACGGCATGGCCGGTGATCGTGCCGCCGTGCAGGTAGATCGTGAAGCCCACGCGCACGGTGGTGGTGCCGAGCGTGAAGCTCGCCCGCACGCTTCCCGGCAGCGTCCCCGCGACCTTCCCTTCCTCGATGATCGTGCTTCCGTTTTCTCCGCCGCTGCGCAGGTGCCCGGTGTCGTTGACCGTCAGCGTTCGCGCCGCCCGCGCCGTGCCGTGCGCGCCGGCGGGTGCGCCTGCGCTCGTCGCCGCGAGCGATCCCAGGCAGGCGATGGCCGCCAGGGCCGCCCTCACCGCCGCCGCCGGTCTCCGGCGCCGAGCGGAGGAAGCTGCGCGTTTCCACAAGCTCATATGGTCCACATCATGTCACAAAGACTATTGTCTGCGGCGGCTGTTTCCATCTTCGCCGAGCTGCCGATGTAGCGTATCGGCTACAACGGACGGACGCGCGCAGGGCTTCGGTTTGCGACGCGCGCAGACCGTCGACCTGACAGCCCCGCGGTTGGTGGCCGTCAAGTTCGGACCGCGCCGACGATCGTTGCCATCTGGCGAAAACGGAGAGGGGGGGATTCGAACCCCCGAACGAGGTTTCCCCCGTTACGCGATTTCCAGTCGCGCCCGTTCAACCGCTCCGGCACCTCTCCTGGCGCTGCGATGCTCTTCCGGGAGCCTGGGCGCCGGTGGTTGTCCTCCAGCGGCGGGCTCCGAGCGGTAGGCACAGGCTACGACACGGGCGGGCGAACGCGCTGCTAGGCTGCGCGGGCCCCATGTTGCCCCTGCTCGCAAGCGCGGCCGTGTCCAAGGACGTCGGCCTGATCGCCACCTTCATCGGGATCGGCGTGGTCGTGAACATCATCGTGGTCTACATCGCCGTGCAGGTGCGCGGCGAGCGCCATCAGAATCAGAGCCGATAGGGCTCTGCGCGGCGTCCGCCCCGGCGGGGGTCTCGGCCGGCGGGCGAGGGTCTCAGGCCACGTAGACGGGCGTGCCCACCGGCGTGCGGCTGTAGAGCGCGATCACGTCGGGGATGCGCATGCGCACGCAGCCGTGGGAGGCGTCGTGGCCGATGGAGGAGTACTCGGAGGGGTCGATGCCGTGGATGCCCGCGCCGCCGTTGAAGGCCATGAAGCGCGCCTTCAGGGGGTCTGCGGGGCCGGGGGGGATGACCTTGCCCGCCAGCGCGCCGGCCCAGGCGGAGTTGGGGACGTACCAGGGGGGGTCCACCTGCTTCCACTGGATCTGATAGAGGCCCGCAGTTGTTTCCAGGCCCTGCATGCCCACGGCGATGGGGTAGGTGGCGGCGAGGCGCAGGTGCTGATAGAAGCGCAGCGTGAAGGCGTTGCGGTCGATGACGATGTAGGCGGGGTACTTCGCGGCCAACTGCGCGGTGCTCACGGTGGGGTGCACGATGTGGTTGGGCACGCGCACGTACCCAACCCCCACTGTGGAGGTGAGGGCCGCCGCGACGCGCTTGCGCAGCAGCGGCGTGTCGACCACGACGCCGTCGTGGCCCCGCACCTCGCTCAGCCCCATCGCCGAGGGTTCCACGGAGGCATTCACGGCGGGGCGGTCGATCCTGGTGCTCACCCAGCGGGCCAGGCGGCTCACCGGTTCGTGGGAGTAGCTCGCCTGCAGGGGGATGTCGCGGTTGACGCTCCCCCCGGTGAGCCCCCTTATCGTGCGCGAGAAGATCGATCCCTGGCGGCTCGCATTCACGGCCTGCGCCACGAGGCCGCTCGCGTCGACCGTGAGGCCGGCCTGGCGCCCGGTGATGTGCCAGGTGCGCGTGCCATAGTGGAGGATCACCGGGCGATCCATGCGCGCGGCCAGTTCCGCGCGCAGCCTCGCTTCGGCGGCGGACGCCGAGAGCCCGCCCACGGACACGCCGCCGATGCTCACGCCGTGGGCGATCTGCTCGCGGCGGGAGTGGTCGTAGAGGTACATCGCCAGCAGGGCCACGATCAGCGTCCCCAGCACGCCGGCAATGAGCAGCGTCGGGGTGCGGCTGGTTCGGCCGGCGCTCACGGTGCTCATCGTGCTCGTCGTGCTCATCGGGCTCTCACACGGGCTCCTGCGGCGAATGGCATTCCGGGCATGGGACCTCCCAGGCGAGCGGAAACTCGATCTGAGCAGTGTACCCGCCGGCAGGACGATCAAACCGCGCCTGCAAAGGGGCTTGGTCCGGCCCGCCTGAAAGGGGGCTTGCTTCGGGGTGCGAAGGGGGGCCGCTCCGGAGTACGGATCGGGGCTCTGGGCGGATCTGAGCTCTGGGCGGAGGGCTCTGGAGTGCGCCTCAGAGCTGCTGGTAGATCAGGAAGACGTTGAGAGCCGTGATCAACGCGGCCAGCCCGCCCGCGAGGATCGTGGTGTGGAGGCGATTGACGTGCACCCCCATCACGTCCCTGCGGCTGGTGAGCAGCACCAATGGGATCAGCGCCAGGGGGATGCCGAAGGACAGCACCACCTGGCTGAAGACGAGCACCTCGGTGGGCCCCAGGCCGATCGCGAGCACCGCGATGGCGGGGATCATCGTCAGGAAGCGCCGCAAAAAGAGCGGGATGTTGAAGCCCACGAAGCCCCGCATCACCACCTGCCCCGCGTAGGTGCCCACGGAGGAGGAGGAGGCTCCGGAGGCCAGCAGCGCCACCGAGAAGGCCAGCGCCGCGCCCCCGCCCACGAGCTGCGCGAAGCCCGCATGCGCCTCGGGGATCGTGCTCACACCCGTGTGGCCGGTGTGGTGGAAGAGCTTCGCGGCCACCGCCAGCATGGCCATGTTCACAAGCCCCGCGAGCCCCAGCGCGACGATCACGTCCAGGCGCTCGTAGCGCAGCACACGCGCGCGCTCGCGATCGTCGCGCACGGGAGTGCGCCCGTTGGTGAGCGCCGAGTGCAGGTAGATCACGTGCGGCATGACGGTCGCGCCGATGATGCCCACCGCGAGATAGAGGCTGCTGCTGCCCGCCAGATGGGGCGCCAGACCCCCCAGGGACTCCCGCGCGGAGGGTCCGATCTTCAGCGCCTCATAGAGGAACCCCAGGAAGATCACCCCCAGCAGCGCGGTGATCGCCAGCTCGAAGCGCCGGTAGCCGCGCGATTGCAGGTGCAGAATGGCGAACGCGATCACGCCCGTCATCAGGCCCGCCGGCAGCAGGGGCACCCCGAACAGCAGATTGAGCCCCAGCGCGGCCCCCACGAACTCGGCCACGTCGGTGGCCATCGCCATGATCTCCGCCTGCACCCACATCCCCCACGACATCCCCCGCGAGTAGCGCCGGCGGAACTGCTCGGGCAGGCTCGAGTCGGTGACGATCCCCAGCTTGGCGGACAGGTACTGGATGAGCATCGCCATGAGGTTGGCCGCGAGCACCACCCACAAGAGCAGATACCCGAAGCTGGCCCCGCCCTGGATGTTCGTGGCGAAGTTGCCCGGATCCACGTAGGCCACGGCGGCCACGAACGCCGGCCCCAGCATCGTCAGCGTGGCCCGCAGGCGCCCGCGTGCAAGCAGCGTCTCAAGCGCGCTCGGAGAGGGCGCCGCGATCGGGATGGCAGGCGCGTTCGCACCCAGCGACGCGGCCCCCACTCCCTCCAAAACAGGCGCAATCGCACGCGCGGGGATCGGTGTCATGCGGGCCCCGCCCTCAGGTTCGCGGCGGGACTCGCGTTCGCCTCGAGACGTGCGTTCGCCTCGAGATTCGCCTCAGCATCGAGATTCGCGTCCACCTCCACGCGCATCGCCCGCGCGAGGCGCCCCCCGAGCGTGTGCCGCTGCCGGTGATCCGCGCCGAAGCCCACCAGCAGGGGCCCGCCGAAGGGCTGGTGGTCGAGCACGCGCAGGTGCTCCCCGGGGGAGATGCCCAGGTTGGCGAGATAGCGCAGCATCTCGGGGTCCGCGTCGGAGACCCTCACGAACACCCCTTCCTCCCCCGGCCGCAGGCCATCGAGCGGGCGCGTGGGGGTCTCGGAGAGCTCCAGATCGGCGCTGGGAATGGGGTCGCCGTGGGGATCGTTCGTGGGGTTGCCCAGCTTCGCGGCGATCAGCTCCTCGAGCTCCTCGCTGAGCACGTGCTCGAGCACCTCCGCCTCGTCGTGCACGCGATCCCAGGGCATCTTCAGGGTCTCCGCCAGGAACAGCTCCAGCAGGCGGTGGTGGCGGATGACCTCCAGCGCCACGCGCCGGCCCCGGGCGGTGAGCGTCACGCCGCGATAGGGCACGTGCGCGGTCAAGCCCAGCTCGTCCAGCTTCCTGAGCATCGCCGAAACCGACCCCGCCGTGATCTCCAGGCGCTCCGCCAGGGCATTGGTCGACACCGGCTCCCGCTCGCGCGATTCCAGCGTGAAGATGGCCTTGCAATAGTCCTCCACGGCCTGCGAGCGATTGAGATCACGGGTCGCCATGAAAAGAAGTTTAGCCGTGCCAAGACTTTTGTCAAGGTATGGATGGAGAGGGGGCCGCGCAGCGGCTGGAGGGGAGCCGCAGAGCGTACGGAG
>CAZOQI010000040.1:0-10617 GCA_964582105.1 uncultured Solirubrobacteraceae bacterium
GTCGTCGAAGTCGCGCGCGGAGGCGGGGTCGATCGTGAAGGTGGGCAGCGCGCGCAGGTCGCGCCGCAAAGATAAATCGGCGTGCGCGTCGAGGCCCCGCTCATTCGCCCGCCGCGCCTCGCGCTCGACGGGCTTCTCAAAATGACGCGCAAGGCCGCGCTTGCGCATCATGGCCTCGATCGCCGCCATCGCGCTCTGGCGCTTCTCGGGCGGCCACGCGACGCGGGTCTCGCGGGTATCGCGCTTGGAGCGGGGCCGGCTCACCGAGGGCACCGGCCACCCTGGCTGGCCCCCCGCCAGGCTGTCAGATGGGGCCGCGAACGGGGACGGCTCACTTGGCCTTCACGGCGAGCGTGGCCAGCGCGATGTCAAGGCCCCGCGGGGTGTCCACCTGGGACGCGGATACGGGCACTTCCGGATCGATGCCCGCCCCCTGCCTGACACCCCCGCCGCCGAGGTTGCGCCCGTTGGGCGTGAAGTACTCGCCGACCGTGATGTCCAGAGCGCCGCCGTTGGACAGCGGCTCCTCCTCCTGGAAGACGCCCTTGCCGAAGGTGTGCGTGCCGGTGACGGTGGCGCGGCGGTGATCCTGGAGGGCCGCTGTGACGATCTCCGACGCCGAGGCGGTGCCGCCGTCCACGAGCACCACGACGGGGACGCGCGCGGGAATCGGATCCCCCGCGGCTGTGAGCGTCTGCGAGGGCTGGGTGCGTCCCCGCGTGCTGACGACGATGGCGCCCTTGGGCAGGAAGATCGAGGCGATCAGACGGGCCTCTTCCACGAGCCCGCCCCCGTTGGCGCGCAGATCGAACACGATCCCCCTCGCCCCGCCGTGCAGCTCGTGTTCGATGGCGTCGCGCACCTCCCCGTGCGCGCCCTCGGTGAAGGCGGCGAGCCTGACGACCCCCAGCTTGACCCCTCTGAGGGTGCGCGTGGAGGACGCCACGACGGGCTCAGAGATGGTGGCGCGCGTGGCCGTGACGGTGAGGGTGGTGGTGCGCTTGCCTACGCGCCGCTGCACTCCAAGCATGACATTGGTGTTTGGGGGCCCCTTGATCAGCGCGATGTCCCGCTGCGAGGGCAGGCCCCGCAGCGCCCTCCCGTTGACGGCGACGATCAGATCCCCCGCCTGCAGCCCCGCGCGCGCGGCGGGCGAGGAGTCGAACACGTCGGCGACGCGCAGGCCCAGCGCCTGGGGCGCGGGATCCACCTCGATGCCGATGCCGGTGAAGCTGGCGGGTTCGTTGAAGCCGCGGAATTCCTGCGGAGAGAGGTAGTGCGAGAAGCGGTCGTTGAGAGCGGCCACGGCGCCAGCCACCGAGGCCCCGGAGAGCTGGCTCTTGGGGATCGGCCGGTAGTAGTCGTGGGCGATGCGATCGATGGCTTCGTTGACGACGAGCGTCTGGTGGTTCTGCACGAACGCCCCGCGCACGAACCCCGGCAGCTCGCGCGGGTGCCCGCCCAGCCAGACGCCGACGAGCAATAGGAAGAGCAGCGAGGCGAATACCGCGAGCAGCGAGAGGGGCCGGCGAGGGTCCATTGGCCCCCAGAGCCTACGTGCTCAGACCTTGAGGAAGCGCCGCAGCGAGAGCCCCGAGCCGAGCGCGGAGACCGCGATGGCGCAGCCCATGAGCACCGCGATGAGCAGCGGGAAGGCGATCATGTCGGGCTGGGAGATCAGCTTGACGGTGTTGGCCAGCGGATCCACGAGCGTGACCTTGGCCAGCGCGAGCAGCCCGATCGCCGCCCCGCCGCCGAGCGCCCCCAGGAAGAGCCCCTCCAGCACGAAGGGCCAGCGGATGAACCAGTCGGTGGCGCCCACGAGCTTCATCACCTCGACCTCGCGCCGGCGCGCGAAGAGAGAAAGACGAATCGTGTTCGATATGAGCAGCACCGAGGCGAGGATCAGAAGCGCTGCGAGCAGCGCCATGGTGAGCTTGATGACGCGCGTGGCGGAGAGGATGCTGTTGGTCTCCCCCTGGCGGTTCTGCACGGCGGCGATCGCGGGATCGCTTACCAGGCGCGTGCCCAGCGGGCTCGTGGGGTCGAGCTCGGCCCGCAGCGCCTGTGCGTCGTCGGGCGTAGCGGGGGTGACGCGGAAGATGTCGGGGAGAGGGTTGTAGCCGATCAGCGCAAAGGCCTGAGGGTTGAGCCGGCGCTCCTGTTCGTAGCCCAGCTGCTTTGAGACCAGTTCGATGCGGCCCACGTAGCGAGTGTGCTGGAGCTCGCTCTTCACGCGCGCCTCTTCCGCGGGTGAGGCGCTGGCAACGAGGTCGATGTCGACGAGAACCTTGCCGCGGATGTCGTTGGCGGCGCCGTTGGTGGCCTGCACCACGGGGATGAAGACGCCGAGGACGAGCGTGGTGACGAGCACGGAGGCGAGCGCCGCGAAGGAGGGCACGGCGTTGCGGCGCATGGAGCGCATCGACTCCTTGATGAAGAAGCCGGGTCTCATGAGGTCGTGGACGCGGCGCCTGCGGACCGATCGGTGCTCGTCCTGGCGAGGCGGTTCACAGCAGACCCCGGCGCAGGCGGGCGCCCAACTCGGCGGTGTTCTCGTCCTGCGGCCCGTAGGAGCCGGTGGCCTCGTCGCGGATGATGCGCCCGCGCCGCAGCTCGATCACGCGGCGGCGCATCCTGTCGACCATCGCGTTGTCGTGGGTGGCCACGAGCACGGTGGTGCCGGCGCGGTTGATGCGATAGAGCAGCTGCATGATCCCGATGGATGTCTCGGGGTCGAGATTGCCGGTGGGCTCGTCCGCGAGCAGCAGCGGCGGGTGCCCGGCGAAGGCGCGCGCGACGGCGACGCGCTGCTGCTCGCCGCCGGAGAGCTGGTGGGGATAGTTGTGGAGCTTCGTGGAGAGCCCCGTCAGGCGCAGGATGTCGGGCAGCTTCGCGCGGATCTGGCGGCGGCCGGCCCCCGTGACCTGGAGGGCGTAGGCGATGTTGTCGTAGACGGTGCGCGTGGGCAGCAGCTTGAAGTCCTGGAAGACCACCCCCACGTTGCGGCGGTAGTAGGGAACGCGCTTGCGCTCGATCTCGGCCAGCGAGCGCCCCGCGACGCGAATGATCCCCTCGGTGGGCTCGAGCTCCTTGATGAGCAGGCGCATGAGCGTGGACTTCCCCGAGCCGGTGCTGCCGACGAGGAAGACGAACTCCTGGCGGCTGACGGAGAAGGTGGCGCGCTCCAGCCCCACGCCCTCCGGCCCGTACAGCTTGGAGACCCCGCGGAACTCGATCACGGTGTCCGCGGCGGGTCCGGCGGCCGGCGGCGCCTTGACGGGCAGGGGATCGGCTCCCGCCATTTCGCGCGCCGGAGCGCGCCTGCGCCGCGCGGCGCCGCGGCCATGAGTGGCGGTGTCGGTGTTTGACAGGGGAGCCATCGGGGCTGGCACAGTACCGCCCGCGGACCCGTGAGCCTGGTGTTTTCCCTGCATGCAATGGGCTTTGCAGCAATGGGTCCTGAATGCCCCGGCGCAACCCAACCCGGATGCCTCGCACACCGACCTGGATGCCGCGCGCGACCCCGCGCGACCCAATAAGGTGGGGCGAATGGCCGAGGTCTCCAGCACAGTCGTGCCCGCCAATGCCCTGCCGGTGCACCGCATCGCGATCCCCGGGACGCGCGCGTTGACGGCGCTGGTGGCCTTCGACGCGGGGGCGCGCACGGAGCGCCCGCAGGAGAACGGGATGGCGCACTTCCTCGAGCACCTGGTGTTCAAGGGCGGCGAGAAGTACCCCACCTACCGCGACGTGAACGAGACGGCGGAGCGCATGGGCGGCGTGCTGAATGCGTACACGAGCCACGATCTGGTGGCCTTTCACATCACGGTCCGCGCCGAGTCGGCGGCGAAGGCGATCGATCTGCTCTCGGACTTCGTGGCGCGTCCCAGGCTGGACGCGCAGGAGCTCGATCGCGAGCGGGGGGTGGTGATCCAGGAGATCAACCGCGCCTACGATCAGCCGGCGACGGTGGCCGAGTACCTGATCGATCGGGCCGCGTTCGGGGAGCACCCGCTGGGGCGCACCGTGCTGGGCCCGGAGGAGAACCTGCGCACGTTCACGCGCGAGGCGATCGTGGCCTTCCGCGAACGGCGCTGGGCGGGCGCCCGCGGGGGAGCGTTCCTGGCAGGCAACCTCGATCATCTCCCCTCCGAGGAGGAGCTGATGGAGATGTTCGGGCGCTTTCCCACGCTGTCCCAGCCCGAGCAGTATGTGCCCGCGCCCGCATTCTCGCCGCAGACGCTGGTGGAGCAGAGGGACACCAACCAGTCCCACCTGAGGATGATCTACCGCCCGAGCATCGGCGTGAGGGACATCGCGCAGCGCGCGGCCCTCTCAATCTACTCAACCCTGCTCGGCGGCTCGATGGGCTCGAGGCTGTTCGAGGAGATCCGCGAGAAACGGGGCCTGTGCTACTCGGTGTATGCCATCGATCACGCCTTCGCCGACGTGCCGATCCTGCAGCTGGGCTCGGGTCTTGAGTCGGCCAAGTGCGTCGAGGCATATACGCGCATGCGCGAGATCGTGGACGAGCTGCGCGACGACGGTCCCACGCAGGCGGAGGTGGAGCGCGCCCGCGCCTACGCCGCCGGCAGGCTGGTGCTGGCCTTCGAGAACACCGGCGCGGTGGCGCGCTACGGGGCCACGCGCGCGATCGTGTTCGGCGAGGAGATAGACCCCGATCGGGCCATCGCCGCGCTCGACGCCGTCACCTTCGAGGAGGTCAGAGAGGTCGCCGCGGGCGTGGCGGACAACCTGGCGATCGCCTGCGTGGGTCCTCACACCACCGAGGAGTTCTAGGCGCGGCGCTCCCGGGGTCGGAAAAGGCGCTGCGGCCCTGGGATCTCCGTGGACCGGGCGTCTCAGCCGATCGCCACCATGCGGTCGATCGGCACCCGCGCGCGCTGCGCGATCTCCGGCGCCACGCGCACCTCGAACTTCATGTCGCGCAGGGCGTCGCGCAGCTTGGGGAGGGTGATCATCTTCATGTACCGGCACGAGGCCTCGGAGTTGGCGGGGATGAAGTCCACATCCGGCGCGGCCGTGCGCAGCGGGTAGAGCATCCCCACCTCGGTCGCCACCACCGCCTCGCGCCTCGCGCCCGGCTGGGTCTGCGCCGCGCGCTCAGCCTCGCTCGCGTACTTCAACATCCCCCCCGTGGAGAGCATGTGCACGCCCTCGGCCGCCACATCCCCGGAGGCGACGTACTCCATCACGCTGGTGGTGCAGCCGCACTCCGGGTGAATCAGGAAATCCGCCCCCGGGTGCGCCGCGCGCGTGGCCTCGATGTCGGCGGGGCGGATCCCCGCGTGCACGTGGCACTCGCCGTCCCACACGTGCATGCTGCGGCCAAGCTCCTTCTCCACGAAGGCCCCCAGCCACATGTCGGGGCCGAACAGGATCTCCGTGTCCTCGCCGCGGGTCTCATAGATGTGGCGCACCACCTGCACGGCGTTGGCGGAGGTGCAGCAGTAGTCGGTCAGCGCCTTGACCTCGGCGGTGGTGTTGACATACATCACCACCACCCCATCCGGGTAGGCGGCCTTCCAGCCGGCCAGCTGCTCGGCGTCGATGGACGCCGCCAGCGAGCACCCCGCGTCGAGATCGGGGATCAGCACGGTCTTCTGCGGACACAGGATCGAGGCCGTCTCGGCCATGAAGTGCACTCCGCAGAAGGCGATCACCTCGCCCTCCGCCACAGCCGCCTTGCGCGAGAGCCCCAGCGAGTCGCCCACGTAGTCGGCCGCGTCCTGCACCTCGGGCAGCTGGTAGTTGTGCGCCAGGATCACCGCCCCGCGCTCGGCGGCGAGCGCGCGCACCTCCCCCTGCAGCGCCTCGATCTCCGCGGGCGAGAGCGGCGCGGGAGCCGTCTGGGTGGGGGCCATCGGCAGCTCCATGACTCAAGGATAGCGGTGCCCTGAGGACCGGCGCAGACGCCCGCATACGGGGGGTCTGACATTTCCTTACGCTTGATGATCAGCTATCGTCAAGTGCCTTGATGTCACGCTCGGCTCCCACAGACGGCCCCGCGCCGCCGCAGCCGCCGGGGTCCCGGCGCCCGAGCTCGGGCGCCCCGCCGCGAGCGTTCGTGGCGCACAGCCTGCACGAGCGCATCCAGGCGGCGGCGGCCAGGGCGATCGCCGCGCGCGGGTTCCAGGAGACGACGGTGCGGGACATCTGCGCCGAGGCGCAGGTCTCCGAGGAGGACTTCCACAAGCACTTCAAGGACAAGCAGGCGGTCGCGATGTCCGCGCTCGAAGCGGCCGTGGACCAGATGATGATGGACCTTCGCGAGACGTTCAAGGCGGCCCCGACCTGGCCCGAGGCGATCTGGGACACGACGGCGGCGGCCCTCGACTGGATGGTCAGCGAGCCTGCCTTCGCGCGCCTGGGGCTGATCGCGATGCTGGTCGCGGGCGAGGCGGGGCTGGAGCTGCTGCAGTCGCTGATGGACACCTTCGCGATGTTCCTGGAGCCCGGCTACGAGCTGGCCCCCGCGCAGGCGCCCTCGCGCCGCCTGGTCGATGAAGCGGTCGCAAACGCCGTCTTCGGCCTGTTGCACGAGCGCGTGGTGCGCGAGGGGCCCGAGGCGGCACCGGCGATCCTCCCCGAGCTGGTGCGCACGATCCTCAACCCGTTCCTGGGCGCCGAGGCGGCGGGCGAGCTCGTGGCGCAGCGCAGCGCGCGGGGGTAGCGTTCAGGGGAGCCGCGGGACACGTAAAGGGCTGACGCCCCCGGCGGACGGAGCGACCGCGCCCACTGGCGTACAGGGCCGCCAGCGACCGTCGCCTGCCGGCGGTGTCAGGGCAGCGCCTGGAGGATCAGGGAGAGATCCAGCGCCGGCGCGGAGTGCGTGAGCGCCCCGAGGGAGATGAGGTCCACCCCCGTCTCGGCGCGCTCGCGGAGCGTCTCGATCGTGACCCCCCCGCTGGCCTCCAGCAGCGCCCGGCCGGCCACCTGCGCGACCGCGGCGCGCAGCTCCTCAAGGCTCATGTTGTCGAGCAGCAGGCGCGGCGCGCCGGCGGCGAGCGCCTCTTCGATCTCCCGCGGATCGCGCACCTCGACCTCCAGCGTGCCGGCCAGCTCGGGCGCGTGGGCGCGCGCCAGCTCCACCGCCCGCGCGATCCCGCCCGCCGCGGCGATGTGGTTCTCCTTGATGAGGATCGCGTCATACAGCCCGTGGCGGTGGTTGCGGGCCCCGCCGCAGACCACCGCGGCCTTCTCCAGCGCGCGCAGCCCCGGCGTGGTCTTGCGCGTGTCGAGCACGGTGGCTCCGGTCCCCGCCACCGCGCGCGTGGCGCGCGCGGCCATCGTGGCGACGCCCGATAAGTGCCCGAGGAAGTTGAGCGCCGTGCGCTCCGCCGTGAGCAGCGCCCGCGCCGAGCCCTCGACCGCCAGCACGGGTCCCCCCTGCTCGCGCCACACCCCCTCCTGCACCAGCCGCTCGCAGCGGACATCGGGATCGGACGATCGTTCGGGATCGGCCAGCGCAAACGCCGCCTCGGCCGCGTCGAGCCCGAAGACCACTCCCGGCGCCTTCTGCGCGATCAGCGCGCGTGCCCGCGAACCCTCGGCGACAGTGGCCTGGGTCGTGACGTCCCCCGGCCCAACGTCCTCTGCAAGCGCGCGGCGCACGAGCGCGGTCAGCCGATCGGGGCCCACGTCGTCGGCCTCGGGCCTCGCCTCGCCGCTGCTCACCTCCCTGGGGCTCACCGGCCCGGTGCCGCGGCGCGCAGCAGGTGGGCCCTGACGAACCCGTCCAGGTCCCCGTCGAGGACCCGCTGCACGTCGCCCATCTCGTGGTTGGTGCGGTGGTCCTTGACCATCGTGTAGGGGTGCAGCACGTAGGAGCGGATCTGCGAGCCGAAGTTGACGTCCTGGGCCTCGCCCTTCTCGCGCGCGATCTCCGCGGCGCGTTCGCGCTCCTGGCGCTCCAGCAGCTTGGCGCGCAGCATGGCCATCGCGGTGGCGCGGTTGGAGGACTGCGAGCGCTCGTTCTGGCACTGCACCACGATCCCCGAGGGGCGGTGGGTGATGCGCACGGCGGAGTCGGTCTTGTTGACGTGCTGGCCGCCGGCGCCGGATGCCCGGTAGGTGTCCACCTGCAGATCGTCCTCGTTGATCTCCACAGCGCCCGTGTCGGCGACGACGGGGGCCACCTCGACGCCGGCGAAGCTCGTCTGGCGGCGGTGAGCGGAGTCGAACGGGGAGAGGCGCACCAGCCGGTGCACGCCGCGCTCGGCGCCGAACAGGCCGTAGGCGTTCTCGCCACAGACCCTGAAGGTGGCGGACTTGATGCCCGCTTCCTCGCCGGCGCTGACCTCCAGCAGCTCCGCCTGAAAGCCTCGCCGCTCGGCCCAGCGCATGAGCATGCGCAGCACCATCTCCGCCCAGTCCTGCGCGTCGGTGCCGCCCGCGCCGGCGTTGACGCTCACGAGCGCGTCCCCGGAGTCATAGCGCCCGGAGAACAGCCGCTGCTCCTCGAGCTCGGCCAGGCGCGACTCGACGGAGGCCAGGTGCTCCTCGACCTCCGCCTGCAACGACTCGTCCTCCTCGGCCATCTCCACCAGGGGCTCCAGGTCGTCGATGTCGCGCTCAAGCGAGCGGAAGGTCTCGAGGCGCCGCGCCAGGGAGGCGTGCTTGGAGGACACCTTGGCGGCGTGCTCGGAGTCGTCCCAGAAGCCCTCCTGGCCCATCTCCCCTTCGAGCGCAGTCACGCGCTCGCTCAAAGAAGCGGGGTCAAAGATAGTCCGCGAGCAGTTTCAACTGGCCGCGGATCGCAGCGAGGCGCTGCGACGTGGATTCGGTGGGCGCGTTGGTGGCCACCACTCCACGCTATCAGCGAACGGGCCCAGCAGGGCGCCGCTCAGCCCCAACCACCCGGGCCCGCACACCACGACCCGCCCCACACCACGACCCGCCCCACACCATGACCCTCCCCACGCCCGCCCCGCCCGGCTACGCCCCGTGGCACTTCTTGAACTTCTTGCCGCTGCCGCACCAGCAGGGGTCGTTGCGGCCCACCTGGTGCTCGCCGTCGACGATGCGCTGCTCGACTACCGGCATCGAGCTCTCGCCAAGCTGCCCGTTGCCGCCATCCGCGTAGGCCATGCCGCCCGGCCCGGCGGCGGCGGCCGCGGCTGCCAGGGCGCCGACGCCCATGACGCTGGTGCCGCCCGAATAGGACACTCGCCCCGTGCGCGTGGAGTTGCCGGCGGCGGCGAAGGAGGGGATCGCACCGCCGGGTGGGTGGGCTCCCAATCCCCCACCCGCGCCGTTGGCGCCTTCGACGGCGACCTGCACGTTGAAGATCATGCGCGCGAAGTCGGCCCAGATGCTGTTCATGAGGTCGCCAAAGAGCGTGAAGGCCTCGTTCTTGTAGGCCACCAGCGGGTCGATCTGGGCGAAGCCGCGCAGGTGGATGCCCTCGCGCAGGTAATCCATGTCGTACAGGTGCTCGCGCCAGCGCTCGTCGATGATCTGCAGGAGCAGATAGCGCTCGAGCTGGCCCATCAGCTCCTCGCCCAGCTCCCCCTCGCGCTGCTCGTAGCGCTGGAGGGCCAGTTCGGCGACGCGTTCGGTGAGGGCGGTGCGGTCGATCGTCTCGGGATCGAGCTCCTCGGGGGCGAGGTCGATCGGGAAGAACTGGTGCAGCGCCGTGAACAGCCCGCTGAGGTCCCAGTCCTCCATGAAGTCCCCGGGGGTGTACTGCGCGACGGTGCGCTCGATCACGTTGCCCATCTCCTCGCGCGCCTCCTCGCCCATGTCCTTGCCGTCGAGCACGCTGTCGCGGTAGGCGTAGATGATGCGCCGCTGCTCGTTCATGACGTCGTCGTACTCGAGCACGCGCTTGCGGATGAGGAAGTTCTGTTCCTCGACCTTTTTCTGCGCCTTCTCGATCTGCTTGGAGAGCATCCCCGCCTCGATCGGTTCCTCGTTGCCCTCCTCGTCGACGCCGCCGAGGCGGTCGAGGATCTTGTAGATGCGATCGCCGGCGAACAGGCGCACGAGGTCGTCCTCGGCGGAGAGGAAGAAGCGCGACTCGCCGGGGTCGCCCTGGCGTCCGGAGCGCCCGCGCAGCTGGTTGTCGATGCGCCGCGACTCGTGGCGCTCGGTGCCGCAGATGAACAGGCCCCCGGCCGCCACCACCTGTTCGCGCTGGGCCAGCACGCGCGCGTCCAGCTCCGCCTCCAGCTCGGCCATGCGCTCCTGGTGGCCCTCGTCCGCTGGGGAGAGGCCCTGGCGGGCCAGCTCCAGGTGCGCGAGGTGCTCGGCATTGCCGCCCAGCTTGATGTCCACGCCGCGGCCGGCCATGTTGGTGGCGATCGTGACGGCCCCCGGCTGGCCCGCCTCGGCGACGATCTCCGCCTCGCGCGCGGCGTGCTCGGGCTTGGCGTTCAGCACCGTGTGGGGGATGCCGCGCTTCTTCAGGCGTTCGCCCAGGAGCTCGGAGACCTCGACCGAGATCGTGCCCACCAGCACCGGCTGGCCACCCGCGTGGCGCTCGGCGATCTCGCGCACGACGGCGCTCCACTTGCCCTCTTTGGTCTTGTAGACCTGATCGTTGCGATCGTCGCGGACCATCGGCATGTTGGTGGGGATCTGCACCACCGG
>CAZOQI010000041.1:0-86554 GCA_964582105.1 uncultured Solirubrobacteraceae bacterium
TTCAGCCCGTCGTTCACGGGCGGCACGGTGAGCAACCAGGCGGGTGCGTTCAGCCCGTTCACGAGCACGTTCTCCCGTTCTGATCAGGACCAGAACCTCTCCGGGGTGACGGTCACGACTCCCCCGGGGCTGCTGGGGATCCTCAAGGGCGTGGAACGCTGCCCCGAACCGCAGGCAGCGCAGGGCACCTGCGGGCCGAACAGCCTGATCGGGCACACCACCGCCGCCGCGGGCGCCGGACCGGACCCCTACTGGGTGCAGGGCGGTGAGGTGTTCTTCACCGGCCCCTATAAGGGCGCCCCCTTCGGCCTCAGCGTCGTGGTGCCCGCGGTCGCGGGTCCCTTCAACCTCGGCAACGTCGTCGTCCGCGCCGCGATCCAGGTGGACCCCCATACCGCGCAGATCACGGTCGTGAGCGACCCATTGCCCACGATCCTGCAGGGCATCCCGCTGGACGTCCGCACCGTGAACGTCACGATCGACCGGCCGAACTTCATGTTCAACCCGACCAACTGCGAACCCCTCGCGGTGAACGGCGCGCTGTCGAGCACCCAGGGCGCCACCGCCCAGGTCTCCAGCCGCTTCCAGGCCGCGAACTGCCAGGGCCTGCCATTCCACCCCGTCTTCACCGTCTCCACACAGGCCAAGACCAGCAAGCACAACGGCGCGAGCCTGACCGTCAAGACCACCTACCCCACGGGGGCGCAGGCGAACATCAAGTCCGTAGCGGTGACGCTCCCCAAGCAGCTGCCCTCAAGGCTCACGACGATCCAGCAGGCGTGCACGGAAAGGGCGTTCGCGGCGAACCCCGCGGGCTGCCCGGCGGGCTCGAACATCGGGATCGCCACCGCGACCACGCCGATCCTCACGGCCCCGGCGACGGGTCCGGTGTACCTCGTCTCCCACGGCGGCGCGGCGTTCCCCGATGTCGTGATCGTCTTCCAGGACGAAGGCGTCAACCTGGATCTCGTCGGCAGCGTGAACATCAAGCACGGCATCACCTCGAGCACATTCGCCAGCGTCCCCGACGCCCCGATCAGTGGGTTCCAACTGAGCCTCCCCGAGGGGCCGCACTCCGCGCTGGCGACCGTCCTCCCGGCCAAGGCCAAGGGGAACCTCTGCGGCACATCGCTCACCATGCCCTTCACGATCACCGGCCAGAACGGCGCGGTCCTCAAGCAGAACGTCAAGATCGCCGTCACCGGCTGCGGGAAACCAAAGAGAAAGCCCAAGCACACGAAGAAGGGGAAGAAAAAGTAGAAGGAAGCAGGGAAGAAGAAGCCGGGGAGCGAAGGGCTGCCACGGGCGATGAAGACCCGGGAACGTGCCCCGAGTCTCAGTTGGGCGTATGCACGGTCAGTCCGGCCTCGCAGGCGGCGGCGGACATGCGCTCGTCATAGGTGAACAGCCCGGTGAGTCGTCTGCGCAGGCTCAGGGCCGTGGCGATGTGAATCGCATCCAGAGACCTGATCGACGGCGGATCGAGCTCGCCTGCCAGTGTCCTGATCCTGCCGGTCATCGCAAGCAGGCGAACCGCTGCGAGCTGGGTGCGAACGGCGGCTGCGTCATGACCGGCGCGGCGGGCTGCGCGCAGCGCCTCGACCGCGAGGATCTCCGATGCGACCACGCGCACGGCCCCTGCGAGTGCTGCGCGCAGGCCCTCGGTCTCGGGCTCGGGGACGACCAGCTTTACGAACGCGGAGGCGTCCAGATAGACGAGCTCGGCCGCCGGCAATGCCCTACCGGTCTTCTTCGGCGCGCATCTCGGCCAGCGCGTCGGAGAGCGGGCGCGGGTCGTCGGGATCGGGTGGGCCGAAGGCCGCCGCGGTGGCCAGCAGCTCTGCGGTCGAACGTGTGGCCGCCGTGGCGCCCTGCTCGGTCAGCCACCGGTCGAGCTCGGGGCCGGAGTTCGCGAGCAGGTCCCTGGCGCCTCGCAGGATCAACTCGCGCGCCACGCTCGCGGTGGGCTTCGACGGGTCGAGCATGGATGCGCCCACCCTCAGCGCCTGGTCAAGCTCAGGGTCGCGGGTCAGGGCGAGGCGTGGGTGGGCGGTGGGCATCGATATAAGTGTAGCACCACTGTTGCACGGCTGTGTCGTCCGCGGACACACACTTGCTGTGGCTGCTTTCAGGGCAGCAGCTCGAATGCCTCGCGGTGGCGGGGGCGGATGGTCTGGAAGTGGCGGCGGTCGAGCGTGATGACGATGGGAGCCTTCAGACGCTCGGCGAGCGCCACCACGGAGGCGTCGGTGCCGCCGAGGGGGAAGTCGGCGTACTCCTCCACGAGGTCCGCCATGCGCTCGATGTCCCCGGCGCTCGGGGCCTCGATCTCGAGCGTCGCCAGACCGCGCAGGAATGCCGACTCGGCGTTTGCGCCCAGGCGCGCAGCTACGAAGCAGGTCGCCTCGGCGACCACCAGGGCCGGCAGCACGAGCTGGAGGTCGGCGCGCTCGAGCGCGCCGCGTGAGGCGGCGTGAGCACTGTCGCCGGCGTCGGCCGTCGCATACAGCGGCCCGGCGTCAACGACGGCCAGTCTCGCCATCCCACTCCCGGCGCAGCAGCTCCTCCATGTCCCTCGCCGTGTCCGAAGCGCCGCTGTTGCCCACGGCGGCGAAGGGCAGCTCGCGGGGCTGCCCCAGAGAGAGGCCCATCTGTCTGGCCAGAGCCTCGCGGGCCACGTCGGACACCGAGGTGCAGCGCCGCCGCGCCTCTCTGGAGAGGGCCTGCGCGAGATCGTCGGGCAGTGACAGGGAGGTGCGCTTCATACATGCATCATAACACCTCCCGTGGCTGGCGATCGCCGCAGAGGCAAAAGCCCAGCAACCTCCAGGGTCCATCGCGGCGGCCTCGCACTCTCCGCGCGATCGGCGGGACAACGCGGCCATCACGGCGGAGCGGAGCGGAGCCCATCCAAACCCATCGCCACCGCGAACGGCGAGGCGCGCCGGTCAGGTCCGCAGCTCCGTCAATCCGACGGCGGCGAAGTCGCCGTCGAAGGCGAATGCCTGTGTCGTTCGTCGCTCGCGCATCGTGGCGAAGCTCGTGGCGTCGACCCAGGAGAACTCGCGGTCGTCCCTGCGCCGCAGCCATTGCTCGGCGTCCGCTTCGACGGCCTGGGTGACCCGCAGGATCTCCACGCGCGGGGAGGCGGAGAGGGCGTCGAGGAAGAGGACGGCGACCGCGTGGCCGGCTCGGCGCCGCAGGAACGTCCAGGTCTCGCCGCGGACCTCGTTGGTGGTGATCAGCCGCTCGCCCGCGTGGGCGGCCAGGAGTGCCGCCGCCTGCTCGTGCCGGGCGTCGCGCCGGTTGGTCAGCGCGACCCAGAAGGAGGTGTCGACGAAGATCAACGGCCGTAGACGGTCTCGTCGACGTCGGCCGGCTCGAAGCTCGCGCTGGCGCTGAGCGAGGCGAGGGGGTCCTCGGCGAGCGCCGGCAGCGGCCGCAGGCCCAAGCGCACGTAGCGACGGATCAGCGCTGCCTTGGAGACGTGGGCTCTGGCGGCCTCCGCGCCGAGCGCATCGTAGGCGTCGTCCTCGATCATGATCTGCAGGCGCTTCATGCCCTCCATGTTACATCACATAGGGCATCCTACGCCAGGTTGGCCCTCACGACTCCGCCCGCGACAAACCCTCCCGCGCCGCCTGGCGGGGCTGCCGGCCCTCCCGCGACGCCTGGCCCGCCGACTCAGCCCACTCCGTGAGCTGCGCGGCCTCGCGCTCGGTCAGCCCCGCGTGGGGGGCGGTCTGCACCAGCAATGTCGGGCCGCGCCGCGCCTTGGCCCATTCGTGGCAGGCGTCGTTGAAGGCATCGTCGAGCCAGGCCAGTGGCCGCAGCGGGCCGGCGTAGGCATCGATGGCGTCGATCTTCCAGTGCGCGCGAGGGGTGTTGGCGCCGCCCACGTCACGCTCGAAGCTCAAGCAGGGCAGTCCTGCGGGCAGGCCCAGCAGGTGGGGGAGGTATTCGTCGGCCTTCTCCTCCCAGCCGCTGCACCAGACGGGATCGAAGACGGAAACAAGGCCGAGCAGGTGGCGGGCGGCGGTGGTGGAGAGGAAGTGCGGGACGCCGTCGATGGCGTGGAAGGAGCCCTCGGGGCAGCGATTGGACTGGGAATATCGCGGGGCCCGGCTCGGCGGCCGTTGGCCGCCTGCGCCAGCGTCTGGGGGGAAACCAAATAGCGAGACGACCCCATCGATGTCGATCAGCAGCAGCGGCCGCGAGCCCGCTCTGGGCGGGAGGACCCCGTCGATTGCGCTCTCTTTAGCTGGCACTGAGGTAGAGGGGGCTAATCTGCCTGAACGGCTCCCCGGCAGTAAAGCATCCGGCGGGGGGTGCCGATGGAGCCCACGATCTTGACCCCCCACCTCCCACATCCTCCGACCGTGCCCATGCCCGGAAACCGGGAGCTCTCCCGGCCATGACCCTCGAGCTGGGCATACTCCTCTCACTGACCTGCGCCTTCGTGGCGAACCTGGGCTTCTTCCTCAAGTACCGCGGCGCCAACGCGGTGGCCAAGGTTGAGATGCGCCACCCGTGGGCCAGCGCCAGAGCGCTGTACTCCTCCAAGTGGTTCGCGCTGGGCATGCTCGTGGCGACGCTCTCCTGGTCGCTGCACGTCGCGGCGCTCGCGCTCGCGCCGATGTCGGTGGTGCAGGTGGCGCTCGCGGCGGGCGTCGTATTCATCGCGGTGATGGCCGATCGCCTGTTCGGCTTCGACGTCGGCCCCCGCCAGTGGCTCGGGCTGTGGCTGATGACCGCGGGCCTCGTGCTGCTGGGGGTCACGCTGCCGGCCACGCACGGCGCGCACTCGCAGTTCTCGCAGGCCGCGATGGTGTCCTTCGAGGCGGGCTTCTTCGGCCTCGGCGGCCTTTTGATCATGGGTCCGCGCATGGGCGGGCCGGTGGAGCACCACGGCGTGATGCTCGGCGCCGCCGCGGGGATCCTCTTCGGCGTCTCCGACACGGCGATCAAGGCGCTCACGGGGATCACCCACGCGCACGGCGCGATGGGGCTTTTGCTGAGCCCGTGGCTGGCGGTGGCCGTGCTGGCGTCCATCGTGGCCTTCTACGCCTCCGCGCGCGGACTCCAGGACGGAGACGCGGTGCCGGTGATCGCGGTGACCGGCACTGCCGCCAACATCGCGGGCATCGCCGGGGGCATCGTCGTGTTCGGCGACCCCATGGCGGGCAGCGCCCTGGGCGTGGTCTGCCAGTCGCTGGCGTTCGTGCTGGTGGTGGTGGCCTCGGCGTTGATGCCGGCTCCGGTGCGCAGCGCCGGTCTGCGCGCGACGGCCTGATGCTCGCCTCGCATGCATACCTCCTGATGCTCGCCTGCGCGCAGACGGCCTGATGCTCGCCTGCGGCAGCAGCCTGATGCTCGTCCTGCGCGCAACGGCCTGGCGCTGCTAGGATCCCGGGCCGGATGCCGACCACATCACAGCTCGTGCGCAAGGGCCGCGTGGCCCCGAAGAAAAAGCTCGCCACCCCCGGCCTGAAGTCGGGCAAGGGGCGCAAGAAGAAGGTCGCCGCCCCGCAGCGCCGGGGCGTGTGCACGCGCGTCTACACCACGACCCCGAAGAAGCCGAACAGCGCCCTGCGCAAGGTGGCGCGTGTGCGCATCTCCGGCTCGATGGAAGTGACCGCCTACATCCCCGGTGAGGGCCACAACCTCCAGGAGCACTCCGTGGTCCTGGTGCGCGGCGGGCGCGTCAAGGATCTACCGGGCGTGCGCTACAAGGTCGTCCGCGGCACTCTCGATGCCGCCGGTGTCAGCGACCGCAAGAAGTCCCGCTCGATGTACGGCGTGAAAAAGAAATAGATGCCCCGCCGCGCAGCCGCTCAGATCCGCCCCCTGGAGGCGGATGCCATCCATCGCTCCAAGCTCGTGGCGCAGGTCATCAACAAGGTGATGCTCGACGGCAAGAAGAGCACCGCCGAGCGGATCGTCTACGACGCCCTCGCGCTCCTGGGCGAGCGCAGCGACAAGGACCCCGTGGAGACGCTCGAGCAGGCGATCAAGACATTGACTCCGGCCCTGGAGGTGCGCTCGCGCCGGGTGGGCGGCGCCACCTATCAGGTCCCCGTGGAGGTCCCCGCGCGGCGCGCGCGCACGCTGGCGGTGCGCTGGCTGGTGGAGTTCGCCCGCCAGCGCCGCGAGAAGACGATGGCCCAGCGCCTGGCCAACGAGCTCACCGACGCCCTCTCCCAGCAGGGCGGCGCGTACAAGCGCAAGGACGACATCTACCGCATGGCCCAGGCCAACAAGGCCTTCGCGCACTATCGCTGGTAGGGCAAGAACCAGGCCAGCCCGGCCTTCGCGCACTATCGCCGGCGGGCAACCCGGCCTTTCGCGCGCTATCGCTGGTAGGGAAGGGCTCAGGCCAGCCCGGCCTTCGCGCACTATCGCCGGTAGAGCAGGGGACCAGCGCCTTCGCCCTCGATTCGCAGTCACGCGGCCATCACGGCCCCCTGTGGGGGCCTCTCTTTTAAAAAACCGCCTCTCCCCTTCGGAGGCGATGGGTCCTTCGCTAGGTTGAGGCTCATGGCCTCCGCTCCTCCCGCAATCGCCACTCCCGCCGCGGGGGATCGCATCGAGCGCCACGTGTGGATCGTCGCGGGTGTGGTGATTCTGGGGATGATCATGTCGATCCTCGACACGACGATCGTAAATGTGGCGCTGCACACGCTCGGCCACGATCTGCACAGCCCGATCTCGCAGATCCAGTGGGTGGTCACCGGCTATCTGCTCGCGCTGGCGGCGGTGATCCCGGTGACGGGCTGGGCCGCGCGGCGCTTCGGGGCGCGGCAGGTGTACCTCTGCTCGCTCGTGCTCTTCACGGTCGGCTCGGCCCTCTGCGCGGTCTCGAGCTCGACCGCCTCGCTGGTGCTCTGCCGCGTGCTCCAGGGCGCCGGCGGGGGGATGATCATGCCCGTCGCGCAGCTCATCATGGCGCAGGTCGCGGGGCCCAAGCGCATGGGGCGGGTGATGGGCGTCGTCTCGATGCCCGCCATGCTCGCGCCGATCCTCGGGCCGGTGCTCGGCGGGCTCATCCTCCAGAACCTCCACTGGTCGTGGATCTTCCTCGTCAACGTGCCCATCGGCGCGCTCGCCTTCTTCCTCGGCTGGCGCCTCGTGCCCCACACCGACTCCGGCGAGGCCGGGCGGCTGGACGTGCTCGGGCTGGGGCTCCTCTCCCTGGGCTCAGCGGCGCTCGTCTACGGCCTCAGCGGGCTGGGCACGGGCGAGGGGCTGGGCTCCGCGAAGGTGCTCCTGCCGGTGCTCGCCGGGGTGCTCCTGGGGGTGCTCTTCTGCCTGCATGCCCTGCGCGCCGAGCGTCCGCTCTTGGACGTGCGCCTGTACGCCAACCGCGTCTTCGCGGGGGCCTCCTTCACCACCTTCGGCGTCGGCGCGGCGCTCTTCGGCGCGATGATCCTCGTGCCGCTCTATTACCAGGAAGTGCGCGGCCAGAGCGTCATCGCCACCGGGCTCTTGTGCGGGCCGCAGGGCATCGGCGCGCTCGTCGCCATGCCGTTCGCCGGTCGTCTCACCGAGCGCTTCGGCGGCGGTCCCATCGCGCTGGTCGGGGTCTCGCTGCTGGCGCTCAGCACGATCCCCTTCGTCTTCATCGGCGCGGGCACGTCGATCCTCGCCATCTCGCTGGTGCTCGTGGTGCGCGGCGTGAGCATCGGCATGTCCTTCATGCCCGCCATGACCGCCGCCTTCACCGCGATGCGCCCCGATCAGCTCTCCGACGCCACCCCGCAGATCAACGTGCTCATGCGCCTCGGCGGCGCGATCGGCACCGCGATCCTCGCGGTCGTGCTCCAGCGCGCCGGAGCCGGGGCGCACCACGCCTCCCCGACCGCGCTCGCCAGTGCCTTCCAGGCCGCCTACTGGGCCGCTCTGGGCATTGCTCTGCTCTCGCTCATCCCCTGCCTGATGCTCCTGCGCGCCGAGCGCCCGCGGGCGAGCCGTGGGGTCGCCGGTGCGACGGGCGATGCGAGCATCGAGGCCTTGGGGGCGTAGGCGGCTGCAACGACCCGCCCGCCGCACGGCCCAGCGGCGAACCCTGGTATAGTCGCTCGCACCTCGCGGTGGGCGCAGTCGTGCGAACATGGCCCCTCGCGGAGTGAGAACTCAAGATGAGGACCCTGAGCACATAGCGATCTGAATCGGCTCATGACCGGCAGCGCGCGTGGGCCCGGGGGGCCCTCTTTTTTTGCCCTCAACCGCTTTGCCCCGAACCGCCCTGCGCAACCCACAGCAACCCGCACCAGCACAGACCATGCCCCGCAAGTTCAGCCTCCAGAACACCCGAAACATCGGGATCATGGCGCACATCGACGCCGGCAAGACGACCACGACCGAGCGCATCCTCTACTACACCGGGCGCACCTACAAGATGGGCGAGGTGCACGAGGGCGCCGCGACGATGGACTGGATGGAACAGGAGCAGGAGCGCGGCATCACCATCACCTCCGCGGCCACCACCGCGGAGTGGAAAGAGCACCGCATCAACATCATCGACACGCCCGGCCACGTCGACTTCACCGTCGAGGTCGAGCGCTCGCTGCGCGTGCTCGACGGGGCGATCGCGCTGTTCGACTCCGTCGCCGGGGTGGAGCCGCAGTCCGAGACCGTCTGGCGCCAGGCCGACAAGTATCACGTCCCGCGCATCGCCTACATCAACAAGATGGACCGCATCGGCGCGGACTTCGAGAACGGCGTGCGCACGATGATCGACCGCCTCGGCGCGCATCCGGTGCCGATCCAGCTCCCCATCGGCGCCGAGGGCGACTTCCTCGGGATCGTCGACCTCGTGGCGATGAAGGCCATCGTCTACAGGGACGACCTGGGCAAGGAACAGGAGGAAGTCGACATCCCCGCGGATCTCGTGGATGCGGCGGCGCAGGCGCGCGAGCACCTCCTGGAGGAGGTCTCCCACTACGACGACACGCTCCTCGAGCTGATCCTCGAGGAGGCCGAGATCCCGCCCGAGCGCCTGAAGGAGGCGATCCGCAAGGCCACGCTCTCGACGAAGCTCACGCCGGTGCTGTGCGGGTCCTCCTTCAAGAACAAGGGCGTGCAGCCGCTCCTGGATGCGGTGATCGACTACCTCCCCTCGCCGCTGGACGTGCCGCCGGTGACGGGCACCGAACTGGTCAAGGGCAGCGAGGACGAGCGCGAGGTCACGCGCCATGCCGACGACTCCGAGCCCTTCGCGGCGCTGGCCTTCAAGATCATGGCCGACCCCTATGTGGGCAAGCTCACCTACTTCCGCGTCTACTCCGGCAAGCTCGACGCGGGCTCGCGCGTGCTCAACGTGGGCACGGGCCGTACCGAGCGCATCGGGCGCATATTGATGATGCACGCCAACGACCGCGAGGAGGTCTCCGAGGTCTACGCCGGGGACATCGCCGCCGCGGTGGGCATCAAGCAGGTCGTCACCGGCGACACGCTCGCCGCGCCCGACGCGCCCATCCGCCTGGAGACCATCGTCTTCCCCGAGCCCGTCATCAAGGTCGCCGTCGAGCCCAAGACCAAGGTCGACCAGGAGAAGATGTCCGTCGCCCTGGGCCGCCTCGCCGAGGAGGACCCCACCTTCCAAGTGCGCACCAACGAAGAGACCGGCCAGACCGAGATCTCCGGCATGGGCGAGCTGCACCTGGAAGTGCTCGTCGATCGCATGAAGCGCGAGTTCCACGTGGAGGCCAACGTCGGCCGCCCGCAGGTCTCCTACCGCGAGACCGTGCGCGGCACCGCGGAGAAGGTCGAAGGCAAGTTCGTGCGCCAGACCGGCGGCTCGGGCCAGTACGGCGTGGTCTACATCAACCTCGAGCCCGCGCCCGGCGAGGGCTTTGACTTCATCAACAAGATCAAAGGCGGCGCGATCCCCTCGGAGTTCATCCCCGCGGTGGAGAAGGGCGTCGAGGAGGCGCTGGAGAACGGCGTCAAGGCCGGCTACCCGATGGTGGACGTGCGCGTCACGCTCATCGACGGCAAGTACCACGACGTGGACTCCTCGGAGATCGCCTTCAAGGTCGCCGGCTCGCTGGCCTTCAAAGAGGCCGCACGGCGCGCCAAGCCGGTGCTCCTGGAGCCCATCTTCGCGGTGGAGGTCGTCGTGCCCGAGGAGTTCCTGGGCGAGGTCATCGGCGACCTGAGCCGCCGGCGCGGGCGCATCGAGGGGCAGGAGCGGCGCGGCAACGCGCTGGTCGTCACCGGCCGGGCGCCCCTGAGCGAGATGTTCGGCTACGCGACGGATCTGCGCAGCAACACCCAGGGAAGGGCCACGTACACGATGCAGTTCGAGGGCTACGAGGAGGTTCCGCCGAACATCGCGGAGAAGATCATCGAGCAGCGCACGGGGGAGCCGGTCCCTGCCTGATGGGAAGCCCGGTCAACGACAAGCAATCACAAGAACCCCAATTCAGCTAGATTCCCCGGTTCGCCCTCACACAGTGGCGGGCCTACAAGTCGATACAGGAGCGAAACAAAGTGGCGAAGGAGAAGTTCGAGCGCGACAAGCCGCACGTCAACGTCGGGACCATCGGTCACATCGACCACGGTAAGACGACGCTGACCGCTGCCATCACGACCGTGCTGGCGGAGAGGTCCGGCGGCGAGGCCCGCACCTTCGAGGAGATCGACAACGCGCCGGAGGAGAAGGAGCGCGGGATCACGATCGCCACCTCGCACGTGGAGTACACGACCGACAAGCGCCACTACGCGCACGTCGACTGCCCCGGCCACGCCGACTACGTCAAGAACATGATCACCGGCGCTGCGCAGATGGACGGCGCGATCCTGGTGGTCAGCGCGGCCGACGGTCCCATGCCCCAGACGCGCGAGCACATCCTCCTGGCGCGCCAGGTGGGCGTGCCCTACATCGTCGTCTTCCTCAACAAGGCCGACATGGTCGACGACGAGGAGCTCCTGGAACTGGTCGAGGTGGAGGTGCGCGAGCTGCTCAGCGAATACGACTTCCCCGGCGACGACATCCCCTTCATCACCGGCTCCGCGCTGAAGGCGCTGGAAGGCGACGAGGCCTACAAGGCCAAGATCATCGAGCTGGCCGAGGCGCTGGACAGCTACATCCCCGAGCCCGTGCGCGAGCTCGACAAGCCGTTTCTGATGCCCGTCGAGGACGTCTTCTCGATCACCGGCCGCGGCACCGTGGCCACGGGGCGCATCGAGCAGGGGATCATCAACACCGGCGACACCGTGGAGATCGTGGGCGTCCACGACACCACCACCACGGTGGTCACGGGCGTGGAGATGTTCCGCAAGATCCTCGACGAGGGCCGCGCGGGCGACAACGTGGGCTGCCTTCTGCGCGGCACCAAGCGCGAGGAGATCGAGCGCGGCCAGGTGCTCTGCAAGCCCGGCTCGATCACGCCTCACACCAAGTTCAAGTCCGAGGTCTACGTGCTCAAGAAGGAGGAGGGCGGACGCCACACTCCCTTCTTCTCGGGCTACCGGCCGCAGTTCTACTTCCGTACAACCGACGTCACCGGCGTGGCCAAGCTGCCCGACGGCGTCGAGATGGTGATGCCCGGAGACAACGTCCAGATGGAGATCGAGCTGATCCAGCCGATCGCCATGGACCAGGGCCTGCGCTTCGCGATCCGCGAGGGCGGTCGCACGGTCGGGTCCGGCGTCGTCTCGGAGATCATCGAGTAGCACCCAAGCGGCCCCTTCGGGGGTCGTTTTTTATTGGCAGTCCGATACGACGAAACCGAAGCTCCGCCGGTTGCAGGCGCGGTGAGGGGCGGATTCCCAGGTATGGAGTCCGCCCTTTCTCTCGCCGGGCACAGGAGGGGCCTGACACTGAACTGAACTGAAGACAATGGCAGCGACAACACAGAACAAGATCCGCATCCGCCTCAAGGCCTACGACACGTCCGCGATCGAGTCGGCCGCCAAGGAGATCGTGGAGACCGCCACCCGCACGGGCGCCACCGTGTCCGGGCCCGTGCCGCTGCCCACCGAGAAGAACGTCTACTGCGTGATCCGCTCGCCTTTCAAGGACAAGGACTCGCGCGAGCATTTTGAGATTCGCACGCACAAGCGCCTCATCGACATCCATCAGCCGACCCCCAAGACGGTGGACTCATTGCAGCGCCTCGACCACCTCCCGGCCGGCGTGGACATCGAGATCCGCCTCGCCACATGAGATGCCCGCGATACTCGCCAAGAAGCTGGGAATGACCCAGGTCTTTCTCCAGGACGGCAGCGTCGCCCGCGTGACCGTGCTTGAGGCGGGGCCGTGTCCGGTCACTGCCCTTCGCACCTCCGAGCGCGATGGCTACGACGCGGTGCAGCTGGCGTTCGGCCAGACCAGGGAGAAGCATTTGACGAAGGCCGAGCTGGGCCACCTGAAGAAGGCCGACGCCCCGCCGATGCGCCATCTCGCGGAGTTCCGCCTGGATGAGTCCACCGAGCTTCAGTTGGGCGGAAGCGTGACGGTGGAGTCCTTCGCGGTGGGCAGTCGCGTGAAGGTGTCCGGCACCTCCAAGGGCAAGGGCTTTCAGGGCACCATCCGCAGGCACAACTTCCAGAGCGGCCCCAAGAGCCACGGCTCGCACAACGTGCGCGCGCCGGGATCGATCGGCGCCTCGGCCAGCCCCTCGCGCGTCTTCAAGGGCCTGCGCGGGCCCGGGCAGATGGGCAACAAGCGCGTGACCCAGCGGGGCCTCGAGGTGGTGGGGATCGATGCCAAGGAGAATCTGCTGCTGCTGCGCGGCTCGGTGCCGGGGCCCCGGGGCGGCGTGGTGGAGGTGCGCGGCGATGCCTGAGGCGATGGAGGTGCGTGGCGATGCCTGACGCGCCGATGCTCGGCGGCGCCGCCGCCAAGAAGGTGAAGCTGGATGAGGGCGCCTTCGCCGCGCGCTTCAACGGCCCCTTGGTGCACCAGAGCGTGCGCGCCGAGCAGGCCGCCCGCCGGCGGGGGACCGCCGCCACCAAGACGCGCGCGATGGTCTCCGGCGGCAGCGCCAAGCCGTGGCGCCAGAAGGGCACCGGCCGCGCGCGCGCGGGCTCCAGCCGCTCGCCGATCTGGACGGGCGGCGGCGTGGCCTTCGGCCCGCACCCGCGCTCCTACACCTTCAAGGTCAACCGCAAGGAGCAGCGCGCTGCGCTGCGCAGCGCGCTCTCGCTGCACGCCGAGCGGGGGTCGCTGGCCGTGCTCGACGCCGGGGCCTTCGGCGAGCCCAAGACCAGCCAGGCGGCGGAGCTGCTTGCAGGATGGGGCCAGCCCGGAGCGACGCTGGTGGTGCTGGCGGCGGATGAGTCCGCGGCGGCGCTGTCCTTCCGCAACCTGCGGCGGGTGGCGGTGCTGGCACACGAGAACGTGGGAGTGACCGACCTGCTGGGCGCGGCCTCGCTGGTGATGTCCCAGGCGGCGCTCGATGCCCTGACGGCGCGCGCGGGGATAGCTGGAGCGGAGCCGGCCAAAGCTGCCGCCAAGGCGCCTGCGCGAAAGCCCACGCTCGAGGTCGATGCTGAAGAGGCGGGAGCCTGATGGACCACTCCCAGGTGATCATCCGCCCGGTCGTCTCGGAGAAGAGCTACGTGCTCTCCGACGCCGGCAAGTACACCTTCCGCGTGCACCCCGACGCGCACAAGACGCAGATCCGCCAGGCGGTGGAGGCGATGTTCGACGTGCACGTGGTCGAGGTGCGCACCATCAGCATGAAGTCCAAGCCCAAGATGCGCGGCCTCACACGCGGGCGCACGCGCGCCTGGAAGAAGGCCATCGTGCAGGTGCGCGAGGGCGAGAGCATCCAGATCTTCCGCGGCCTCGAGGGCCTGCAGGGCTAGGGGAGAACGGATATGCCGATTCGCAAGCCCAAGCCCACGAGCCCCGGAAGGCGCTTCGTCTCCTACGCGGACTTCGCGGAGATCACCAAGAGCGAGCCCGAGAAGACGCTCGTGGAGGGGCTCAAGAAGAGCGGCGGGCGCAACGCCCACGGCCGCAAGACCGCCCGTCACCGCGGCGGCGGCGCCAAGCGGCTGTATCGCAAGATCGACTTCAAGCGCCGCAAGGATGGCGTGCCCGCGAAGGTCGCCGCGATCGAGTACGACCCCAACCGCTCCTCCTACATCGCCCTCCTGCACTACGTGGACGGCGAGAAGCGCTACATCCTCGCGCCGCAGCGCCTGGAGGTGGGGATGACCGTGTCATCCGGCGACGGCGCGGACATCGCCGTGGGCAACTGCCTCGCGCTGGCCCGCATGCCGGTGGGCACCGTCGTGCACAACGTCGAGCTCCAGCCCGGACGCGGCGGCCAGATGGCGCGCTCCGCGGGAGCCGCGGTGCAGCTGATGGCCAAGGACGGCGAGATGGCCACGCTGCGGCTGCCCTCCGGTGAGATGCGCATCGTGCGCGCCGAGTGCCGGGCCACCGTGGGCACCATCGGCAACGCCGACCACCAGAACGTGAAGGTGGGCAAGGCGGGGCGCAAACGCCACATGGGCGTGCGTCCGCAGACGCGCGGCACGGCGATGAACCCGGTCGATCACCCCCACGGCGGCGGCGAGGGCTCGACCACCCCCGGCCGCCACCCGGTGACCCCCTGGGGCGTGCCCACCTTGGGCTATCGCACACGCAAGAAGAACAAGGCTTCGGACAAGTACATCGTGCGCGGCCGTCGCCGTGGGAAGGGCAAACAGCGCTAGGCCATGAGCAGATCGAGCACCGAGTCATGAGCAGATCGAGCAAGAAGGGTCCGTGGGTGGAAGAGCGCCTGATGGCCCGCATCGAGAAGATGAACGCCGAGAACCGCCGGCAGATGATCCGAACGTGGTCGCGCGCCTCCACGATCTTCCCCGAGATGGTGGGCCACACGATCGCCGTCCACGACGGCAAGAAGCACATACCGGTGTTCGTCAGCGAGTCGATGGTCGGCCACAAGCTGGGAGAGTTTGCGCCCACCAGGCACTTCCGCGGGCACGCGGGATCGGCGAAGGTCAGGTAGCGCGATGAGCCCCGAGGAGAAGCAGCCCGCCGAGCCCGAGAAGGACGAGGCGGCCGCGGCCAAGAAGCCCGCCGCCAAGGCGGCCGGCAAGCCGGCGGCCAAGAAGCCCGCCGCCGCTGAGAAGCCCGCGGCCAAGAAGCCGGCCGAGAAGGCCCCTGCTGCCGAGAAGAAGCCTGCTGCTGAGAAGCCCCTCAAGGAGAAGCCCGTCAAGGAGAAGCCACCTGCGAAGCCAAAGCCCGAGCCAGTCGCCGAGGAGCCCGCCAAGCAGCCGGCGCCCGTCGCTGACCCCCGCCGCACCGCTCCGGTGGCCCGCCGCGCGGTGGTGCGCGCCCACGCGCGCTACGTGCGCACCTCGGCGCGCAAGGCCAGAATGGTGTGCGGACACCTGCGGGGCAAGAGCGTGCAGGAGGCACGCGCTATCCTCGCCTTCACCCCTCGTGAGGTGGCCCGCGACTGGAGCAAGCTGCTCGAATCCGCGGTGGCCAACGCGGAGAACAACCACGAACTGCTCGAAGACGATCTGATCGTCCGCGAGGCTTACGCCGACGAGGGACCGACGATCAAGCGCTTTCGGCCGCGCGCGATGGGCAGGGCGACGCCGATCCGCAAGCGCACCAGCCATTTGACGATCACGCTCACGCCCGGGCAGGCCGGGGAGCGGTAGGAGAGATATGGGACAGAAGGTTCATCCAGAGGCAATGCGCGTGGGCTACATCCACGACTGGAAGTCGAACTGGTTCAACGACCGCCACTTCGCCGAGTACCTCGCCGAGGACATACGCATCCGCGAGCACATCATCGAACGCCTGGCGCACGCGGGCCTCTCGGACATCACGATCCGCAAGGACGCCAACGAGCTCGAGGTCAACATCCACACCGCCCGCCCGGGCATCGTCATCGGCAAGTCCGGCAGCGAGGTGGACGCGCTGCGCCGCGACCTGCACAAGATGACCCGCAAGCAGATCAAGGTCAACATCCTCGAGATCAAGCGCCCCGAGCTGGACGCCAAACTGGTGGCGCAGTCGATCGCCGAGCAGCTCCAGAACCGCGTGGCCTTCCGCCGCGCGATGAAGCGCGCGCTCACCAGCGCCATGCGCTCGGGGGCCAAGGGCGTGAAGGTGCAGGTGGCCGGCCGCCTGGGCGGCGCCGAGATGGCCCGCACCGAGAGCTACTCCGACGGCCGCGTGCCGCTGCACACGATGCGCGCGGACATCGACTACGGCTTCTACGAGGCGCGCACCACCTTCGGGCGCATCGGCGTGAAGTGCTGGGTCAACAAGGGCGAGATCATGCCCGAGGGCTACACCGGCGCCGATCTCACCGACATGAGCGCGCCTGCACCCCCCAGCTCCGAGCGCGACGGCCGCGGCGGGCGCGACGGGCGCGACGGGCGGGGTCGCGGTCGCGGTGGACCGGGCGGTGGCGGTGGTGGTCGTGGGCGTGGTCCGGGTGGCCCCGGCGGCGGTCGCGGGGCGGGTGGGCCCGGTTCGCCCGGCGGTGGCGGACGTGGTTCCGGCGGGCCCGGTGGCGGTCGCGGCGGCTTCGGCGGCGGCGGCCGTGGTCCAGGGGGCCCCGGTGGCGGTCGCGGTGGACCGGGCGGCGGTGGTGGCGGCCGTGGTCCGGGTGGCCCCGGTGGCGGTCGCGGCGGGCGCAGTCCCGAGGTGACGCGCTGATGCTCTCCCCCAAGCGCGTCAAGCACCGCAAGCAGCACCGCGGACGCCGCGGCGGGGTCTCGCGCGGCCAGGTCAAGGTGCAGTTCGGCGAGTTCGGCCTCAAGGCGCTGGAAGAGGGCTGGCTCACCAACCGTCAGATCGAGGCCGCCCGTGTGGCGATGACCCGCAAGATCAAGCGCGGCGGCAAGGTGTGGATCAACGTGTTCCCTGACAAGCCCGTGACCAAGAAGCCCGCCGAGACGCGCATGGGCTCCGGCAAGGGCTCGCCCGAGGGCTGGGTGGCCGTGGTCAAGCCCGGCCGCGTGATGTTCGAGCTGGCCGGGGTGCCCGAGCCGCTGGCCCGCGACGCGATCAGGCTGGCGGCGCACAAGCTGCCGGTGAAGTCCAAGTTCGTGCAGCGCGAGGACTGAGGGAGAGGATCGAGATCGTGGAAGCCAAGGAGATGCGCGACATGCTCGGCGACGAACTGCAGGAGCAGATCGGGACGTTGCGCAAGGAGCTCTTCGGCCTGCGCTTCGCCAACGCCACCGGCGAGCTGGAGAACACCGCGAGCCTGGCTCGCACCAGGCAGGACCTCGCGCGCGCATTGACAGTGGCGCGCGAGCGCGAGATCAGGGCCGGCAAGTGATGACCCCAACACCAGACGACATGGCCGACGAACCAGACAACCAGACAAGCGAGACCCCCGAGGCGCAGGCGCCCGAGACCGAGATCGAGGCCCCCGCGAACGAGCCTGCTGCGGAGACCGAGGCTGAGGAGGCCCCGCCGGAGGCGCAGGCGGACGCCGGCCCGCGCGAGCCCGTGGAGCAGCTGTCTCCGAAAGAGCGTCGCCGCCGCGAGCGCGCCAAGCACATCGGCGAGGCCAAGCCCCAGCGCAGCCCCGAGGAGCGCCACGCCGAGCGTCTGGCCGAGCGCAGGGACAAGGCCGTGAGGCGGCGCGCCAGGCGCCTACAGGAACGCGCCAAGGCGGCGGAGCGACGCAAGTCCGCCCCCGCGCAGGAGCCCCTGGCGCCGGTGCACGCTCAGACGGAGGGCACGCGCAAGGTGCGCCAGGGCATCGTGGTGTCCGACAAGGCCGACAAGACGATCACTGTGCGCATCGACACCGCCCGCCGTCACATGCGCTACGAGAAGATCGTGCGCAGCTCCAGCACGGTGCACGCGCACGACGAGAACAACGAGGCGCACGAGGGCGACGTGGTGCGCGTGGAGGAGAGCCGGCCGCTGTCGCGCAGCAAGCGCTGGCGGCTCCTCGATGTGCTGGAGCGGGCGCGATGATCCAGAACGAGACCAGGTTGCGCGTGGCCGACAACACCGGCGCCCGCGAGATCCTGTGCATCCGCGTCAAGGGCGGCTCCAAGCGCCGCTATGCCTTCGTGGGCGACATCATCACCGCCACCGTCAAGCAGGCCAACCCGCAGGGGACGGTCAAGAAGGGCGAGGTGGTGACCGCCGTGGTGGTGCGCACCAAGAAGCCCCTCGGGCGCGACGACGGCACCTACATCGCCTTCGATGACAACGCCGCGGTGATCATCGACGATCAGAACAACCCGCGCGGCACGCGCGTGTTCGGGCCGGTGGCGCGCGAACTGCGCGATCGCAACTTCATGAAGATCGTCTCGCTCGCGCCGGAGGTGCTGTGATGGCTCGCCGCGCCTCCGCCGGCAGCCCGCGGCGCACGCTGAAGGTGCGCTCCGGCGATCAGGTGCAGGTGGTCTCCGGCAAGGACCGCGGCAAGCGCGGCCGCGTGCTGCGCGTGGATCCCAAGCACGAGCGCGTCTTCGTGGAGGGCCTGAACATGCGCAAGCGCCACATCCGTCCGCAGCAGACGCCCGAAGGCGTGACCCAGGCCACGGCCGGCCAGCTCGGCGGCGTGATCGAGAGCGAGGGCCCGATCCACGTCTCCAACGTGATGCTCCTGGACCCCAAAGGCGGCAAGCCCACGCGCGTGGGCATCGACCGCGAGGACGGCAAGCCCTTCCGCGTGGCCAAGGGCTCGGGCACGAGGATCGACTGATGAGCACATCCGCACCCGCAGCCACACCGGCCCCCACGCCGCGCCTGAAGCAGCGCTATCTGGAGGAGATCCGTCCGGCGCTCATCGAGCGCTTCGGCTACACCACGCCGATGCAGGCCCCGCGCCTGGCGAAGATCACCCTGAATATGGGCGTGGGCGACGCCAAGCAGGACTCCAAGGCGCTGGGCAACGCCCAGGAGCAGCTGGCCACGATCGCCGGCCAGCGCCCGAACGTGCGCCGCGCGCGCAAGTCGATCGCCGCCTTCAAGCTGCGCGAGGGGATGCCCGTGGGGGTGTCCGTGACGCTCCGCGCCGAGCGCTGCTACGAGTTCCTCGACCGCCTCACCTCGATCGCGATCCCCCGCATCCGCGACTTCCGCGGCCTCACGCCGAAGTCCTTCGACGGCCGCGGCAACTACTCGCTGGGCGTGCGCGAGCAGATCATCTTTCCCGAGATCGACTACGACTCGATCGACCAGGTGCGCGGCCTCGACGTGACGATCACGACCACTGCCGCCACCGATGTGGAGGCGTTCGCGCTGCTCACGGCGCTGGGCATGCCCTTCTCGACCTACGGCCGCCCCGCGGGCTTCGACGAGGCCATCGGTGCCGAGCCCGCTGCCGACGCTGCTCCCGAGCCCGTCGCGGAAGTCGCCCCTGAGCCCGCCGATGCGGAGGGCGCCCCCGAGCCTGCTGCCGACGCCGCCTCCGAGCCCGCTGCGGAAGCTGCCTCCGAGCCCGTCGCGGAAGTCGCCCCTGAGCCCGCTGCTGCCCCGGAGCCCGTCGCGGAGGGCGCCCCCGAGCCAGCCGGCGAGCAGTCCGCCGACACCGACACCCCCGAGCAGGAGGACGAAGCCTGATGGCCAAGACATCGCTGCGCGTCAAGCAGGCGCGCCCCCCCAAGTTCAAGACGCGCGCCTATACTCGCTGCAACCGCTGCGGGCGTCCCCGCGCGGTGTATCGCAAGTTCGGGCTGTGCCGCATCTGTCTGCGCGAACTGGCCCACAACGGGCAGATCCCCGGGATGACCAAGTCCTCCTGGTAGGCCTCCGAGAGAACATTTCGAACATCATCAAGCCATGTCCATGACCGATCCCATAGCCGACTTCCTCACGCGCATCCGCAACGCGATCCACGCCGCGCACGAGACCGCCGACATCCCCGCCTCCAAGCTCAAGGCCGAGCTGGCGCGGATCCTCGCCGAGCAGGGCTACATCGAAGGGTGGTCGCAGGGCCCCGCGCCCGGCGGCGGCGCCGGTCAGGTGATCCAGATCCGCCTGAAGTACACCGACGACCGCCGCTCGGCCATCTCCGGCCTGCGCCGGGTGTCGCGGCCGGGCCGGCGCACCTATGTCGACGCTCGCGCCATCCCCAAGGTCCAGGGGGGCATGGGCACCTCGATCGTATCCACCTCCAAGGGTGTCATGACCGGCCACGACGCGCGCATCGCAGGCGTCGGCGGCGAGGTCCTGGCGCAGGTCTGGTAGGGGCGCAGGCGGCGATGTCGAGAATCGGCAGACAGCCAATACCCGTGCCCGCCGGCGTGACCGTCGCCATCGAGCCCGAGAGCGTGAGCGTCAAAGGCCCCAAGGGCGAGCTCTTCGAGCGCATCCCCCGCGACATCGCCGTCGTGCAGGAGGACGGGCAGCTACTGGTCTCGCGTCCCACCGATCGCGGCGAGCACCGCGCTCTGCATGGCCTCACGCGCTCGCTTGTGGCCAACATGGTCCAGGGCGTCACGGCCGGCTATGAGAAGCGCCTGGAGATCCAGGGCGTGGGCTACCGGGCGCAGCTCAAGGGCAGGAACCTGGAGCTGGCCGTGGGCTACTCCCACCCGGTCCCCATCCCCGCGCCGGAGGGCATCGAGTTCGAGGTGCCCCAGCCCACGAGGATCGTCGTCAAGGGCATCTCCAAGCAGCTCGTGGGCGAGACCGCCGCGATCATCCGCAAGCAGCGCCCCCCCGAGCCCTACAAGGGCAAGGGCATCCGCTACGAGGGCGAGTACGTGGCGCGCAAGGTGGGCAAGCGGGCATGAGCGTCTGGGAGGAAGCGGGCATGAGCGTCTGGGGGGAAACGGGCATGAGTACGCGCAGCTGCCCATGCGGGGTCGGTTCGCACACAGGAGCGTCGCTGCCATGAGCGTTCTGACCAAGGGCGATCGCCGCCTCGCAAGGCGTCGCCGGGTGCGCGCCAAGGTGTCGGGCACCTCCGCCCGCCCGCGCATCTCCGTGTTCCGCTCCAACAGGGGCCTCTCCGCCCAGCTCATCGACGACGCCTCCGGCCGCACGCTGGCCGCCGTCAACTGGTACGAGCCCGAGCTGCGCTCCCTGGGCAAGGCCGAGCGCACCCCGCGCGCCGCCGCCCTGCTGGCCGAGCGCGCCAAGGCCGCCGGCATCGACACCGCCGTCTTCGACCGCGGCGGCTACCGCTACCACGGCCACGTCAAGGCCTTCGCCGAGGGGCTGCGCGAGGCCGGCATCGTCTTCTAGGCCCCCTCCTAGCACCCTTCACTCCTCCCATCACCCCTTTCCCCGCTACCCTCACCCCTTCCCCATGAACTCAGATCGCTCAGTCAGCTCAGCCGGCCTCGACCTCCAGGAGCGCGTCGTGGAGATCAACCGCGTCGCCAAGGTCGTCAAGGGCGGGCGGCGCTTCTCCTTCACCGCACTGGTCGTCGTCGGCGACGAGCGCGACATCGTGGGCATCGGCTACGGCAAGGCCAACGAGGTGCCCCTGGCGATCCAGAAGGGCGTCGAGCGCGCCAAGAAAGACCTCTTCCGCGTGCCCAAGCACGGCAGCACCATCACCCACCAGACGACCGGCGTATTCGGCGCGGGGCGCGTCTTCCTCAAGCCTGCCTCGCCCGGTACGGGCGTGATCGCCGGCGGCGGCGTGCGCGCGGTGCTCGAGCTGGCGGGGATCCACGACATCCTCTCCAAGAGCCTCGGCACACAGAACCCCATCAACCTGGTCAAGGCCACCGTCGAGGGTCTGCGCGGCCTGCGCAAGCCCGAGGAGGTCGCCGAGCTGCGCGGGCTCTCGATCAACAAGGTCCTCGGGCTCACCGAGGAGTCCACCAATGGCGCCGCCGAGACCGCTGAGGCCGAGTCGGAGACAGAGCCAGTCGATGAGGCTCCTGTCCCTGAGCCCATTCCTGAGGCGGCCCCAGCCGAGGAGGCGCCGGCCGAGGTGGCCCCAGCCGAGGTGGCCCCAGCCGAGGAGACACCGGCCTGATGGCCTCCCTCACCGTCATCCAGCGCCGCTCCGCCAACGGCTCCAACAAGCGCCAGCTCGACACCCTGCGCTCGCTCGGCCTGCGCCGCATCGGTCATCGGGTGCAGATCGAGGACTGTCCCCAGGCCCGGGGCATGGTTCACGCCGTGCGCCACCTCGTCGAGCTGCGCACCGAGGAGTCCAAATGAGCCCCGAGGAAGACCAGCGCATCGGCCTGCACTCGCTGGCCCCCGCCCCCGGCTCGCGCCGTCCGCGCAAGCGCATAGGACGCGGCGAAGGCTCGGGCACGGGCAAGACCGCCGGGCGCGGCCAGAAGGGCTACGGCTCGCGCTCGGGCGCCAAGAGCAGGGCGCGCTTCGAGGGCGGCCAGATGCCGATCCACATGCGCATGCGCAAGCTCCGCGGCCCGCACATGAAGAAGTCCATGCCCTTCGAGCCCTTCCGCACGCACACCCAGGCGGTCAACATCGGCGCGCTGGAGGAGCGCTTCGACGCCGGCGCCGAGGTGACGATCGAGCTGATGCAGGCCAAGGGCCTGGGCACCCGCAAGGGGATCCCGGTCAAGGTGCTGGCGAAGGGCGAGTTGAGCAAGAAGCTCACCATCCACGCCCATGCCTTCAGCGCCACCGCGCGCGAGCGCATCGAGGCCGCCGGCGGAGCATGTGTGGTGGAGGGCGCCGCCGAGGGCTAGAATCCCTCGCTCGATGCTCTCGACGATCCTCAGCGCCTTCCAGGTGGCGGACATCCGTCGCAAGCTCGCCTTCACCGCGGCGATGCTCCTGATCTACCGCCTCGGCTCGCACATCCCCGTGCCGGGCGTCAACCTCACCGCCGTCAACAACATCCAGAAGCAGTTCGGGGGCTCCAACATCCTCGGCTTCCTCAACCTCTTCTCCGGGGGAGGCCTCTCGCGCATCGCCCTCTTCGCGCTGGGCATCATGCCCTACATCACCGCCTCGATCATCCTGCAGCTGCTCAAGGTGGTCGTGCCCTCGCTGGAGAAGCTCTCCAAGGAAGGCGAGGTGGGGCAGGCCAGGATCACCCAGTACACGCGCTATCTCACCGTCGGCCTGGCCTTCGCCCAGTCGATCGGCTACGTCTTCCTGTTCCACTCCCTCCAGGCCAACGCCGGCGAATCGGTCGTCACCAAGTTCGACGCCCCCCACATCTTCCTCATCGCCATCTGCCTCACGGCCGGCTGCGTGCTGTTGATGTGGATCGGCGAGCTCATCACCCAGCGCGGCATCGGCAACGGCATCTCGCTCCTGATCTTCGCCTCGATCGTCTCGCGCCTGCCCTCGGGCATCCAGGCCTGGTGGACCAGCCAGGATCAGGTGTTCAAGGTGATGATGCCCTTCATCGTGCTCGCCGTGGTGGCCGGCATCGTGTTCGTGCAGGAGGGCCAGCGGCGCATCCCCGTGCAGTACGCCAAGCGCGTCATCGGCCGGCGCATGACCGAAGGCGGCCAGACCTACCTGCCCCTGCGCGTCAACATGGCCGGCGTCATCCCCGTGATCTTCGCCGCCTCGATCATGGCCTTCCCGCCGACGGTGGGCCAGCTGATCCACACCAAATGGGCTCAGGGCGTCTCGGACTTCTTCAGCCCCAACGGCTGGCACTACATCCTCGGCGAGTCCATCTTCATCCTCGTCTTCGCCTACTTCTACACAGCCGTGACCTTCAACCCCGTGGACCAGGCCGACAACCTCAAGAAATACGGGGGCTTCATCCCCGGCGTGCGCCCGGGGCGCCCCACGGCGGAATTCCTCGACCGCATCCTCGCCCGCCTCACCTTCCCCGGCGCGCTCTTCCTGGCGGCGGTCGCGGCGCTGCCCACGATCCTCATCGCGCGCACCCACCAGAACTTCTTCTTCGGCGGCACCTCCATCCTGATCGTCATCGGCGTGGCCCTGGAAACGATGAAGCAGCTGGAGGCGCAGCTGATGATGCGCAGTTACGAGGGCTTCTTGAAGTAACCGCGGAGGCTGAGGGCCTTTTGAGGGCCGCGGAGGCTCTCGAGCGGCCGCGATGCCCTCTTGAAGTAATCTCGGGCACTTGTCCGAGCTCAACCTCATCCTGCTCGGCCCGCCCGGGGCCGGCAAGGGCACCCAGGCGGAGCGCCTGCGTGAGGACTTCGGCCTGCCCCACATCTCCACGGGGGACATGCTTCGCGCCGAAGTGGCCGCGGGCACGAAGCTGGGCATTGAGGCACAGCGCTGCATGCAGGCCGGCGAGCTGGTGCCCGACGAGGTCATCATCGGCATGATCACCGAGCGCATCGGCGCTCCCGACGCCCGCGACGGCTTCCTGCTCGACGGCTTCCCCCGCAACGTCCAGCAGGCCGACGCCCTCGGCGAGGCGCTCGCGGCCCTGCAGCGCCGGCTGCTGGCGGTGCTCCTGATCGAGGTCTCAGACGACGAGGTCGTGCGTCGCCTGGGCGGCCGCCGGGTGTGCCTCAAGAACGGCCACGTCTACCACCTCGAGTTCGACCCCCCCAAGCACGAGGGCATCTGCGATCAGGACGGCTCGCGCCTGATCCAGCGCGACGACGACGAGGAGCAGACCATCCGCAAGCGCCTCGAGGTCTACCACGACCAGACCGCTCCGCTGATCGGCTACTACGACGGCGCCGGCATCCTGCGCCGCTTCGACGGCCGCCGCTCGCCAAACGAGGTCAACGACCACATCCGCGCCACGCTCGCCACGCTGCGCTTGGAGGACAAGCTGTAGGTTGGCGCTTCCGCGCCTCGCCTGCTCGTGCTGGCGCGGCTGTCGGCTCGCCACAGCAACCTCAAGCTAAGCTCACCAAGTGATCGTCAAGAAGTCCCCCCAGGAGATCGAGAAGATGGCTGCCGCCGGCGACATTCTCGTGGCCACGCTGCAGATGCTCGAGGGCAAGATCCGCGCGGGGGTGCGCACGCAGGAGCTCGACCAGGCGGCCGAGCGCTTCATCCGCGCGCGCGGGGCCACGCCCACCTTCAAGGGCTACCGCGGCTTTCCCGGCTCGATCTGCGCCTCGCCCAACGCCATGGTGGTGCACGGCATTCCCGGCCGCTATCGCCTCCAGAATGGCGACATCGTCTCGATCGACGTCGGCGTCACGCTCGACGGCTGGGTGGCCGACGCCGCGCGCACCTTTCCCGTGGGCCAGGTGGACCCGCTCACCGCCAACCTCCTGCGCCACACGCGCGAGGCGCTCTACGCAGGTGTGGAGCAGGCGCGCGTGGGCAACCGCGTGGGCGACATCTCGCACGCCATCCAGAGGGCGGCCGAGGGCGGCGGCCTCTCGGTGGTGCGCTCGCTCGTGGGCCACGGCGTGGGCCGCAGCATGCACGAGGACCCCCAGGTGCCCAACTACGGGCGCCGCGGCAAGGGTCCCCAACTGGAGGAGGGCATGGTGCTGGCGATCGAGCCCATGACCACAGCCGGGCGCCCGGCTGTGCGTATGGCCGGGGATGGCTGGGCGATCTTCTCCCAGGACGACTCGCCCGCGGCCCACTTCGAGTTCACGGTGGCCATCACCGCCGATGGTCCGCGCGTGCTCACGCCCTGGCACCTGGCGGAGCAGCAGCAGCAGGCCCCCGAGCCCGTGGCAACGGCGCGCTGAAGTTGCTACCATCCACTGTCCTGCTCGAAGGTGCTGGCTAGCCGCGCCCGAGAGCAAACTCCACGACCCGGTAGCGGCGGCCGTCCCGGCCTCCAGAGCCGTCTCGCTGGACCAGCCGAAAGGGATCATGAAGGTCAGACCGTCGGTCAAGCCGATGTGCGAGAAGTGCAAGATCATCCGCCGCCACGGCGCGGTCCTCGTCATCTGCCAGAACAAGCGCCACAAGCAGCGTCAGGGGTAGGGGTTCGATGGCACGCATCGCCGGGGTAAACCTGCCTCTCAACAAGCGCTCGGAGATCGGGCTCACCTACATCTTCGGCATCGGCCGCTCCACGGCCAACAAGATCCTCGCCGAGGTCAAGGTCAGCCCCGACACCTACGTGCGCGACTTGACAGAGGACGAGGTCTCGCGCCTGCGCGACATCATCGACAGCGACATCACCGTCGAGGGCGACCTGCGCCGCGAACGCTCCCAGGACATCAAGCGCCTCCAGGAGATCAACTGCTACCGCGGCCTGCGCCACCGCCGCGGCCTGCCCGTCAGAGGGCAGAAGACCAAGACCAACGCCCGCACCCGCAAGGGTCCCAAGCGCATGCAGGTGGCGGGCAAGAAGCGAGCGGGCAAGAAGTGAGCGCAAAGCGCCTGCTTCGGTCAAGCACGACTGGAAGTCGTGCATTTGTCTCAGGACGCGGGCCAGGATGGCCCGCGGAGGACTGCTGATGCCCGCACCCAAGCGCGTCCGCGGCCGGCGCAAGCCCAAGAAGAACATCCCCATCGGCCAGGCCCACATCAAGACCTCCTTCAACAACACCATCGTCTCCCTCACCGACACTCTCGGCAACGTCATCGCCTGGGAGTCCGCCGGCGGCGCCGGCTTCAAAGGCTCGCGCAAGTCCACCCCCTTCGCCGCCCAGGTCACCGCCGACGCCGCCGCGCGCAAGGGCATCGAGCAGGGCCTCCAGAAGGTCGAGGTCTACGTCAAGGGCCCCGGCTCCGGACGCGAGACCGCCATCCGCTCGCTCCAGGCCGCGGGCCTGGAGGTGACCGGCGTCAAGGACGTCACGCCCCAGGCCCACAACGGCTGCCGTCCCCGCAAGCGCAGGCGGGTCTGAGCGGCGCGGCAACACTGGACCCCCTTGGGGGGTCCTCCTCAAAACAAAGACGAGAACGAGAACACTCAGAGCAAATGGCCAGAGACACAAGCCCACAGTGCAAGCAGTGCCGCCGCGAGGGACAGAAGCTGTTCCTCAAGGGTGAGCGCTGCCTCACAGACAAGTGCGGCGTCGAGCGCCGCTCCTATCCGCCGGGCGAGCACGGGCGCGGCCGCCAGAAGCAGAGCGAGTACCGCCTGCAGCTGCGCGAGAAGCAGAAGGCCCGCCGCTACTACGGCGTCCTGGAGAGGCAGTTCCACGGCTACTACGAGAAGGCCTCGCGTCAGCCCGGCATCACCGGCGAGAATCTTCTGGCGCTGCTGGAGTGCCGCCTGGACAACGTGCTCGTGCGCCTGGGCTTCGCCGCCTCGCGCCGCCAGGCCCGCCAGCTCATCCGCCACGGCCACTGGACGGTCAATGGCCGGCGCGTGAACATCCCCAGCTACCAGGTGCGCGCGGGGGAGATCATCGCGATCAAGGCCGACACGCCCGCCATGCAGGTGGTCAGAGACGCCACCGAGCTCACGGGGCAGATCCCCGCCTGGCTTCAGGCCGATCACGAGTCGCTCACGGCCAAGGTCCTGCGCAAGCCGGAGCGCCGGGAGGTGGCCGCGCCGGTGCAGGAGCAGCTCATCGTCGAGCTGTACTCGAAGTAAGCGAAGTACTGCGGCATCCCAGAGCCGGCGCCCACCTGGGTGCCGCAAGCCCACCTCAAACGACAAAACGCGACGATTAGGACCCCGATGCTCGACTTTCAAATCCCCCGCATCTCAAGCGAGTCCGTGGAGCACAACCGCGGCACCTTCATCATCGAGCCGCTCGATCGAGGCTTCGGCTACACCTTCGGCAACTCGCTGCGCCGCGTCCTGCTCTCCTCGCTCGCCGGCGCCGCCGTCACGAGCGTGCGCATCGAGGGCGTCGCGCACGAGTTCTCCACCATCCCCGGCGTCAAGGAGGACGTCACCGATCTCGTGCTCAACCTCAAGGGCATCGTCTGCCGCATGCACTCCGACGCCACCGAGGTCGAGGCTCCGCTGGTCGTCTCCGGCCCCGGCGAAATAACGGCCAAGGACATCGACCTGCCCGCGGGCGTGGAGATCCTCAACCCCGACGTGCACATCGCCACGCTCGAGAAGAAGACCAAGCTCGAGCTCTACATGACCATCGGCCGCGGCCGCGGCTACCGCCCCGCGGAGGAGAACAAGACCGCCGATCAGCCCATCGGCGTGATCCCCATCGACTCCATCTTCTCGCCCGTGCGCCGCGTGGCCTACGCCGTCGAGCAGGCCCGCGTCGGTCAGAAGACCGACTTCGACAAGCTCACCCTCGACATCGAGACCGACGGCTCCATCGACCCCCAGGCGGCGCTGCGCGAGGCCGCCGAGCTGCTCATCTCCCAGCTTGCCATCTTCACCGACGCCGACCGCATCCAGGAGCTCCGCGCCTCGCCGGGCGGCCAGCTGGACGGTCACGGCCTCGCCGTCGGAGGGCCGGGTGGCGCCGCCGGGGCGCTCCAGGGCGAGGAGTACGGCATCCTCATCGAGGAGCTCGAGCTCGGCGTGCGCTCCTACAACTGCCTCAAGCGCGCCGGCATCCAAACCGTCGGGGACCTCATCTCCAAATCCGAGGCCGAGCTCAACGCCATCCCCAACTTCGGCAAAAAGTCCATCGACGAGGTCATCGAGACGCTCGAAGCGCGCGGCATGGGCCTGCGCCAGGACTGATCCCGCGCCGCCGGGGGCTAGACTGCGCGAGGCCCGTCGGCACACGGCAACTACACCACCATTCCCTAATGAGACACCAGAAGACCCGCAACAAGCTCTCGCGCTCGGCCTCGCACCGCAAGGCCCTTCTGATGAACCTCATCAAGGAGGTCCTCGAGCACGAGCGCATCACCACCACCGAAGCCAAGGCCAAGGCGGTCAAGCCCGAGCTGGAGAAGCTCATCACGCTGGGCAAGCGCGGGGACCTGCACGCGCGCCGCCAGGCCCTCTCCGCTCTGGCGCAGGACAAGTTCGCCGTCTACCGGCTCTTCGAGGAGGTCGCCCCCCGCTACAAGGACCGCCCCGGGGGCTACACCCGCATCCTCAAGCTCGGCCCGCGTCGCTCCGACGCCACCGAGATGGTCTTCCTCGAGCTGGTCTGAGCGCCCTGCCGAGGCGGTGAGGCGGGCCATAGCATTGGCCCGCCCCTCATGGTCACCAAGCTCACCCTTGAATACGACGGCACCCACTTCGCCGGCTGGGCGCGCCAGCCGGGGCTGCGCAGCGTGCAGGAGGAGGTGGAAGGGGTTCTGCGGACCATCCTGGGCGCCACGGGGGTGGACGGCGAGCCGCTGGCCTTGACGGTGGCCGGCCGTACCGACCGGGGGGTTCATGCCTGGGAACAGGTGGCCGGCTATGCCCACGAGGCCCTGGACCCAGCGCGGCTGAATGCGCTGCTGCCCGACGATGTGGCCGCGCTTGCCTGCGAGCCGGCCCCGGAGGGATGGGATGCCCGCCGCAGCGCCAGGAGCAGAACCTACTGCTACCGCATACTCACACGGCCCACCCGCAGCGTATTCATGCGCAGGAGCGCCCTGTGGTGGCCGCGGCCGCTGGACCGCGAAGCGCTGGAGGAGTGCGCCACGGTGCTGCTGGGTCGCCACGACTTCACCGCCTTCACCCCCACCGAGACCGACCACGTGCGCTTCCAGCGCGAGGTCTTCAGCGCGCAGTGGCGCACGGATAAAGACCTGCTCGAGCTCTGGATCGAGGCCGACAGCTTCATGCGCCACATGAATCGCGTGCTGGTGGGCACCATGCTCGAGATCGCCTCCGGGCGCGCTTCGCTGGATGACTTTGCGCGTCTGCTCACCGGGCGTCCGCGCTGCGAGGCTGGACCGACGGCTCCGGCGCATGGACTGGCGCTGGCCTCGGTTGCCTACCCGTAGGCCATCGGCAGCGGCCCTGCTCCTCCCCGGTCTTCACCCGATGTCCACCCGCCCCCATCGGGGGCGGCCCCTATGCTGGGAGCCACAATGCTCAATGTGCTCCTCACAAACGACGACGGCATCGAGGCCGAGGGCCTGCAGGCGATGCGCGCCGCGCTCATGGAGCTGCCCGACGTCCGCCTGGAGACGATCGCCCCCGACGGCAACCGCTCGGCGATGGCGCGCTCGATCACCACGCGCCGGCCGCTGTGGGTCGCCGAGGTGCCCTTTCCGGACGGCACCGTGGGGTATGCCACCGACGGCACCCCCGTGGACTGCGTGCGCCTGGCCAGCCTCGGAGCGATCGACGGCTTCCGCGCCGATGTGGTCGTCTCGGGCATCAACCACGGCGCCAATCTGGGCGATGACATCACCTACTCCGGCACCGTCGCGGCCGCCCTGGAGGGCGTCGTGCTGGGTCTGCCCGCGATCGCCGTCTCCCAGCAGTCGGGCGCCCGGGCGCTTGACTTCCGCTTCACCGGCGGCTTTCAGTTCGGCGTGGCCGCCGGCTTCGTGGCGCGGCTCGTCGCGGGTCTGCACGAGATCCCGCTGCGCCCCGGCACCCTCCTGAACGTCAACGTCCCCGCCGGCGAGCCCACCGGGGTGGAGGTGACGAAGCTGGGCAAGCGCATCTACCGCGACGAGCTCAAGCTCGAGAACGAGGAGGCGGGGCCGCCCTCGCGCAGGCGCTACTGGGTCTATGGCGCGGATCCCGGTTTTCACGATCTGCCGGGAACCGACCTGGCCGCGGTGGCCGCGGGGAGGGTGGCCGTGACGCCCATTCACTTCGACCTCACCGACCATCCGGGTCTGGACGCGCTGGAGGCATTCGACCTGGACGGGCTTCTGGAGCCCACGACGGCGGTGGTGGAGCCAGAGGCCCGATGAGCAAGGCGCAGGAGCAGGTCTCGGCGAGCGAGCGCGTGGCCGAGCTGCGCAGCGCCATCGAGCACCATGCCTATCGCTACTACGTCCTCGACGACCCCGAGATAGGGGACGACTCCTACGACGCCCTCTACGCCGAGCTGCGCAAGCTGGAGGAGGAGCATCCCGATCTCCTGACCCCCGAGAGTCCCACGCAGCGCGTGGCGCCCCAGCCGGTGAGCAAGCTCGAGAAGGTCCCGCATCTGGAGCCCATGCTCTCGCTGGACAACGTGCGCAGCGAGGCGGAGATGCGCGCGTGGGTGGAGCGCATGCGCAACCACCTCGCCCGCGAGGGCATCGCCCAGCCGCGCTTTCAGTTCGTCGTCGAGCCCAAGATCGACGGCCTGGCGATCAGCCTCGTCTACCGCGACGGCGTGCTGCAGCGCGGGGCCACGCGCGGTGATGGCGAGATCGGCGAGGACATCACCCACAACCTGCGCACCATCGGCTCGATTCCGTTGCACATCGAGGGCGCGCCGCCATTGCTGGAGGTGCGCGGCGAGGTGTACATGTCGCTCAAAGACTTCACCGCGCTCAACGAGCGCCGCGCGCAGGAGGGGCTGAGCACGTTCATGAACCCGCGCAACTCCGCCGCCGGCACGGTGCGCCAGCTGGACCCGGCGCTGGCCGCGGAGCGGCCATTGTCGATGTGGGCTTATCAGGTGGGGGTGGCCGAGGGGCTCTCCTTCACGACCCACGATCAGGGCCTTGCGTGGCTGCGCGAGCACGGCTTTCGCGTGAATCGCGACATCCAGGTGCTCGACGGCGAGGACGACGTGGTGGCGCAGTGCCGGCAGTGGGAGGGGCGCCGCGGCGAGCTGGACTTCGAGATCGACGGTGTCGTGATCAAGGTCAACGATCTGGCGCTCCAGCGGCGGCTGGGCTCGGTGGGACGCGATCCGCGCTGGGCCGTCGCGTGGAAGTTCGCGCCCACCACCGCCATCACCAAGCTCGAGAAGGTGATGTGGAACGTGGGCAAGTTCGGCGATCTGCGGCCCTACGCGATGCTCGCGCCGGTGACCGTGGGCGGCGTGACGATCAAGCTGGCGACGCTCCACAACGAGGAGGATCTGCGCCGCAAGGACATCCGCGCCGGCGAGGACGTGATCGTGCTGCGCGCCGGGGACGTGATCCCGCAGGTCATATCCCCGGCACCGCACGTGGTGGAGCACGCCAAGCGCCCGCCCCCCACGAGGCCCCCCGCGCGCTGCCCCTTCTGCAGCACCAAGACCCTCAAGCCCAGGGAGGGCGTCTTCACGACCTGCCCCAACCGCGACTGCCCCGAGCGCGCGTGGCAGCTGCTCAAGCACTTCGTCTCGCGCGGGGCGATGGACATCGACGGCCTCGGCGAGAAGCAGGTGGCGCTGCTCCAGCAGCAGGAGCTGGTCAAGACCGCCGCCGACTTCTACCGGCTCGGCGAGGAGCAGCTGATCGAGCTGGAGGGCTTCGCGGAGCTCTCCGCGCGCAACCTCCTCGACGCGATCGAGGCATCCAAGCAGCGCCCCTTCGCGCGCGTGCTCTTCGCGCTGGGCATCGAGGAGGTGGGCGAGGTCACCGGGCGCAACCTCGCGCAGCGCTTCCGCGACGTGGACGCCCTTTTGGCGGCCCCCACCGAGGAGATCGCGCAGACCCCGGGCGTGGGCGAGAAGATGGCCCTTCTCATCCGCGCGCAGCTCGAGGACGAGCGCATGCGCAAGCTCATCGAGGACCTGCGCGAGGTCGGATTGCGCCTGCGCGAGGAGGGCCCGCCGCCATCGGAGGGCGCCCTGGCGGGCAGGACGCTCGTGCTCACCGGCCAGCTTCCCAACTGGACGCGCGAGGAGGCCACCGAACGCATCCAGGCCGCCGGCGGGCGCGTCACGAGCGCCGTCTCCAAGAAGACCGACTACCTCGTCGCGGGCGAGAGCGCGGGCAGCAAGCTGGAAAAGGCCAAGCGCCTGATGGTCCCGGTGCTGGATGAGGACAAGTTGCGGGAGTTGTTGGGATGAGGGCCGCCACAGGCGGCCCGCGATGGCCGCGTGGCGCCGTCAGAGAGCGTTGCTTGCACGGGGGTGCGCGATCTCATTGTGGTGTCCTGCCGGGATGGGCCGCGTGGCGCCGGCTATGGCGCGTAGCGCGAGAGCGCGATCGCCATGACGTCCTGCAGGTGGTGGGCCGTGAGTTCGCCCTGGCCGTCGATGAGAAAGCAGAAGGCGAGCGTGTGGCCGCTCAGCGACTCACACCAGCCGGCAAGGTTGGAGACGCCGTTGAGCGTGCCCGTCTTGGCCTCACAGCGCCCCGCGGCGGTGGTGCCGCGCATGCGCCGTACCAGCGTGCCGCTGCGCCCGGCCACCGCCAGGTCCGACTGCAGGATCGCGCCGATCTGGGTGCCCGAGAGCGCCACCAGCAGGGATGTGACGTCCAGCGGCGTCGTGCGATCGGAGTGGGAGAGCCCTGAGCCGTCCACCACGGTGGGGTGCACGCCGACGCGCTGGATCATCGTGTTGCGCACGACCGCGGCGCCCGCGGGTGTGGTGCCGGCGCCCGCGGGTGTGGCGCCGGGGCCGCCGAAGTAGGCCCCCAGGTCCTTGAGGAGGGTCTCGGCGATGAAGTTGTCCGAGGAGCGATCCATCAGGCCCAGCAGCGTGGACAGCGGGGGGGACTGCACGATGGCGAGCCGCTGCGTGCCCGTGGCGGGCGTGGGGCCCGCGGCGATCCCCTGCGTGACCGCGACGTGCAGCGCGCGCAGCGCGTGGAGCAGCTGCAGCGCGGCGTAGGCGGCGGGGGCGTGGGGGCCGCGCTGGCTGCCCGCTTCGCCGCGATTGAAGGAGAGCCCGGAGAGCGTGCCCTCCACTTCGGGGTCCTGGGCATAGCCGCTGGTGGGCCCGCCGCGGAGGGAGTCCAGGAAGGACTCATCGCCCACGATGGACCCTTCCACGCGCCGGATGCCCTGTGCGTAGAGCTGCTGCGCGAGCGCGCTCACCGAGGCTCCCTGGCCGCCATAGGCGGAGCGGATGAAGGCGCCCGAGCCGAAGGTGGGGTCGCCGCCGCCGCGCAGATACAGGGCGCCGTGCCAGGTGCCTTCGGCGTCGAGCGTCCCGGCGCCGAGCACCGTGGTCTCCAAGTGCGCTTCGGGGCCCATCAGCAGCAGCGCCGTGGTCGAGGTGTAGAGCTTCTCCACCGAGGCCGGCGGGGAGGCGTGCGTGGAGTTGGCCGCGAACAGGGGGGTGCGGGTGCTGAGGTCGTAGACATAGGCCCCGGAGCTGTGCCCGGCGATGTGCATCTCGCGGCCCAAAAGGGCCTGCAGGGCAGCCGTGCCGGCGCCGCTGGTGGCCGCCGAGGAGGCGGCGGGGGCAGCGAGAAGCAGCGCGAGCGCGCCCAGCAGCGCGAGCGGCTCCGGGAGCGCAGGGAGCGTTGGCAGCCGATGCCGGGGCACGGGACCCTAGAATGTGGCTGGGATGGGCAAGGTTGTCAAGCTGGAACCGTCTTCGCGCAAGCGGGCGGCGGCGCGCCCGGGGAGCAACGGGACGTTGGCGGGCGCGCAACGTCAGGCTCCGGTGGGGCGGCGCGCAGGCGCTGGCAGGCGCGGCCGGCCCGAGAAGGCCGCGCTGGTGCTGGGCGGAGGGGGCTTCACCGGCGGGGTGTACGAGATCGGCGCGCTGCGCGCGCTGGATCTGCTGTGGGTCAACCGCACGATCAACCAGTTCGACGTCTACGTGGGCACCTCCGCGGGGGCCTTCATCGCCGCGCTGTGCGCCAACGGCGTGACCCCGGAGGAGATGATGCGGGTGGTCACCCGCCAGGGCCCCCAGCCGTTCCGGGACATCAACCTCGGCGATCTGCTGCGCCCCAACCTGGGCGAGCTGGTGCGCAAGGGCGCCCTGCTGCCGCTGCGCGCGGCGGGCCTGGGCCGGCAGCTGTTGAGCCAGCTCGGGCAGGTGTCGGTGATGGACGTGGCGGCCGGGCTGGCCGAGGGTCTGCCCTCGGGCCTCTACAACGGCGGGGGCATCGAGAGCTACCTGCGCCGCGTGCTCCTGAGCGACCCCGATCGCACCAACGACTTCCGCGAGCTGGAGTGCGAGCTGTACCTGGCGGCCACCGATCTGGACACCTGCGAGCGCGTGGTGTTCGGCGGGGAGGGGCACCTGGATGTGCCCATCTCCACGGCCGTGCGGGCCTCGGGGGCGCTGCCGATGGTCTACGCGCCCGTGCTGGTGAAGGGCCGTGAGCTGGTCGACGGCGGTCTGGTGTCCACGACCAACCTCGACATCGCCGTGGAGGCCGGGGCCAAGCTGGTGGTGGTCGTCAACCCGCTCGTGCCCTACGTCAACGACTTCAAGGACCAGGTGCGGACCCTGCGCGGCAATCGCTCCAAGCGGGTCTCGGACATGGGCTTCCCCCAGATCGGCTACCAGGCCTTCAAGATGCTCGCCTACCAGCGACTGCACGAGATGGCCTCGCGCTGGGAGGAGCGCTACCCGGGCGTGGACATCCTCCTGATCGAGCCCGAGCCCACCGACGAGCTCATGTTCCAGACCTCCATGATGAACTTCGCCTCGCGTGTGGATATCGCCCGCCACGGCTTTCAGTCGGTGACCCGCCATCTGGCGGCCGAGTACCCGCGCTACAAGGCGACCTGCGCCCGCCACGGCATCGACATCTCCGCCACCCGCCTGCGCAACGTCGTCGAGCACTTCGACACCGAGCAGGAGGAGGAGCTCAGCGCCTGGCGGCGGATCCTCGAGAGCACCACGGGGGCGCTTCTGCGCCAGACGGGAGCCGGTTAGGCCAGCGCGTGGTCGAGCGCGCCCAGCAATCGGTCGGTGGCGGCGCGGTTGCGCAGCCCGATGCGCACGTGCCGCGGCTCGCCCAGGGCGGAGCCGGCGGCCACCAGCACGCCTGTGCGGGCGAGGCGGGCGGACAGCTCGCCACCGTCGAGGGTGGGGTGGGCGGCCCACACGAAGTTGGCCTGGCTGTCGGCCACCTCGAAGCGGCGCCGGCGCAGCTCATCGGTCAACCGCATGCGCTCCTCGCAGACGGCGCGCACGCGACGGGCCATCAGCTGCGCGCCGCTGCGCAGCTCCTCCAGGGCGCCGGCCTGGGAGACCTCGCTGACGCCGAGGTCCGGCTCAAGCTCTGTGAGCAGCTCCTCCGAGCCGGGACCCCCGAGGGCGTAGCCCAGGCGCAGGCCCGCGAGGCCGTGGGCCTTGGAGAAGCTGCGGAAGACGAGGAGGTTGGAGTGTTTCTCCAGCAGCGCCAGGGAGGCGTCCACCGGCTGGGCGTCGGCGAACTCCACGAGCGCCTCGTCGAGCAGCACCGCCACCCCCTCCGCCAGGCCCGCGAGCAGCCGCTGCAGCTCGGCAGCGGGCAGCAGCTCGCCGGTGGGGTCGTTGGGCGAGGCCAGTGCGATCACGCGCGTGCTGTTTCTCCCGGCGGCCTCCAGGAGGGCGTCGACGCCGCCGCTGACGGGCACCGCGCGGCCGTGCGCGCGGCGGGCCATGATCGGGTAGAGCGGGTAGGAGGGCCAGGGGGCGATGAGCTCCTGGCCGGGCTCGATCAGCGCGCGCGTGGCAGCGCTGAGCAGCTGCGCGGCGCCATTGCCGACGATCAGGCGCTCGGGGGGCACGCCGTGGCGCTCGGCCAGCTGCCTGCGCAGCTTCGAGCCGCGCGTGTGCGGGTAGCGGTGCAGGCCCGCGCGGGCGGTGAAGGTGATGGCGTTGACCACATCGGGGTGGGGCAGCTCCGGCCAGGTGGTCTGCGAGAGGTCGAGCGTGACCACCCGGGTGAGCGCCTTGCGCCTGCGCTCGGCCGCCTGCTCGCGCAGCTCCTCGTTGACTTCATCCTCGGTCATCGCTTCGAACTGGCGGTAGTAGTCGAGTAGGCTCATGGGGGCGGCCTGAGCGCGTCCTTCAAGACGACGGCCTCAGGGTGACGGCGCTTGACGGCCGCAGGATGAAAGCGGGTCCAGGCACCCTAGATCCCGCCCGGGCCGTTGTTGGTGAGGCCGCCGGGGCCGGGCCCGTGGATGACGATGAACCAGAAGGCGAAGATGCCGCCGCAGATGGCGGCGGTGACGGCGAACACGCGGCCGAGCGACCCCGTGCGCTGGTCGTGGCCGGCCGCGCGGCGCACCAGGATCCAGGCGACGTCGATGCGGCGCACGACGGCGAGCGCGCCGAACAGCAGCAGGCCGAGCGCGAAGACCGAGCCGAGGATGCCGAGGCTGACGCTGCCGGTGAGATAGTTGACCTGAGAGCCCACCCACAGGCAGGCGATCGGGATGGGACCCCAGCAGAGCAGGCTGATGAGGGTGATCGCGGCGAGCATCGCGCCCGACAGCCAGCGGTCGATGCGCCGGCGGCCGGCGCTGCCCCGCTCGGGCAGCTTGCGGAAGTGCAGCGGGGCCGTTCCAGGGCGCCGCCCCACGAACAGCCCTCCGTTCTCGCTTGGATCGCTGCGCATTTCAACCTTTTGTCTTGTGCTGCCGTCCCTACACGCTAGCGCGCGTAGAGCGAGTCGATGACATCGGCGTACTTCTCGGCGACGACGTTGCGCTTGACCTTGAGCGTGGGCGTGAGCTCGCCCGTCTCCTGCGAGAGGTCGCAGGGCAGGATGGCGAAGCGCTTGACCTGCTCCACCTGCGCGTAGCGGGAGTTCACGCGCTCGACCTCCCCGCCGATCAGATCCTGGATCGCCTGCTCCCTGCAGAGCGCGGCGAGGTCCTCGGGCAGATCGTGCGCGCGCGCCCAGCCGGCGATCTCCTCCTCGTCGAGGGTGATGAGGATGACCGGGTAGGGACGCTTGTCGCCCTGCATCACCGCCTGGGAGATCCAGCGGCACTGGCGCAGGTCGTTCTCGATGTTGGCGGGCGTGAGGTTCTTGCCGCCGGCGGTGATGATGATGTCCTTCTTGCGCCCGGTGATCGAGAGGTAGCCGTCCTCGTCGATCGAGCCCAGATCGCCTGTGTGCAGCCAGCCGTCGGCGACGGCGCCGAAGCTGGCGTCGGCGTTGTGGTGATAGCCCTGGAAGATGTTGGGGCCCTTGATGAGCACCTCGCCATCCTCGGCGATCTTCAGCTCCACCCCCGGGAAGGCGCGCCCGACGGTGCCGAACCTGTGGTTCTCGATCGTGGAGATGGTGGCGGCGGTGGCGGTCTCGGTCATGCCATAGCCCTCCAGCACCGGCACGCCGGCCGCCCAGAAGAACTCGAGGATCTCGCGCGCGATCGGCGCGGCGCCGCTGGTCGCCCGGCGCACGTTGCCGCCGAAGATCGCGCGCACGTTCTTGAACAGCTTCTCCTCAGCCTCCGCGAAGGGCTGCTGGAGCTCCTGTGGGATCTCCTCGCCGCGGGCGAGCACGTCGCGCACTCGGCCGCCGAGCTTGATCGCGGCCTGCGTCTGCGCGCGTTCCTCCGGGGGCTGCGCCTCGATCGCGCCGTGGGCGATGGTGTAGACCTTTTCGAACACGCGCGGCACGGAGGGCAGGTAGGTGGGCTTGACCTCCATCAGCTCGGCCACGATCTGCTTGGTGTCGCCGCCGAAGTAGGCGATGGTGGTGCCCAGATCGAAGGAGGCGAGCTGGATCAGCAGGGCGTAGGCGTGCGCGAGCGGCAGATAGAGGTAGATGACCTCGTCGCCTTCGATCTGCCCGATGTCGCTGACCATGTCCATGATCGCGCGGTAGTTGCCGTGCGTGAGCACGCAGCCCTTGGGCGGGCCGGTGGTGCCGGAGGTGTAGATGAAGGTGTAGGGGTCGCTCGGCGCGATGGCCCCGCGGCGGGCGTGCAGCTCCTCGGGTGAGCGCCGGCGGCCGCGCTCGCGCACCTCCTGGAGGGCGAGCGCCTCCCCGGCGTCGTCCGCGGGCGGGTCCATGACGATCACCGTGCGCAGCTGGGGAAGCTCCGCGCGCACGGCGGCGACCTTGGCCAGCTGCTGCTCGTCCTCGCAGACGATCGCGCAGGCTTCGGAGTCGGAGAGCACCCATAGGCACTCCTCGGGGGAGTTGGTCTGGTAGATCGGCACCACCACCGCGCCGGTCTCGGTGATGGCCATGTCGGCGTAGGACCACTCGGGGCGGGTGTTGGCGAGGATGCACACGCGCTCGCCCTTTTCGATGCCCAGGTCGATCAGGCCGAGGGCGATCTCCTGCACGATCTCCCCGAGCTGCGCGTAGCTGACATCGTGCCAGGCGCCATCGCGCTTGAAGCGCACCGCGGGGTGGTCGGGGTGCTCGGCGACCGCGCGCGGAATGACATCCGCGATCGTTCGCGCTGCGGTGGCGGGCGCGCTTGTGGCGGGCGTCGCGGTGCTTGCCTCCATGACTGGTCTCTCCTCCGGGTGAACGCTTGCTTGAGCTGGAATCGACGTACAACCTCAAAGGATAGGCCCTCGGGGCGGTCTGGAGGAGATCTGGGGAATGAGCTGTGCGTCGGGTCCCGCACGTCGGTCCCGCGGATTGTGCGTCAGGTCTTCAGCAGCGGCGTCGCCCGCTGGCCCGGCGGAGCCTTGCCGATGCTGGCCAGGAAGAGGTTCTTGTCGATGCGCCCCTTGAAGATCGGCACCCCCGTTTCGAGGCACTTGCGGAGCACCTCCCTGCGCGCGAGCCCGGACTCGCGGGCAAGCTCCGTGGGGGTCAGGTGATTGGCCATAGATGATCTCCTGCGGTTGAGGTATGGCTGTTGTGTCTATCTATACAGCTTCCCGCGGACGAGCTCAAGCGCGGAAGCCTGCAATTTGCAGGCGTCGGGGCTCCCGGGTCGCACATTCCGGTCGATGGAGGTCCTATGATGCGCGCGCTCACCGGGAACTGGGTAGGAGCATCTGTCAGAGAGCAGCGAAAGGAGGCGACATGCCGCGGAGCACCATCCTCGAGGTCGAGAGCCCCGAACACGAGTTCGAAGACGACGACTGGGAGGACGACGAGGAGTTCGGAACCGACGAGGAGGAGCTGGAGCTGGACGAGCTCGACGAGGGTCTGGAGGAGGAGGACGAGGACATCTGAGGCCCGGGGGTCCAGTGCTGAGTCACGAGGGTTTGCAGTGCTGAGGGCCGAGGAGGTCTCAGTGCCCGAGCAGCCACGCCAGGATGCCGGCGGGGATCGCCCATACAGGCTCCTTCGCGCCGGTGAGCAGGGGCGAACGGGTGGCCATCACGCCGCGGCCGTGGCGGGCTTTCATGGTGAGGGCCTCTCTGCGCCAGTTGCCGTCGGTGTATTTGCACTCGAAGGGGATCTCCAGATTCCGACCGACGAAGTCGATCTCCGCGCCCGTGTCGGTGCGCTCGTACAGAACCCTGTCGGCCTGCACGAACGCGGCGGGCGCATGCGGCGATACGGCTTGGATGAGCGCGAGGCCGATCTGCTGCTGGCTGAGCTTGGCGGCGTCCGGAGCGGGAAAGCCGGGGTTGCGCCTGTGGGCGAGCTGGGCGATGAGCGGGTCCACGAAGTACAGCTTGCGCTGCGCCGCGGTGTTGGGCCTGCCCTCGCGGACGCGATAGCAGCGCCAGGCGAGGAACGCGCGCACGAGATCCTCGATGCGATCCACGGCCGCCTGGTGGCCGGGGAGGCCGATGTCGCGGGCGATGCGCGAGGCGTTGATCGGGCTGCACAGGTTCGCGGCGAGGCGGTCCAGCAGCGCTGTCACATCGGCTTCGGAGAAGCGCGTGGCACGGATTGCGTCGCCCAACACGACATCCCAGAGGCCCTGGGCGAATCCCTCGCTCACCGTGCCGGCGGCCACGAACTCGCCGACCGCGCGGGGGAAGCCGCCGACGTCCAGGAACAGCTCCCAGGCGTCCGCGAGCGCGTCGCTCCACGGCTCAAGCGCCGCGATCGCGCGTTCGGCGCGGGGGCTGAGGAGATCCCTGGGGGGATGCTCTGCGGCGGCAGCTCGGAGAGGCCTCCCAGCGCCCGGCAGAACGCCCGGAAGCCCATCGGCAGCAGCAGCCGGTCGGAGTCGGCGATGCCTCCGCGGCGGTCGGCCAGATCCTTGCGCGCCTGCTCCAGATCGCGCGCCGAGGATCCAGTCAGCACGACGCACGCCTCGCGGAAGGTCCTATCCTGATCGCGCAGCTCCTTGATCGTCTGCGACCAGCCGCGCACGGCCGTCACCTCGTCGAGCAGCCAGTGGCGGGGGCCGGGCAGGGTGCGCGTGACGCTGTGGCCCTGTGCGACCAGGCGCCGCAGGTCCTGCTTTGAGAGTCCATCGCAGGAGCAGTAGAAGACGGTCTTCGGGTCCACCCCTCCAGCCAGCAGCCGCGCGATGGCCCGCTTGAGCTCGAGGCTCTTGCCCACGCGGCGCGGCCCCCGCAGGACATACAGCCCTGGCGCGTGGATGTCCGCGAGCGGCTCGGGCTCGTAGCTCAGCGGCAGCTGTCCCGCCGCGCGCAGGTCCGGGTCCTCGGCCTCCCAGCCGGCTCGCGCCCGCCAAGGGCTGCGCTCGGTCAGCAGACGCCTCAGCCAGGAGTCGTTCATGGGAACATCTATAGCAGAATACTATACTTTTTGGCTATCTATATAGCGAAATAACACACTATTTCATGGATCACGCCGCATGATCCGGGTGCTCGAGCTCATGCGCGCAGCGATGCGGCGTCGAGCTCGATATCGACGATGCGCGCCACGCGGTCCATGTCCGCGTCGTGGGCGAGCAGCGCCGCGCCTGCGCGCCACGCGACAGCCGCGATCATGCAGTCGAGCATCCCCCGCGGGGTGACGCCTGCTGCGCGGCAGCGGCGGTAGATCCGGAGCGCGCCGTCGAAGTCGGTCACGGTGTCGAAGCTCAGCATCTCAAAGCGCCCCAGCAGCCGGCGCAGGTCGGCCTCGCGCCGGTCGTCGCGCGCGCCGGCCAGGACCTCCATGACCACGGGCTCGGTGACCGCGACGGGATCGCCGGCTTCGATCAGCCCTCTGAGGCGAAGGTGCGGGGGGCTGCCGGTAGCGCGGTCGTACTCGACCCAGGCAGAGCTGTCGACGAGGATCACGCGGCCGCGCGTGGCGGCACGTCCGCGGGTGGCGCATCCGCGGGCAGCTCGGCGATGGCGCGGGCTCCCTGCATCGCCAGCGCTTCCTCGCGTGTCATCGGCTGCCCCGCCAGGTGGCGCAGCGCGAGGTCGACGGCGGCCGTCTTGGTCCGCACGCCGTAGCGCTCCATGATCGTCTGGACGTAGGTGTCCTCGATCTCGATGTTCGTCCGCGCCGTGCTCATACACCAATCATACACCATGCTGCGTCAGGGCGCGGCGCGCACGGTCGGGGTCCGCTGCGTCGAGGGCTGCCGGCAGCGGGCGTGGGGTGATGCCTCGTGTGGGCTTGACAGCCTGTAAGCGCGGGGGTTTTTCTTTGGGGCTTGACAAGACTGCCGGTCTATGCTTATAGTGCTCTTGCCATGTCGTTCTGGTTTGGGCGGCTGGCTTGGACATAGGTTGGGTTTGGGTCCTCCCGCGTTGTTGCGGGGTCCTAGGGACCGTACGGGATGGTTGGAGAGGGATTCGATCGCTTTGAGGGACTTGGGTTATGAGTGATCTCGTTTTCACCGCGCAGGGCGCGGCCAGTGGTCTTACGGCCCCATCGGGGACCGTTGCTAGATGCAACAGCATGGCTGGTGCATCTCTCTCTCTCTCTCTCTCTCTTGGCCGGGGCTTCTAGCTTCTAGGCCCTCTGCGGCCGGTTTGGCTGGGTTCCCCCATCGGGGGAGTGGTGGTGTGTGGTCTTCTGCCGTCCTGGGCTTTGTGCGCAGGGCGGTTTTGTGCTGCCCGGATCTCCTGGGCGGTCGTGTTCTCGATTGCTCCGGGAGGGGATGTTGATGCTGCGTCGCATTGTGGGTGTGCTTGTGGGTGTGGTGGGTGTCGGGTGTGTGGTGCTGGCGTTGGGTGCGGGTTCGGCGCTGGCCGTGGCGATGCCGGAAGTCGTGACGGGGGCCGGAGGGGAAGTGCGGGTGCAGAGCCCGACTCTGTATCGCGCGACGCTCAACGGGACCGTCAACCCGCAGGGGGTGCAGTTGACCGACTGCCATTTCGAATACGTCTCTGAAGCCGCGTATGAACCGTTCGCGCCGAATCCTTATGCTGCGGGCCAGAGCGTGCCGTGTGTGCCGGCTGCGGGTGCGATCCCGGCGGACTCCGAAGTGCATGCGGTGAGCGCGCAGGTGGTGGGGTTGGCGCCAAGCACTACGTATCACTTCCGCTTGCAGGCTACGACGGAAGGCGCGGCGTTCGGGGAAGACGCGGTGCTCGCGACGCCGCCTGCGCCTGCGCCGCCGTCGCTGGAAGGAGCGGCCGCGGTGAATCTGACGGGGTCCTCGGCGGATCTGCAGGTGCGGATCGGCTCGCACGAATTGGACACGACGTATCGTTTTGAATGGGGTACGAGCAGCGCGTATGGCGCGAGGGTGCCGGTGCCGGATGGGGATGCGGGTGCCGGCGCGAGCGCTGTGCTTGTCTCGGCGCACCTGTCGGGTTTGAGCGCGAACATCACGTATCAATGGCGTGTCGTTGCGAGCAACGCGAGTGGCACGACCACGGGCTTGGATCAGACGTTCGTTTATGACACGACGGGCAGCGGTCTGCCGGATGGCCGGGGGTATGAAATGGTCACGCCGGTTCAGAAGAACGGTAGCCCGATCGGGTTGACGCCGCGTGCGCTCAACGACGTGCAGCTCGGCGCGACCGAAGGCGGGGAACCGATATTCGCTGAGAATGTGTATGAGTATCACGAAGGGCATGTGTATCTGATCTCCGATGGGCGGGATGTGACGGCCGCGACCACCATTGCCTGTCAGATTGCCTCCGGGTTCCCTGAGCGTTCTTCGGTCTGTCTGATCGGTGTGAGTGGGTCGGGCGCGGATGTGTTCTTCTCGACCGGGGATCGGCTGGTCCCGGGCGATACCGATACGCAGGTGGATATCTACGATGCGCGGGTCTGTACCGCGAGCGAGCCGTGTGTCGGGTCCGTCGCGCCACCGGTGTCGTGTCAGGGTGAAGCGTGTCATGGCACGCCGGTGGGCGCGCCGTCCGTGGCGGGTGCGGGGAGCGCGGTGTTCTCGGGTCCGGGTAACCTCGCGCCACCCGCGAGGGCGGTCGTGAAGCACAGGGCGAAGCGCAAGGCGAAGCACAGGGCGAAGCGCAGGCCGGCGCATAAGCGTCGTGCCAAGAAGAGCGGCCGGGGTCGTTCATCCAGAGCGGGGGGGAGGTAGTCATGCGGTTCACAGACATGGCCGACGGCGCGTGGTGTGCGTGTGTACGCGGGCGGGTCGTGGCGTTGGCGTTCCTCGTCGTCGGGCTGGTGTGCGTGTTCGGTGTCGGGTCCGCGGCGGGGGCGTTGCCGGCTGCGGATCTGTCGGTGCAGTCCTTTGCGATGCCGACGGTGTTCTCGGTCGGCGAAGAATGCGCTTCGGATGGCGAATATGGTCCTGGTCTTGTTTGCGATGCGTTTGAGGTGACGGTGAGGAATGGGGGCAGTCGCGCGACGGCTGAAGGTGTCCCGGTCGTGATCGCGGAGTCGGTCCCGGCGGGCGTGACGGTCCAGGGCGTCGGGCTTTACTGGTCAGGTGAGCGCGTCGCTAACCTTAGTAGATCGTATTGCAGCCAGGCGTTGTTGCGGTGCGAATTCCCGGAGGCGTTGGGTCCGGATGAGACGCTGCGGATGTTCGTGTACGTGAAGGTCGAACCGGGCGTGCGGGGTCCGTTGACGGGCACCGCGCGGGTCTCCGGTGGTGGCTTGGGGGAAGCGTCGGCGAGCGCGCAGGCGATGGTCGGGCCGCCTGCTGGGTTTGGCTGGGAGGGTTTTGGCTCGCTGATCGCGGGCCTTGATGGTACGAGCGATACGCAGGCTGGGGATCATCCGTACGAGGTCTCGGCGGGCCTGGAGTTCAACACCAGGGTCAGGATCGCCCCCGACCCAGGTGAAAGAACGATTCCTGTTGTGACGAGTGTGCAGGATGTCAGGGATGTTGTTGTGGATCTGCCGGTGGGTGTGCTCGGCAGCGCGGTCGCGGCACCGCAGTGCACGCTCGCGCAGCTCGGCGCCGAGGGCTGTCCTGCCGATACGGTGGTTGGGCACATCACGACGTACCCCAATGGCGAGGAAGGGTCGATCCCGACGAGCGCTGCTGACTCGATCGATTTTCCGTTGTACAGCATGGTGCCTGAGCACGGTGTCGCGGCGGAGTTCGGCTTCTATGATTTCCTGGGTGGGTCGCATGTGTTGTATGGGAGTGTCGTGCCGACCCCCGCGGGTTATGTGCTGCGGACCACGACGCGGGAAATCCCGCAGGTCCAGTTGACGGGTGTCCGTGCGACGTTCTTCGGCGATCCGGCAGAAAAGGATGGGAGTGGGAACACTCCGGTGGCGTTCTTCACGAACCCCGCCGACTGCTCGGGCGAACCGCTGGTCACGAGCATCCATATCGATTCGTGGCAGAACCGGGGTCGCTATAACGCGGATGGCTCCCCCGACTTCAGCGACCCCGCATGGGTCGGGACCACCGCGCAGTCCCCGCCGGTGACGGGCTGCGATCGGCTGCACTTCGACCCGTCGCTGAGCGTTCAGCCGGAAACAACGGTGGCGGACAGCCCCACGGGTCTGGAAGTTGAGCTGAAGGTCCCGCAGACCGAGGAACCGGGGACTTTGGCGACGCCGCCTTTGCGCGATGCATCGGTGACGTTGCCGGCGGGGTTGACGATCGACCCCTCCGCGGCGGGCGGCCTGGGGGCCTGCACCGAAGCACAGATCGGATTGGGCAGTGCCCTGCCGCCGTCGTGTCCGGAATCCTCGCGGATTGGGACTGTGGAAGTGAGCACGCCGGCGTTGCCGGGCACCCTTGTCGGGTCGATCTATCTGGCGGCGCAGAACGAAAACCCGTTCCATGCGCTGCTCGCGGGGTATATCGTGATCGACGATCCCACGACGGGTGTTGTGGTGAAGGTCCCGGGGAATTTGACGCCGAACCCATCGACGGGCCAGATCACGGGTGTGTTCGATAACAGCCCGCAGTTCCCGTTCAGCGACCTGAAGCTGCACTTCTTTGGTGGTGCGCGTGGTGCGCTTGCGACCCCCGAGGGCTGCGGCACATACACCACCACCAGCGATTTGATGCCGTGGTCCGCACCGGACTCCGGGCCGGACGCCACACCCTCCAGCAGTTTCCCGATCGCCTCGGGTTGCGTGAGCGGGTTCGCACCGATGTTCACGGCTGGTACCGAGAACCCGCAGGCCGGTAGGTTCTCCCCGTTCACGCTGTCCCTCTCACGCAGCGATGGGGAACAGAACCTCGCGGGTGTGTCGGTGAGCCTGCCCCCGGGGTTGCTGGGGAAGATCGCGGGGATCCCCCTGTGCCCCGATGCGAACGCGAACGCGGGTACGTGCCCGGAAGCCTCACGTGTCGGGAGTGTCCAGGCGGGTGCGGGTGTCGGCCCCGACCCCTATTTCGTCTCCGGCAGGGCATATCTGACCGGGCCGTATAACGGTGGCCCGTATGGGTTGGTGGTCGAGACCCCGGTGCTCGCGGGGCCGTTTGACTTGGGTACGGTGGTGGTGCGTCAGTCGATCCGGATCGATCCGCATACCGCGCAGGTCACGGCGGTCTCGGATCCGCTGCCGACGATCCTCGATGGCATCCCTTTGCGGGTAAGGCGGGTGGATGTGGTTCTGGATCGTGCGGGGTTCATGTTCAACCCGACGAACTGCACTCCGATGGCGATCACGGGTGTCCTGTCCTCCACTGCGGGCGCGAGCGCGAGCGTCTCTTCTCGCTTTCAGGTAGGAGGGTGCGGCGAACTCCCGTTCCACCCCGTGTTCACCGTCAGCACGCAGGCGAGGACGAGCAAGCACGGCGGTGCGAGCCTGACGGTGAAGACCACCTATCCCAAGGGGGCGCAGGCGAACATCAAGTCTGTGGGGGTGGTCCTGCCCAAGCAACTGCCCTCAAGGCTCACCACGATCCAGCAGGCGTGCACGGAAACGGCGTTCGCGCAGAACCCCGCGTCGTGTCCCGCGGGCTCGAACATCGGCATCGCCACTGTCACCACGCCGGTCCTGGCCGCCCCGGCGACGGGCCCGGTGTACCTCGTGTCTCATGGTGGCGCGGCGTTCCCGGATGTCGTGATCGTCTTCCAGGACGAAGGCGTCACGCTCGACTTGGTCGGCAGCGTCAACATCAGGCACGGGATCACGAGCAGCAAGTTCGCCAGCGTCCCCGACGCCCCGATCAGCAGCTTCCAGTTGAGTCTCCCCGAGGGCCCGCACTCCGCGCTGGCGACCGTCCTGCCCGCGAAGGCCAGGGGCAGCCTCTGCGGCGCATCGCTCTCGATGCCGTTCACGATCACCGGGCAGAACGGCGCGGTCATCAAGCAGAACGTCAAGATCGCAGTGACGGGTTGCGGCAAGGCGAAAAGAGTCAAGAAGCGCGCGAAGGGCAAGAAGAAGGGGTAGGGGTGTTCATGTCCTCCCGTGAGCGTCGTTCGGGGGCGCGCAGGCAGAGCGCGCGTCCCGGCCAGGACGGGCTGCCCAGGGAGCACGTCACCGAGATCCAAAGGGTGCGGATCCTCACCGCGATGGCTGAGGTCGCGGCCGAACGGGGGGCCGGGGCGGCGAGCGTCGCGCACATCGTCTCCCGCGCCGGTGTCTCCAGGCGCACGTTCTATGACCTCTTCGAGGACCGCGAGGATTGTTTTCTTGCCGCGTTCGACGAGGCGCTTGCGCAGGCCGCCATCACGGTGCTCCCCGCGTACCAGGGGCAGACCAGGTGGCGGGAGCGGATCAGGGCGGCCCTGCTCGCGCTGCTGGTGTTCTTCGAGGAGCAGCCCGCGCTGGCGCGGCTGTGCGTGGTGGAGGCCCTCGCGGCGGGACCCCGCGCGTTGGAGCGCCGCGGGGAGGTCGTGGAGCTGCTCGTCCGCGTGGTCGACGAGGGGCGCGCGGAGCGGCCCGCGAGGGTTCTCGAGCCGCCTCCCCTGGCGGGGGAGGGCGCGGTCGGCGCGGTGCTTGCGGTCATCCATCGCAGGCTGGTCCTCGGGGGCCGCGAGCCGCTCACGAGCCTGTTGGGTGAGCTGATGAGCGCGATCGTGCTGCCCTACCTCGGTGGCCAGGCAGCACAGAGGGAAATCCACAAGCCGGCCCCTCAAATCAAAACAAGAAAGAAGCCCCATCAAGGCGATCCGCTGGAGGGACTGGACATGCGCATCACGTATCGCACGGTGCGGGTGCTGATCGAGATCGGGTCGCGGCCGGGGGCCAGCAACCGCGAGATCGCCACTGCCGCGGGCATCGGCGATCAGGGGCAGGTCTCGAAGCTGCTCACGCGCCTGGAGCACCTGGGTTTGATTCGCAACGATGGCATCGGGCACGCCAAGGGGGCGCCCAACGCCTGGGCGCTCACCGGCCGCGGCCTGGAGGTCGAGCGCGCCATCGGCGTGCAGACCGCCTCACGGGTGCAGCTCAGCGCGGCTCGATAGACTCCACGGCCTCTCGCGGGGGCCGGGTCCGCTGTGCCGCGCGGGCAGGCGTCGCGCCGCGCTCGGCACGCCGGGGGCGCTCGCCGTACGCTGGATGGCAGTGACGACGCTCACGGCATCCACCTCCGTCGCCGACAGCTTCAACGCCTTCGTCGAAGCGGCGGGGCAGTTCTTCTCCGACCTTGCCGCGGTGCACTGGCCGGCGCTCTTGCTGGGGCTGGCCTTCCTGGGGCTCAATCTCACGCTGCGTTCGCGCGCGTACTTCCACAGCCTGCGCGCGGCCTATCCCGCGGTGGCCTTCCAGTGGCGGCGCATCTGGGGGGCCTACTTCGCCGCCGTGGGCTTCAACAGCGTCGTGCCCGCGCGCGGCGGGGACGTCATCAAGCTGTTCCTCACGCGCAGCTCCATTCCGGGCTCGACATACCCGACGGTGGCCGCGGCGTTCTTCGTGGAGGCCGTCTTCGACGTCGCGGTGGGCGTGCTGGTGCTGATCTTCGCCTTCACGCAGGGGGTCTTCCCCAAGCCTCCCGACTTCTCGAAGCTGAGCTCCTTCGACATCTCCTATCTGGCCTCGCACTTCCGTCTCACGCTCTTCCTTATCACCGCGCTCGCGGTGCTCGGGCTGACGGCCTTTGCGCTGCTCTCGGTGCGCCTCAAGGCGTTCTGGCTGCGGGTGCGCCAGGGGGTGACGATCCTCACCGACCGCCCGCGCTACCTGCGCGAGGTGGCCGCCTGGCAGGCCGCGGCGTGGGTGTGCCGCTTCGCCGCCTTCTGGCTCCTGCTCGACGCCTTCCGCGTGGGCGGTTCGCTGCGCAACGTGCTGCTCGTGTTCGCCGCGGGGCAGGTGGCGGGGGCGGTGCCCTTCACGCCGGGAGGGGCAGGGGTGCAGCAGGCGCTCCTCGTGAAGGTCTTCGCGGGGGCGGCTCCCACGGCGGTGGTGGCGGCCTACTCGGTGGGCCAGCAGATCGCGATCGCCGCCTTCACGGCGCTGGTGGGGCTGGGGGCGATCGTGTTCATCTTCCGCTTCCGCTCCTTCAGGGAGGTCATCGCCGCGGGGCGCTACTCGCGCGAGGCCGAGCGGGAAGCCGAGCGCGCGGGGGTGCTGCTGGTGGACGACGAGGCTGCTGAGGCCCCTCGCGCGCCTCGCGCACGAGCTTGAGCGGCGGCTGCTCGGCGGCTACTGAAGCCCCTCGCGCGCCTCGCGCACGAGCGTGACGGCCTCGGGGAAGACCACGGCCATCACCGCGCGCACCTGCTGCGCCTGCGCCTGCGCGTCGCCCTGGAGGTTGATGCGGTTGATGGCGGCCACGGTCATGTCCACGGCCAGCTTGATCGCGTTGTCGGCCCACGCCAGCGCCTGCTGGCCCTGCATCTGCGCGGCGAACTCCGCCAGGCGCCGCTGCAGGTCCTCGGGGTCGCCGAACAGTTCGCCGAAGCCGCTGCCCTCCATACGGTCATCCTAGCGATGAGCTCATGGGCTGCTCCGCTTGCGAAGTCAGAGGCTGCCCTGCCGTGGGAACTCATAGACTGCCCACCCGATGCCCAACGTGCGCGACGCCGACAGCAACGCCGACGGTCCGGAGCGCAGCAGGGCCGAGATCCGCTCGCAGGTGGCCCGCGAGGGCGAACGCCGCGCCCGCCTGGGGGTGCCGGCGGCGGCGGGGGGCGTGCTGTATCTGCTCAGCGGCATCATCCTCAATGCGTCGCTCAAGGGCCTGCCCACCGTTGGCGTGCTCCAGGGCATCGCCCCTGCTCTGCGCGGTGAACCCCACCCACCGGAAAGCCCGCGCGCCAACGAGGTCAGATATGTCAGCCACCATGCCTTTGGCCTGATCGCGGGCAGCCTGCTGCAGGCCGCGGGGCTCGTCATCCTCGTGCTGGTTCTGCTGTTCCTGCTGGAGGCGATTCGCTTTCGCAGGCCGCATACCACCCCGATTGCCCGCCCGGCCGTGCTCGTGGGCGGGTCGATCATGGCGCTGATCGTCTTCGGCCACAAGCTCGCGCAGGCGATCGCCGCCCACAGCTTCGCCACGGGCCACGACTTCTCCGGCCACGCGGTGGAACAGGCCTTGGCGCGGACCGCGGCGCTGCAGCTCACCGCGTACCTGGGCCTGCTCGCCGGGCTCAGCCTGATCGTGGGAATGGTCATCGTGGTGATGGGCGCCGCGCGCACCGGGCTGATCCCGCGCTGGATGATGTATCTCGGGATGGTCGCGGCTGTGCTCGTCACGCCCTTCGGGGAAGTCTTCGGGTTTGTGCAGGGGGTGCTCTGCGCCTTCTGGATGGTGGCCGTGGGCTTCCTGCTGATGGAACGCCTGCCGAGCGACCCCCCCGCGTGGGCCGGCGGCGAAGCCATTCCGTGGCCCTCGCAGGCCGAGCTGCGAGCCACGCGGACCCCGAAGCCCAACGGCGATGTGGCGCCCGAGCCCGCACAGCGCGCGGTGGACTCGGCGAGCAGGCGCAAGCGCAAGCGCTCCTCGCGCCGCTGAGAAAAAGTCGCCCATCGGCGAATCGGGCGATTGCGAATCGCGCGATTGATTCGCCGCAACTCGGGGAATAACCAAGGAGAGAGGATTGTCAATGGCGGTCCTCGCTGTTGGCGTCGTCTCAATCCCATCCGCCAGGCATCTCGATGCCGCCCGCGATGGGCGGCGTGAAGGGAGGCTTTTCAATGGAGGCAGCATCCATCCATCCCCACCCCGCGCAGGGCGAGGCCGCGCGGGGCGGCGCATACGATCCGACGCCCGGCAAGACCGTGCGCTCGGAGCTGTGGAAGCCGGCCAATCCCGCTCCTCTGGGACTCGCCGGGTTCGCGATGACGACATTCGTGCTCTCGATGTTCAACGCCAATCTGGTCAGCGAAAAGGGCGCCCCCGTGGTGCTCGGCTTGGCGTTGGCCTACGGCGGGATCGTGCAGCTCCTCGCCGGCATGTGGGAGTTCCGCACCGGCAACACCTTCGGCGCGGTGGCGTTCTGCTCATACGGCGCCTTCTGGCTGTCCTTCTGGGCGCTGGAGGTCTTCTACGCCAAGCAGATCGGCGGCAACGTCGGCCACGCCGTCGGCCTGTACCTGTGGGGCTGGGCGATCTTCACCGCCTACATGACCGTCGCCGCGCTGCGCGTGAGCGGGGCGGTGCTGGCGGTCTTCGCGCTCTTGACGGCGACGTTCGTGCTGCTGGCCATCGGCGCCGTGGGCGCGCACACCACCGTGACCCACTGGGGCGGCTATGTCGGTCTTGCCACCGCTGCGGCCGCGTGGTATGCCTCGTTCGCCGCTGTGACAAACTCGACGTTCGGGCGCGAGCTGGTGCCCGTGCTGCCTTTGGGCAGAGAGTGAGCACCATGACGCTGGGCATGAGAACGAGGACGAGGAAAGGCGGGAACGGACATGGCGAGCGAACCGAAGCAGGCCAGCGGAGAGGAGCTCGACAGCGAGCTTGCGCAGCTGCTTGAGATAGAGCGCTTCGAGCCGCCCGCGGAGTTCCGCGAGCGCGCGCTCCTGAACGACCCGGCGGTCTACGAGGAGGCCGCGCGCGACCCGCTTGAGTGGTGGGCCAAGCAGGCCGCGGAGCTGCACTGGTTCACACCGTGGGACACGGTGCTCGACGACAGCGAGGCGCCCTTCTGCAAGTGGTTCCTCGGAGGCAGGCTGAACGTGTCCTACAACTGCCTGGACCGCCATGTGCTGGCGGGTCGCGGCGAGCGCGTGGCCATCCACTGGCGCGGCGAGCAGGGAGAGGAGCGCGAGATCACCTACGCGGGGCTGCTCGCCGAGGTCGAATGCTTCGCCGGGGCGCTGAAGGACCTGGGCGTCGAGAAGGGCGACGTCGTGGGGATCTACCTGCCGATGATCCCCGAGGTGGTGGTGGCGATGCTGGCCTGCGCGCGCATCGGCGCGCCGCACAATGTCGTCTTCGGGGGTTTCTCCGCGGAGGCGGTGCGCGAGCGCATGGAGTTCTCCGAGGCGAAGGTGCTCATCACCGTGGACGGCGCCGCGCGCAAGGGCAAAACGGCGCCCGTGAAGGAGCGCGTGGATGAGGTCATGGGCGACCTTGCGACGCTGCGCAGGATCGTGGTGGTGCGCAGCAAGGGCGTGCCCTGCGCGATGCGCGAGGGCCGCGACGTCTACTACGACGAGATCTGCGCCGCCGCGAAGCGCGCGGGCGCCGGGTGCGAAGCCGAGCCGCTGGACGCCGAGCACCCGCTTTACATCCTCTACACCTCTGGCTCCACGGCCAAGCCGAAGGGAATCCTGCACACCACCGGCGGCTACCTCACGGTCGTGGCGGCCACCCACCGCTACGTGTTCGACCTGCGGCCCGAGACCGACGTGTATTGGTGCGCGGCCGACGTCGGCTGGGTGACGGGCCACTCCTACATCGTCTACGGCCCGCTCGCCAACGGCGCGACCTCGGTGATGTGGGAGGGCGCTCCGGACTACCCCCACAAGGGCATCTGGTGGGAGATCGTCGAGCGCTACGGCGTGAGCATCCTCTACTGCGCGCCGACCGCCATCAGGGCCTGCATCAAGTGGGGCGCGCAGTGGCCCAACGCGCACGACCTGCGCTCGCTGCGGCTGCTGGGCACGGTCGGCGAGCCGATCAACCCGAAGGCGTGGCTGTGGTATCACAAGGTGATCGGAGCGGAGCGCTGCCCGATCGTGGACACCTGGTGGCAGACCGAGACGGGCGCGATCATGATCACGCCGCTGCCGGGCATCACTGCGACCAAGCCCGGCTCGGCCACCCAGCCCTTCCCGGGCGTCGAAGCGAAGGTGCTGGACGAGTCCACGGGCGAGCCGATCGAGGAGGGGCAGGGCCTCTTGGTGCTCACGCGCCCCTGGCCCTCGATGCTGCGCACCCTCTACAAGGAGCCCGAGCGCTACATAAACGCCTACTTCGCCCGCTTCGGCAGCGCGACCTACCTGGTGGGCGACGCCGCCCGCCGCGACAGGGACGGCTACCTGTGGGTGATCGGGCGCATCGACGACGTCGTGAACGTCTCCGGGCATCGCCTGTCGACGGCCGAGGTGGAGTCCGCGATCGTGGCTCACCCCGACGTGGCCGAGGCCGCCGTGATCGGCCAGCACGACGAGGACACCGGGCAGGCGATCGTCGCCTTCGTGACCCTCCAGGGGGAGCTTGAGGGAGACGAGGCCACCGAGGAGGGCATCCGCGAGGCCGTGGCCCAGCGCATCGCCAAGTTCGCCCGTCCCAAGCGGATCATCTGGGCCGAGGATCTGCCCAAGACGCGCTCGGGCAAGATCATGCGCCGCCTGCTGCGCGACATCGCCGAGGGGCGCGCGCTGGGCGACGTGACCACCCTGCGCGATCCGGCCGTGACGGCGCAGCTGGAGGAGCGCGTGAGGGAGATGCAGGCGCAGGAGGACTGATGCGGGCCGCCGGCGAGGGGTAGTACGCTCCCGGCGATGCCAACCGGCCCCGCGATCGAGACTGACGGCCTGACCAAGCGCTTCGGCGAGCGCACCGCCGTGGAGGGCGTCGATCTGCAGGTGCCGCGCGGGTGCGCCTTCGGCTTCCTCGGCCCCAATGGCGCCGGCAAGACGACGCTGATCCGCATGCTGCTCGGCCTCACCCGCGCGAGCGCGGGGAGCATGCACGTGCTCGGCTGTCCCGTGCCGGCACAGCGCGCCGCCGCGCTGGCGCACGTGGGCGCGATCGTCGAGGAGCCGAGCTTTCACCCCCACCTCTCCGGGCGGGAGAATCTGCGCATCGTCGCCGCGGCACGCGGTCCGCAGGCGCACGAGCGGATCGCGCCCGCGCTGGCGCGCGTGGGCCTGGCGGAGCGCGCGAACGACAAGGTCAAGAGCTACTCGCTGGGCATGCGCCAGCGCCTGGGCGTCGCGCGCTGCCTGCTGGCCGATCCGCAGCTGCTGATCCTGGACGAGCCCACCAACGGCCTGGACCCCGGCGGCATTCAGGAGTTCCGGCTGATGATCCGCGAGATGGTGGAGAAGGAGGGGCGCACGGTCTTCCTCTCCTCGCACCTGCTGGATGAGGTCGAAAAGATCTGCGACGCGGCGGCGATCGTGGATCGCGGCAAGATCGTCACGCAGGGTCCGATCGCCGAGCTGGCGCGGGGAGGCGAGGGCGCCCGCAACGAGCTGATCGTCGGAGTGGACGATGTCGAGCAGGCGCTGGCCACGCTCGCAGGCAGCGAGCTGGTGCGCGAGGCGCAGCGCTCGGACGAGGGTCTGCGCGTGGTGCTGGCGGGCGGGCCCGAGAGTGCAGCGCTGGTCAATGCCCGGCTGGTGGGCGCCGGCCTGGCGGTGATGCGCCTGGAGCCCGTGCGCCACAGCCTCGAGCAGCGCTTCCTGGAGATCACGGCGCGGCTGGACGCGGACCCCGCCGGCTCCGCTGACAGCGCGAATCCCGCCGGCCGCGCGAATCCCGCCGGCCCCGCGAACTCCGAGGAGGTGAGGGCATGAACGCGACCATCGCGGCGCAGATGACGGGCGCCGACTTCCTCAAGCTGCGCAAGAAGCGCGGCACGCTGATCTGGGCGCTCGTGCTGGCGCTCGCGCCGTTGATCATCTTCTTCACGGTGAAGGCCATCCAGCACTCCTCCAACCCGGTCAAGTACGGGCCGGCCGGCGGGGAAAGCTCCTTCAGCGACGGCCTGCGCCTGCTGGGCCTGTTCTTCGGCCCGCTCGCGGCCATCCTGATCGGTGTCGAGGCGGGCACGGGCGACGTCGCCGCGGGGGTCTTCAGGGATCTGGTGGTGACGGGCCGCTCGCGCCTGCAGCTGTTCCTCACGCGCGTGCCGGCCGCGCTGGCGCTGTGCTGGTCGGTGATGGCGGTGGGCTACGTGCTGCTGCTGGCCGGAACCTTCATCTTCGCCTCGAACCTGCCCACGCCCAGCGCCTCGCTGCTGCTGGAAGGGCTGGGCTTCACGCTGCTGGCCACGGGCGTGCTGTGCGTGGTGGCGGTGGGCTTCGCCTCGCTGACGACCTCCAAGCCCGCTTCGATCACGGCGCTGATCGGGTGGCAGCTGGTGGCCAGCCCGCTGATCGCCAGCATCGGCTCGCTGGGCAGCGCCCGCGATGGCGTGCTCAGCCAGGCGCTGTTCCACTTCATCCCGGTTCACGTGGGCGACCGCGGCGCCACCGTGGCGATGTCCGGGGCCACGGCCACCGCGGTGCTGGCCGCGTGGCTGGCGCTGTTCCTCGCGCTGGGCGCCTGGCGCACGCGCACGATGGACGCCTGAATGGCTGTCTGACGGGCGCGCCGCTGCGAGCCCGGGCCGAGCGTGCGACCCCGGGCGTCAGACCTTGCGGTGCTCGGGCACCCACGAGCCGTCGTCGTGGCGCGCGAAGTCCTGGAAGAGCCCGGGCGCCTCGGCCTGCATGATGCGGGCAATGCGGTCGAACACCAGCCGCAGCTCCTCCTCGGCCCCCTCGGAGGTGCGCATCTCGATGACGTGGCGCAGGGTGCGGGCGTTGGCGGTCCAGACGATGTCCGTGGAGAGGCCGATGGGAGCGAGGCGGCGCAGCGCGGAGGTGACCTCCTTCTTGACGTGGAAGGGCACCCCCTGCTCGTCGATGCCCAGCGCTTTGGCGGCGCTGAGCTGAAACTCCTCGAGCTGCTCCACGATCGAGAGCACCTGCTCGCGCACGGGCTCAAGCGCGGGAGGCACGCGGAAGCCGATGTCCGTGAGGCGCACGTAGCGCAGGCTCTCCTGGCTGAAGGCCGAGCCGGCGCGATGCCGCACAAGCTCATGGGTGAAAACACGTGAAGCATTCCGAATGGCGAAAGAGTAGTTGGCGTGCTCCAGCACGCTGCCGTGAGCGCTGCGCAGGATGTTGGCGAAGTACTCGCGCTGGTCGGTGCGCACCTTGCTGACGTTGGGATTCAGCCCCGGCTCCCAGCTGCGATAGCAGGCGCGACCACCGAACTCGACGATCAGCTCGCCGCCGTTGACGCCCCCTTCGGCACCGCCGTCACCCTTGCCGGCCTCGCCCATCCGGCGCTCCAGCCATGCCTCCCCGCCCACGTCCCGCAGGTAGCCGCGCATGCCCTCGATGTCGATCGCGGGGCGGGCGATGAGAAAGACGCTGGGGGTCGTCTCGTGCATTTGGGCCGATGATGCTAGGAGGTGCCTCGGACGGCGCGACCACGGTCCCATGCGCCTGCCGGACACCCCGCGGTGATCGAGGCGGCCGAGATGCTGGGGCTGGCGGTCACACAGGACGCGTGAGGCCCTATGCTGCTGCCCACGATGGCCACCGCGAGCACCGAACCGAGCGACCCCGAGCTGGAGCAGGCCGCCTGGAACCTCGATGCGCTGGTGGACGGCGAGGGCGAGGCGGGCGTGGAGCGCCAGCTCACGGACGCGCTGGCGCGCGCGCAGGCATTCGCGGAGCGCTGCGCGGGCAAGCTGGCGCAGCTGGACGGGGCGGGATTGGCGCAGGCGATGCACGAGCTGGCCGCGATCCACGATCTGGTGAGCCGCGCGGGGACGTACGCCGCGTTGCGCTTCTCCACCGACACGGCCGATCCAGCCCGGGGTGCGCTATTGCAGCGCGTGCAGGAGCAGGGAACGTCGATCGAGACGAAGCTGCTTTTTTTTGATTTGGAGTGGGCCGCGCTGCCCGACGATCGCGCGCGGGAGCTGGTTCAGGGGGAGGCTCTGGATTTCGCGCGCCACCACCTGCACAACGTGCGCCGCTATCGAGACCATCTGCTGAGCGAGCCCGAGGAGAAGGTGATGGCCGAGAAGTCGGTCACCGGCAATGGCGCGTGGGCGAGGCTGTTCGAGGAGCTGACCTCGGCGATCGAGGTGGAGTTGCCGGGCGAGGGCTCAGGCGACGCCGCCACCGGCGGACCCTCGGGCGCGGGTGTGGATCTGGGCGATGGCGCCGGCGATGGCGCCGCGCCCCAGCGAGTCGCCCTGGATGTGGCCCTGAGCCGCCTGGCGCTGTCCGATCGGGAGCTGCGGCGCACCACCGCCGAGGCCGTGACGAAGGCCCTGGCCCCGGGCCTGCGCACGCGCGCGTATGTGCTGAACACGCTGCTGGCGGACAAGGCCACCGACGACCGCCTGCGCCGCTACCCCAACTGGCTGGCGGCGCGCAACCTCTCCAACGAGGCCAGCGACGAGTCCGTGCAGGCGCTGATCGCGGCCGTGCGCGGGCGCTACGAGCTGCCCCGGCGCTGGTATCGCCTGAAGGCGAAGCTGCTGGGCGTGGAGCGGCTGGCGGACTACGATCGCATGGCGGCCGTGACCGAGGACGAGGTGACCTTCACCTACGCGCAGGCCTGCGAGCTGGTGAGGGAGTGCTACGACTCGTTCTCCCCCGAGCTGGGCGAGCTGGTGGGGCGCTTCTACGCGGAGCATTGGATCGACGCCCCCGTGCGCCCGGGCAAGCGTGGGGGGGCCTTCTGCGCGAGCGCGACCCCGGCGGTGCACCCGTATGTGATGCTCAACTACACCGCGCGGCGGCGCGACGTCCTGACGCTGGCGCACGAGCTGGGCCACGGCGTGCACTTCGCATTGGCGGCCCGCCAGGGCATCTTCCACCAGGGCACCCCGTTGACACTGGCCGAGACCGCGTCGGTGTTCGGCGAGACGATCGTCTTCGGGCGCCTGCTGGAGGAGGACTCCTCGCCCGAATCGCGCCTGGCGCTGCTGGCCGAGAACCTGGAGGGCGCGATCGCCACCGTCTTTCGCCAGGTGGCGATGAACCGCTTCGAGGACCTCGTTCACACCGCGCGCCGCGAGCAGGGCGAGCTGTCGGTGGAGCGCTTCGGCGAGCTGTGGTCCGAGAGCCAGGCGGAGATGCTCGGGGACTCGGTGGAGATCACCGAGGGCTACCGCTCGTGGTGGTCCTACATCCCCCACTTCATCAGCACCCCCGGCTATGTCTACGCCTACGCCTACGGCCAGCTGCTGGCCCTCTCGGTCTATCAGCGCTACGAGCAGCGCGGCCCCGACTTCGTTCCGCAGTACCTGGAGCTCTTGGCTGCCGGCGGCTCGCGCTCCCCCGAGGAGCTGGGCAAGATCGTGGACGTGGACCTCGCCGACCCGGGCTTCTGGGACGCCGGCCTGGATCTGGTGGAGCGCCAGTTGCAGGAGGCCGAGGCGGCCGCGCGGGAGAGCGGGCGGTTGCAGCAGGCAGCCGGTTCAGGCCACCGGCCTGCCCCGGGGTCGTGAAATTGGCTCCCGGGCTGCTTCGCGGTCAGCGAAATGGCGGTTCTGTCGCCATTTCAGCATGTTCGACATGGTCCCTCGTATAGAGCGTCAGATGAACGGCGTATTCGCCGCGCAGGGGTGGCAGTGGAACCCAGAACAGACCCGAGAACGTTTCGTTTTCCCTGCCCGGCGTCACCTCCCTGGCGATCACGTTGCGCATCCATGTCCTGAGCAGCGGTTGGTCGCCGCCCGCCGGCCAGAGCGACCAGACAAGGATCGCCTCCTGGTGGGCGAAGCCAACGAGATCGATCGTGTAGCTGACGGCAGCTCCGATTGGATGCAGCTTGTGGTCGATCACCCGTCCGCGCGAGTCCGCGAAGGCGCGGGCGACGTACCGGGCGGCGACCGCCGGATCGTGGTGATAGGCGAGCTCGTCCTCGATCAGCGGCGTCGTCGCCGGGCACGTGGACGATTCGCATTCGCGGGGGAGCGCCAGCTTCTCCGATCGCCGGGGCAGGGGCATCGTCGTGAGCGCCGCCGCGACTTCGTGCACCCGTTCTGGGGCGGCTCCGGTTCCTTCTCTCGTGGGCACTCCGCCGACCGAGGTGAAGGGCGTCGCCGATGGCGGTATGGCGAGCGTCGAGTTCGTGCTGCCGGTCGAGGTCGTCGTGTCATCGGTCGTCGTGTCCTGGATGGTCGAGGTCGTCTCGACTTCGGTCCTCATCGTTTCGGTCGACGTGCCTTCCGCAGTCGCGGGTGTCCTCGTGACCGCGCCTGAGCCGACGCCCGCGACAGCTCGCGCCAGTCGATAGGGGAGCGCGAGCGCGGTGGAGGAGCGGGCGGGCGAGCTTGGGTGGGCGGGCGAGCTTGGCGTCCGTGCCACCGCACGTGCTTCAGCCAGGTTGTCGAACTCTTCAAGGGAGACATCGTCCTCGACCTTGAGCCTGTCGAAGCTGACCGTGAGCGCGGGGCTGGGCGCCAGCAGCCCCAGCACCACGGCGAGAATGGCGGCAATGCCACTCAGGACGACGACGGCAGCGGCGAGGGCGCCCCAGGTGCTGGTCAAGAAGCGCTTGATGGGACCCACGGCATCCTCCCGTCCGTGCGCGTGCTCCTCGTCCGCCGCTCGCGACGAGGGAGGTGTGATCTGCTCTTGTCCTGCCGGGCCATGCTTCCCCTTCCAAAGATCCGCCAGCCGGAAAAGTATATCTTAGGGGAACACGCCTGTTTCGGCAGCGGGCAGCAGCGGCAGCGGGTCAAGCGCCTCGGGCATGTTTGAACGCCTCGGCGATGATATTTGCTGCCCGGGTGAGGGCCGAGGCGTCTTCCAGGTTGGCCGTCACACCGAGTTCGCGCCTGTGCATCACGCGCGAGCGCGTCACGCGCTCCTAACGGGCGATCTCCTCTAGTGTCCAGGGACCCCGTGGCCTGCCTGCCGGCGCCGACGCCATGAATCTGATCTTAGCCTTCCGATGGGTCGGAGGCCGGGTGCTCAGAACAGCCCCAGCGCGCTGCCCGCGCCGTGCACGAGGTCAAAGAGCGGTGAGGGGATGAGGCCGAAGAAGAGCGTGGCGGCGCCGGCGAGGACGGCGACGAGGACGACCTCGGGCTGGGTGCCCTCCGCGGGCAGGACGCTTGGGTCATCGGGCGGGACGGTTGGGTCGTCGTCGAGCTCCGAGGAGCCGGCCGGGGCGGCGGAGGGCTCATCGTCCAGCTCGGGCGAGCCGCCAGCCAGGGCGGGGAGGGGGTCGGAGGAGCCGCCGGCTCCGGCGGGAAGTGGGGCGGAAGCGTCGCGGGTGGGGGCGTCGCGCATCCACATGGCGGCGATCACGGGGAGGTAGTAGCCGAGGGAGATCATCGAGCCGATCACGATCACGACGCCCAGCCAGGTGTAGCCGCCCGAGACGGCGGCATCGATCAGGTAGAACTTGCCGATGAAGCCCGAGGTGGCGGGGATGCCGGCCAGGGAGAGCATCGAGATCGTCAGGGGCCAGGCCAGCCAGGGGTTGGTGCGGGCCAGGCCGGCGAGTGAGTCGATGCTGTCGCCCAGGCCTGCGCTGCGCTCGCGGGCGAGGATGACGGCGAAGGCCGCCATGTTCATGAAGAGGTACACGGCCAGGTAGAAGACGGTCGCGCGGACGCCCAGCTGGGTGGAGACGACCACTCCGGCGAGCATGTAGCCGGCCTGGCCGACGGAGGAGTAGGCGAGCATGCGCTTGAGCGAGGACTGGTTCAGGGCGCCGACGTTGCCGACGACGATCGTGATCGCGGCGAGGGTGGCCAGGGCGGGTCCCCAACTGCTCTGGGCTTCGATCAGGGCTACGTCGAAGAAGCGCAGGAAGACGCCCAGCGCCGCGACCTTGGTGGCCACGGCCATGAAGGCCGTGATCGGGGTGGGGGCGCCCTCGTAGACGTCGGGGGTCCACTGGTGAAAGGGGGCCACCGAGGCCTTGAAGCAGAGGCCCGCCATGCACAGCGCTATGCCGGTGAGCAGCAGCACGTCGCCGCTGAGGCCCCGACCCGAGATGGCGGAGGCGATCGTGGCGAAGTCGGTGGCGCCGGTGGCGCCGTAGATGAGGGCCAGGCCGTAGAGCAGCGTGGCGCTGCCCACGGAGCCGACGATGAGATACTTCAGGCCGGACTCCAGCGAGTGCTCGCGGCGCATCTCCGTGGCGCAGAGGACGTAGAGGGGGATCGAGAGCAGCTCCAGGCCCACGAACAGGGCGACGGTGTTCTGGGCGGCGGCCAGCAGCGACATGCCGCCGATCGAGGTCAAAAGCAGGGCGAAGAGCTCGGGGCCGGCTTCGCGCGCCGCCAGCGAGCGCCAGGCCAGCAGCACGGTGGCCGCGCCGCCGGCGATCAGGATCAGGTTGAGCGCCAGCGCCAGGTCGTCGATGCGCAGGGCGCCGGCGAGGATCGACTTCTCTTCGCCCCACTGCCAGATGGTCAGGCCCAGCGCGGTGGCCAGGGTCAGGAGGCTGAGGGAGGGGACTACCTGGGCGCGCGCCCGGCGGGAGCCGAGCAGGCTCGCGAGCAGCACCACGGTCGCGCCGCCGAGCAGGGCGATCAGGGGGGAGAGGCCCGCGAAGTCCACATGGGGACCTCTCAGGGTCGCCGGCAGGGGAATCACGGCGACACGCTCGCTGGGGTCGCCAACCGGAGGCTCATCGGGCGCTCCCAGGGGTTGGTCTGTTGTTGTAGTCGGGGTTGGGTATGGTCTTGCCGGGTTCGGCTTCGCCACCTCCGTTGCCCGCGCCCTCGACTGCGACGACGGTATTGCCCGAAGCCGCTGGCTGCGCGTACGCCTGCGCCGGTGCCACCGCGGCCTTCACCGAGCCTTCGCCGCGGCGCAATGCCAACTGCGGGTAGACCGCGAAGAGGAGGATCACCACCACCACCGGCACCAGCACCAAGCGGTCCCACAATCCGATGTCACGGGACTCCACGCTCTTGCCCGCGCGGTTGTGCATGGCGCGGATGAACAGGCGCAGCGCGTACACGCTCGCCATCACCACCCCGGCGAAGGCGACGATCGCGATCGCCAGCTTGGCCTGGAAGACGCCCAGCAGGATCAGGAACTCGCCCACGAAGTTGGCCGAGCCGGGCATCGCCAGGGTGGCCAGGGCCACGATCAAAAACAGCGCGGCCAGCACCGGCGCGCGGAAGGCGATGCCGCCCATGTCGCGTACGTCTTCAGAGCCTCCTGTCCGACGAGCCAGCACGGCGACGATGAACAGCAGCGGGGCGACGACGAGGCCGTGGTTGACCATCTGCAGGAGCGCGCCCTGCGCGCCCTGGGGGTTCAGCGAGAAGATGCCCAGCGTGATGAAGCCCATCTGCGCGACCGAGGAGAACCCGGCGATCAGGCGCGCGTCGGTCTGCGTGAAGGCCACCATCGAGCCGTACAGGATCGAGGCCAGCGCGATCAGCAGCATCAGCGTCTGGAAGTGCGCCGCAGCCTGGGGGAAGAGGGGCAGGGCGATGCGCAGGAAGCCGTACGCGCCCACCTTCGAGAGCACGCCCGAGAAGACCATCAGGACCTCGATCGGCATCGTGCGATAGCCGTCGGGCATCCAGCCGTGCAGGGGGAAGGCCGGCATCTTCACCAGGAAGGCCGCGGCGAAGAACAGGAAGATCCACTCCTGCGAGCCCCGGCTCAGGGGCAGCGATTGCAGGCTCGAGAGCACGAACGTCAGCGGGGCGCCGTTCTGCTGGGAGGCGAGCACGCCCGTGGCGATCGCCGCGGCGAGCATCAGCAGCGAGCCCACGAGGGTGTAGATCACGAGCTTCGTCGTGGCCCTTACGCGCTCGGGTCGATCGCCCTTGCCCCACACGCCGATGAGGAAGTAGAAGGGGATCAGCATCAGGTCGAAGAAGGCCACGAACAGCGCCAAGTCCTGGGCCAGGAACGCTCCGAGCACCGCGGACTCGGCGAGCATGAAGTGGAAGTAGAAGAGCCGCGGGCGCGGCCACTGGCGAAGATTGGCCGCCAGCGTGGCCATCGCAAACAGCAGCGTCGTCAGCCCCAAGAGCATCACGTTGAGGCCGTCGATGCCGAGCTTGTAGTGGATGCCCAGTTCGGCGATCCACACGACGTCGGTCACGTGCGTCAGGCCGTGCGATCGAGGCCCACCCCCCCCGTAGTCGGCGATGTAGCCGATCGCCAGCGCCAGCGCCGCTACCGAGCCAAGCAGCGCCAGGGCGCCGGGGATCCTCGCGGCGCGCTCGTCCGGGGGTCCATCGCTGGTGGCGCCCTCGGGTCCTTCCGTTCCTGCGCCCGTGGATCGCCCAGCCACGACCGCGAGGAGCGCTCCCACGACACCGCACAGGGCGGGCAGCCATATGAGGATCGACAGGGGCATCAGATCGTGGTCGGGGTCGAAAGGGGCATCGGATCAGGATTGAAGGAGGAAGTAGAAGCCCACGGCCGCCACGCCCAGCACCAGCAGCGCTGCGTAATAGCGCACCAAGCCGCTCTGCACCGCGCGCACCGCGGCACTCCCGGCGCGCACCACGCTCACGGTCCCGTCGATCAGACCGCCCTCGATGACGGCGCGCTCGAAGGTGCCCGCGGCGAAGCGCCCCGCCGTGGACATCGGGCGCACCACCACGGCGTCGATCAGCTCGTCGAACCACCACTTGTGGACCAGCAGCTCGTACACCGCGCGCCACCTTGCCTGGAGCGCCGCGGACGTGCCGGACCGCGCGACCCACACCCTCCAAGCCAATGCGATCCCGGCCACACCCAACACCGTTCCCAGAATCAGGCCAAAGGCCAGGAGGCCGTTCCTGGTGTGCGTTTCATACAGCGCGGAGGTCGCGAAGCTGGGGCGCAGGAAGTCGTCGATGACGAAATCCACGTTGGGTATCTGCAACAGGCCCAGGCCGATCGACCCCACGGCCAGCACGCTCATCGCGGCCTTCATCGGCCATGCGCGTTCGGCGATCGCGTGGGTGGGGCCGGGGAAGCCCACATCTGTGTCCTCCACCTCGCCCGTCGCGGGGTTCGTCGGGTGCTCGGCGTGGTGAATGTGGCCGCCTTCCAGCTCCTTCGCCTCGGGCACCGGCTCGCCGTAGAAGGCGCGGAAGATCATGCGAAACGTGTACACCGCGGTGAGGAAGGCGCCGATGTAGCCCACCACATAGAGCCCCCAGTGCCAGCCGCCGCGCTCGCCCGTCACCAGCAGGATCTCATCCTTGCTGAAGAAGCCCGAGAAGGGGGGGATGCCCGACAGCGCCAGGCCGCCGATGAGAAAGCACGCGAAGGTGAAGGGCATCGCCTTGCGAAAGCCGCCCATGCGATTAAGTGACTGCTCGCCGGCCATCGCGCCGATGATCGAACCAGCGGCCATGAACAGCAGCGCCTTGAAGAAGGCGTGCGTCATCAGGTGAAAGAGGCCCGCCGCGTAGGCGCCGATGGAGACGCCCATGATCATGTAGCCGATCTGGGACATGGTGGAGTAGGCGATCACGCGCTTGATGTCCGTCTGCACGAGACCGATCGTGCCCGCTATAAAAAGCGTCAACGCGCCGATCGTCGCGCCCACGTCCTGCGCCGCGGGGGCCAGTTCGAAGAGGGTGTGCATGCGCGCGATCAGATACACGCCCGCTGTCACCATCGTCGCCGCGTGGATCAATGCGCTCACGGGCGTGGGGCCCTCCATCGCGTCGGGCAGCCAGGTGTGCAGGGGGATCTGCGCGGACTTGGCGAAGGCGCCCACCAGCAGCAATACGCAGCCCGCGACGAGGTCGCCTTCGTTGCGCGTGAACACGCCGCCCGCGACGTGGAAGGTTTTGAGGAAATCCAGCGTGTGGGTGTGCTTGAAGATGAAATAGGTCCCCAGCACCAGCCCCGCGTCGCCCACCACGTTGATCACAAATGCCTTGATGCCCGCCCTGGTGGCGGTCGTGCGCCGATACCAGAAGGAGATCAAGAGATAGGAGGCGGCGCCCACGAACGCCCAGCCCACGATCAAAAGCAGGAAGTTGCCCGCCAGCACCAGCAGCAGCATCGAGAAGACGAAGAAATTGAGGTAGGCGAAGTAACGATTGAAGCCGCGATCCTTATCCATGTAGGAGATCGAATAGAGGTGAATGAGCGCGGAGACGCCGCTGACGATCAGGATCATGAACACCGACAGCGGGTCCACCAGGATCGACAACTGCGCATCCACGCCCACCGTGTTGGCGTAGTTCCACAATGAGGAGGTCACCTGGCGGTGCGCCGGGGTCAGACTCTGGATCTCCGCGAATGCGCCCAACGCCGCAAGGAAGGCGAGGAAGATCGCGCCGGTGCCGACCCACCCCGCGCTGCGTCCGGGCAGCGCGCGGTAGCCGAAGGCCACTGTCAGCGTGCCCAGCAGGGGGAAGAGCAGCACCAGCCAGCCATAGGTGGTCGCGCTCATCCCTGGAGCTCTCTCAACTCATCCACGTCTATCGGCAGCCGGCGGCGGTAGATCGCCACGATCATGCCGAGGCCGATGCACACCTCGCAGGCCGCCACCGTCATCACTATCAGCGCCAATATCTGACCATCGCCATCGCCCCACATGCGCGCGAACGCGATCAGCGCCAGGTTCGCGCCGTTGAGCATCAGCTCCAGGCACAGCAGCACCACCAGGGGGTTGCGGCGAATCATCACGCCCACCGCGCCGAGGGTGAAGACGATCGCCGAGACGGCCAGATACCAGGCGATGCTCACGAGCGCCTCGCTCCCACGCCCTCGGCCATCGTCCCCGTTCCCTGCGGGCGCAGCAGATCGAGCGGGGTCAGGATCTCGCGCTCGTCCTGCTCGCCCAGGCCGCCGCGGCGGCGGGCCAATACGACAGCGCCAACCGCCGCGATCAGCAGCAGGAAAGAGGCCACCTCGAACGCCAGCAGGAATCTCCTCAGCAGCAGCCGGCCGATGTACGCGGGGGTGCCATAGGTGCGCGGACCCGGAGCGTACGGGGCGCCGTAGCCGTCGATCGCCTCAAGGCCCGTGCCCAGCAGCGCGATCAACAGCTCCACCAGCAGCGCCCCGCCCAGCAGCGCTCCGCCCAGGCGCAGGCTGGCGCCGCCGGAGCCGCGCAGACGAGCGCCCAGCGACTGGCCCTGATCGCCCACGTAGGCCACTACGAATACGTATAAGACCATCACCGCTCCCGCGTACACGACGACCTGCACCGCGGCTACGAACTCCGCGCGCAGCAGCAGGAACAGGATCGCCAGCGAGATCAGGTGCGCCACCAGCGCCAGCACGCTGTAGAAGGCGTCGCGCAGCATCACCACGCCGACCGCGCCGGCGATGGCCCCCAGGGCCGCGATGAAGAACAGGACCGCGCTCATCGCTCGCTACTCGCCCTCGTTCCTCAGCGGCGCGCGCTCCAGCGGCTCGGCCAGCAGCATCTCCTTGGTGAAGATCAGATCCGAGCGGCTGTAGTCCGAGAGCTCGTAGTCGTGGCCCATCGTGATCGCGTCGAACGGGCACGCCACCTCGCAGTAACCGCAGAAGATGCAGCGGGACATGTTTATCTCGTACACGGCCGCGTAGCGCTCGCCCGCCGAGACGCGCTTCTCGGGGGTGTTCTCCGCCGCCACCACGCGGATGCAGTCGGCCGGGCAGGCCGCCGCGCACAGCGAGCAGCCGACGCACTTCTCCAGGCCCGCGTTGTCGCTCTGCGTCCCACCCTGCTCGGAGGGGACGTCCTCGAACCTGTGGAGCTTGTGACGGCCGCGGAAGCGCGGGTACACGGGCGTCTTCTGCTCGGGGTACTGCACCGTGACGGGCTTTTCCGTCATCCGGCCGAACGTCGTCGCCAGCCCGCGCAGCGTCTGGGCGAAGGTGCGCCACGTGCTGCGCGCGGGCCCCGGCGCGGGGGTGCGCGTGACCTCGATCACGTCATCGCCCGGATTCCACATCAGTGCGCCACCACCACGAGCACGGCCGTCACCAGCACATTGAGGGTGGCCAGCGGCAGCAGGACCTTCCAGCCGAAGCTCATCAGCTGGTCGTAGCGCAGACGCGGCAGGGTCGCGCGGACCCAGATGAACAGGAACGTGAACAGCGACATCTTGAAGAGCACCACGAACGGATCGACCCAGCCGGGAGGGTGGATGCCGAACGGCAGCAGCCAGCCGCCGAGGAACACGGTCGTGACGATGCCCGAGACGACGAGCACGTTGAGGTACTCGGCGAAGTAGTAGGACGCAAAGCGCCCGCCCCCGAACTCCGTGTTGTAGCCGCCGACGAGCTCCGCGTCGGCCTCGACCAGGTCGAACGGCGCGCGGTTGATCTCGGCGAAGCTCGCCGTCAGGAAGATCAGGAATCCGGCGAACTGGGGCACGATGTACCACATGCCCGCCTGCGCCTGCACGATGCCGGTGAGCGAGAGCGTCTGCGCGGTCATGACCACGCCTACGAGCGCCAGCCCCTGGGAGACCTCGTAGGAGATCAGCTGCGCCGCGCCGCGCATCGCGCCGAGGAAGGAGTACTTCGAGCCCGAGGCCCAGCCGCCGAGCATGATCCCGTAGAAGGCCATCGCCCCCAGCGCGAACAGGTACAGCGGGCCGATCGAGACGTCGATCCCATACAGCCCCACGGGCGTGCCGAAGATGCGCTGCACGTTGCCGAAGGGGATGAGCGCGAACGCCGCCACGGCCGTGACGATCGAGATGACCGGCGCCAGCACGAACAGGACCCCGATCGAGGTGCTCGGGCGGAACTGCTCCTTGGTGAGCAGCTTGAGGATGTCTGCGAGCGGCTGCAGCGCGCCGTAGGGTCCGACGCGGTTGGGGCCATAGCGCGACTGGAACCGCCCCAGCAGCTTGCGCTCGGCGAGCAGCACCACCGGGACGAGCTGCAGGCCGACGGCGAAGATGACGATCGCCTTCAGCACCTGGATCCACCATTCTTCGTAGTAGCCCACGACGGCGATCATCGGGAGGAGACCTCTCTGCGTTGCCGCACGAGCGCGCTCATGCCGGCGCCACCGCTGCGGCGACATCGCTCGACACCCGCGCGCTGACATCGGCCAGCACTCGCGACTGCGCGCGCGAGGATTCGGAGCCACCCACCCGCGCAACGGCAGGACGCAGACGCTGGACGAGGCCGTCGGGGTGCACGATCGTGCCCTTCTTCTCGGCGTACGCCTCAGCCGGGAAGACCACGTTCGCGTGCGCCGCCACGCCCTCCGTGAGGAACAGCGCGTGCGCCACCACGGTGCTCGCCTGCTCGAGGGCCGCTTGCCACAGCGGCCGGTTGCGCTCAAGCGGATCCCCGCTGCGCTCGAGTCGATCCACCCCGCGCTCGAGCGGGTCCACCCCGAGCAGATACAGCGCGCTCAGCTCGCCCGCGATCAGCGCCTCGGCGATGCCCAGCGAATCGAGGCCCTCCTCGGACGGATCGGCCAGACCTGGGCCGGCGTTCGGCAGCACGCCCGCCTCGCGCAGGCCGCGCCCGTTCGCCTCGGCCGGGATCTCCAGCAGACCCGCGTTCTGCCTGCCCGCCAGCGACAGCGTGCCGGCGAGGTCCAGCAGCGCGCGCGCGGCCCGCTCGCCGTCCGGCCCGGCGCTCAGGCGCTCGTGCCACAGCACCACGATCTCCTCGCCGGCAGCGGCGAGGGTCCCGATCAGCTCGCGCGAGGAGTCCTCGTTCAGCAGCTCCGCGGCGCTCGCCCGCAGGAGCTTCATGCCGTGGCGGCGCACGCCCTTGCGCAGGCGCAGGTCGAGGATCGCCGCGTCGGCGATCGGTTCGCACTCCAGCAGCAGCACCGCGTGCGCGAACTCCAGATCGCTCACCCTGGCCTGGAGGCTAGGGTCGGCCAGCGCGCGGTGCAGCTGCAGCGGCAGCTTCCCACCGGCTGTGCGCGAGTCCAGGTGCGGCGAGCCAAGCCCCTCGCGCAGCAGCCGCGCCAGCAGCAGTCCCTCCTCGTTGGTCGTCCCGCCGCCGGCGATTGCGCCGGTGCGCGCACCCGCGCGCCTCAGGCCCGCCGCGGCCTCCGTCAGTGCCCGCTCCCACGACACCGGCCGCAGCTCGCCGCCGTCGCGCACCAGCGGCTGCCTCACGCGCTCCTCCCCGCCCAGCCGCGGATAGGCGAAGCGCCCGCGGTCGCACAGCCAGCCGTCGTCCACCTCGGGGTTCGCTCGCGCCTGCACCCGCAGCACGCGCTCGTCGCGCACGGTCAGCGTCACGTTGCACTGCGCGGGGCACAGCGTGCAGACCGTGCCCGCGTCCTCGACGTCCCAGGGGCGCGCGCGGAAGCGATAGGCGCGCGAGGTGAGCGCGCCCACCGGGCACAGCTCGACGATGTTGCCGCTGAAGGGCGCCACATAGGGGTGTCCGTCGAAGGTGGCCACGTAGGAGTGCGCTCCGCGCTCCAGCAGCACCAGCTGGTCATCCTCGCTGATCTCCTGCGAGAAGCGCACGCAGCGGTAGCAGAGGATGCAGCGCTCGCGGTCGATCGCGATTGTGGGGGAGAGCTCAAGGGGCTTGACGAAGTGGCGCTTGGGCTCGATGAAGCGCGAGTCGCCACGGCCCCAGCCGAAGGCGATGTCCTGCAGTGGGCACTCCCCGCCCTTGTCGCACACAGGGCAGTCCAGGGGGTGGTTTATGAGCAGGAACTCCACCACCGAGCTCTGCGCCTCCTTGACGCGCTCGCTCTGCGTGTGCACGACCATCCCATCCTTCACCGGCGTCGAGCAGCCCGTCTGCAGCTTGGGGATGCCTTCGATTTCCACCAGACACATGCGGCACGCGCCCACGGGCTGCCCCAGCTTGGGCTCGTAGCAGAACACCGGTATCTCCACGTCGCCGTGCTTGGCCGCGTCCACCAGCATCGCGTTCTCCGGCGCCCTCACCTCCAGGCCGTCGATCGTGAAGGCGATCGTGCGGGGTTCGGGTCTAGGCATAGACGGTTCCCTGCGCGGCGCGTGTCCGGGGCCTAGGCATGGACGGCCCCCTGCGCGGCCGGCGCGCTCTCGGCCGCGATCGGGACGCCCAGGCCCGCACGCGCTCGCGCGGCCTGCATGTGCGCTTCGAGCTCCTCGCGGAACTTGGCGATCATCGAGCCGATCGGCATCGCCATCGCGTCGCCCAGCACGCACAGGCAGTTGCCGATGATGTGCTCCTGCACGCTGGCCATGACCTCCAGGTCCATCGGCGTGGCCTCGCCGCACTCGATGCGCTCGAGCATCTTCACGGTCCAGTTGGTGCCCTCGCGGCAGGGTGTGCACTTGCCGCAGGACTCGTGGCGGTAGAACTTCGCCACCTTCAGCGCCACGTCGAGGATCGGCGTCGAGTCGTCCACCACGATGATCGCGCCCGAGCCCAGCATCGTGCCGGCCTTCGCCAGCGAGTCGAAGTCGTAGGGGACGTCGAGGTCGTCGGCCGTGAGCACCGGCGAGGAGGAGCCGCCCGGGAACCAGCACTTGACCTCCCTGCCCTGCGGCGGGCCGCCCGCCAGGCCGTAGATGATCTCGCGCGAGGGGATCCCCAGCTCGATCTCGTAGTTGCCCGGGCGCCGCACGTGGCCCGAGACGCTCACGAGCTTGGTGCCGGTGGAGGTCTCCACCCCCAGCTTCGCGTACTCGCCGCCGCCCATGCGGATGATCGCCGGCACGGTGGAGAGCGTCTCCACGTTGTTGATCAGCGTCGGGCCCTGATACAGCCCCTGGTTGGCCGGGAACGGTGGCTTCAGGCGCGGGTTTCCCCGCTTGCCCTCCAGCGAGTCCAGCAGTCCGGTCTCCTCGCCGCAGATGTACGCGCCGGCGCCGCGGTGCACCACCAGCGACAGCGAGTGCTCGCTGCCGAGAATGTTCTCGCCCACATAGCCCGCCGCGCGCGCTTGCGCGAGGGCCGCGTCGAGCACGTCGGCCTGCAGCACGTACTCTCCCCGGATGTAGATGAAGGAGCGGTTGGCGCCAGCTGCGTAGGAGGCGATCGCGATGCCCTCGATCAGCATGTGCGGGCTCTTCTGCATCAGTTCGCGGTCCTTGAAGGTGCCCGGCTCGGACTCGTCGGCGTTGCACACCAGGTACTTGTCCATCGCGCCCTTGGGCAGGAAGGAGACCTTCTTGCCCATCGCGAAGCCCGCCCCGCCGCGCCCGCGCAGGCCCGAGGCTTCCAGCTCGTGCAGCACCGCCTCGGGGGGCATCGCCAGGGCCTTGCGCAAAGCCTCGTAGCCGCCGCGCGCTTCATACACCGGCAGCGTGTTCAAGCCCGGCTCGTCGATGCGATCGAACAGCAGTCTCATGTGCCGGCCTTTGCATCCGCGCACGGGCGGCGCGCCAGCTGCTTCTCGGGCAGCGCCTCCCGGCCGGCGCGCACGTCGTCGAGCAGCTTTGGCACGTCGGCGAGCGTCAGCGGTCCCACATACACACCGTCCACCGAGGCCATCGGCGCGATGTCGCAGGCGCCCAGGCACTCGAACGAGCGCACGTTGAGATCGGCGTCATCGCCCGCAGCTGCGCACATCGCCTCGTACAGCTCATCCGCTCCGCACAGCGAGCAGGAGATGTTCGTGCACACGTAGATGCCGTGCCTGCCCACGGGGGCGGTCTCGAGCATGTCATAGAAGCTCGCCACCGACTCCAGGGAGGCCGGGGTCACCCCCATCACGCACGCCGCCTGCTCGATCGCGTCCGGCGAGCACCAGCCGTGCACCCGCTGCGCGGCCTCCAGGGCCGGCAGGGCGGCCGAGCGGCTGTCCGGGTAGAGGGCCATGTGCGCCTCGATCTCCTCGCGCAGCGCCTGCGGGACCCGCGTCGTGGTGGGGTCGGGAACGGGCGCGGGCTGCTTGCGCAGGTCGACGGCCTCGTCCCAGCCGTGGGGGCTCATCTGTCGATGCCCCCCAGGATCGGGTCCAGCATCGCCGTGGTGGCGATCATGTCCGCGATGTAGCCGCCGCGAGCCATCGGCCCGAGCGCCTGCAGGTTGACGAAGCTCGGATCGCGCATGTGCACGCGCGCGGGCTTGGAGCTGCCGTCCGAGCGCACGTAGCAGCCGAGCTCTCCGCGGGGGGACTCGATCGGGAAGTACATCTCGCCGGGCGGCACCCTGAAGCCCTCGGTGACGAGCTTGAAGTGGTGGATCAGCGCCTCCATCGAGGTCGCCAGCTCGTGGCGGGGCGGCAGCGCGACCTTGCGATCGCCGGTGATGTGCGCTCCCTCGGGCAGCCCATCCAGGGCCTGCTCGACGATCTTCACCGACTCGTATATCTCGGCCAGGCGCACGGCGAAGCGGTCGTAGTTGTCGCCGACCGTGCCCACGGGGATCTTGAACTGGAAGTGCTCGTAGGAGCTGTAGGGGTCCGCCTTGCGCAGATCCCAGGGGTTGCCCGCCGCGCGCAGCAGCGGGCCCGTCACGCCCAGTCCCAGCAGCGTCTGCGCGTCCAGCGGGCACGTGCCGCGCAGGCGCCGCAGCACGATCTCGTTGGCGTTGAGGATCGCGCCGTACTCATCCGCGCGCCCGGGCATGACCTTCAGGAAGGCGCGCAGCTTGCGCGCGAAGCCGGGGGGGATGTCCTCGATCACGCCGCCGACCTGGAAGTAGCGGGTGTGCATGCGCGCGCCGGATGACATCTCGAACAGATCGAGGATCAGTTCGCGCTCGCGCAGGCAGTAGAGGAAGATCGAGATCGCGCCGAGGTCGAGCGCGCTCGTCCCCAGCCAGATCAGGTGCGAGGCGATGCGGTTGAGCTCAAGATGGATCACGCGCAGGTACTGGGCGCGGGTCGGGACCTCGACCTCCAGCAGCGCCTCGACCGCGCCGACGTAGGCCATCGCGTTGAAGTAGTAGGAGAGGTAGTCCATGCGCTCGACGATCGGGATGACCTTCCAGTAGGCCTTGTCCTCGGCCGTCTTCTCGATCCCCGTGTGCACGTAGCCGACGATCGGCTTGATGTCGCGCACGACCTCGCCCTGGAGCGTGACCAGCAGGCGCAGGACCCCGTGCGTGGCGGGGTGGTGCGGGCCGAAATTGAGCGTCATCAGCTCTTCGCTGGTCTCGCTCGCGCTGGTCTCGCTCGTGGTGGCGCTCACGCCCGTGGGCAGGGTCGCGCTCATCTCGCGGGTCGCGCTCATCTCGCCGGGGCGTTGTTCGCCGCGTCGTTGTGGGTGAAGAGCACCGGTTCGCCCCCGATCGGGAAGTCGCGCCGCTGCGGGTGGCCCTCGTAGTCCTCGGGCATCAGTATCCGGCGCAGGTCCGGGTGGCCCTCGAAGACGACTCCGAACATGTCGTAGACCTCGCGCTCCTGGTGGTCGGCGGTGGGCCATTGCGGGGTCACCGACTGCACCTCGGGGGCGTCCGTGGGGACGCGCAGCTTGACCGTGATGCGATCGACGCGCTCCATGTCCAGCAGCTCATAGAGCACCCCCAGGCGCGGCTCCTCGGGGTAGTGGTCGACCCCGTGCAGGCTCGCCAGGAACGTATAGCCACTGCCGCGCAGGTGCTCGAGCACCGCGCGGATGCGCGTGGGGTCGATGATCAGCGTGGCGCGATTGCGGAAGAACAGCGTGTCCTTCACCGCCCCCTCGCCCAGGCCCTCGGCCTCGCGCAGCTCTCGGGCGATCAGCTGAAGCCCGGTGGCATCAGGCACCGGGAGGGACCTCCTCGGTGCCCACCGCGTCGTAGCGCTCGCGCCAGCCCGCGTCGGGGTCGTCCTGGACCAGCTTGCGCAGCTTCAGGATCCCGTGCATCAGCGCCTCCGGGCGCGGCGGGCAGCCGGGGACGTGCACGTCGATCGGCAGGAACTTGTCGGCCGGCACCAGCGCGTAGTTGTTGAAGACGCCCATCGAGCTGCAGCAGGCGCCCATCGAGATCGCCCACTTGGGCTCGAGCATCTGGTCGTAGAGCCTGCGGATGATCGGCGCCATCTTGATCGACACCCGCCCGGCGAGGATGATCAGATCGGCCTGGCGCGGCGAGGCGCGGAAAGCCTCGAAGCCGAAGCGCGCGATGTCCATGCGCGGGCCGGCGGCGTGAAACTGCTCCATCGCGCAGCACGCCAGCCCGAAGCCGAGGGGAAAGAACGAGTTGGACCGCGCCCAGGCGGTCGCGCGGTCGAGCGTGGTCGTCAGCACGCGCTCTTCGACGTGGCGTTCGAGCTCGGCGCCCTCCAGGTGGGCCGGCAGCGTGCGGCCGTCCACCGGGCCGCCGCGCAGGAGCTGGTGCGCGCCTACGCGCTCTATCTCCACTCCAGCGCTCCCCTGCGCCACACGTACACGAAGGCCACCGCCAGGAGCACGACGAAGGTGACCGTCTCGGCCAGCGCATAGCTCCCGTAGGCGCGCAGCTCGACGGCGATCGGATACAGGAAGACCACCTCGATGTCAAACAGGATGAAGAGCATCGCGATCAAATAGAAGCTGATGCCGAAGCGCAGCCCGTGCTTGACCTCCGAGGGCAGGCCGCACTCATAGGGGTCCTGCTTGTGCGCGACCGCGCGGCGGGGGCCGAGGACGGAGTTGAGCGCCGCGAAGGCCCCGCCCACAACTCCGCCGAGCACCAGGAAGACGATCGCCGGGAGGTAGGAGCGCAGCACTGCGCGCTGTTATATCACCGCTTGTGGCAGACTGTTACATAGTGACGAATGGTGCGAGGGCGTGGGGGGGAGTGGGCCTGTGGCGCAGGCCCACGGGCGAGCATCGCGCGGGTGACGCGATCCCGCGGGCGCGCCGGTGAGCGGGGCGGTCGTTGCCGGCGCCTGTGCGCTGGCGGCCCTCAATGCCATACCCGCGATGCTTGGGGGCCTGCGCTGGTATCAAGGTCAGCCCAGCCGCGCCTTCTGGATACTGCTGCGCATCGCCCAGGGAGCGGCGCTCGTGTTCGCGCTGGCCGTCGGGGTGCTGGCCGCCGCCGGCAGGAGACCCGGCGAAGACCTCTTCTATCTCTATGCGCTGCTGCCGCTGGCCGTGGGCTTCGTCGCCGAGCAGTTGCGCGTGGCCTCTGCGCAGACGATCCTCGACCAGCGCGAGCTGGAGAGCGCGCAGGCGGTGGGGGAGCTGCCGCAGGACGAGCAGCAGGCTGTGGTCGGCGCGATCGTGCGGCGCGAGATGGGGGTCATGACGCTCTCGGCGCTGGTGGTCGTCTTCCTCGCGCTGCGCGCGGCTATGACCGCGCACGGGTTCTGAGCCCTCGCCAAGCGCGCCGGGCGACCCTCGTCATGAGCCGCGACCTATATATTCCGCCGCGCATGACGCTCCGCTCCGAGAACGCCGCTCCGCGTGCAGCCCGGCCCCCGATCGGCCCCAGGATCGCCGCCGCGCTCGCCCTGCTGCTGGGCTCCATCGCCGTCGCCGGCGCGTGCGGCACGCAGGGCATCCAGCTCGCCAAGGAAGACCCCAACTACCACGGCGCGGTGCTCTTCCGCGACCACTGCTCGGGCTGCCACACGCTCTCGGTCGTCGGCGCGCAGGGCTCGGCCACCAGCATCAAGGACCGCCTGCGCACCAACGGCCCCAACTTCAACGTGCGCAAGGAGAACGTCGAACAGGTCCTCTACGCGATCCGCAACGGGGGCTTCTCCGGCGCGGTCATGCCCGAGAACATCGTGCTCGGCGACGACGCCAAGGCGCTCGCCGCGTTCCTCGCCAAATACTCCGGCCTGCAGGCCCCGAAGGTGCCCACGATCGAAAACGCCCCGCAGTAGCGCATGGCCGCGCGGCGCCGCACCCCCCCATCCGGCGGACGCCCCGGGGGCTCCCGCCGCGCATAGGCGCTCAGCCATGCTCGACATCAAGCGCATCCGCGAGGAGCCCGAGGCCGTCAAGGCGGCGCTCTCGCGCCGGGACCCGGGCTTGGCGGCGGCGATCGACGCGATCCTCGATCAGGACCGCGAGTGGCGGGCTGCCACCAGCAAGGCCGAGGAGCTGCGCGCCGCGCAGAAGACGCGCTCCGAGCAGATCGCCAAGACCAGGCGAGCGGGCGAGGACGCCGAGCAGGCGCTCGCGGAGATGAAGGAGCTGAGCGCCCAGGTCAAGGCGCTGAGCGAGCGGGCGCGGGTCGCCCACGAGGAGTTGCAGAAGGCACTGGCGCCGCTGCCAAACCTGCCCGACCCCACGGCCGCTCCCGGCCCCGAGGACGAGCTGGTGCGCACGGTTGGGGAGATCGGGGTGGGCGCCGCTGGGCCTGGAGAGGATGGGGCTGGCGAGGGTGGGTCCGCGAAGAGCGGGGCCGGCGCGGGTGGATTCAAGCCCCGCGACCACCTGGAGCTGGCGGGCGAGCGGATCGACATGGACCACGCCGCCAAGCTCTCGGGCGCGCGCTTCGCCTACCTCAAGGGTGACCTTGTACTGCTGGAGCTGGCGCTCGTGCGCTGGGCCCTGGAGAAGCTGCGCGGCCGCGGCTTCGAGCCGGTCATCCCGCCGGTGCTCGTGCGCGAGCGCGCGCTGTATGGCACCGGCTTCCTCCCAGACACCGAGCAGCAGATCTACCACCTCCCCGAGGACGATCTCTACCTGGTGGGCACCTCCGAGGTCGCCCTCGCCTCGCTGCACGACGAAGAGATCCTCGAGGCCGCGCAGCTGCCGCTGCGCTACGCCGGCTTCTCGCCCTGCTTCCGCCGCGAGGCCGGCGCCGCCGGCAGGGACACGCGCGGCATCTTCCGCGTGCACCAGTTCGACAAGGTCGAGATGTTCAGCTTCGTCGCGCCGGAGGACTCAGGCGCGGAGCACGAACGCATCCTGGCGATCGAGGAGGAGATCCTCAAGGAGTTGGAGTTGCCCTACCGCGTCGTCAACATCGCCGTCACCGACCTCGGCGCCTCGGCCGCCAAGAAGTACGACTGCGAGGCGTGGCTGCCCAGCCAGGGGCGCTACCGCGAGCTGACCTCGTGCTCCAACACCACCGACTACCAGGCCCGGCGCCTTGACATCCGCGTGCGCCGCGAGGACGGCAGGCGCACCGAGACGCCGCACACGCTCAACGGCACCGCCGTGGCGGTGGGGCGCACCCTCATCGCATTGCTGGAGAATGGCCAGCGCGAGGACGGCAGCGTGGCGCTGCCCGCCTGCCTGGCGTCCTACGGGGCGTCGGTGGAGTTGCCTGGGGCGTCCGCTGAGAGCTGAGCGGCGGTGCTGTTTGGCGTGGGCCGCATGGCTTGTCGGGAGCAACCATTCCATTCCAGCTTGTCCCGATCTAATTCCTGATCGTCCGGGCGAGTTTTCCTGATTATCCGGGGTAGGGTTGCTCTGCACGACACGCCGGACCGCGCCGCTTGGCGAGCGCCTGTGGGCCGTTCCAATCGACGCCCTGTGGAAGGCCTGAGGGCGTTGTTGGCGTCGCCCGCGCACGATGAGCGGAGCTTCGGCGTACCTGTGGTAGCATAAAAGTATGAAGCTCAGTGTGAGCCTTCCTGAGGGGGATGTCGCATACCTGGACGCCTATGCGCGCGCGCAGGGGCACAAGTCGCGCTCCGCGGTGCTCCACAAGGCCGTTCGCACTCTGCGAGCGACGGAGCTGGGGGGCTGCTACGAGGATGCTTGGGATACGTGGGCCGCGAGCGGTGAGGCCCGGGCGTGGGAGTCCACGGCAGCCGACGGCCTGTCCTGAAGATGCGACGCGGCGACATCCGCATCGTCGATCTCGATCCAGTGGTGGGCACGGAGGCCAACAAACGGCGGCCCGCGATCCTCGTCAGCAACGATGGAGCCAATCTCACGGCCGCTCGGCTCGGGCGGGGAGTCCTCACGGTCGTGCCGGTCACCTCCAACATCGAGCGGGTCCACCCCTTCCAGGTCCTGCTCGAAGCGGACGCCATTGGGCTCAGGGACGACTGCAAGGCCCAGGCCGAGCAGGTCAGATCCGTGGACATCCAGCGCATCGGCGAGCGCGTCGGGTCGGTGCCCGCCCGCTTGATGGACGACGTGGACGAAGCCCTGCGACTGCATCTCACCCTCTGAGGAGAAGTAGGCATCATGACAGCATCAGATTTGCTGCTATGATGCCTGCATGAGGACGACGGTGACGCTCGATCAGGATGTGGCAGCGAAGCTGCGGCTGTTGGCGCGCGAGCGCGGGGTGTCGTTCAAGGCCACTCTCAACGAGGCGGTGCGCGCCGGCCTCGGCGGCGGGGGGCGCTCTGCCCGCCCCTACCGGGTGCCTTCGCGGCGGATGGGCGTGAGGGAGGGCGTGGATCTCGACCACACCGGGCGTCTGCTGGGCGAGCTGGAGGACGCGGAGATCGTGCGCAAGCTGTCGTTGCGCAAGTGAAGCTGCCCGACGTCAACCTCTTCCTGTATGCGGTCGACGAGTCCTCGCCGCGCCATCGGCCCGCGCGCGCGTGGGTGGAGGCGGCGCTGTCGGGATCGGAGACCGTGGCCCTGGCCTGGACGACGCTGCTCGGCTTCGTGCGGCTGAGCACGCGGGCGAACCTGTTCGAGGCGCCGCTGGAGGTGCAGGAGGCGCTGGACCTCATCGACGGGTGGCTGGCGCAGCCGTGCACGACCGTCGTACATCCCACCGACCGGCACTCGGCGGTGCTGCGCGAGCTGCTGGGGCCGCTGGGCGCCGCGGGCAACCTCGCAAACGACGCGCACCTAGCCGCGCTGGCGATCGAGCACGGCGCCCTAGTGTGCTCCTGCGACAGCGACTTCTCGCGCTTCCCCGGCGTGCGCTGGGTCGATCCGCTGCGGGGGTAGGCCCGCACGCTCGTCTCCCGCGACACGCGCGCTGCCCGCACCCGCCGCGCGCTCGGCGGCTGTTTGGCGTGGGCCGCACGGCTTGTTTCCTATTGGGGGTTGCAATTGGGTCAGGTTTGTGTGTATGATGTGCTGGTCATGGCGATCCGTCCAGGGTTGCCAGGTACAGATAGGTTTGGTTTGGGTTGGTCCCTGTGGATCGATTTCAAGCGCTTGCAGGGGATGGTTTGGGAGAGGTGCCGGGCCAGTGTATGAGGGAGATGTGGTTCGCGTGGAGTCGGTTTCGACAGACGTGGCAGGGATGGTTGTGAGCCTGGTTGGGGTTCCAACCAGATGCAACAGCATTGCTGATGCATCTCTCTCTCTCTCTCTCTCTCTTGGCCGGGGTCTGGGCTAGCAGGGTGTAGTCCCGGTCGGCCTTCGGGCCGTGGCCCGTGTGGGAGGGCCGTCTGATGGCGGCGCGGACTCGTTCGCGCGCTCGCGGGGGCATCGCCGAGTCGCCGCGGGTGGCTGGGCCGGGTGGGGCTGGGTCGAGCAGGGCTGCCGGGTCGGGTGGGGCCGGGTTTGCTCTGTCCTCTGGTGGGGAGGGTGTGCCGCATCCGCAGGTCGCTGAGATCCAGCGTTCGCGGTTGCTGGCGGCGGCGGTGCGCACGGTCGAGGAGCTTGGTTATACGCGCGCGACGGTGGCGCACATCACGCGGCGTGCCAGGGTCTCGCGGCGCACGTTCTACGAACTGTTCTCCAACCGCGAGGAATGCTTGGTGGCGGCGCTCGAGAGCGTGGTTGACAGCATTCGCGGGGAGATCGCGGCGGCGGGCCTTGGGGATCTTGGGTGGCGTGAGCGGGTTCGTGGCGGGTTGTGGGTGATCCTCTCGTTCTTTGACCGTGAGCCTGTGCTCGCGCGGGTGTGTGTGGTGCAGGCGTTGCGGGGTTCGCAGACGGTGCTCGAGCGTCGCGAAGAGATCCTTGCCGGGCTCGCGGCGATCGTGGATGAGGGCCGGGTGGAGAGCCCGCGGGGTGTGCAGTGCCCGCCATTGACGGCGGAGGGCCTGGTCGGCGCCGGCTTCGCGCTCGTCTACTCGCGGTTGTTGCGGGGTGAGCGGGCGCCGTTGACGAGTCTGCTCGGGGATCTGATGGGCATGATCGTGCTGCCCTATATGGGTTCTGCCACGGCGCGGCGTGAGCATTCGCGGCCTGCGCCTGCCCGGGTGGCTGGGTCCCAGGCGCGAAGCGCTCCGAGGCCCGGGAAGGCCGATGTGCAGGGCGACCCGTTGGCGGGCATCCCCATGCGTCTCACCTATCGCACGTTGCGGGTGCTGGAAACGATCGCCGCGCAGCCGGGGGTGTCGAATCGCGGCGTCGGGGAGCAGGCGGGGGTCTCCGATCAGGGTCAGATTTCGAAGCTGTTGGCGCGTCTGGAGCGCCTGGGGCTCGCCGTGAACACGGGGGAGGGGCACATGAAGGGTGTGCCCAATGCGTGGACGTTGACGCCGACGGGGCGCCGGGTCGCGCAGACGATTCGCATTCACACACACGACCACAAGGAAGCAGCGTGATGAATACCCACATTCGTTTTACGCCGGACCGTTCTGTTTCAGTCAAGGGAGGGGATGGTTCGATGGGCGCTTTTCGCAGGCTCGTGCTGGTGTGGCTGGTGTCGGTGTGTGGGGTGCTGGCCGGTGGTCTGGTGCTGGAGTGTGCGGGGGCGCTGGCGGCGCAGACGCGGGTCCTGGAAGCGGGCTTCGGGCCGGATGGCACCGCCGCCAGCAGCTTTGGACAGCCCACCGCGGTCGGTGTGGATCAGGCGACGGGCGATGTGTATGTCGCGGATGTGGCGGCTGAGACGGTGCAGAAGTTCGATTCGGCGCACGAACCCAGCCCGTTCACGGGTGTGGCGGCGAACATCCTCGCCGGCAAGCTCACGGGCTTCGCGTTCCATCCCACCGAAAGCCAGATGGCGGTCGATTCCACGACGCATGATTTCTATGTTGTTGCCGGCAGCAGCTCGCTGAGGGCCTACCAGTCCGACGGGGAACCCGCCCTCTTCACGGCTGGCCCCGGTGTGGGGACGAACGAAATCGGGGGGTTCGGCGAACTCTGCGGTGTCGCGGTGGACGCCAACGGCGATCTGTACGCGGGTGACTACTCGAGCGGAGTCTCGGTGTATGCGCCCAGCGGCGAACTGCTGGTGAGCTTTGCCGCGCCTGGAGCCTGCAATCTGGCGGTGGATTCGCATGGGACGGTGTATGTCGACCGGTATCTGGGCAGCGTCGTGAAGTTCAGCCCGTCGGTCTTCCCGGTCACGGGCGCGACGGTCTATGGCGAAGCTGGGACGGTGGACGAAACGCCCGCTTGGGGTATCGCGGTGGACCCCGTGAGCAACGATCTGCTGGTCGATGAGCACACCCAGGTCGCGGAGTACCAGGAAGGCGGCGCGCGCATCGGGACGTTCGGAGGGTCTGGCATGGGAGCGCTCACGGCCTCCGCGGGCATCGCGGTCAACGCGGCGACAGGCCGGGTGTATGTCTCGGACACCGGTGGCCAGCGCCAGGTCGAGGTCTTTGGTCCGCCCGTGGTGGTCCCGGAAGTCATCACCTCCGCGGCGAGCGGCGTGCAGCCTCATGGCGCTGAACTGCATGGGAGCGTGAACCCGGGAGGGATCCAGTTGAGCGCCTGTCGCTTTGACTACGGGACGAGCACGGGGTATGGGCAGAGCGTGCCGTGCGTGCCCCCGGCGGCATCGATCCCCCCTGACGCAAACGCCCATGCTGTGAGCGCCGTGGTCGCGGGTCTCACGCCGGGGGCGGTCTATCACTACCGGCTGGAGGCGTCCAACGCGGGCTGCGGGGTTTGCACGAGCTTTGGTAATGACGCGACGCTCCAGACGCCCCCGCCGCCGTCGATCGACAGCGCCACCGCGACGAACCTCACGGCCACCTCGGTGGATCTTGGGGCGCGGATCAACCCCAACGGCGCGGATACCACCTACCACTTCGAATGGGGCACGAGCACCTCCTATGGCACGAGCATCCCGGCACCGGACGCGGATATCGGTGCAGGCACGAGCGACGTGACGGTGGGTGTGCACCTGTCGGGTCTGACCGAAAACACGACGTATCACTGGCGTGTCGTCGCGCGGAATGAAAGCACGACGACGAGTGTGGACCACACGTTCGTGTACGACACCACGGGTGGTGGTCTGCCGGATGGGCGGGCGTATGAGATGGTCACGCCGGCGCAGAAGAACGGCACACTGATCGGGCGTCTCGGCTTCGCGCTCACGCCCGATGTCTCTGAAGATGGTTCGCGTGTGGTGCTTTCGAGCATCCAGTGCTTCGCAAACGCGCAGTCGTGTAACGCGAACCGGGTCCTTGAGGGGGAGCCGTATCTGTTTTCGCGTACGAGCGGTGGTTGGGTGACGACTGCGCTCGCGCCGCCCGCGGCGTTGTTTGAAGCGAACACCAGCGAGCGTGTGAGCGCTGATGCCGGTACTGCATTGTTCGCCGCGCCGAAGCCGCCCGCGCACGAAGAGGAAGACTGGTATGCGCGTGAGCCCGACGGGTCGATCGTGGATGTCGGCCCGGTGTTCTCGCCCACGCTGAGCCAAGAATACCGGTTGAACTTGGAACCGATCAACTCTGGTAATACGGCGGAGACGGCCGATCTGTCGCACGTGATCCAGGAAAGTATTCCTGTTTGGCCGTCCTTCGACGCGACGGTAGTAGCCGAACATTACCACGAGAGCCTCTATGAGTATGTGGGTGGAGGCGCTTCGCAGCCGGTGTTGGTGGGGGTCACGGGTCCGGTTGGCAGCACCGACCTGATCAGCATCTGTGGGACAAACCTGGCGAATGCTACAGGGAGCACTCCTGGGACGTTGTCGGCGGATGGCGGCACGGTGTTCTTCACCGCGCGAGCGTGTGGTTCTGGTTCGGGTGCGAATGCGGGTGTTCCTGTCCCGGCGGAAACGTTGTATGCACGTATCGATGAGTCGCGGACGGTTCTGATCTCGGGTCGCTCGCCGCTGGGTTGCACGAACGCGACGGGGTGCGCGACCTCACCCGCGGGCAATGCCATATTCGTTGGTGCTTCGGCGGATGGGTCGAGGGTGTTCTTCCTGGATGCGCAGCAGCTTACGGACAGCGCGAGCGAGGGCAGCATGAACCTGTATGAGTATGATTTCGCCAGTCCGGCTGGGCACAATCTGGTGGCGGTCTCGGCTGGTGCTTCGGGTGGTGGTGGGCCGATGGTGCAGGGGGCAGTGGCGGTGTCCGGGGATGGGTCGCATGTGTATTTCGTCGCGTCGAGTGTGCTGTCCGGTGCCGCGAACGGTGAGGGTCAGGTCGCGGTGGAAGGCGCGAGCAACCTGTATGTGTTCGAGCGTGACGCGCGCTACCCGGAAGGCCATGTTGCGTTTGTCGCGGTGCTGTCCGGATCGGATGGCTTCCTGTGGGCTGAGCCCGATTCTCATGCAAATGTGACTCCCGATGGGCGTTTCTTGGTGTTCTTGAGCTATGGGCGGTTGACGGCTGACGATACGAGCACGTCCAGTGCGCGGCAGGTGTTTCGCTATGACGCGCAGACGGGGGCGCTGGTGCGCGTCTCGATCGGCAACGCTGGGTTCAACGACAACGGGAACGCGGGTTTGGGGGATGCGTTCATCGTGCCGGCCGGTGCCGGTGTGTTCTCTCGGGCGGGTGCGGCGCGGTCGGATCCATCGATGTCCAACGATGGGTCGTTTGTGTTCTTTGAGAGTCCGGTTGGGTTGACGCCGGGTGCGCTGAACGATGTGCAGATCGGGACCCCTGAACGTGGTGTGCAGTACGCGGAGAATGTGTATGAGTATCACGAAGGGCATGTGTATCTGATCTCCGATGGGCGGGATGTGAGCGCTGCTCACATGACTGCCTGCGAACCCTCCGGCGGGACGTCCTCCTCGGTCTGTCTGATCGGTGCGAGTGGGTCGGGCGGGGATGTGTTCTTCTCGACCGCGGACCGGCTGGTCGCGGGCGATACCGATACGCAGGGGGACGTCTACGACGCGCGGATCTGCACCGCCGGCGACCCGTGCGTCGCGTCCGCGGCGCCACAGGTGTCGTGTGTGGGTGAAGCGTGTCATGGCACGCCGCCGTCCGCGCCGTCCGCGCCGGGTGCGGGGAGCGCGGTGTTCTCGGGTCCGGGCAATCTCGCGCCTCCCGCGAAGGCGGTAGTGAAGCACAGGGCCAAGCGCAGGGCGAAGAGGCACAGGGCGAAGCGCAGGCCGGCGCTAAAGCGACGCGCGAGGCAGAGCAAGGGCCATCGTCAGTCGAGAGCGGGGGGGAGGTAGTCATGCGGTTCACAGACATGGCCGGTGGTGTGTGGTGTGCGTGTGTGCGTGGGCGGATCGTGGCGTTCGTGCTCGTCGTCGTTGGGCTGGTATGCGTGTTGGGTGCGGGGTCCGCGGCGGGAGCTGTGCCGGCCGCGGGCTTGTCGGTGCAGTCCTTCGCGATGCCGACGGTGTTCTCCGTCGGCGAAGACTGCGCTTCGCTGAACAATGGCATCTCTGGTCCTGTTTGCGATGCGTTTGAGGTGACGGTGAGGAATGCGGGGAGCCGCGCGACGGACGGGACCCCGATGGTGATCGCGGAGTCACTCCCGGCGGGTGTGACGCTCCAGGGGATCGGGTTTTACTGGTCGGGTGAAAACATCTCCAATTTTGCCGGGTCGGATTGCAGTCAGGCGTTGGTGCGATGTGAATTCCCGCAGGCGCTGGGTCCGGATGAAACGCTGCGGATGCTCGTGTACGTGAAGGTCGAACCGGGTGTCCAGGGTCCGTTGACGGGCACCGCGCGGGTCTCCGGCGGTGGCTTGGGCGAAGCGTCGGCGGGTGCGCAGGCGCGGGTCGGGCCGCCCGCAGGGTTTGGCTGGGAGGGCTTCGGCTCGCTGATCGCGGGCCTCGATGGCACGAGCGATACGCAGGCCGGGGATCACCCGTATGAGCTCTCGGCGGCTCTGCAGTTCAATACCGACGTGAGGCTCGCCCCCGACCCCGGCGAAGTCACGATTCCGACGGTGACGAGTGTGCAGGACGTCAGGGATGTGATTGTGGATCTGCCGGTGGGTATGCTCGGCAGCGCGGTCGCGGCACCTGAGTGTACGCTGGCGCAGCTCGCCTCCGAAGCGCACTGTCCTGCCGATACGGCGGTTGGGCACATCGCGACGTACCCCGGACCGGCGGAAGGGTCGCTGGCGGTGAGCGGTACCGACTCGGTCGATGTTCCGCTCTACAGCATCGTGCCCGAGCACGGCGTCGCGGCGGAGTTCGGCTTCTATGATTTCCTGAAGGGGTCGCATGTGTTGTATGGGAGTGTCGTGCCGACCCCGGCGGGTTATGTGCTGCGGACCACGACGCGGGAAATCCCGCAGGTCGCATTGACGGGTGTCCTGGCGACGTTCTTCGGCGATCCGACGGAAAAGGATGGGAGCGGGAACACGCCGGTGGCGTTCTTCACGAATCCCTCGGACTGTTCGGGCGAACCGCTGGTAACGAGCATCCACATGGATTCGTGGCAGAACCTGGGCCGCTATAGCGCGGATGGCTCCCCGGACTTCAGCGACCCCGCATGGGTCGGTACCACCGCGGAATCTCCGCCGGTCACGGGTTGCGATCGGCTGCGCTTCGACCCGTCGTTGAGCGTTCAGCCGGAAACGGCGGTGGCGGACAGCCCGACGGGCCTGGAAGTCGAGCTGAAGGTCCCGCAGACCGAGGATCCAGGTTCGTTGGCGACGCCTCCGTTGCGTGATGCGGTGGTGAGGTTGCCGGCGGGGTTGACGATCAACCCGTCAGCGGCGGGCGGCCTGGGGGTCTGCACGGAAGCACAGATCGGATTGGGCAGCGCCCTGCCACCCACGTGTCCTGAATCCTCGCGGATCGGGACGGTGGAAGTGAGCACCCCGGCGCTGCCGGGCACCCTTGTCGGCTCGATCTATCTCGCGGCGCAGAACGAAAACCCGTTCCATTCGCTGCTGGCGGGGTATGTCGTGATCGACGATCCCGTGACGGGTGTTGTGGTGAAGGTCCCGGGGGAGCTGACCCTGGATCCTGTGTCGGGCCAGGTCACGGGGGTGTTCAATGATGCTCCGCAGTTCCCCTTCAGCGACCTAAAGCTCCATTTCTTCGGTGGTCCCCGCAGTGCCCTTGCGACCCCCGAGAGCTGCGGCACCTATACGACGACGTCCGATCTGATGCCGTGGTCCGCACCGGACTCCGGGCCGGACGCGACGCCGTCCAGCAGTTTCCCGATCGCCTCGGGTTGCGTGAGCGGTTTCGCTCCCGCGTTCACGGCGGGTACTGAGAACCCGCAGGCGGGGGGTTACTCCCCGTTCACGTTGTCTCTCTCAAGGAGCGATGGGGAACAGAACTTCGCTGGTGTGTCGGTGAGCCTCCCCCCAGGGTTGTTGGGGAAGATCGCGGGGATCCCCCTGTGCCCCGATGCCCAGGCGAATGCGGGTACGTGCCCGGAAGCCTCGCGGGTGGGGAGCGTCACGGCGGGTGCGGGTGTCGGCCCTGACCCCTATTTCGTGTCCGGCAAGGCGTACCTGACCGGTCCGTATAACGGTGGGCCCTACGGGTTGGTGGTGGAGGTCCCGGCGGTCGCGGGCCCCTTCAACCTGGGTACGGTCGTGGTGCGCCAGTCGATCCGGATCGATCCGCACACCGCGCAGGTCACGGCGGTCTCGGACCCGCTGCCGACGATCCTCGATGGGATCCCGCTCAGGGTGCGCAGGGTGGATGTGGTCCTGGATCGTCCGGGCTTCATGTTCAACCCGACGAACTGCACTCCGATGGCGATCACGGGTGCCCTGTCCTCCACCGCGGGCGCGACCGCGAGCGTCTCCTCGCGCTTCCAGGTCGGTGGGTGCGGCGAACTCCCGTTCCACCCCGTCTTCACCGTCTCCACGCAGGCGAAGACGAGCAAGCACGGCGGTGCGAGCCTGACGGTGAAGACCACCTATCCCAAGGGGGCGCAGGCGAACATCCGCTCCGTGGGGGTGGTCCTGCCCAAGCAGTTGCCCTCGCGGTTGACGACGATCCAGCAGGCGTGCACGGAAACGGCGTTCGCGGCGAACCCCGCGAGTTGCCCCGCTGGCTCGAACATCGGGATCGCTACTGCCACCACGCCGGTCCTGGCCTCTCCGGCGACGGGCCCGGTGTATCTGGTGTCTCATGGTGGCGCGGCGTTCCCGGATGTGGTGATCGTCTTCCAGGACGAAGGCGTTACGCTCGACTTGGTCGGGAGCGTCAACATCAGGCACGGCATCACGAGCAGCA
>CAZOQI010000042.1:0-130068 GCA_964582105.1 uncultured Solirubrobacteraceae bacterium
AGACCCTCGCCACGTATGCCCAAACCCGACTCACGCGAACACCAACTCCCTCAAAGCTCGAAATCACGTCCCTCTCCCGAGAAACCCTGCCAACGAATCACAGCCGGCCGCAGGGGCCAGACCCAAACCCGATCCTATGTCGCGCCCACCCAACCGGGCAGGCGTCTGCGAACATAATAAGCAGACTGAGCAGCAGTTGTCAAGCCCAATGGTGTACGGCGGTGCGGGCTGCGGTCAAACGAGAACCCCACAGCGCCCGCAGCGGGGCTTCGGGGAGGCAGCCGACCCTGGCTGCCACCGGGTCAGAGCTCGGCCGGCCCGAGCACGAAGCCGAGCCTGTCCGCGCCACGACGCAGGCGGGCGTCGACGGTCACGAGGCGGCAGTCAAGCAGCGAGGCCAGGGCGATGTACTCCGCGTCGTAGGTCTTCGCCCAGCCAAGGCTGTCGGCTATCCGCCATGCCTCCTCAGCGAGGCCCGGATGCGAACGCAGCTTGACATCCGCGCCGGCGAGGCGGCCGCGCGCGCGGTCGACTTCCTCAACGCCCAGATCGCCGCGCCGGGCACGCTCGTGCAGAACCGAACGCGCCTCGCTCCACATCAGGGCCGGCGCGCAGCGCTCGCCGGGCGCCAGGTCTGAGAGCTCACCAGCGCCCAGGCACCACGCCACGATCAGGCTGGCATCGAGGACGAGCATCCGGCGGCGTCAGTGCCCGGCCCGCGATTCCCTTATCCACGCCGGCACGTTGGGCATCGGCTCGCCCCGGAAGGTCTTCTGGAAGCCCTTTGGCAGCGGCAGCATCTCCGGCCGCTCGACCGCCTGAAGGTCCTGCTCCTCGATCACGTGCTGCGTGCCGACCTTGCTGGCGCGCAGCTTGCCCTCGCGAATCCAGCGGCGGATGGTCTCCGGGTTGCGGCCGGTGCGCTTCGCGGCCTGCGGGACGGTCAACATTGTTGTAGCATCATACATCAAATCAGATCTGGCGGCTACGTAGGAGGTGTCTTCCAAGGCTTGCCTGCTTCGGCTCACCCCTCCAGCAGCTGTTCGTACAACCGCACGTGCGCCCGTGCGACCTGCTCCCACGAGTAGCGCCCGGCCGCGGCGGCCCTGGCGCGGCCGGCCATCTCGGCGAGCGCGGCGGGATCGGTCAGCAGCTCATTCAGCGCGGCTCCCAGCGCGGCGGGGTCGCCCGCGGGCACGGTGCGGGCGGCGCCTGTGGCCGCGACCTCGGGGAAGCCTCCGACGTCTGAGAGCAAGAGCGGCTTGCCGAACGCCAACGCCGTGAAGAGCACGCCTGACTGGTCGATCTCGCGGTAGGGCAGCACGACGAGATCGGCGCGCTGGAAGTACGCGGGCAGCTCGTCGTCGCCGATGAAGCGCGCGTCGAAGCGCACCCCCGCGGCCGCGGCGGCCTGGAGCCCGGATATGTCCATGCGCGGCATCCCCGCGATCCACAGCTCCGCCTGGGCGGGCGGGGTCCCCATCGTTCGCCATGCATCGATCAGCACGTCCAGGCCCTTGTAGGGGCGCATCAGTCCGAAGCAGAGCACCACCGGCGCGTCGGTCGCGTGCGGCGGGACCATTGGCGGCCCCTGCGCCAGGTGCGCGAACGCTCCGTGGGGGATGGTATGCACGCGCGCGGGGTCGATCCCCAGCTCGCGCGTCAAGCGGCGGCGCCCGTGCTCGGAGTGCACCACGACCGCGTCGAAGCGCTCATACAGCCGCCGCTGCGCGCCCAGCTGTCCCGGCCGCGGCTCGCGCGGGAGCACGTCGTGGGCCGTCAGCACGAGTTTTGGCCGCCTGCCGGGTGCGGGGCCGGCCACGCGACCTTCCCTTACCATGCGCCTGCGCCCTCGGCGTGGCAACAGCCGCACGTCGAGCGGCTGCACCGTCAACCACTGGAAGTGCGCGATGTCTGCCTCCCGCGCCAGGCGCCGGTAGCGCAGCATCTCCGGCACGTGCTCGGCCAGCTTCAGCGCCATCCGTCCCCGCGAGCGCGGCCCGCGTGCGGGGGCCTCACTCCCCCTGTGCGCCAGCCCGTAGAACAGCTCCCGGCGCTCGTACCCCTCCGCCGCCGCGACCGGCCCGTAGTCGAAGCGGCTCGTGATCAGCTCCACCTCCGCTCCCGCCCGCGCCAGCGCCCGGCACAGCGCGTGGTCGTACGGCGGCGTGTAGGCCGAGGGGTCCACGACGTGCACGCGCATGGACGGAGACAATAGGCGCGTGCCGGACACCAACGCGCCCTGCGAGGCCGATGCACGGACCGATCGCGTCGAGCTGACATTCTGCGTCGTCAACACCTCCCAGCGCGAGCTGCTGCTGCGCGGGCTGGATGCGATCGCGCGGGAGCGCGCGGCGGTCCCGTTCATGACGGAGGTTCTGGTCCTCGACAACGGCTCGCGCGACGGATCGGCGGCGGCGGCCCGCGAGCACCCCGCGGTGGACGAGACGCTCGCGCTGACCGAACGCCGCGGAAAGGGCCGCAACGACTCCGAGCTGCTGCGCCGCGCGCGCGGGCGCTATGCGCTGCTGCTGAACGAGGACTCCGAGCTGCAGCCCGGGGCAACGCTTGCGCTGCACGACGCGCTCGATCAGCGCCCCGGGGCGGCGTGCGCAGGCGCGAAGCTGCTGCGCCCCGGCGGGATCGAGCAGCCGTCGGCGTGGCGCTTCCCCACGCCCCTCACCGCGCTCGCGGGCGCCTTCTTCCTGCACCGCTTATTCACGGTGCAGAGCAAGGGCTCGCGCACCCGCGAGGTGGACTGGTGCCAGTCGGCCGCGCTGCTCGTCCGCCGCGAGGCGGCGGCGCAGGTCGGCTATCTCGACCCCGATTTCTTCGTCTACTCCGACGAGGTGGACTTCGCCCGCCGTCTGCGCGACGCGGGCTGGCGCAGCGTGTGGGTGCCGAGCGCCGTGGCCGTCCACCATGAGCAGCTCTCGACCGCCGCCGTCCCCGAGCGGCGCATCGTCGAAATGGCCCGCAACCGCGACCTCTACATGCGCAAGCACCACTCGCCCCTCGCGGCGCTGACGGTGCGCTGGCTGACCGCCTGGTCCTACGCCGTGCGCGCACTCGCGGCCCTGGCGATCCCGGGCCGCTCCCCCCGCCGCTGCTGGCGTCACGTCACCGCCACGCTGTGTCCCCAGCGCGGCGAGGGCCTGCGCGAGGCCGCGGATGAGTACAACCGCGCTAGGGACACCGGCGCCGGTGGCGAGGGCACGGAGATCGCGTAGCGGCCTGAGAGTTGTGTCTCAGGCGCGGCGTACCCTCGTCGTATCATGCAAACCGTGAGCAGACAGGCCCACGTGACGCTCAGCGGCGACATCGCCGGGGAGTATGTGGTCGAGGACCGGCGTGCCGACGGGCGCCTCGTCCTCGTGCCCGACCTCAGCGTCAAGGCCGTCCTCGCCCGTCACGGCGAGCGACCGATGAGCGCCGAGAACTTCGAGCGCCACTTCGGAGATCTGCCCACTGACGACGAGGGATGAGCAATGGCGGATATCGGTCGCGGGGCGATCGTGCCAACGCAGTTCGATGAGGATACGATCGAGCACGACCTCGCACAACTCCCGCCCGCCGCCGCCCTTGCACTGCAGGCACTGCGCCGCGACATCGACATGACGGGTGGACTGCCCTTCTCGCGTCTGAAGGGCTGTCAGGCTGAGGGCAGAGACGGCACCAGGCTCGGCGGCTGCGTGAAGACCTACGTGCCCTGGCCCGATGGGCTGTACGGCCTTGTCCTTATCGCAGTCGAACACCCAACCCGCCCGTGGGCACTGCGCGCAATCGCCCTCGGTGTCCGCCATCACCCGCGCGACTCGCACGCTCTCACCGTCTATCAGATCGCCGACCGGCGACTGCACGAGTGACGGCGCTTGCCGCGGCGAGCAGAGAGCGCGCCTGCGTCAGCTCAGAGGGCACGAAGAAGCGGGGGAGCACCGCCACCACAGCCGCCTGGGAGTTGCGTCTCAGGCGCGGCGTACCCTCGTCGTATCATGCAAACCGTGAGCAGACAGGCCCACGTGACGCTCAGCGGCGACATCGCTGGCGAGTACGTCGTGGTCGAGCGGGGATCGGATGGCGAGCTGACACTCGCGCCCGACACCAGCATCGCCGCGATCCGCAAGCGCACGGAAACCCGCGCCATGACTCCCAGAGAGTCAGAAGACTTCTGGCGCGAGTATGGGCCCCTGATGCTCCCGCCCGACGACGAGGGGTAGACCGTGCCCGCCGGTCGAGCGCGCCTCCCCACGCGCTTTGTCTCCCAAAATTGGGCGGAGGACATGAAGCGGGCGAGCGCGGCTGGACGGGCGGCGGCGCAGGCCGCCAGGGATCGCTACGCCCGCGAAGGCGTGTCGCTCGACGAGCTCCGCCCATGTCAGGCGGAGGCCCGCGACGGAACCCGGCTTCTCGACTGCGTGAAGACGTACCTCCCAGCGCCGTCGGGTAGGTTCGGGATGGTGTTCAGCGTCGACGAGGGGCCGACGCTCGTATACCTCGCTTTCGGCGTCCGCCATCACCCGCGCGACTCGCACGCTCTCACCGTTTATCAGATCGCCGACCGGCGACTGCACGAGTGACGGCGCTTGCCGCGGCGAGCAGAGAGCGCGCCTGCGTCAGCTCGGAGGGGACGAAGAAGCGCGTGACCAATAACAGCGCCGGGATCCAGGCGAGCCACACCACGCGCGCGAGCAGCCCCGCGAAGCCCGCGGTAGGCAGCAGCAGCTCGCCGCTGACGGCGACGCCGCCGAGGATCAGGGTCAACAAGGTCAGGCGCCGCCAGTCGAAGGCGATCGGGAACACGCGCCGGGTGAGCAGGCGCAGGACGGCGAGCATCGCCACGTAGGCGCCGCACAGCGCGATGCCGGCGCCGGCGATGCCGAGGTTTGCGCCGGAGCTCGGCACCAGCAAAAGCAGCAGGGCGACGTTCGCTGCGAGGCCCACCAACGCGGCGGGAAGATTGAGGCGCGTGACGCGCGCGCGGCCCGTGATGACGATCAGCACCTGGTAGAGGCCGTACAGCGTCCAGCCCAGCGCAAGCCACGGCAGGGCGGCGTGGGCGCCGAAGTATTCCGGGGCGGCGAGCAGACGCACCAGCCAGCGGCCCAGCAGCGCGACGCCGCACACCACCGTCCCCGTGGCCAGCACGAAGAAGGTCGTGACGAGCGAGTACAGCCTGGCGGCCACGCGGTCGCTGCGCACCGAGTAGGCCAGGGGAGGCCAGGCGTACTGGAAGCCGCGCACGAACACGAACACGACCGTGGCCAGCTGCAGCGCGATCGAGTACTGGCCGGCCGCGGCGTGCGAGTAGCCGCGGTAGAGGTACAGGCGGTCGGCCACCTGCAGGCCGTACACGCTGGCGTCGGCCGGGATCGTGGGCAGGCCGAAGCCCAGCATCGCGCGCAGGTCCGCGAGCTTCGCCCGCAGCGAGAAGCGCGCGCGCAGCACCCACCACAGGCCGAGCACCACCAGCGCGGAGGCGCCGAAGTTGCCCAGCAGCAGGCCGCGCGCGCCCTCGCCCGCGAAGACCACCAGCGCAACGGTGAAGGTGACGGTCATCGCCACGTTGGCGCCCGCCGCGCGCACGTAGGCGCCCACGCGCTCGTCCACGCGCAGTTGCGCGTAGGCCATCTCCAGGTTGGTGAAGGCCCACAGGCCGAGCACCGCGCAGTCCAGCAGCGTGGCGTTCTCCTGGCCCAGCAGCAGAAGCGAGAGCGGGCCGGCGAAGGCCAGCGCCAGCAGCGCGGCCACGGTCGTGGTCCAGGCCACGGTGGCGGTGGCGGTGCGCGCGATGCGATCGCGCCGCGCGTGGTCCTCGTCCTCGAAGTAGAAGCGCACGAACGCCTCGCCGAGGCCCACGCGCAGGAAGATGCTCGACAGGATCACCGCCGTCAGCAGCGAGTTGTAGGCGCCGTATTCGCCGCTTGAGACGTGGCGCGTGTACAGCGGCAGGGTGACCAGCGCGAGCGCCTTGGCGGCGATGTCCGCCGCCTGGTAGGCGGCCCCGGTGCGCAGCAGCCGCTTCAGGTAGCCGCGCACGGCCTCAGGCGGTGGCGGCAGGTTGCTCGCCGGGCGAGCCGGCGGCTCCCCGCGCTCCAGGGGGCGCGAACCGTTCGCCAAGGGCCGGCGCCGAGGACTTCTCGCCCGCGGCCGGCTCTGCGCCCGTGCGCGCCGCGAGCGCGAGCGCCACGCCGATGCCCAGCAGCGTCCAGGTCATGGGGTCCTCGAGGAAGTCGGCGTAGGTCCAGGTGTGCAGCACGAGCGCCGCGAAGCACGCCGCCAGCGCGATCCTCGGCGGGGAGCGCCCGGCGCCGGAGAAGAGCACGATGAAGGCCGCGATCAGCAGCGCCGCATAGAGCGCCAGCCCCACGATCCCCTGCTCGGCGGCGACCGTGATCGGGATCGTGTGCGAGGCCGAGGTGGCGTTCTGCGCCGAGGCCCTTTTGTGCAGCTGGTACTCGTGCGCAAAGGAGCCCGAGCCGTAGCCCTCCAGCGGCCTGTCGGCGAACAGCGAGAGGCCGCCCCCGATCAGCTTGGCGCGCCCGCTGGTGGCGTTGTTCGCCGACCCTCCCGTGCCGCGCAGGCCGAGGTGCAGGCTGGACGGCGCCGCCACCGCCGCGACCGCCGCGATGGCAACAGCGGCCAGCGACACGTAGATCGTGGCGCGCACGTCCCAGCGCCACGCCGCCAGCACCGCCAGACCCAGGAGCAGCGCGGCGATGCTCGACTGCGAGAAGCTCGTGACCAGCCCCGCGAGCAGCCACGCCAGCACCCCCGCCCCCAGCCACACCTCGCGGCGCCCCTTGGCCCACAGCACCACGCTCGTCACGGCGAGCATCACCAGCGCCAGGAAGCGCCCGTAGATGCTGGGGTCGAAGAACAGCGAGTTGACGCGGAAGTAGTTGTCGTACTCGTTGGCCGCCACCACCTTGGGGTTGAGCAGCAGTTCCCTGCGCGCGTACTCGACGAAGCCGATGCCGGCGAACATCAGGGCCTCGGCGACGGCGATGCCCAGGCACTGCAGCAGCAGCAGCCGCGTCCAGCGCGTCTGGCGCAGCAGCGCGTACAGCAGCCCGAAGGGGATGTAGAAGAAGGCCAGGTTCTCAAGCGCCTTGACGCGATCGGTGGAGTAGGCGGCCTGCAGCGCGTACAGCACGACGGTGGCCAGCAGCAGCCAGTCGAGGGGGATCGGCCTGTAGGAGCGGCGGCGCAGATCCGGCAGGTGAGCCAGCATGCCCGCGCCGATGACCGCGTAAAGCGCAATCAGCAGGTTGACGGTGCGGCCGTCGGCGGAGATCGGCAGGCGGAAGGGCAGCGCCGCGATCGCCAGCAGCGGGAAGGCCTGCGGGCGGCGGCGCAGGAACAGCGCAAGCACCGTCACGAGCGCGATCGCCGCTGCTGCCGCCAGGGCGTAGCTCATCGCAGTTCGAAGCTCCGCGGTGAGAGCCGGGTGAGGTTCTGGCGGCGCAGGCTGACGCGCACGCGGTATTCGCCGCGGCTCGCCAGGGGGCCGTGGTCGATCGGCACGAGGCGGTCGTGCGGGGTGCCGCTCGCCGAGACCGGGGGCGTGGTGGGGCCGTGGCGGCCGTCCCACTGCAAGGAGAGCTGCGTGTAGCGCGCCAGAGGTCGGTCACGCAGGAGCGTGGCCACGACGTCGCCGGCGGAGTCGACGATCGCCACCGTCACATCGTCGCTGCCGGCGATGCGGAACGAGAGGTGCTCTACGGGGTGGCGCCCGCCGGGAGCGGAGGGATCGAACCAGGTGTTCATCATGAAGTGCTGCACCGGCGTCGGCGTGTGCTTGAGGCGCTGGGTGATGGCGAACGCCGCGAAGCAGGCCAGAACCAGCGCCGCGAAGACGATCTTCGCCAGCGGATCGGGGGCGCGCGCGGTGCGGGTCACAGGCACCGGCGCGGCGGGCGGGGGTGCGGCGCCTCCACCTGCCCCTTCCCCGGCGAGGGCCGGCGGCGCGCTCAAACCTGGCCGCCCTGAGCGAAGTGCCCGACCGTCTCCGAGCGCAGCCCCAGGCGCAGCGTCTCCAGCGAGAGCACCTCATCCGGCGCGATGTTGCCGAGGTTGCAGTTGGGGCCGAAGAACTTCAAAAGCCACGCCTGCTGGTCGCGGCGCGGGGCCTCGAAGATCATGCGCTCGCAGTCGATCGCGTGGGCGATCTCGTCGATGAGGCCGCTGCGCACCTCGCCGTCGGCGCGGAAGATGCCCGCGGTGCCCGACTCGCGCGCCTCGGCGATCACCTTCCAGGCGCCCGCGTCCAGATCCGCCTGGATGCGCTCGATCCAGACGTAGGGCGCCATGATCGCCTGCGCGTCCTTGCTGCCGACCTCGGCCAGCACGGTGAACTCGCCCGCCAGGCGCGCGATCAGCTCGTGCTTTGCGTCCTGCTCCAGATCGATCGTGCCGTCGGAGACCTCGACGTGGCGCAGCCCCAGCTCGTGCAGCCAGCGCACGAGGCCATCGACCTTGCCCTGGCGGATGGCCACCTCGGTGAGCGTGCCGCCGAGCACCACCGGCACGCCGTGCGCGGCGTAGCGCTCCAGCTTGGGCGCCAGGTTGCCCGTGACGACGGCGGTGCCCCAGCCGAGCTTGACGATGTCCACGCTGGCGCCGGCGGTCTCCATCAGGCCGTCCACCCCCGCCACGGACAGGCCGCGGTCGATCACGTGCGTGAGGCCCCGCTCGCGCGGCTTGACGGAACGCTCGGGGATGTCGAGGAAGTCGCTTATGGGAGGCGCGCTTCTCGGGCGCTGGTCAATGGCCGGTGCCGGGAGCCGCTTCGCCGGAGCTTTCGCTCGCGCCAGCACCTGAGGCTTCGGATCCCGAGCCGGCGGCTCCGCTGGCGCCGCTTGTCCCGCTGGCGCCGCTCGTCCCGCTCGCGCCGCTGGTTTCGCCGGCGCCGCTGGACCCGGTCCCATTCGTCCCGGCGCCGGTGCTCGCCAGATCGGGCCCTGCGATCACCACCACCGTCGCCCCCGAGGCCATCGCGGCAATGGCCGCTTCCAGCCTGTGCACCCGCGAGACCCCGAGCGTCTGCGCCACGTGCTCGGCGTCGGCGCGGTGGCCGGAGGCGTACTCGACGACAGTGGCGGAATGGCTCCCGGAGGGATGCCCGTTCTGCGCGGCGGCGAGCGTGTAGCCGCTCTGCTGGAGGTTGCTCGAAAGGCGGTGCGCGAGGCCTTCGGTTTCGGTGCCGTTGAGCACCACGACGTGCGTTTCCGAGGGGTTGGCGGCGGGCAGCTGCGTTTCGCCTCCGTGGGTGCGGGCGGTCGTGGCGCCTTCCCCGGCGGCGCCGCTGCCCGTGGCGCGGGGGGGAGCCGTGGAGTGCCCGCCCCCGGAAGAGCTGACGAGCACGATCAGCGCCACCACGACCACCAGCGCGACGCCCAGGATCAGCAGGCGCGTGCGCCCCGCCGCGCGTGGTTCCTCGCGCAGGAAGGGCGGGCCAGGCGGCGGGCCGCCACGACGCCTGGCCGGACGGCCCGGCGGCAGCGAGCGCCCGTTGGAGGAGGGCGCCGCCGAGCGGCGGGATGGATTGGGAGGGAGCTGCCCCTCGCCTTTCCTGGGAGGGGAGGAGTCCGAGACTCCCGCCGGGAGGCGCGTGTCCGACGGGCGGCGAGGCTGATCGGAACGCCCACCACCCCGCACCGGTCGCGGCGGCGGCGTGGGGGCGCGCGGAGCGGAGGGCGACGCGCCGGCGGAGACAGGGGCAGCGGCGGCGGGGGGGGCAGCAGCGACCGGGGCGGCGGGAATCGGGGCGGCGGCGGCGAGTGCGGATACCTCGGCCGCGACAGCCGCCAGCGCCGGGATCTCCGCGGGGACCTCCTCGGGCTGGGACGCCTCTGCCTGCACCGCCGCGGGAGCAGGCGCCTCTGCCACATCCGCCGCGCGCTCAGGGGGTGGGGCCGCGGCAACCTGCGCCTCATCGGCGGGCAGGGCGGTCTGGCTCGTGACGTTGCCCGCGATCACCGCGGGCGCAGCCGGCAGCAGCGCGATGGCGGGGATCCGCTGCACCGGGGAGCCTCCATCGGCCCCAGGCGCTTCATCGGCCCCGGGCGCTCCATCGGCCGCCGGCGCTTCGTCGGCCCCAGGCGCACCCTCGGCCCCGGGCGCACCGCCCTCGGGCATTCCCTCGCCCTCGAGCATTCCCTGCGCGACCCTCGTGGCCGGCGCGGCAACGCTCGCGGCCCTGGCCGGCCGCGCGACCTGCGCCGTGGCGCGCTGGATGCGCATGGCCAGCGCGGAGCTGAGGCGCTGCTCGGACTCGGCCCTGCGCGCGGGCTCCTCATCGGCCCATTCGCGCAGCCTTTTCAGCTCGCGCGCCTGCGCGAAGAAGAGCATGGCCATCACGGCGATGCCGAGGATCGCGGCGAAGGCGACGATCGCCCCGACCTTGGTGAAGGAGTTGGACAGCGAGAGCGCCAGCAGCAGGGCGGTCATGAGCTCTGAGAGTGTATGAGGGGCACAGGCGCCGCGGCGCCGCCCGCCGGCTCCTGCGCCGCCACCGGCTCGGGCTGGACGGTATCGGGCGGGGCGGCATCGGGCGGGGCGGCGCAGACGTTGGACAGCTCGGACACCTTCGCGGCCAGACCGGCGGCGTCGCCTTCGAGCACCAGCAGGTTGATCTCCGCGAACATCGCCTCCACGGTGGCGGCGTCCAGCGGCCGGCGCTCGGCCAGCAGGATCTTCTCCGCGGCCGTCGGGCGGCGGCGCTCGAAGTCGTTGAAGAGCTCCTCGTGGAGCTTCTCCCCCATGCGCCTGCCGACTATCTCGATGTCGATGTCGCGCCCGAGCTCCAGCCCCGAGAGCTCGATCATGGCGCGCGCGAGATCGACGATGCGCACCGGCTCGCCCATGTCCAGCACGAACACCTGGGCCACGCCGGCGGCCACTGCGAGCGAGCCGGCGCGGATGATCAGCTGCACCGCCTCGGGGATCGTCATGAACCAGCGCGTCATGCGCTCGTCGGTGACGGTGAGGGGCCCGCCGCGGGCGATCTGGCGGCGGAAGATCGGCACGACGCTGCCGGAGGACCCGAGCACGTTGCCGAAGCGCACCGCGGTATAGAGCGTGTCGGGGAAGCGCGCATTGGCCGCCTCCAGCGCGAACTCCGCCAGCGCCTTGGAGGCCCCCATCACCGTCGCCGGGGCGACGGCCTTGTCGGTGGAGACGAGCACGAAGCGCCCCACCCCGCGCTCGCCCGCCACGTGCGCGACGACCCTGGTGGCGATGGCGTTGTTGCGCACCGCCTCGACCGGATTGGCCTCCATCAGGCCCACGTGCTTGTAGGCGGCGGCGTGGAAGACCACCGTCGGAGCCTGTTCGGCGAAGACCTCGCGCATGCGCTCCTCCTCCTTGCAGTCCGCCAGCACCGCCTTCAGCACCGCGGGCTGCACGTGGCGCTCCTCGAGCAGCTCGCGCTGGATTTCGAAGAGGTTGTCCTCGGCGTGGTCGAGCAGGATCAACCGCCGCGGCCCCACGCGCGCGATCTGGCGGCAGAGCTCGGAGCCGATCGATCCGCCCGCGCCGGTGACGAGCACGGTGGCCCCCTTCAGATAGGCCCCCACGTGGTCGAGCTCCATGTGCACCGGCTCGCGCCCGAGCACATCCTCGACCTGCACCTCGCGCACCTGCCGCGCGAGCATGCCCGCGGGGCGCGCGGGGTCGTGATCCTGCAGGAGCTCGAACACCGTCGGCAGGGTGCGCACGGGAATCGCGCGCCGGCGGCACTCGCGCACGACGCGCGCGCGCATCGAGCCCGGGGCGGAGGGAATCGCGATGATCACCTCATCCGGCTCGGCCTCCTCGAGGATGCGCGGAAGATCGCGCAGCGTGTCCCCGCGCACGCTCACCCCGTCGATGCGCAGCCCCCGCTTGCGCGGGTCGTCGTCGAGAAAGCCCACCGGCACGAGCCCCAGCTCGCGGTTGCGTTCGATCTCGCGCAGCACCAGGCGCCCGCCGTCGCCGGCGCCCACGATCAGCACGCCGCGCTCGCCCTCGCGCACGCCGCGAAACGCCGCCAGCAGCCGGCCCTCGTGGATCGAGCGCGCCGCCACGCGCACGCCCACCAAGAACACCAGCGCGAGCATGAAGAACATGGCGATGACCCCATTGGGCAGCCCCACGGCGACCGTGCGCGCGTGCGCGGGGATCCGCACGGGCGGCCCGGGGATCTGCACGGGACGGATCACCGCCACCGCGACGACGCTCAGCAGCACGATCGCCCCCACCCCGCGCACGATCGCCCAGTAGTCGCGCTGCCCCGAGTAGCTCCAGCTGCGCTGATAGCTGCGCGCGAGGGTGAGCACCACGACCCCCCCGGCCACCACCCACCAGATCGTGCGTTCGCGCAGCGCCAGATAGCGCCCGTGCGGGCCGTTGTCGAAGCGCAGCTGGAAAGCCAGCCAGTAGGCGAGCGCGACCAGCGCCCCGTCCACAGCCAGCTGGGGAAGCGAGTGGCGGTGCAGCAGGGGAGTGGCCACGGAACGGATCCTGCGGCGCATCATCTGGATTGTAAGGGGGAAGGGAGGGGCCGCGATGTGGCGTGCCTTCGCGGCTGCCGAAGATGCGGGGCGGTCCGCGCCGGCGCAGGGCCGCGCGGTGGCGTCAGGAGGGGCGACGGAGGCGCTGGTGGGAGCGTGCCGAGAGCAGCAGATCGACCAGGATGCGGGGGTCGCGGCGCACACGCTGGGCGCGGCCGGCGGAGGCGCGCTTAATGAGGTTCAGGTCCGCGGGGTCGCGCAGGCGGCGCAGGCGGCCTTCCTCGATCAGGCGCTCGTCCACCGCGCCGGGGCGGCCCTCGAAGGTGGTCCACACGGGGGTGCCCAGCGCGACGGCCTCGCGGTTCATGGTGCCCCCGGCGGAGATCACGAGGTCGGCGTGGGCGATCAGGGACTGCGCGTCGATCGCCCGCTCGGGCACCGTGAAGCCCTCCACGCTCGCCAGCTCGGCGCGCTGGGAGGCCGTGCGCGGGAGCACCACCGGCTGCACGCCCTCATCCCGCGCGGCGACGTGCAGGCGCTCCAGCACGCGCGCGAAGAGATCGTTGGCGAAGCGGTGATACAGAGACACCTCGGGAGGCGTTCGGAGCACCACGATCGGGCGTTTCCGGTCCAGCGCCAGCTCGGCGAGCACCGCCTCGTCGGGCTCGAAGTCAGCCAGGTAGTACTCCTCCTTGAGGCCGGCGTAGGCGCGCACCTTGCCGCGGGCCCCGTAGCGGTGGAGGCGCTCGGGGGGGATCGCGTCGGGCACCACAACCGCTCTGGCGAGGCGGCAGTTGAGGTGATGCTGCACGGCGGCCCACTCGTAGTCGAACATCGTCGCGCTGGGGATGCGCAGCGCGAAGGCGGCCACGGAGATGTCGTTGGAGCCGTGGCCGAGGGCAATGTCGAAGCGGGCCGCGCGAGGCCGTCGCGCCCCCGCTGGGTGCGACGCGGGGGCATGCGAGAGCGCCCAGCGCACGAGGGCGGCCGAGCGCGCGGCCAACCCCACGGCCTTGGCGTCCAGGCGCTCGCCGCGGTGGCGGCCGATGACCGTGTGCGGGATCGCGAAGCGCTCCAGCAGCCCCAGCGTCTGCGCGAAGTCGCGCGCCGTGACCTGCACCTCGTGGCCTTCCCGCTCCAGCGCCTCGATCACGGGCCGCATGACCAGCACGTGAGGGCTGTTCGTGAGGTCGATCCAGACGCGCACCCCGGAGACCGTACCTGCCGCCGCGGGCGTGGAGCCGGCCGCGGCGCGCCCGGACCCGCAGGCGCCCTGTCGCCGATGGCGGCTCCTGACGGTATCGTTGGCGCGCCCGATGTTCGTCCTCGCCTCCATCTCCGAAACGATCGTCAACGAAACCTCGCACTTCGTGCGCACCGGCGGCCTGCCCGCGATCTTCGTGCTGATGGCGCTGGGCTCGGCCTGCATCCCGATCCCCTCCGAGGTGGTGCTGCTGTTCGCGGGCTTCGCCGTCGCCGACCCGGGCTCCAGCGGCGCACAGCACCATCTGACGATGACCGGCATCGTCCTCGCCGCGCTGCTCGGCACGCTCGTGGGCTCGTGGATCGCCTACGCCGTCGGGCGCGGGGGAAGGCTGGAGCTGTTCGAACGCCACGGCCATCTGGTGCACATGGGGCCCGCGCAGATCGAGCGAGCAGACCGCTGGTTTCAGCGCTACGGCCAGCCCGCGGTGCTGTTCGGGCGCATGGTGCCTTTGGTGCGCGCCTTCGTATCGCTGCCCGCGGGCATCGCGCGGATGCCACTGGGGCGCTTCACGGTGCTCACCACGATCGGCTCGATCCCCTGGGTGCTCGCGCTGGCCTTCGCGGGCAGGGCCCTGGGCAGCGAATGGGAAAGCGTGCGCAAGGGCTTCGAGTACGTCGACTACGCCATTCTCGCCGCGATCGTGGTGGGCGTCGTCTACCTCGTGATGCGCCGCCGCGCCGCGCGCGTCTGATCGGTAGGGGACTGCCCCTCGCCTTTCGGGCGAGGACGTGATTGCATGCCGAGGCGATGATGAGCGCCGTACACGAGCCGCGGTCGGATGCGGGGGGGTCATCGCCTGTGCCTCTCCGGCATGCGCTCCTCCTGGGGCTGCTTCAGGGCCCGACGGAGCTCTTGCCGATCTCCTCCTCGGCACACACGGTGCTCGTGCCGCGGCTCCTCGGCTGGCCCACCGAGCTGCCCTCCGAGCAGGCCAAGGCATTCGAGATCGCGCTGCACTGCGGCGCCGCGCTGGGGTTGATCCTGACGCTGCGCCGCGAGTTGCTGGATGGCCTGCGCCGCCCGCTCGTCCTCGCCCTCTCCCTCGCCCCTCCCGCGTTCATCGGCTTTGCGCTGGAGCGCCCCATCGAGCGGCGCCTGAGCGGGGTGCGCATGATCGCGGCCAACCTCTTCGCGGGTGGGGCGGCGATGGCAGTGGCGGACATGCGCTGCTCGCAGACGCGCCCCGTGGCCGATGCCCGCGCGTCCGACGGCCTGGCGCTGGGCGTCGCACAGGCGCTCGCGCTCGTGCCCGGTGTGTCGCGCAACGGCGCCACGTTGACAGCGCTGCGCGCCCGGCGCTTCCGCCGCGAGGATGCGCAGACCCTCTCCTGGCAGGTCGCGCTGCCCCCGATCCTCGGGGCCACCCTCCTGAAAGGACGGCGCTTGGTCACGGACGGAATGCCCGCCGGCCTCGGCAGGCCGCTCGCCGTGGGGGCCGCGGCGGCCTTCTTCTCCACGCTCGCCTCCGCGCCCCTGCTGGCCCTGAGCCGCCGTGGCCGCCCGCTGCTCCCGTTCGCGCTCTACCGCGCGGGCCTCGCGGCGCTCGTGATCGGCAGCCGCCGCGATGGCCGCGGCACGCGGCAACCTCCCCCTCCCAAAAAAAGGGCCGGCCACACGCGCTTCTAAGCTGACGTGTCAGATTGAGCGACACGCTTCTTGGCACCCTTCTCGGCGGACGCTATCGCCTGGACTCCCGCATCGGGGCCGGGGGGATGTCCACCGTCTATCTCGCCTTCGACACGGTGCTGGAGCGGCCGGTGGCGATCAAGCTGATGCACCGCGACATCGCCTCCGACGCCGACCAGCTCGAGCGCTTCCGGCGCGAGGCGCGCGCGGTCGCGCAGCTCAACCACCCGCACATCGTCACCGTCATCGACGCCGGCGAGGATCTGGATCCCCGCCCCGGCGGCGAGGGTGCGACGCCATACATCGTCTTCGAGCACGTCGACGGGCAGACGCTCAAGGCGCTCGTCCGCGAGGGGCCGCTGGAGATCACGCAGGCGCTCGCCTACGCCATCGAGATCGCGCGCGCGCTCGGGGCCGCGCACGAGCGCCACATCGTGCACCGCGACGTCAAGCCGCACAATGTGCTCCTCACGGCCGAGGGCAGCGCCAAGATCACCGACTTCGGCATCGCGCGCCAGCTCTCCCAGCAGGGGCTCACGCTGGACGGGCGCGTGCTGGGCACCACCGACTACGTCTCTCCCGAGCAGGCCCTGGGGCAGCCGGTCACCGGGCAGTCGGACATCTACTCGCTCGGGATCGTCCTCTATGAGCTTCTCACCGGGGAGGTGCCCTTCACGGGGGAGACGCCTGTCGCGGTGGCCATGCGCCACGTGCGCGAGCAGGTGCCCGACGTGCAGCGCCTGCGCCCCGAGGTCTCCGCGGCCACCGCCGCCGTGGTGGATCGCGCCACGGCGCACGATCTGGAGCGGCGCTATCCGGACATTCCCGGCCTGCTCGCGGATCTCGAGGAAGCGCTGGCGATCGAGGCCGCGCGCACCGGTCAGGCCACGGGCGAGGTCACCTCCGTGCTGCGCTCGCTGCCCCTGCGCACGCGCCGGCGGCTGCCCTTGCGCATGCGCCACCGCGCGTGGTGGCTGGGGTCCTTTGCGCTGCTCGCCCTGGCCGTCGCGGTGGGGCTCTACCTGGCCGCCGGGCACACCCAGCGCGGCACCGGCGTGGCCGCCGGGGTCGTCGCCAAGCCGGGCTTGCAGCCGATCTCGCTCGCGCAGAACGCGGCGCACGACTACAACCCCTTCGGCACCGGACCCGAGAACCCGGGGCAGGTGGACCTCGTCGTGGACTCCGATCCCAACACCGCCTGGAGCACCGAGCACTACTTCAACGGCACCCTCAAGAAGGTCGGCGGCACCGGCGTGGGGCTCTACCTCGACGCCGCCCCGGGTGTCGCCGTGCGCCAAATCGAGCTGCTCACTCCCACGCCCGGGTTCGGGGTGCAGATCTACGCCGCCAATCACATCGATCTCTCGCTGTCCTACGGCGACCCCACGCCGCTCTCCGCACGCGGCTGGCGCGGACCGCTCGGGGGGGAGGCGGGGGTTGGCAGTCCCGAACGCATCGCGGTCGACACCGCCGGGCGGCGCTTTCGCTACTACCTCATCTGGATCACCACGCTGCCGCCGGGGCAGGAATACGCCTCGATCGCCGAGGTCACGCTGTTTCGCTGAGCCCTCGGACGGTGCTGACGCTCGCGATGCCAGCCCTTCAAACGCTCGCGCTGCCGGTCTTCAATACAGGTATGCCCGCCGCGCCTCGTGGCGCTCCACGCCCAACCTGCACAGCCGCTCGACCAGCTCGGGGTATGAGACGCCGGAGGCCGTCCACAGCTTGGCGTACACGCTCGTGGGCGTGAAGCCCGGCATCGTGTTGAGCTCATTCACCAGCACCCGCTCGCCGTCCACGAAGAAGTCCACGCGCGCCAGGCCCTCGCAGCCTGCGTGCAGGAAGGTGTCCACCGCCAGCCGGCGCACGCGCTCGCGGGCGCTCGCCGAGATGCGCGCGGGCACCACCAGCTCCATGCCGCCCTCGCTGTACTTGGCTTGGAAGTCGTACCACTCGCGGCCCTCGGGCAGGACGATCTCACCCGGCTCGCTCGCCATCGCCGGGGCCGCGCCCTCGGACTGCTCGGCGTTGGTGTGGCCGAGCACGCCGCACTCGACCTCAAGGCCAGCGGCCTGGGCCTCCACGATCGCCAGCTCGTCGTGGGCCAATGCCTCCTCCAGCGCCCTTCCCATCTCCTCGGGCTCGCCCACCTTGACGATGCCCACGCTGCTGCCCAGGTGCGCGGGCTTGACGAACACCGGCAGGTTCAGCTCTTCGAGCTCCGCGAGCACCTCCGCCGGGGCCTCGCGCCAGCGGGGGGCGCGCACGCCGCGGTAGGGGACCTGCGGAACCCCGGCGGCGGACATGAGCTGCTTGAACAGCACCTTGTCCATGCACACCGCCGCCGCGGCGACGCCCGCGCCCACATAGGCCACGCCGAGCGTCTCCAGGGCGCCCTGCACCGTGCCATCCTCGCCGAACGGTCCGTGCAGCGCCGGAAACGCCACATCGGCCCCAAGCAGGCCGCGGCCGGGGGTCACGGCCAAGGGCTCCCCCTGCCATTGCCACCGTCCGTCGCGCTCGATCTCCACCCACAGCGCCTCGTGCCCGCGCGCGCCCAGGCCCGCGCGCACAGCCTCGGCAGAGGCCAGCGAGATGTCGTGCTCGGAGCTGCGCCCTCCGGCCAGCACCGCCACCTTCAGCGACGGGCCATTCGCCGGCGAGAAGGGGGAGGGAGCCGCCCCTCGCCCTTCCAGCGGAGGGGATTGGGAGGAAGCCGACCCTCGCCTCGGCGGCGCACCGCTCATGGCGCCGGCGCCGGGGGGTTGCCCGCCGCCGCGGTCGAGCTGGTGGTCGTCGTCGTCGCGGACGTGGTGGTGGTGCTCGTGCTGGTGCTCGTGGCCAGCACGCCCACCGCGATCGTCACAGTCGCGCCCTTGCGAGCCATGCGCCCGCCCGCCGGGCTCTGCATGAGCACGACGCCCACCTGCGTGGGGTCTTCGACGGTGCGCGAGACCGATTTGGCGTTGAAGCCGGCCTGGCCCAGGGAGGCGGCGGCCTGCGTCTCGTTCTGGCCCACCACTTCCGGCACCGCCACTTCTTTCGGCGCCTGCGCGACCGTCAGTTCCACCGCTTCGCCGGCCTTCAGCAGCGTGCCCGCCGGGTCCGACTGCGACAGCACCGTGCCCGCCGGCTGGTCGGCGGAGATCTGCTGCGTGACGGCGCCCGCCTTCAGCCCCGCGGCCTTCAGCGCGGACTTCGCGTCCGCCAGGGGCGAGCCGACCACTTCCGGCACGCTCGCCTGCTGCGGGCCGCTGGAGAGGACCACGGTCACGGCGCTGCCCCTGGGCACGGCGGCGCCCGCCGCGGGGCTCGTGGAGATCGCCACCCCCTGCTTGACCGTCGCGCTGGGCGCGCTCTGCGCGGTGGGATGCAATCCCAGCGACCCCAGCTTGGCCAGCGCCTGCGTGCCGCTGAGGCCAGCGACGTTGGGCAGTTTCACGCTGCCGGGGCCGCTTGACACCACGATGCCCACGCGGCTGCCCTTCTTCACCTCGCTGCCCGGGCCCGGGGTCTGGCTGACGACGCTCCCGGCGGGCACGTTGGCGGACGGCGCCTGGGTGGGGCCGGCCTTCAGGCCCGCTCTGAAGAGCCGTACTTCGGCCTGCGCCTGGGGCAGGCCGACGAGGGCCGGCACCGCCACCCTGCTCGCGGCCGTCAGCGCCAGCGCGAGCGTCGCGCCGAGGATCGCCAGCAGCGCCACCCCGCCCAGCACCCACCAGCGGCGGCGCTTCCACCAGCTCTCGCCGTCCTGCTCGCCGTCCTGCGCGGAGGCCGCCAGCAGCAGCGTCCCCGGGGCGCCCTCGACCTGCGTCGGCGGGCCATTGGCGAGCGCCATCGCCGGGGGCGGGGCCTGGGATAGGGACGCACCGGCCCCGCCGACGCCAATCCCCGCGCGCGCTCTCTCCAGCGCGGCGATGAACTCCGCCGCGTCCACGAAGCGCTCGAGCGGGTCCTTGGCCAGCGCCCGCGCCACCACCGCGTCGAGCTCCCGGGTGACGGCGGGGTTCAGGAGGCTGGGGGGCGGCGGCGCGGCGGAGACCTGCTTGAGCGCGATGCTCACCGCCGTCTCGCCGTCGAAGGGAACCGCGCCCGTGAGCAGCTCATACAGCACGATCCCCACCGCGTAGATGTCGGAGGTCTCGCTCACCGTCTGGCCTTGCGCCTGCTCGGGCGAGAGGTACTGCGCGGTGCCCATGATCGAGCCCGTCAGCGTCATGTCCGAGGCGCCCGCGCGGGCGATGCCGAAGTCGGTCACCTTCGCGCGCCCCTCCTCGTCGAGGATCACATTGTGGGGCTTCAGATCGCGGTGGATGATCCCGCGCTTGTGCGCGAACTTGGCCGCGCGCAGGATCTGGATGACGATCTCGATCGCGCTCGCGGGGTCCATCGGGCCGTCCTCGCGCACCACCGCCTTCAACGAGCGTCCCGGCAGATACTCCATCGCGATGTAGTAGGTGCCATCCCACTCGCCGCGATCGAACACCGCCACCACGTTGGGGTGGCTCAGGCCGGCGGCGCTGGATGCCTCGCGGCGGAAGCGCTCCACGAACTCCTGATCCTCGGCGAAGCGGTGCTGCAGGAGCTTCAGCGCCACCCGCCTGCCCAGCAGCTCATCCTGCGCGAGATACACGTCGGCCATGCCCCCCGAGCCGATGCGCCCGAGGACGCTGTAGCGGCCGTCGATGACCGTGCCGGGCTGGATCATCCGGCGCCCCCCGGGGATTCCACGCCGCCCGGGGATCCCCCCCCGCCCGGGGATCCCGCGCCCCCCGGGGATCCCACGCCGCGCGGCGCCCTCAACAGCGCTTCGATGACCTGCCTGGCGAGGGGGGCGGCGAAGGCCGCGCCCTGGCCGGGGACACCCTTGAGCGTCACCGCGATCGCCACGCTCGGGTCCTTCGCGGGCGCGAAGGCGATGAACCACACGTTGTTGATGGCCGCCCCATTCTGCGTCTCGGCGGTGCCCGTCTTGCCCGCCACCTTCACCCCCGGGATCTGCGCGGCGGTGCCCGTGCCTTCGCTCACGACGGCTTCCATCATGCCCCTCACGGCGCTTGCGCTGGATGGCTTCATCACCACCGACTGAACGCGCGGGGCGATGCTTTCCACGGTCCTGCCATCGGGGTCGACGATGCGCGCGGTCATGTGCGGCACCATCAGCCGGCCCTGATCGGCCACCGCCGCAGCCACCTCCGCCATCTGCAGGGGAACGACCTCGAGCTTGTCCTGGCCGATGCCCATGCGCCCCACGTCCACGAGCGGGCTGAGGGGGGACAGCAGGCGCCCGCGGCGGTACTCGCCGCTGGCCGACATCTCCTCCGGCGGGTAGTCGAGCTGGGGCTTGCGGTCGAAGCCGAAGCGCCGCATGTAGCGGGCCATCGTGGGCTTGCCCAGGCGCACGGCCACCTGCGCCCAGACGGTGTTGACCGACTTCGCCAGCGCCTGCGTGAGGGTCAGCGCCCCCAGGTTCTCGCCATTGTCGTTCTGCAGCGCCACGCCCGAGATCACCACGCCGTTGCGCCCGCTGACGGTCGATTCGGGGGTGAACGCGCCGCTGTCGATCGCCGCCGTGGCCGTGACGATCTTGAAAGTGGAGCCCGGGGCGTAGCCGAACTGCGTGGCGCGGTTGACCAGCGAGCGCGTGGGCGGATTGCGCTGCGTTTCGCGCAGGAGCTTTTCGTGGGTCGCCTGCGAGCGCAGGGCGTTGGGGTCATAGCTTGGCGAGGAGGCCATCACAGTCACCGCGCCCGTGCGCGGATCCAGCGCCACCACCGCACCGCTGTAGCCCGCCAGCGCCGCCTGCGCCACGCGCTGGGCGCCGGGCACGAGCGTGCTCACGACTTCATCGCCCTGCTTGCGCCGGCCCTGGAGCTGGTTGAGGATGCTCTGCAGTTCGCCCTCGCTGCGCCCGCTCAGCACGCCGTTGCGCGAACGCTCCAGCCCGGCGTCGCCGGGATCGGTGTAGGAGTAGCCGATCGCGGGAGCGAACAGTTCGCGCGTGGGGTAGATGCGCGTGTAGGTGCCTTCTCCGCTGCGCACGCTGCGCGCCAGGACCGTGCCGTCCGCCGCCACGATGCGCCCGCGTTCGATGCGCTGCTGCTCCAGCAGCGAGCGCTTGTTGAGGGCGTTGTCGCGCAGCGAGGCGGCTTGGAAGATGCTCCAGCGCGAGGTGAAGGCCACCAGCAGCGCGAACAGCAGCACCACGAGGGCGTACAGGCGGACGATCGGGCGGTTCATCCTTCGCTCAACTGGCCCAGTTCAAGGCTGCGCATCAGCGCCGTGGCGTCGTTTTCCGAGCGCAGCGAGTGATCCAGCAGCGTGTGCCTGCGCCCCGCCGTGAGCGATGCGGCGCTCACGCCCGACACGAAGTCGCTGCTGTACAGCCTGATCCCGGCCGGCAGTTCGTAGGGCACGCCGCGGTACAGCGTCACCAGCCCGCGGCTGTTGGTGGCGATGAAGTACACCGACTGCGAGGCCACCCACGCGCCCGCCGCCAGGATGCCCAGCAGCGCCAGCGCCAGCAGCGGCGCCACCAGGCGCCGGGCGAGCGAGCGGCCCGGCTCCTGCGCCGCCGCCCCGGGCTCCCGTGGGCGCCGCGCGATCACCGTCCGCGCGTCGGATGCCGCAGCGCCCCGATCCGCGCTCGCGCCGTGGGTCGGCGGCTGGGCCGGCGGATTCCCATCCCCCACCTCCTCCAAGCGCAGCAGGATGACCGTGATGTTGTCCTTGCCCCCGGCCTCGTTGGCCGCGGCTATGAGGGCCTCGCCCGCCGCGCGCAGGCTGCCGTGCGCCAGCAGGATCTCCGCCAGCCTCCCCTCGCCGACCATCGTCGTCAGGCCATCGCTGCACAGCAGGTAGACATCGCCGGACTGCGCGCGGAAGCTGCGCGTGTCCACCTCCACCGCCGCTTCCGGGCCCAGCGCGCGTGTGATGATCGAGCGCTGCGGGTGATCCTCGGCTTCCTCGGGCGTCAGCCTGCCCTGGCGGATCAGCTCGTCCACCAGCGAGTGATCGTCGGTGAGGCGCTCGAGCTCCCCTGCGCGCAGGCAGTAGGCGCGGCTGTCGCCCACGTGCGCGATCGCCACCTCCCGCTCGCCCACGTACACCGCCGTCAGCGTGGTGCCCATGCCGGCGTGGTCAGGGTCCTTCTGCGCGAGCTCGTAGATGCGCGCGTTGGCGGCCAGGGCGTGCGCCGCGAGGCTCTGCTCGGGCGCGGCGCCGTCATCGAGCCCGGCCCCGAAGGACTCCACCGCGATGCGCGAAGCCACCTCGCCGGCCTGCGCGCCGCCCATGCCGTCGGCCACCACGAACAGCGGCGAGCGCGCCAGCAGCGAGTCCTCGTTGGCACGGCGCTGCAGGCCCGTGTCGCTGCCGGAATACTGCTCGGCCACTCTCAGCACACCGGCGGGGGTCGGCGGGTGGGTATCACTCATCAGTCCACCTCGAACGCGAATTCGCTGTCGCCGATGCGCACCCGGTCCTCGGGGTGCAGCGGGCGCGGGGTCTGGAGCAGCTCCTCGTTGAGATAGGTGCCGTTGGTGGAGCCCATGTCCTCGATCACCAGCGAGCCGCCCTGTTCGTAGATGCGCGCGTGGCGCGAGGAGGCGAAGGGGTCCTCCAGGCGTATCTCGGCATGATCGCCGCGGCCCAGCACGATGTTGCCGTCGAGGTCGTAGATCATCCCCGGATCGTGGCCCGGCGCGCGCTCCACCACCAGGCGGGGGGCACGATGGGCCATGTCCACGGGGCCGAGCGTGGAGGCCGAGTACAGGCCGGTGGCGCCGGGATCGAGCGGCGAGCCATTCGCCGCGGGCGCGCCGGAAGATCTCACGGACGCACCCAGGCCCGCCCCGCTGCGTCCGCGCAGGTCGCGCAGGGCGCTGCGCGCCACCCACAGCAGGAACAGGTACATGACGGCCAGGAAGCCGAACTTGAGCGCCACCGACACGGGCTGCAGGTTGGTCATCGAACCTCGAACACCAGCTCCGTGGAACCGAGCTCGATGCGGTCGCCCAACTGCAGCGAATATCTGCCGCGCAGCGGGCGATCGTTGACGCGCACGCCGTTGGTGGAGCCCAGATCGACCAGCAGCCAGCCATCCTCGGTGGGGCGGAGCTCGGCGTGGCGCCGCGACACGCCCGCGTCCTCGAGCACGATGTCGCACTCGCGGCTGCGCCCCACGACCGCGCCGGGCGGCGGCACGAGCACGCGGCGATCCCCCACCAGCAGCATCGCGCGCGAGGGGCGTCGAGTCGATGCGGAGGGAACTGCCGTTGACTGGGATGGAGCTGCCCTTGACTGGGAAGGAACTGCCTTTGACTGGGATGGAACTGCTTCTCGCCTTGCCCTGCTGGGCTCCGGGCCTGCATCGCCCAGCCATTCCTCGCTCACGCTGCTCTGGCTCGGCGCGGCGGGGGGCCGGCTCTGCGCAGCGGGGGGCTGGAGGTCCTCCGGGCGCACGAGGCGCGCCTCGATGCCGAACTCTCCCAGCCTCAGCTGCTCGTCGGTGTGAAAGAGGATCTGCGGGGACGAGGCCAGCATCAGGTTCTCGCGGCGGGCGTGCTCGAGCAGGTGGGCGCACAGCTCTTCGATCAGCTCCGCCTCGACCCCTTCATATAGTGCACGGTCCTCCGGCGAGAGCCACACGGCGTACTCGTTGGGGGCGTACACGCGCGAGACCGATTGCGTGCGATGCTCGTCCATCTCCCGCGTGAGTCGCCGTGCCAGCTCCATCGGGCGCACCTCCGAGCGAAATAGGCGTCCGAAGGTGCCCTCTAGGAGGTTGGCGAGCATGGTCTCCATTCTCTTCAGAGGATTCATGGAAGCGGCCTGGCCGGACGGGAACCGGCCCCCGCGAGTCATGCTAGTCAGACCGGGCCGCGAAGGGCACGGCCCCCGCTTGGACTGGCCCGCTGGACCGGCCCAGGTCAGACCGGGCCACGCAGTGCACGGCTGCCAACCGCCAGCGCTCCCCCCAGGATCGCCGCGAGCAGCGCCCCGCGGGGCAGCGGCTGACCCGGTGACAGCGGCAGGCCGTGGTCCAGCAGCGGCTCGGCGGCGAGCAGCGCGGCCGTCCACATGGTGGCCGCCACGAGATCCAGGGCGGCATGACGGCCGCGCACCAGCCACGGCAACAGCAGCGCGGCGAGCCCCCACAGCGCGGCGCCCAGCAGCACGCCCGTGGCCAGCAGGGGCGCCAGCACGTGATCGAAGGTGACGCCGAGCGAGCCCTCCCACGCGCCGCGAGGGCCGGGATGGGAGAGCAGGCCCTGCGGGGGGCCCAGCCACAGGCGCCGACCCAGCAGGGGCTCGGCCAGGCACAGCCACCAGTAGCCCAGCGCGCCCAGCCCCGCGCGCGCGCGCCAGGATGGCGCCTGCCCGGCGACGGCCGGGTGCGCCCCGGCCAGGCCCACCACGCCGAGCGCCGGGGCCAGCGCGGCGCTAAGGGCCTTGGGGGATGTTCGCCGCGGCAGCAGCAGCGGCGCGGCGGCCGCCAGCGCCAGCAGCGCCACGCCGGGGCGCCCGGCCACGGACTGCCAGATGGCGACTGCCGCGGCGAGGATCAGCCACACCGCCCGGGGGATCGACCGGGATGGAACTGCTCCTCGCCTTGCCTGATAGGGCCACGGTTGGGAGGGAACTGCTTCTCGCCTTGCCTGATAGGACGGGGATTGGGAAGGAACTGCTCCTCGCCTTGCCTGATAAGGCGGGAGGCCTGCTTGGCTGGGAACCGCGTCGAGTCCCTCCGGCCGGTGAGTGCCAAGGGCCTCGGCGTGGTGGGGATCGAGCGCGCGCTCGCGCGTGGGCAGGGGTGGCGTGGGCGCGCGTATCGGCGCCTTCCTGGGAGCGCGCGCTCGGGGGCGTCCGCGGTCCAGCCCTCTCTCCTGCGTCTCTTCCAATGCCTCGCGCAGCTCTGCGAGCGTGCCGCGCTCGCGGGGATCGGGCGCCAGGGCAGCGTCCAGGGCGTCGGCCGTCTCGCGCGGCAGATCGCGGCGGTGGCGATGCAGTGGTGGCAGCTCGCCGCCGATGCGTCGCGCCGTGGCCGCGGGGTTGGCGCCGCGCACCGGGTTGACGCCGCTCAGCGCCTCATACAGCACGAGCGCCAGCGAGTAGAGATCGGTCTGGGCGGTGGCTTCGCGGCCCTCGCTCTGCTCGGGCGCCATGTAGGCGAGCGTGCCCAGAACGTCCCCGGTGCGGGTGAGCGCGTCCTCGCCCGCCAGCAGCGCGCCGCCGAAGTCGGTCAGCTTGGCGACGCCGACCGCGCGCTCGAGGGGATCGTGGGGCACGAGGATGTTGTGCGGCTTGACGTCGCGGTGGATCACGCCGCGCGCGTGGGCGTGCTCGAGCGCGGCGGCCAGGGCCACGCCGATGGCCAGCGCCTCCTCGTCGCACAGCTCTTCGCCGGCCAGCAGCGTCCCCAGGGTGTCGCCGTGAACAAGCTCGGATATGAGATAGAAGGCCTCTCCCTCGGCCTGTGCTTCATAAAGAGCGACGATCGCCGGGTGCGAGAGGCGCGCCGCGGCCTGCGCCTCTCGCATGGCGCGCTCGGCGGGGGGATGCAGCCAGATGCGCTTCACCGCCACCTCGCGGTGCAGCTGCTCGTCGTAGGCGCTCCACACCACCCCGAAGCCGCCCGCGCCCAGGCGCTCGTGCAGGCGGTAGCGCCCGAGCACCAGCGTGTCGGCGCCGGAGACGAGAAGTGTGTCGAGCGATTCCACCGCCTCCAGATTTCGCCACGCGAGCGCTCCCTCCCTGCCCGCAGCAGGCAGGAAAAGCCGCTGCGAGCGAGAAGTTGCAGGCGAGGATCGCCGGGGAGGCGAGCGCAGGCGCGGTCAACGGCCGCGGGCGCGGTCATACTGGTGCCTTCCGTTCCTCCAAGTCCCTGCAAGGAGCCGGCTTTTTGTCGTTCTTCGACGATGACGACGAGGCACACGACACGGGGCCTCTGCCCAGGGCGCCGCGCACCCGCGCGGGCGCCGCCGCACCGCGCCCCAGCCCGCGCCGCCCGCAGCACGCCGGCGGGGCTGGCGGAGGAGGTTCGCTGGACCGCCAGCAGCTGCTGATGCGGCGGCGGATCGCCGCCGGCGCGGGGGTGGTGCTGCTGATCGTGATCGTCCTGATCGTCAACGGCTGCCTGAAGGGCCGCAAGGAACAGGCGCTGAAGGACTACAACCAGAGCGTCGGGCGGATCGTGGGCGAATCGGACACGCAGGTCTCCCACCCGCTGTTCGTGACGCTGGCCGGGGCGTCCGGGAGCACGCCCCAGCAGGTGGAGCAGCACATCGACGAATACCGGCAGACGGCCGAAGGCCAGGCGCAGAGCGCCAAGAACCTCAACGTGCCAGGCGAAATGACGGCCGCGCAGCGCAACTTCCTGCTGCTGCTCAACCTGCGCAGCGAAGGGGTCCACAAGGTGGCCGAACAGGTGCGCACCGCCCTTGGCGGGCAGAGCAGGCAGGCGAGCAGATACATCGCGGGCGCGATGGAGAGCTTCCTGGCCTCCGACGTGCTCTACTCCCAGCGCGTGGCGCCGCTGATCCAGCAGACCCTGAGCGGCGCAGGGATCGGTGAACAGACTCCCGCCACCAGCGACTTCCTGCCCAACATCGGCTGGCTGGAACCCACGACGGTGCAGGCGCGGCTGACGGGGAAGGCCTCGAGCGCCGGCAGCGGCCCGGTCGCGCCCGGCACCCACGGGCACGCGATCACCGGCACGAGCGTCGGCGCGACCACGCTGGCGCCCGCGCCCGCGGTCACCCACGTGCACGCCGGCGCCAATCCGACCTTCACGGTGATGGTCGAAAACGGCGGGAGCAACGCCGAGACCAATGTCAAGGTGGAAGTCACCGTCGCCGGCGGCGGCAAGGAATCAAAGGCCTCCCACGTGATCAACAAGACCGAACCGGGCAGCACCGCGTCGGTGGACATCCCGCTCGAAGGGGTCACGCTGAGCGCCGCCTCGCGCGTCACGGCCTACGTTCAGCCCGTCCCGGGCGAGACCAACGTCGAAAACAACAAGCAGACCTACGACGTGGTGTTTGAATAGGAACTGCGCCTCGCCTTTCAGGACTACTGCCCCTGCTCTCCAGGCCCGCCTTTCCGATCGCTTCGGACCTCGCCCTCCAGGGATGGACGGCCCGCTGGGGCGGGTCCGTCGGCGTAGGCACTAAGTTGTGTCGATGGCCGCAGCCTCGCTGACCGACACCCAGGGAATCCTCGCGCTCGCCGCCGCGGCGGCGGCCGTGGTGGCGCTGATCGGGTGCCTGGCGGCCCACATCGCCCTGCGGCGCCTGCGCGCCGGCCAGCGGGTGGTGCTCGGTGGGGACGGGCAGCGGGATCTGGTTGCCCACGCAGCCGAGCTGCAGCGGGCCTTCGGGGAGCTGCGCGAGTACGTGGGCGATGCGGCGCAGCGGCTGGAGCAGCGGCTGGGCGGCGTGGAGGTGGCCCTTGAGGGCGCCATCTCGCACTGCGCGCTGGTGCGCTACGACGCCTACAACGAGCTCTCCGGGCGCCAGTCGGTGTCGATCGCCCTGCTCGACAGCACGCGCTCGGGGGTGCTGCTGTCCTGCATCCACCACCGTGACCAGGCGCGCGTGTACGCCAAGCAGGTGCGCGATGGCAACAGCGAGCTGGAGCTCTCGCCCGAGGAGGCCGAGGCGATGCGCCTGGCTCTCTCTGCGCCGGCAGGCGATGTCCCCAAGCTCTCGGTCTGACCCGCGGGAGAGCGGGGGAGTGGACGATCCGGCACCCGCGGGAGCCCGCGTCGCAGCGGGAGCCCGCGTCGGCTACCTTGGGCCGGCGGGGACCTTCACCGAGGAGGCTCTGCTGGCCAGCGCCTCGCCGGAGTCCCCGATCGAGCCGGTCGCCCTGGCGAGCATCTACGACACGATCACGGCGCTGCGCGAGGGGGAGGTGCGATGGGCGCTGGCTCCGATCGAGAACTCGCTCGAGGGGTCGGTGACCGTCACGCTCGATCTGCTGGCCGGCGAACGGGGCGCTCTGGAGATCGCCGGCGAGGCGCTGCTGCAGGTGCGCCACTCGCTGATCGCCTGCGAAATGGTCGAGCTGGAGGAGATCGACACGGTCATCTCGCACCCGCAGGTGCCGGGCCAGTGCACGCGCTTCCTGCGCAGCGAGCTGCCGCGGGCGCTGATCGAACCCGCCAGCTCGACCGCCGCGGCCGTGCGCAGCGTCGCCGCGGGGGGACGGCGGGGGACGGCGGCGTTGGGAACGCGACTGGCGGCAGACATCTACGGCGCCGTGCTGGTGCGCGCGGACGTGCAGGACCGCGATGACAACATCACCCGCTTCGTCTGGCTGGCGCGCGCGGATGGACCCTCGCAGCCTCCCCCGCTGCGAAGCAGCGGCAGCGACGGGGAGGCAGGCAGGGGATGGAAGACATCGCTGGTCTTCTGGGGAGCCGGCGCAGACAGTCCCGGATGGCTGGTGCGCTGCCTGGACGAGTTCGCCCGGCGGCAGATCAACCTGACGCGAATCGAGTCGCGTCCCATGCGCGAGCGCCTCGGCCACTATATGTTCTTCGCCGACCTGCAGGGCAGCCTGCGCGAGCAGCCGGTCGCGGGCGCGATCGAGGGCCTGCGCGCGCTCTGTCAGGAGGTGCGCGTGCTCGGCAGCTATCCAGCGGCGCCGGACCCGTCGCGGTGAGGGCGCCGGACCTGCCGCAGTGGGGGCGCCGGACCTGCCGCGGTGAGGGGCACGCCTCTGTCGGGATCGGCCCAAACCGGGTTTGCGCCCCGCTACACTGCGCCTGCGATGGATGCCCCGGTTCCACCAGCTCCAGTGGGGTCCGCGCCGCCCTCAGAGCACCGGCGGCGCGGGCGTGACGGTGGCCGGGTGCTCGTCTTGAACGCGACCTTCGAGCCGATCAACGTCTGCTCCGTGAGGCGCGCCGTGGTGCTGGTGCTCAAGGCCAAGGCCGAGCTGGTGGAGCGGGGCGGCTGGGAGCTGCACTCCGAGCGCACCTCGATGTCGCGGCCGGTCGTGATCCGCCTGGTCAGCTACGTGCACGTGCCCCGCGACGCTCACCGGCGCAAGATCACGCGCCGTGCGGTGTTCGCGCGCGACGGCTGGACCTGCCAGTACTGCGGCTCGCGCTCCAATCTGACGGTAGACCACGTGATCCCCCGCTCCAAGGGGGGCAGCTCCAGCTGGGAGAACATCGTCGCCTCCTGCGCCCCCTGCAATCGGCGCAAGGGGGATCGCCTGCCGCGCCAGGCGGGGATGCACCCGCGGCGCAAGCCGCACACGCCGCGCGCAGAGATCTTCATCCACGTCGCCAGCCCCACGATCCCGGCGGCCTGGCGGCAGTATCTGCCGGCCGCAGCGTAGGACCCGCTTCCCCGGCGGCCCTGGAAAAGCACGAGGGGCACCGCTCGACCACGGCGCCCCTCGCAACAATGCTCCAGCTGGAAGGACCGAGACTCTCTACGGCTGCCGGGGGGACCAGATCCGGCGAGGGTCTCGGGGTGTCCCGGGTTGGATTCCGCCAAGCGGTCCAGCCTTTCCGACCTAGCGGCCGGTCACCTCCAGGGTCCCGCAAGAACTGTCAGCTAACGTTTGGACCACCTCCTTTCTCTGGTCTGCGCAGAGTAGCGGAAGAGGGGGATGGTGGGCAAGGGTAGTTTTCGACCTTGTTGGTGGCGAGATGTCGGCGGGTGGTCAGCTCTCGACGGCGCCATCGACGCTGCCACTGTCCTCCGCCATCGGCGGCGCGGTCTCCTCGCTGCCCTCCACCACCAGCGCAGTGGCCGACACGGCGTCGTCCTCCTTGAGGTTCATCACGCGCACGCCCGTGGCCGAGCGCCCCTGGCGCGAGATGCCCCCAGCGGCCGTGCGCTGCACCATGCCCCCGACGGAGATGAACACGAGCTCCTGGTGCTCGCGCACGACCAGCGCGCCCGCGAGGCCGCCCTTCTGCTCGGTCAGCCCGATCGTCTTGACGCCCTTGGCGCCGCGGTTGGTCTTGCGGTATTGGTCGATCAGGGTGCGCTTGCCGTAGCCGTTCTCGGTGATCACCAGCAGATCCATGTCGTCGCGCGCCACGTCCATCGCGATCGTCTCGCCCTTCGCGCCCACGTCCATGCCGCGCACGCCGGTCGTGTCGCGGCCCATGCAGCGCACGTCGGACTCGGCGAAGCGCACGGTCAGCCCGGCGCGCGAGACCATGATGACCTCGTCGCCCGCGTCCACGGCGCGCACCGCCAGCAGCTCGTCGTCGTCGCGGATCTTGATGGCGATGATCCCATCGGCCTTGATCGGCGTGTTGTAGGCCGCAAGCTCGGTCTTCTTGACGATGCCCTGGCGCGTGGCGAACACGAGGTAGGAGGCCTCGCTGAAGTCGCGCGTGGAGAGCACCGCCTGCACGCGCTCGCCCTCGCGCAGCGGCAGCACGTTCACCAGCGCCCGCCCCTTGGCCGTGCGCGAGGCCTCGGGCAGGTCATACACCTTGGAGCGATACACCTTGCCGCGGTTTGAGAAGAACAGCAGGTAGTCGTGCGAGCTGCACACGAACAGGTGCTCGATGAAGTCGCCGTCCTTCATGTCCATGCCGGTCACGCCGCGCCCGCCCCGCTGCTGCTGGCGATAGGTGGCCAGGGGCAATGACTTGATGTAGCCCGTGTGGGTGATCGCGATCACCATCTGCTGGTCGGCGATCAGATCCTCGATGTCGATTTCATCCTCGCTGTGGGTGATCTCCGAGCGGCGCTCGTCGCCGAAGCGCTCGCGTATCTCCCCCAGCTCCTCCTTGATCACCGCCAGCACGCGGCTCTCATCGCCGAGGATCGCGCGCAGCTCCGCGATGCGCTCGGTCACATCGGCGTGCTCCTGCGCGATCGCGTCGGCCTCCAGCGCCGTCAGCTGGGAGAGGCGCAGGTCGAGGATCGCCGTCGCCTGGACGTGGCTCAGCTCGAAGCGCTCCACCAGCTGCTCGCGCGCGCTGTCGCGGTCGCGCGAGCCGCGGATCAGCTCGATGATCGCGTCGAGGTTCTCCAGCGCGATCAAGAGGCCCAGCAGGATGTGCGCCCGCGCCTCCTTCTCGGAGAGCTCGTGCTTGGTGCGCCGCACGATCACCTCGCGCTGGTGGGCCACGTAGTTGTGGATCACCGCGCGCAGGTTCAGCGTGCGCGGCACGTTGTCCACGAGCGCCACCATGTTCACGCCGAAGGTGCTCTGCATCGAGGTGTGCTTGTAGAGCTTGTTCAGCACCACCTTCGGGAGCACATCGCGCTTGAGCTCGATCACCAGCCGCATCCCGCGCTTGTCCGACTCATCGCGCAGATCGGAGATCTCCGGGATCTTCTTCTCGTGCACCAGATCGGCGATCTTCTGGATCAGCCCGCCCTCGCCCCCCTTCTTGACCATGAACGGCAGCTCGGTGACGACGATCGCCTCCTTGCCGTGCGTCAAGGGCTCGATGTGCGCCTTCGCCTGCACCCGCACGCGCCCGCGCCCCGTCTCATAGGCGTCCCTGATCCCAGCCCGCCCGAGGATGATCCCCCCCGTCGGGAAGTCCGGCCCCTTGATGTGCGCCATCAACCCCTCCACCTCGGTATCGGGGTCGTCGATGTAGGCCACCGTCGCGTCGATCGTCTCGCGCAGGTTGTGCGGCGGAATATTGGTGGCCATCCCCACCGCGATCCCCGAGGATCCGTTCACCAGCAGATTCGGGAAGCGCGCCGGCAGCACCAGCGGTTCCTGGCGCGACCCGTCGTAGTTGGGCACGAAGTCCACCGTGTCCATGTCCAGATCGCGCAGCATCTCCGTGGCGATGCGCGCCAGACGGGCCTCGGTGTTATGGCTGACGAACCCGTCCGTCAGAAACGAGTGGTCGTCGGTATCGACGCGCAGGGAGTAGACGGACTGGACACCGGCGGGCTCGATCGAAACGACCTCGGCGTAGTAGTGATCGCTGCTGAGGAGCGGCTCAACCACACGGCGCACCTCATCGGAGGCGATGCGGTCGAGGATTGCGGTCCGATCGCGCTCCCAGCGCTCGATGCGGTCCACGTTGTGGCGACGCAGCCAGTCGCGATCCACCCACGGACCACCGGCCTCACTGCGGATGTATTTTGAGATGAACGGCACGTGGTCGCTGCTCATTGCTCTGCTCTGGGTCGGGATCGCCCGCAGATCACGGAGCAGCTTGTGCTGCTTTACCCCCAAGAACCCAATGCGATCGGCGAACAGACGGGCCTCGCGCCTGTTGGTGATGACTGTTTTGTATTCACCGCGAGGTGAGGGTCCGCAGCGGCGGCTGACGATCCCGAACTCCAGCAGCAGCTTCTGGACATCGGCGCACAGCTGCTCGCTACGCGAGGAGTAGGAGATCTGGATCGTGCTGCGCGGCAACAGGGACGACGATCCATCTCCCGTGAAGAGCGACTGCAGGAATGTGCGCTTGAATGCCGGCGCTCCCCGCCACACAAGCTCTGGGACGCGCTTGACCGCACTGCGCTGGCCGATCAAGAAGGCCAGGGGACCCTTGCGGAGTGCGGACAGATTCTGCACGTCCAGCTCGAACAGGAGGCTGCCTGTCTTGATCGTGCGCTCGCTCACGTAGCGCGCACCACCGACATGCTCGTCGTAGGCTGAGAGCACCGGCTGGAAGAAGTCGCCGTCGATGTTGTTGAAGCCGGCGCGTGTCTCCGATGCCCAGCCCTCCGAGACGAAGGCGCCCAGAAGAAGCGCCAGCGAGCGGTCGGACTCGCCCAACTCGCACCCCGGCATGCGCGGAGTGCGGTTCAACACGACCTGATCGCCGCCCTTCAGCTCGTCGAGACGCTTCCACAGCAGCAACGGCACGCCCACCATGTCGACGAGGCAGAGAACCGGGTGGTTGTGAGTACCGCACAGCTCATAGCCCTCACGGGTGCGGAGCTTCAGCGTGGGGTGCTCGCCAGAATGGAAGATGCGCGAGGCGTGGACCGGACGCGCGAGGCGATCGAGGACCTCGAAGTCCACATTCCGCTCGCTATCGGGCTGGAGGCCGTCCGCCAGCTCCTCGATGCGGACGGTGCCGCCGGGCAGGAGGACACGTGTGTCCCCGATGACGCAATACCTCATGGCGGCTGCCGGATCGTCATCGACCGAGCCGAAGTTGCCCTGGCCGTCGACGAGCTCGTAGCGCATCGAGAAGTCCTGGGCCATGCGCACGAGCGTGTCGTAGATGGCGCTGTCGCCGTGGGGGTGATAGTTGCCCATCACCTCGCCCACGATCTTGGCGCACTTGGCGTAGGGCCTCGTGGGGCCGAGGCCCAGCTCGTTCATCGCGTAGAGGACGCGGCGGTGCACGGGCTTCAGGCCATCGCGCACGTCGGGCAGGGCGCGGCCGACGATCACCGACATGGCGTAGTCCAGATACGCGGTGCGCATCTCCTCCTCGAGCGCGCGCGGTTCGATGTTGCCGCCGCCTATGACGTCAGCGCTGGCCATGCATCACCTCCTCGTCGCCTCCCTCGATCGCAGCCGTCGCGCGCGGCACCGCCACGGTCGCCGCACATCGCCTGCACATCGCTCTCGTTCATCGCCCGCTCACACATCGAGGTTGGCCACTGCTCTGGCGTTGTCCTCGATGAAGGCCCGCCGCGGCTCGACCTGATCGCCCATGAGCATCGAGAAGATGCGATCGGCGGCGGCGGCGTCCTCGAGCGTGACCTGCGCGAGGGTGCGCGAGGCGGGGTCCATTGTGGTGTCCGCCAGCTGCTCGGCGTTCATCTCGCCGAGGCCCTTGAAGCGCTGCAGCTTGGTGCCCTTCTGCGCGACGTTCAGCACGGACTGGCGCAGGGCCTCGAAGGAGGGGGCCGTTTCGCGGGCGTCGCCGAGGCGCACCTCGAAGGCGGGGGTCCCCGCGAGCTCGATCAGCTGCTTGTGCACGGAGGCGAGCTGGCGGTACTCCTGGGAGTCGAAGAGGGAACGCTTGATGCGATGGGTGCGGGCGAAGCCGGTGCGGGCCTCCACGGCCTTGACGCGCAGCTCCAGCGGGTCCTGCTCGACGAGCAGCTCCGTGGCGTGAGTCTCGCCCTCGACGCCGGCGCGCGAGAGCAGCTCGATGGCCGCCTGCGCGCTCATCACCTGCTCGCCCAGCAGCGAGGACTCCTCCAGGAACTGCACCATCTCGTGCCCGTGCGCGGCGCGCAGCGAGGAGGCCCAGCCTTCGTACTGCTTGAGCAGGCGCGTGAAGCGCTGCCAGCGGTTGTCGGTGAGCTTGAACTGCGTGTTGTGGCGGTCGAACACCGTCAGCTTCTCCCACTTGTCCGACAGCAGGATCTCCTCCAGCTCGGAGTCCTTCTCGATGTAGCGCTCGCGCGAGCCCTGCTTGAGCTTGTACAGCGGCGGCTTGGCGATGTAGACGTAGCCAGCCTTGATGAGGTCTTCCATCTCGCGGAAGAGCAGCGTCAGGACCAGCGTGCGGATGTGCGCGCCGTCCACGTCGGCGTCGGTCATCAGCACCACCTTGTGGTAGCGCGCGTTCTCGATGTTGAACTCGTCCCGCACTCCGGTGCCGATCGCCGTTATCAGGGCCTGGATCTCGGTGTTCTGCAGAACCTTGTCGATGCGCGACTTCTCGACGTTGAGGATCTTGCCGCGCAATGGCAGCACCGCCTGCGTGTTGCGGTCGCGGCCCTGCTTGGCCGAGCCGCCCGCGGAGTCGCCCTCGACCACGAACAGCTCCGCCAGCGAGGGGTCCTTGACCGAGCAGTCCGCGAGCTTGCCGGGCAGGGTGGAGTTCTCAAGCGCCGACTTGCGCCGCGTCAGATCGCGCGCCTTGCGCGCGGCCTCGCGGGCGCGCTGGGCCTGCACGGCCTTCATGATCACCGCGCGCGCCTCGCTGGGGTTCTCCTCCAGGAACTCCGCCAGGCCGGTGTTGACGATCGACTCCACGAAGCCCGCCATGCCCGGGTTGCCGAGCTTGGTCTTGGTCTGTCCCTCGAACTGGGGGTCGCGCAGCTTCACGGAGATGACCGCCGTGAGCCCCTCGCGCGCGTCCTCGCCGGATAAGTTGTCCTCCTTCTCCTTCAGCAGCGCGTGGTCGCGCGCGTACTTGTTGAGCGTGCGCGTGAGCGCCGAACGAAAGCCAGATAAATGGGAGCCGCCCTCGCTGGTGTTGATGTTGTTGGCGAAGGAATGAATCGACTCCTGGTAGGAGGAGTTCCACTGCATCGCCACCTCGGCCGCGCCCTCCTCGCTTTCGCCGGCGAAGAAGACGACCTTGCGATGGACGGTGTCCTTGTTCTCGTTCAGATAGGACACGAAATCCTCGATGCCCCCGTCGTACTGGAACTCCGCGGAGTGTCCTTCCGCGCGCTCGTCGACGATCGAGATCTTCAGTCCGCGCGTGAGGAAGGCGGTCTCGCGCAGACGCTCTTCGAGCGTGTGGAAGTCGAGCTCGAGGGTCTCGAAGATGTCGGCATCGGGCAGGAAGGTGACGATCGTGCCCGTGCCCTCGCCGGGGGTAAGCCTGGCTCCCTTGTGCAGCTCGCCCTGGGGAGCCCCGCGGGAGTACTCCTGCGAGAAGACGTGGCCGTCGCGGCGGATCTCCACGCGCAGCTGCTCGGAGAGCGCGTTGACGACCGATACGCCCACCCCGTGGAGGCCCCCGGACACCTTGTAGCCGCCGCCGTCGCCGAACTTGCCGCCGCTGTGCAGAACGGTCAGCACCACCTCCACGGCGGGGCGCTTCTCCTTCTCGTGCATGGCCACGGGGATGCCGCGGCCGTTGTCCACCACGGTGACCGAGTTGTCGGGGTGGATCCTCACCGAGACCTCCGTGCAGTGCCCCGCGAGGGCCTCGTCCACGGAGTTGTCCACGACCTCGTAGACGAGGTGGTGCAGCCCCATCACGCCGGTCGAGCCGATGTACATGCCCGGGCGCTTGCGCACTGCCTCCAGGCCCTCCAGAACGGTGATGTCCTGCGCGTCGTAGCGTGCACCCGCGGCCGTCGCCGTGCCGGCCACCCTGGTGTCCTTGGAGCCCTTGGTGGTGTCCCTGGGAGCATCCGCCGGGGCGGGCTGGGGGGCGGGGACGCTCTGGGAGCCGTCAGGGCTTGAGTCGTCTGTGGCCAATGGTCCTCCGATGACGTGAGAACGCCCCGGATGCGGAGCTGAATACCGCGGTCCGGGGCGGGTGCGTTGGTAGTGGAAATGATAGCACAGCGGGGTCTTGCGGCGAGGGCGCAGAAACGCCCGAATCGCCTGTAAACAAGCCGAAAATGGGCACAAGAGGGTGGCGCAGCCGGCCGCAGGCCGGCTGGCCGAAACGGGGATTCGCGGCGGAGGCGCGTGTCTCCCGGCTTCGGTCGGGCCCCTCGGCATTCCCGGTCATCCGGTGCGGCAGCGCAGCTCGCGCACGAGCTCCTCCCCGAGGGCGCCGTTGAGGCGCGCGATCAGATCGGAGGCCATCAGCGTGAGCTCCTGCGCCCACACCGAGGCGGAGCAGGTCACGGTGAGGGTGCCCGAGCGCTCGGCGGTGGGCCGGGCCTCCCTGGCGATGGCCGCGCCGGCGGCCCGATCCCACGCCTCCTGAACCCGCGCCAGCGGCGTGGATGGAGCGATCGTGGCCGTGAGGCCCTCGAGGGCGAGCGAGAATGGCCGTGGCGCCGTGCGGCTCACGCTGCCAGCGCCTCCCCCAGGATGGCTCCCGCGGACACGCGCAGGCGCGTGGTGCGGGCATCGCCGGAGGCGGGCACGTGCGCGAGGTCGGTCGTGGCGATCACGCTCTGGCCGCCGCTGCGAAGCTCACCGGCAAGCAGCTCGCGCCGCTCGGAGTCGAGCTCGCTCATGACATCGTCCAGGATCATCAGCGGGGTGCGGCGGCGCTCCTGCGCGAGCACCGCGCGCTCGGCCAGCAGCAGCGCAAGCAGGGCCAGGCGCTGCTCGCCCTGGGAGCCATAGGTGCGCAGCTCGCGGCGTTCGCGCCGGAACAGAAGCTCGTCGCGGTGCGGGCCGTGGCTGCCGAAGCCCTGCTCCAGCTCCTGCGGCAGGCGCTCGCGCAACTCGGCGACGAACTCCTCCGGGGTCGCGGCCCGCGAGCGGGGGCGGTATTCGAGCCTCGCGCCGCCCTCCAGCCCGAGCGCCAGGGAGCGCTGCGCAAAGGGCTCGGCTATTCGATCCACCGCGCTCGCGCGATCCTCGCGCAGGGCCACCGCGTGGATGGCCAGCTCGCGATCCCAGCCTCCCAGCGTCTCGCGCGTCGCGCGGCCGGCGCGGATGGAGGCGAGCAGCGCGTTGCGCTGCGCCAGCGCCCGCGAGTAGGCGCGGCGGGTGTCGCCGCGCAGCGGCCAGAGCGCGACTACGAGTGCGTCCACGTGGGCGCGGCGCAGCGCCGGGGCTCCCTTGATCAGCTCCAGGCGATCGGGTAGGAAGACGCTCAGCAGCGGCCTGCAATCGACGTCGAGCAGCCGCTCCACGGCGGCGCCGTCGGCGCGCATGCGCTTGACGGGCTTCTCGCTGTCGGGGAAGACCCCATAGCCCACGCTCAGCTCGTGCTGTTCGCGGCCATCATGGGTGAGCACAGCGACGCGCGTGGTCTGCTCCCCGAAGCGCACCAGCTCACGCTCGTTGCGCGCGCGCAGGGGACGGCCGGTACAGCCGAAGTAGAGCGCCTCCAAGAGGTTGGACTTGCCGGCGCCATTGGGCCCGTGCACGACGGTGAGCCCCTCGCCCAGCTTCGCCTCGGCGCGCGCATAGCCGCGGAAGTCGCGCAGCTGCACGCTCAGCACGCGCATTTTTCACGGCGCCGAAGTGCGCGGGCCACGGCGTCACACGTCACACATTCAGACGGATGGGCATGATCAGATACACGAAGTCGGCGCCGTCGGGCGACTCGATCAGGCCGGGGCGCAGCGGGCTGATCAGCTTGAGGATCAGCTCATCGGACTCCACGCTTTCCAGCCCGTCGCGCAGGAACTCGGGGTTGAAGCCGATCTCGAAAGGCTCGCCGTGGAAGGGCACGGGGATGCTCTCGCTGGCCTCGCCCACGTCCGGGGTCTGGGCCGATATGGTGAGCTCGCCCTCGCGGAAGCCCAGGCGCAGCGGGGTGTTCTTCTGCGCCATGAGGCTGATACGGCGCACAACCTCGGCGAGCTCCGCCGCGGCGACGCGAAGCTCGTGCTCGACGGACTCCGGAAGCAGCTGGCGGTAGTTGGGAAACTGCCCCTCGAGCAGACGCGAGGAGAGGGTGATGCCGTCGAGCTCGAACACGGCCTGGTTGCGGCCGACGCTGACGGCCACCTCGGCGCCATCCGCCTGCTGTGCGATGCGCACCAGCTCCTGCAGCGCGCGGGCGGGAACATTAGCCTCGAGCGTGCCCGCCAGCGGCTGCTCCAGCCGGGTCTGCTTGACGCTCAGCCGATAGGAGTCCGTGGCCACCATGCGCAACTCGTGCTCCGCGGCGGACATGAGGATGCCGGTGAGGATCGGCCTGGTCTCATCCCGGGAGGCCGAGCGCGCGACCCGGTTTATCGTCTCCACGAACGCAGCGGCGGGAAGCGCGACGCGCGTATCCTCGGAGGGACCAGGAAGCTCAGGGAAGTCCTCCAGGCGCAGCGTGCGCAGGTGGAACGTGGCCGAGCCGGAGATCAGCTCGACGTCCTGCTCAGCCGGGCGCAGCTCAAGGCTCGCCTCCTGCGCCGGCAAGGCGCGAACAACGTCCAGCAGCAGCCGTGCCGGCAGCACGACATCGCCAGCTCGCTCAACCTTCGCCTTCAGCGGCACACGCAGACCTACATCCATATCGGTGGCCAGCAGTTCGGCGCCATCGGAGGTGGCAGAGATCTTCACTCCGGAGAGCGCCTGCACGGCGCTGCGCGTAGAGGCCACCCGCGTGGCGGTCTGCAGTTGAGTCAGGAGGTCGGCTGTAGAGCAGGAGATCTTCATAAGGGCATCTTGGCGAGGACTACAGGCTTAGGGGTTAGAGGTCGTAGTGGTTGTGTGGAGTGTGGATGGGCCGCTGAGTTGGGTCTCTGTGGGGGTGTGGCTGTGCACAGGTCTGGGGTCGAACCGGTGAAGTGTGTCAGGCGCACCGGTCACAATCCACTGTTCCTCAGCGTGCCGAGGAGGTTGTGCACAGCTGTCCGGCACGAGGCATCGGTGGAGATGCGCTCGCTCGTGCGTCGCCAGGCGTAGAGGACCGTGGTGTGATCGCGCCCGCCGAAGTGCCTTCCGATGGCGGGCAGCGACTCCGATGTGAGCTCACGTGCGAGGTACATGGCGACCTGGCGAGGCCAGGCGACACGGGCGGCGCGGCTGGCGGAGAGCAGCTCCTCGGGAGTGACTCCGAACTGCTCGCAGGCGGCCAGCTGGATCTCGGCGAGCGAATGGGCAGGCGTCGCCGCGGCGGGGTAGAGCCCGTCCAGGACCTCCTGCGCAAGCGCAGCGGTGAGCGGCCGCCCGGTGAGGGAGCTGTAGGCGACCACGCGTATGAGGGCGCCTTCAAGGGCACGCACGTTGAGCGTCACGCGCGTGGCGATGAGCTCCAAGGCGAGGTGGTCGGACAGCTGGATGCCGTCGTGGTGGGCGCGCTTGCGCAGAATCGCCAGACGGGTGTTGAAGTCGGGCGTCTGGATGTCGGCTACGAGTCCCGCCTGGAAGCGCTCGCGCAGGCGATCCTCGAGGGCCTGCAGGTCCTTGGGGGGACGGTCGGAGGTGAGCACCACCTGGCTGCCGACGTCGTGCAGCCAGTTGAAGGTGTGGAAGAACTCCTCCTCGGTTCTGGTCTTGCGCTCGAGGAACTGAACGTCGTCGATGAGCAGGACGTCCACGTGGCGGTAGCGCGCCTTGAAGCCGTCGAGACGCCCCTCGCCCAGCGCAAGCAGGAACTCGTTGGTGAAGGACTCCCCGGTGCTGACGCGCAGCACGAGCTCGGGGCTGTGGCCGGCCAGCAGCGTGGCTATGGAGCGCAGCAGGTGGGTTTTGCCGACGCCGGGAGGGCCGCAGATGAAGAGTGGATTGTAGGCCTGCGCGGGCATCTCGGCCACCGTGAGCGCCGCGGCGTGGGCGAGCCGATTGCTGTCGCCGATGACGAACTGCTCGAAGGTGAGCTTGGGATCGCCGAGCAGCTCGGGATCTGGCCTCGCGACGCTCGCGGGACGCTCGCGGGAGGACGAGCCCCGGCCACTGCGGTGGCCAGCCGGGGTTGGGCGCTCACCCGTGACATCGACGGCGACGCTGGGCCCGAGGACGGCGGCCACGCATGTCTGCAGGAGCCTGCCGAAGCGCTCGCGGATCCACGCGCAGGCGTGCGGGGGGGCCTCGACGAGCAGACGCTCCTCGGCCAGCTCGCGCACGCGCAGCGGCTCCAACCACATGCGGTAGGTGGGCTCGTCGACCGCTGCCGCAAGCTCGACCTGCACGCGGGACCAGATGTGCTCCAGCTCGGCATTCACGGCAGCGTCGACCCGCTCCTCCCGGGAGAAAGTTGAAAAAACGGCTATCGATTGGGGCCACGTCCGCCCATCCACCCGCGGGGAGCCCGGCGCGAGCGAATATATCCCAAGGCCATTCGGGCTCGCGTGGGCGTGCCCGCATTTGGCGGGAAAAAGCGTGGCGCGTCGTGGCGCGCCGGCGTGCGGGAGGCCGAAAGGATTCGCGGCGCGCAACGGGGAGGAGTCGCGGCAGCGCAGTCGAAGGAATCGCGGCAGCGCGACGCAGGTATACTGAGATCCTCAGGGCCGCCGGTCACGACTCGGCGGTGCTGCTCCCCGCACCCCGCGAGCCGCCGCAGCGCGGCAACACTGCCGGCCCCGCCGGCCCCTCCCCACCAAAGACGATCATGAAGCGCACCTACCAGCCGAAGAAGCGCAAGCGCGCCCGCACGCACGGGTTTCGTGCCCGCATGCGCACGCGCGCGGGGCGGCTCACACTCAAGCGCCGGCGCGACAAAGGCCGCAGGCGCCTGTCGGCGTAGGGCCTGTCTTGAGGCCGGCGAGATGAAGCCCCGCCGCGGCCGCCTCTCGCGCAGCGCGGAGTTCGAGCGCGTATATCGGCAGGGGCGCTCTTCGGCCAATCGCCATCTGGTGCTGTATACATTCCCCAACCCCTCGGTGCAGCGCCCGCGCCTGGGGCTGTCGGTGTCGCGCAAGGTGGGTGGGGCGGTCGAGCGCAACCGCGTGAAGCGGCTGCTGCGCGAGGCCTTCGACCAGGCCCAGGACGGGCTGAGCGGGGGCCATGACGTTGTCGTGGTGGCGCGCCCGGAGGTCAGGGAGCTGGCCGAGCGCGAGGGTTTGGCCGGCGTGGACGCGGCGCTCGCGGAGCTGCTGGAGAAGGCCGGTCTGAGGGGTTCCGCGTGAGCGCCTTGACCCACCGCAGGAAAGGTCTGCCCCGGGTGCTCGCGCGGGTCCCGATCGTGCTCTACCAGCGCGTGATATCCCCGGCGCTGCCGCGCAGGTGCAGGTACGAGCCGACCTGCTCGCGCTATGCGCTGCAGGCGATCGACCGCTATGGGGTCCCGCGGGGCATGGTGCTGGCGGCGTGGCGCCTGCTGAGGTGCAACCCATTCAGCCACGGCGGGTACGATCCGGTGGAGGCGCAGAGGGTCTTTCCGACCAAGCCGCCCCGCACGCCGCCCCATCCGTCCGAGCGCCCCGTGCGAGCCCGCCGCCGAGGCCGCTCGCCTTCGGTATGACTGGATCCGTATGACACCCATACTCGCAACGAACTTCATCGAAGAAGCCTTCGGGCCGCTGATCTCGGTGTTCGAGTCGGTCCTGGTGTTCATCCACGAAAACATCGTCGGCGGCAGCTGGGGGCTGGCGATCGTGGGGCTGACGGTGGTTGTGCGCTTCGTGATGGTGCCGCTGACGGTGAGCCAGTTCCGCTCGATGCAGCGCATGCAGGCGCTGGCGCCCCAGATCAAGGCGCTGCAGGAGAAGTACAAGGACGACAAGCAGCGCCAGCAGCAGGAGATGATGAATTTCTACCGGGACAACAAGGTCAACCCGTTTGCCTCCTGCCTGCCGCTGGTGCTGCAGCTGCCGGTGTTCATCTCGCTTTTCTACATGCTTCGGGCCGATCTGAAGCTGAACATCTGCGGGCCGGCGCTGCAGAAGCACTTCCACGCGCTCAGCGACAGCGCGATCAAGGAACACCACGCGAGCGAACTGCAGAACATCACCTGCAACCAGGTGGCGCCGCACTCGGCCAAGTTCCTCTTCATCCCCGACATCACCGCCAAGGCGACCGGCGCGGTGCTGGTTGTGCTGCTGCTGCTCTACATCGGCTCGCAGGTGGTCTCGACGCTGATGATGAGCGCCACCGCCGACAAGAACCAGCGGCGCATGATGCTGGCGCTGCCGCTGGTGTTCGTGCTGTTCATCTTCCGCTTTCCCGCTGGGCTGCTGGTGTACTGGATAACCACCAACGTGTGGACGATGGGCCAGCAGTACTTCGTCAGGCGTGGAGTTGGACCGCCGACGGTGCCCGCGGGCAAGCAGACTGCCGCCGCGAAGGGGGGCGCCGGTGGCTCTGCGAACGGGAAGGCGGACGGTGCGGCCGGGAAGCCCACGGGCGAGCCCGCATTGGCGGGCGTGGGCGGGGGCTCCGCGAGCGCGCCACCTCCCTCACCGCGCAAGAAGAAGAAGCGCTCGGGGCGGCGTCGGTGAGCGGGGAGCTGGCATGAGCCAGGACATGAGCGAGCGGCGGACATGAGCGAGGATCGCACGGGTGGGTCCCCTGGGGACGAGGGACCGGCCGAGACGGATCCGAGCGACCCGTTGGAGCTGCTGGGGGAGCTCCTGGAAGAGGTGACCGACGCCCTGCAGCTCGACGTCGAGATCGACGTGGAGGAATCCGAGGGCGTGCTCACCGGATCCGTGGCCGGCGGGGACGTGGGCCTGTTCATCGGCCGCCGGGGGGCGACGATCGACGCCGTGCAGCACCTGGCGCAGCGGGTCGTATTCCGTGGAGGGCCGATCGAGGCGCGCGTGGTGATCGACGCCGACGGCTATCGCGAGCGCCGCGCGAAGCAGCTGCGCGAGGATGCCGACGACGCCGCCGACGAGGCGCTGCGCCTGGGCAGCGCGGTCGAGCTCGAGCCGATGCCTGCCTCCGAGCGGCGAGTCGTGCACGAACACCTCCGCGACCGGGGGGATGTGGACACGCACAGCGAGGGCGAGGAACCCGAGCGGTATCTGATCGTGTCGCCGCTTGAGGGCTGATCGCCCCGAGCCTCGGGGGGTGTTTCACGTGAAACAAGCGCTTCGGCCCGAACCCTTGCCATGAGCGTTTCACGTTTTACAGCGGCCCCCGCGTAGGCCATGAGCGATGACGTCTCCCTTCGCCTCCGTGCGCTCGCTGGGCGCTATGGGCTGAACGAGCGCCAGCAGGCCCGGCTCGCCGCGATCCTGCAGGAGCTGGCGGCGGACGAGATGGCTCCGACCGCGGTGTGCGATCCGGGACAGGCCTTGGATGTTCACCTCGCGGACTCGCTTGTGGCGCTGGAGTTGGGGGTTCCCGGCGCGCCTGGCGATTCGGCGGGGATGCTCGCGGACGTGGGCGCCGGCGCGGGCTTTCCGGGGTTGGCGCTGGCGGTGGCATTGCCGGGGAGCGAGGTTGTGCTCGTGGAGAGCCACGCGCGCAGGTGCGCTTTCATAGAGCGCGTGATCGCGGCGGTCGGGATGGCGAACGCCCGGGTGGTCTGCGCGCGCGTGGAGGAGTGGCGCGAGGGGCTGGGGAGCAGCGATGTCGTGACGGCGCGCGCGCTGGCCCCGCAGCCGGTGGTGCTCGAGTACGCCGCTCCGCTGCTGCGCATGGGCGGGGCGCTGGTCGATTGGCGCGGCAGGCGGGACGCGAGCGAGGAGGGCGCCGCAGCCGCGGCGGCGGATGAGCTGGGCCTGCGTTTGGCCGAGATCCGCCACGTGGAGCCGTATGAGGGCGCTCGCAACCACCACCTGCACGTCTACGAAAAGGTGCTGGAGACGCCCCTGCGCTACCCGCGCAGGCCGGGCGTCGCTCGTAAACGCCCGCTCGGTTGCTAGCTTCCCCGGGGAAGATGGGCACGGTCTACGCGATCGCCAACCAGAAGGGCGGGGTCGGCAAGACGACGACGGCTGTCAACGTGGCCGCCTGCATCGCCGAGGCCGGCTTTCAGACGCTGCTGGTCGATGTGGACCCGCAGGCGAACGCCACCGTGGGGCTGGGGCTGCAGCGCACGCACGCGCCGGGCCTGTATGAGGTGCTCACGGGGGAGAGCAGCGTGGAGGAGGCATTGGCGCAGACGCGCGTGCCCGAGCTGCTGATGCTGCCGGCGGGCGCGGGGCTGGCGGGGGCCAATGTGGAGCTGCCGCGCATGGAGGGCTTCGAGCGCCATCTGCGCGCGAGCCTCGAGCCGATCCGGGGGCGCTTCGAGTACATCCTGCTGGACTGCCCGCCCTCGCTGGGCCCGCTGACCGTGAGCGCGCTGGTGGCGGCCGATCGCGTGCTGGTGCCGGTGCAGACGGAGTATTTCGCGCTGGAGGGGCTCGCGGGGCTGCTGGAGACGCTGGCGCTGGTGCAGCGCGAGCTGAACCCGCGCCTGACGGTGGCGGGAATGCTGCTGACGATGCACGACAACCGCACGCGCCTGGGGCGCGACGTGGAGCGCGAGGTGCGCGAGCACTTCCCGGAGCTCGTGTTCGATACGGTCATCCCGCGCAACGTGCGCGTGGGCGAGGCCCCGAGCTACGGACTGCCGGTGACCCACCACGACCCCCACAGCGCGGGCGCGGAGGCTTATTTCGAGCTGGCCAAGGAGCTGGTGGCGCGGTGAGGGCGCAAGAGGTTGCACACAAGGGCAGAGGGGACGGCGGGATGTGCAGACGAGAGCAACCTCACGGCCCAGCGGCCGGAGGTTTCCCAGCGGGCGTGAGCGAGGAGGTGGCGCGATGAGCGCGCAGAAGGCCAAGCGCGGCATGGGCCGGGGCCTGGAGGCGATCCTGTCGGTGTCGAGCGAGAGCCGCGAGCGCGCCGGCGAGGAACTGCGCGAAGTGCCCGTCGATCTGATCTCGCCCAACCCCAGGCAGCCCAGGCGCCGCTTCGACGAGGAGGCGTTGAACGCGCTCGCGGGGTCGCTGGGCGAGCGGGGGGTGCTGCAGCCGGTGCTCGTGCGGCCCAAGCCGGGGGGCCGGTATGAGCTCGTGGCCGGCGAGCGCCGCTGGCGCGCCGCGCGGATCGCGGGCATGGAGACGATCCCCGCCCTTGTGCGCCCGCGCGAGGATGCGCTGGCGCTGGAGCTGGCGCTGATCGAGAACATGGCCCGCGAGGACCTCAACCCCGTGGAGGAGGCCAACGCCTGCATGGCGCTGGTGGAGGAGCTGGGGTTGACGCGCGAGCAGGTCGGCCGGCGCGTCGGGCGCAGCCGCGTGGCGGTCTCCAACCTCTTGCGCCTGCTGGAGCTGCCCGAGGAGGCGCTGCGGCTGATCGAGAAGGGGGCTCTCAGCGAGGGCCACGGGCGGGCGTTGCTGCTGGCCAGGGATCACACGGCGCGGCGCAGGCTCGCGCGGACGGCCGCCGCGGAGGGGTGGTCGGTGCGCGTGGTGGAAGAGCGCGCGCGACGGGACAACGAGGGGCCCGCCGCGGGGCGGGTGAAGGGGTCCGCCGGGGCGCCCCGCAGGGGACGGGTTCACCCCGATCAGGAAGCGGCGGCGGCGGAGATCGGCGAGGCGCTCTCGCGGGCGCTGGGGGCCGACGTCGAGGCCCGCCCGGTGTCCGGGGGCGGGTATCGGGTCGAGCTGGGGTTCGCCTCGCGCGAGGAAGCGCTGGAGTTGGCGCGGCGGGTGCGGTCGGGGCCGGGCGGGCGCTAGACTTCGGCGTCCTCGGGCGATTAGCTCAGTCGGTTAGAGCGCTTCTCTGATAAGGAAGAGGTCCCTGGTTCGAATCCAGGATCGCCCATTGAGTTGGTTTGGCTTTGGGGAGCGGTTTTTGGCGGAGGCTGGCGGGTGCGAGGTTCCAATTTCGTTCCGTTTGTGTGTGGCCGCGTCCCTTACGCGCCTTCCACGAGCGCTCTGACCTGGCGGAGGATCCCGGCCGAGCTATCGCTCGTTGCAGCTCGAAGCGCGTTGGCTGCGTCGGCGCTTGGGTTGTGGACGGCCTCCACGATCCGCTCGACCTCGCTCCCCATCGTGTAGATCAAGACCTCGGCCCAGGCGTTGTTCTCGGATAGGTGGGTGTGGTTGAGTCCACGGCTCCGAAGCTTGGCGTCGATTTCCTCGACCACCCATCTGCCCAGCCGCTCCTTCCCTGCCGCGTTTCGCAGTCGTTCCATGCGCACCGCAAGGACGCCGCCGTTTGCGGCCACCTCGTCGCGTAGTTCGTCGAATGGGTTGCTGGCGCCGCCTTGAAGCATGGCTCCTCCTTTTCGTTTAGCACGCGGATATAGTTCTATCTTGGGCCAAATACCAAAATAAAAGCAGAGGCAATTTTAGCGTAGAATTGGCACAAAAAGGTGCATCTGGTCTGTGTCAGGGCCTTGGGCTGTATGGCGGCTGCTGTGGTGTAGCTGGCAGAGGGGCCGGGCTGTCAGTGGCCGCGGGCCGGTTGCGGCGGACGGCTGCGTGTCTTCTTGCTCGACCGGGGCGCTTTGGCGGCGTGCTCCGGGAGTGCCGGTGTGGTCGGCCGCGCAATTTGTTGGCCGGTTTCGCAGGTTCGCGGTCATATACGTCGATGGCCGAGGCCACATCACCTACCCCCGCGCCGGCACAGGACGCCCGCGAGCTGGCTGCCGAGCTGGCTGCGCTGATCGGTGAGCACGCCACCCCGCCGTTGCTCGACGCGGGTCAGGCCGCAGCCATCCTGAACGTGCCGCAGTCGTGGGTGGCGGCGGAGGCTCGCGCTGGCCGTATCCCGCACGTTCGGCTCGGCCGCTATGTGCGGTTCAGTCGCGATGACCTGATCGCATGGTGTGAAGGTCGGGCAGTTGGGCCGCGAGGGCGGCGCGGGAGGCCGGCGTGAGCACTCTCCCGGAGGATGCTCGGCATAAGCCCGAGGCTGTTGTGTCCGGGCCGTCTCCTATCGTGGAGTTCGCGCTGGGCTTGCCAGTGCAGAACATAGTGGCGCCCGCGGTGATGACACACCCGGACGCCATGGCACCGAGAGCACGAACTCCCGGCGCGGCGGACACCTTACCGGCATCGGCTGGGTGTCCTTATCGCCCAGAGCAGTCCTCCCGGGGCCTCCAATCACAAGGAGGAACCGACATGAGTCGCACCATCACCATCCCCGCCGATGTGGTCCCGCTGGTCTACTCCGGCCTTCAGCTCGACATCTGGCAGCGCGTCATGCCTGAACTCGATGAGCTGTTCGTGCGGAAGGGGCGTGTGGGGCACCCTGAGTGGTTCACGGAGCCATTCGAGCCGCACCGGGAGGTCCTGCTGTCGGCATTGCAGGCCGAGCTGCAGATGCAGCGCGATCTACGCGATACCAACGAGAACGTCGAGCTGCTGGAGGAATCGCTGTGGGCGGTCAGCTTCATCGAGGACTTCCTCGCCGGGCTGCCCGACGTTGAAGTAGAGGCGGGGGCCGCGCTATGAGCGCGGCCGGGACATCGAGGAAGACCGGGACGGCGGAAGGGGGCGCCGCTGCGCGCCGGTCCTACGGCAGCGGGCGCGTGTACGTTCGCAAGGGCAGCGCTGGCCGGGAGACCTTCTACGGATCGTGGTGGACTGACGGGCGGCGGGTGAACCGCTGCCTGGGCGTCAAGCGCGCACGTGGCAGCAGGGAGGGTCTGACGACCGCACAGGCGGAGGCGCAGCTGCGGCGGCTCATGGGTGAGGTCAGCCCGACGGCACCGCAGGGCGACCGCCTGGACGTGGGGGACGCCGGGCGGCGCTACCGCCACCACCTGGCGGCCCTTGGCCGTAAGCGCAGCACGCTTGCGGCTGTCGAGATGGCGCTGCGCGTCTGGATCGAGCCGCACATCGGTGGCCGGGCGTTGGAGAGCGTGCGTCCGGAGGATGTCGAGGACATGATGCGCGTGATGGCGGCCCGAGGGTTGGGGGCGAAGTCAATCCGCAACTACGTGGGGACGCTGAGCGCGCTCTACCGCTACGCGATGCACCCGCGGCGCCGGTGGGCCTCCGCCAACCCGTGCGACATGATCGACCTGCCGGTGGTCGCGGCCTCGACGGAGGTTCGCTATCTCACGACGGCCGAGGTTGACGCGCTCGTCTCGGCTGCGGTGGAGGGCGAATACCAGGCGCTCGATCGGGTGCTTTATCAGATGGCGGCGATGACGGGCCTGCGCCTGGGCGAGCTGCTCGCGTTGCGCTGGCAGGACACGGACTGGAGCGCGCAGCGAATCAGGGTGCGTCGAAGCCACGTTCTCGGCGAGTTCGACACACCCAAGAGCCGCCGGTCGGTGCGCAGCGTGCCCATGAGCCGCCGTGTGGCGCGCGAACTCGTCCAATGGCGAGAAGCATCGGGGTGGGGCAGGCCGGACGATCTCGTGTTCGCTGAACCCCTGTCCGGTGGCGTCCTGCGCCGTGGCGCACTCGCGCGCCGCTACCGTCGCGCGCTGAAGGCCGCGCAGCTTGACCCTGCCCACCGCTTCCACGACCTGCGACACACGTTCGGGACTGCGATGGCCGCTGTCGGGGTGCCGATGCGGACTCTTCAGGAGTGGATGGGCCACCGCGACCTGACGACAACACAGCGCTACGCGGACTACGCGCCGAACGAGCACGAGGTCGAGATGGTCGATAGGGCGTTTGGCGATCCGAATACGTAGGTAGGCTCGCTCGCCATGCCACATCTCATTGAGCCGCGAGGGCCGCTCGGCGAATGCGCCAAGAGGATCGGGTGAGCCCTATGTCCAGGGCCGTGGTTGAGAATCTGCGCACCGCCGTGTACGCGAGCTACGAGGAGCTGTCGGCGCAGGTGCAGGCCGATGGCGCACTCGACTCCAAGCTCCTCGGGCTACTCGGCTTCTTCGCCGTGGCAGGAAGCCTCTTGCTGACCCTTCCCCGCGGTCTGCTTGATGGGCGGGTGCTGTTGCTGGTTGGCGTGGTGCTCGGCGCGCTCGCCTGTCTGGTGGGGAGCATCGGCGGCTCAAGCCCGAATGTTGGGCCACGACCAGAGGCATTCTTTGCCGCCTACGGCGCTGGTGCCGAGGCTGACTATCTGACGCAGCTCCTTGGTGACCTGACCGACGCGGCAAGGCTCAACCGGGAGGGGCTCGAACGGCGTGACAAGGCACTCTCGTTTGCCATTCGCGCGCCGATCTTCTTCGCCGTCGTCTACGGTGTTGTGTCGCTGTTCTGAGGGTGGCTAGAATGAAGCGTATGGAGAAGCAACCCACAGCACCACTGCCCCCGCCGTCGGGAATTCCCTTGGTCAAGGTGCCTACTGGGCCGTCGCTGAACGGACTGCCGAGCCTGAAAGGGCTACGGGGCCTGTTCCACCGCAACGGCAGATCGCACTCTGCCCCGGTTGCTCCCTCTCCGCCTGCCCAGCCTCCTGTACGGGGCTGATCGGCGCGGAGGCGGCCGCGAGCGGTCGTAGGATCGGCTCTGATGGGGGAGCGTGTGCGCATAGGCCGGGAGGCACCCGACGCATATCGGGCGATGGCGGCGTTTGACTGGGCGATCCAGCGCTGGAACCCGCCGCTCGTCGGCGTCCAAGCGATCCGAACCACTTTGGCCTTCATTGGGAGGAGGCGGCTTCGAGGAGTCGGCGCAGCTCTGCTCTGGTGCGTCGCGCGTTCACGCGCTGGTCGGGTTCGCGGGCGATGGCCATTGCGGCCTCACACATGGCTCCGAACAGTAGGTTTGCGAGAGGGTCTACGGGACGGGCGGTAATCGAGCCCTCGTCCATCGCGCGCTTTATGGCTGCCTTCAGCAGCTTGAGTGAGGTGTTGTTCTCGATTTCGCGCATTGTCTCCCAGCCGAGAGCGGTGGGGGCATCCAGAAGCGTGATGCGCTGGATGGCAGCGTCAAGGCTGACATCGAGGAATGCCTCGCAGGCGGCTTGCAGCGCGCCCCAAGAGTTTCGAGCCGGCTTCTTGGATGCGCGATCTTCGATCATCGCGATCATCCGCTGGAGCTCCTGCTCGTAGACGGCACGAAAGAGGTCTTGCTTGCCGGCGAAGTGGTGATAAAGCGCGCCCTTGGTAAACCCTGCGCGCGCGACCACCCCATCGAGCGAGGTCGCCGCGTAGCCGTCGCGGGCGAAGAGGTCACGTGCGGCACCGAGTAGCCCGGCGACGGTTGTCTGAGTTCGTTCGGCCTGGGTCTGAGACGGCATTCGGCCGAGGATACTGACCAAGCACTTCTCTTAGATACCTGTAGTATGTTATTCCGTACTGTGGGTATGTTTCCGGAAAGGAGCCTACAAGTGAGCACAAGCATCGAGTCCCGCGTCGAGCGGGTATTGAAGTCTTACGCCGAGGCCAAGAATCGCCACGACGTGTCCGCGGTCGTCGCGCTCTGTCACCCCGAGGGCTCCTACGAGAGCATCGGTCTTCCCGATGGCGCCCAAGGACGCGAGGCACTCACCTCCTTCTACAGCCAGCTCTTTGAGTTGCTGCCCGACTATCGCGGAGAGTTCGACGGGCAGGCGGTCAACGGGGACACGGCGGTCATCTGGGGGCGCTTCTCGGGGACGATCTCCACAACCGCTCTTGGCGAGCAAGCGGTCGGTCGCCATATCGAGGTGCCCGTTACGTTCGTCTGCACATTCCGCGACGGGCTCGTCTACTGCGACACCGGCTACTTCGATGCTGCAACCGTCTATCGCCAGGCGGGGCTTCCCGTCCCACCGCTGGAGATCTACCCGCGCGCCGCCAGCTTCGTCGATCGCTTTGCCGCACATTGGGCCGACCCCAAGCCAGAGGATTTCCGTGACCTCCTGCACCCAGACACCATCAACCTCTACCCCGGGATGACCGAACCACAGGGCACCGAAGGGATCATCGCGTGGCTGAGTAACGCCGTGCAGATGTTCCCCGACATAGCGCTGCACGTCACGCGATGGGCCGTCGATCGGGAAGCCGTGCTGATCGAGCTGGATGGCTCCGCGACGGTCAACGGGCGCAAGCTCCACTGGGGAGCAGCGGACCGCTTCACGCTGATCGGCGATCACTGCATCGAGGGGCGCTCCTACTTTGATACCAGGCCACTCATGGAAGCGCTCCAAGGACGCCAAGCGCCCTCTGTTCCTGAGTGATTCGCGCTGTCATTGCGCACCGTCAAGCGAAACGCCCCAGGGGACGGCCACTCGGAGCTTGAGCCGCATCTGAACGTCGTCATGGCCGCAGTCAGAGCGCCCGACCACCGTGAACCCGATGGTTGGCCCTATCGGGAGCGGTTCTTTAAGCTCGACGCTGGGCCGAGTCGATGGTTGATGGTGGTCATAGACTTTGAGAACGAGCCGGCGCGGATCGTGACCGCGCTGGGCTACCGACACAGCCGCTCCCCGGATGGATGGACACCATGAACGTCAAGATCGATGACCTCATATTCGACCGCGGCAACTACGATGCCGACGGCGATGTGCTCTACCTCGGGCGCGGAAAGACCAGCTGGGCATCGGACGCGGCGCTTACGCCCGAGGGGCACGGCGTTCGCTACGACGACCAGGGCGAGGTCATCGGGGTCACGTTCATCAACGCGCGACGCATCATCGAGCGCGACGGGCACCTCACGATCACGCTGCCGCACGCGGTGCGCGTCGAGGCGGACGAGCTGGTCACTGCGCTCGGATAGACGATCCAGCGCGTTTGAAGTTGGCCCCGGGCATTACCCCGGGGTGTGGTCGAGACAAGAGCCGTCTGCCTTCGCAGCGGTCCAACCTCGTGCCCTAATCGTAGTTGATCCGCTATGGAAGCAGCAGAGGGGCACGCCGGCGCGCCCGCGTCTCGGCGCGCCTTTCGAGGTTCCGTTTGAGGTTCCAATTTGAGCGAAGCTCACATGCCCTGAGCGCACCCAAGCCCAGCGCACAAGCCAGATCGCGCCCCACGCGATCCCCCCGGCCGGGTTCGAATCCAGGATCGCCCACTGGTTGGTTTTGGCTTTGGGGAGCCATTTTCAGCCCGCCCCCGTTGGCCGTGGCAGGAGTCTTGGGGAGGCCGACATCGCTGCTGCTGCCCATTGCTGCCCATTCGCGGCCCTCAGCCCGCAAGTAGGCGTCGCGTTGGTTCGTTTGGATGTTTAGTCTCAAGGGTTGTAGATCCATCGAGATGGTCGATCTGCCGCCAACTGCGGTAGCTTCGACGCTATGACGACATCCGAGATCGTTGAGCGAGCCGGCCGCCTCCTGGCCGATGCGGCGCCTCCCGAGTCGAGGGTGATCCTCTTCGGGTCGCATGGCCGTGGCGATGCAAAGGCCGACAGTGATTTCGACTTTCTCGTTATCGAGCCGTCTGTCGCCAGCAAGGCAAAGGAGATGGTGCGCCTGCGGGGTGCGCTTGACCCGCTCAGGGTCGCCGCGGACGTTGTGGTCGTCCCGCGCGCCTATGTGGAGGAATGGGGCGACGTGCCTGGGACGATGCTCCACGATGCGCTGACGGAGGGACGTGTCCTCGCCGAAACATGACCTCCACGACCTTGCCGCTCGGTTCGCGCGTAAGGCCCGCAGCGACGAGATCGCGCTTGAGAAGCTCGCCGACGATCCCGACGTGCCCGACGATCTCATCGGCTTCCACGCCCAGCAGGCGCTGGAGAAGCTGCTGAAGGCGGCGCTCGCCCACGCCGGAGTCGCCCCGCCCCGGATTCACGACCTCGGAGAGCTGGTGGCGCGACTCGCAGATGCGGACCTGTCTCCGCCGGCCTCGGCCAGCGAGGCACGCGCCCTCGTTCCGTGGGCGGTGGAGTTCCGCTACGACGACATCTTGGATGAACGACTCGACCGAGCGGCGGCCTGCAAGGCGGTCACGGATGTGCGCGGGTGGGTCGATGGCGTGCTTGGCGGAGCCAAAGACTCGTAACGGCCCGTTTGGCTCCAGGCCGATGGTTGCGGGGCCGACGCCATCTTGGCTATGGAAGGTGTGCGGACCTTCGTTGTCCGGCGTTTTCCCAGCTTACGGTCTGGTGGGAGAGGCGCAACGATCCGGGAGCGATGGCCGGTCCTTCTTCGAGCAAGGCAGGGGTGATGGTGCCGGACACTTGCGCGCTGTACACCTCGAAGGTGGTTGTCTTGCATTCGGCTCCCTTGCGCACGATCCATGCGACCGAGCCACGATAGGTAACGACGAGATCCGTTACTTCGCGGAAGCCGATGAAGCAGGCATCCACGAAGCCCCCGGCTCCCGGGACTGTGAGCAGGGTGTGCCCGCTGGCGACGTCGACAGTCGCGATGCCTGTGCTTCCCGTATCGACTCCATAAGTACTGTATGTGTAAGCGATGATCGCTCCGGCAAGGGTTATGTGGTCGACCGCGAATGGGTGGTATCGCCCCGGCTTGGCGAGCGCCACTGTGGTGCCGCGCCGTAGAAGGCAGGCATATGTGCCCCCGCGCGTCGGAGTCTTCCCCGCAAGCGAGTAGACCCGAACGTCCCGGTCCTTGGCAATGGTTCGGGCGTGCGGCGGGAGGCAGTTCGGATGGCGCCCTGGACCAGCCACCGCCCCGGCGCAGGCGATCGACGCCGTGATCGCCACTCCCATCGCGAGCAGGCAGCCCTGCTTGGTCCCGCCTTTGCGTCGTAGCGTCACGTGGCAAGGATAACGTTTGGGCAGCAGTCGCTTTCCGCTGCCCAACCCCGCCGAATCGCCCCCAATCCTGCGTGAGTCAGTCGTGGTCAGCCGCCCCTCCCGATGCCCGCTTCGCGGCTTGGAGCTCTTCGGCCCGGATGACAAACGCGGAGGGTCTTCCGCCGAGGCCTTCCGCGAGCGCGAGCAGCAGCTCGTAGTCAGGGTTGAACCGCCCGGCCTCGAGCGCCTGGATGCGCGCCTGCTCGATGCCGGTGGCGGCTGCGAGCTCGCCCGTGCTCAAGCCCAGCTCCGATCGGAGCTGGCCGATTGCCTGGCCCAGCACGAGCAGATGTTGTTCCTGCTGCTTGCTCACGGACACGGAAATCTCCCAAATTGCGATGACGACAACTGTCTGTCGGTAAACTACCCCATATATGTCCTAACTCCTCCTTGCTGGGATGCGTAAGGCTTCCGGCCATGCCAGCCCAGAGGAAGTCCAAGCCGCGCACACCCGACCATGCGGCGCTCGCGCAAGCGATAGAGCTCCTGATAGCCGAAGACGCGCAGATGAGCCAGGAGTCGGTCGCCTACGAGAGCGGCCTGAACATCAAGCAGGTCAACGCCTTGGTGCGAGGCCAGGGCAACCCGACCTATACGACCCTGCTTCGGCTTTGCGAGGGCCTGCACGTCCGCCTTGGCGAGCTTATGACCCGGGCGGATACCTTGCGGGAGAAGCACTCCCGGCGTTGACCCTCGACGTCTGGTGAATCCTGTCCAACAGCGCTAAGGCCGGGCGGGGGTGCTGCCGATGACGGGACCGTGACGTTCCTTTCCCGCCTGCTTGCCCTGCGCTCCGCCGCGCCCTGCCCCGCCCCTGCGTCGCGCCGCCGCGCCCCCCTTGCGCTGCTGCGCCGCCCCGCCCTCGCGCTGGCCAGTCTGGCCGCCTGCGCAACCGCGCTGCTGGCTATGAGCGCACCCGCGAGCGCGCTCGTTGAAACGGTGGGCGGGCAGGCCTATGGCCTGACGCCGCGCAGCATCATCAACCCTCTCTCCAGCGAAGGGGAACCGCTCACCTTCGCCAACGCCACCGGGCACCCGGTCGTGCACTCCGGCGCCACCTTCGCCGTCTACTGGGACCCGACCGACCACTACCACGGCGACTGGCAGGGGCTGATCGACGCCTTCTTCCGGAACATGAGCCTCGCCAGCGGCTCGCTCCCGAGCGTCCTCGCCGTCGATGCCCAGTACACCGACAGCTCCAACCAGCACGCGGCCTTCAAGAGCGCCTTCCGCGGCGCCTACACCGACACCGATCCCTACCCCGTCGCCGGCTGCACCGACCCCCATCCGCTGCTCCCGGCAGACGCCATCACCTGCATCACTGACCAGCAGGTCCGCGAAGAGCTCTCCACCTTCGTCTCCCAGCACGCGCTGCCCAGGGGCATGGGCTCGATCTTCTACCTGCTTACCCCTCCGGGAGTGACCGTCTGCCTCGACGCCGCCGGCGTTCACTGCTCGGACAGCCCCCAGCCCCCGGCGATCGACGCCAACAGCTTCTGCAGCTACCACTCCGCCATCAGCCCCACCAGCCCGGTGAGCGGCGACGGCAACACGCTCCTCTACGGCGTGATCCCCTGGAGTGCCGGAGGGGTGGCCGACTATCACCTCGCACCGACCGACCGCCCGCAGGCCTACGACTGCCAGGACGGCGGCTACGATCCCTCCAGCAGGCCTTCGGAGAAGCGCGAGAAGGCCAAGGAAATGAACGCTAAGGAAGAAGAAGAATTCCTCCGCGAGTCCGAAGAAGAAAAGCAGAAGACCCTCAAGACGAGGGAACTCGAAGGGCCCCACATCGAGGAGCCCAACCAGATCGGCCTGGGCCCCGACGGCTCATATGACACCGGCCTGGCGGACCTCATAATCAACCAGATCGCCACTCAGCAGCAGAACATCGTCACCGATCCGCTGCTCGACGCCTGGCAGGATGGAACCAGGCACGAGGTCGCGGACGAGTGCCGCAACTGGTTCGCCCCCTCGCTCGGAGGCTCCGTCACCGCCAACGAACTCACCGAAGCCGGCAGCCTCTACAACCAGACGCTCGGCGGCAGCAACTACTACCTCAACACCGCCTTCAACCTCGCCGCGCTGAAGCTGCCCTATCCGGCCGTGCCGTGCGTGCCGGGGGTCAACCTCGTGCCGGCCTTCACCGTGCCCAACGCGGTCAACTCAGGCGACATCGTGGGCTTCGACGGGATGGAGTCCGACATCACGCTCGACGCCGGCACCGGCTACACCCCCGCCGGCGCGCCCAAGCCCGCCTACGCCAACTTCACGTGGGAATTCGGCGACGGCTCCCCCGCCGTGTCGGGATTCGCGCCCGGCGCCCCCGCGGCCAACTCGCCCGCCGTCTCGCCCTGCCAGGCCCCCTGGGAAGCGCCCTGCGCGGCCAGCGCCTTCCACTCCTACAAGTACGGCGGCACCTACCAGGTGACGCTCACGGTGACGGACGTCGGAGGCTACACCGCCAGCGTCATCCACCCCATCGTCGTCGACGGCCCGCCGCCGCCCACGCCCCCTCCCGGCCCGGGTGCTCCGGGAGGCACCCCCAACGGTCCCTCCTCCGGCGCCGGCCCCGGCTCGGGCTCGACCGGCCTGGGCCTGGGAATCCCCGCCCCCATCGCCCGCGCCGCGGCCATCGGCCGCTCGCTCCAGCAGGCCCTCAGCCGCGGCCTGCTCGTCAGCTACACGGTCAACGAGCAGGTGGCCGGCCACTTCGAAGTCCTGCTCGACGCCACCGCGGCCCGGCGTCTGGGGATCAAGGGCGCCAAGGCCTTTGGCCTGCCCGCCGGCTCGCCCTCCTCGCTGATCGTCGGCCAGGCCCTGCTCGTGACCACCAAGGGCGGGCACTCCACGGTGCGCATCCGCTTCTCCCGTAACGCCGCCCAGCGGCTGCGCCACGTGCGCAAGCTCACGCTGCTGCTGAGGCTGGTCGTGCGCAACGCCGCCATCGCGCATCCGCAGAGCACCACCGTGCTGGTGCCGATAGTGCTCCACAGGTAGGGAACCTCGGGCTCTCGCTACGGACCGAGTGCGCCCTACAGACCCGGCCAGTGGCGTACCACGTAGCCGGAGTTGTCCACGGCGCCGACCTGCCAGCGCGAGGCATACACGCCGCTGCGACCCGCCGTGTCGTAGAGGATCCCATCCACGTACATGTACGTGTGCCCGGCGTTCGCCAGGACCGTGATCCACCTTCCCGGCCCGGGCGCTCCCCAGCTCTCCAACTGCCCCGAGGTCTCCGGGGCTGACAGCAGCCCGCCGGCCGCCAGGGCGTAGCTCACCGAGCCCGAGCAGTCATAGGCGTTGTCCACGAACGAGGCGTGTCCGCCGCCGAACACATAGGGGAAGTCCGCGATCGCATTGGCTCCGGCGATCACCCTCGCCACCACGGCCGGGATTCCCGGCGGCGGCGCGATCGTGCCGTTGCCGCCGATCGACTCCCCGCCGGCCACCGGCGTCAGCGTCTGCTGCCGCGCCGCGCGTTCCACCGCGTGCATCTGATTGAGCTCCCTGCGCACTTCCGCATCCGACGGCGCGCCCGGCGCCACCCCCGCTTCCGCAGCCGTGCTCGGTGTGGCCGCGGCCTGGTGGTGCACCGAGGCCGGCGCGGGGAAGCTCCTGGAGGCTTCGGGATCGGGCGCCTCGGCGGCCACCGTCCGGCGATTGGCGCCCACGGACACCCCCGGCGAGGTGTGCACGGGCACCCCGGATGCGTGCACGGGCACCCCTGGTGCGTGCACGCCCGGTCCCGTGTGCACGCCGCCGCCGCTCGTGGACGCGACCTGACGGACCTGCGCCTTGGCCACGGCCTGCGCGTGGTGCGATCCGCCGCCGCCCACGCCCAGCACAAGCACCGCCACCAGCGCGAGCGCGCCGCAACCGCTCGCGGCGCCGAGAAATGAATAACGCGAGAGAGTCATGGCAGCACAGCCTAGCCCCCCCACGGCGGCCGCCGCGACAGTCGCCACCCGTTTGGCGAATGACTCGACCTGTGCTAACCACCAGTGCGCTGTGCGGATCGACGCGACACGCCTCCCCCCCGATGCCGAGCTCAGCGCGGACGTGGCCGTCGTCGGCGCGGGCCCGGCCGGAATCGTGCTCGCCCTGGAGCTCGCGGGGGCCGGCCGCAGCGTGGCGCTGATCGAGAGCGGAGGCGACTCCTTCGACGCCCACGCGCAGCAGCTCGGCGATGCGCTCCAGGACGACCCCGCGCACATGCCCATGTCGGTGGCCACCCGCCGGCAGATCGGCGGCGCCTCCAACCTGTGGGGCGGGCGCTGCGTTCCCTTCGACCCCATCGACTTCGCCCCGCGCGCCATCGCCGGGGACGCTCGCTGGCCGGTCGGCTACGAGGAGCTCTCGCGCCACCACGCGCGCGCCTGCGAGTGGTGCGTGTGCGGCAGCAGCGAGGAACACGCCTTCGACGCCCGCGAGGTCCCGGATCTCGCGCGGCGCTCGCTGATCCCCGGCTGGCCCGAGGGCGACATCCGCTCCACGACCCTCGAGCGCTGGTCGCTGCCCACGAACTTCCGCCGCCAGTACCTGCGCCGGCTGAGGCAGTCGCCGCTCATAACACTCGCCACCAGGCTCACCTGCACCGAGATCCTCTGCGGCGAGGACGGCCGCAGCGTGACCCGCCTGCTCGCGCAAACGCTCGCGGGCGGCTGCGCCACCGTGCGCGCCGGGCGCTACGTGCTCGCCTGCGGCGGCCTGGAGGCCACGCGGCTGCTGTTCGCCTCCAACCGTCTCCACAGGGCCGGCATCGGCAACCACTCGGGACACCTCGGCCGCTGGTACATGGCCCACATCGAGGCGCGCATCGCCCGCGCCCACTTCAGCACACCCCCCAGGCAGACGATCCACGGCTACGAGCGCGACCCCAATGGGGTCTACGTGCGCCGGCGCTTCACCTTCGCGCCGGAGTTCCAGCTGCGCCACGAGCTCCCCAACGCCGCCATCTGGCTGGAAAACCCGGAGATGGCCGACCCTGCGCACCGCAGCGGGGCCCTTTCGCTCGTCTACCTCATGCTGGTGTCTCCGCTCGGGCGCCACCTCGTCTCCGAGGGCATCCGCAAACATCAGCTCGGCAACGAGCGCCTGACCGTCGATCGCGCGCACCTGGCCAACATCCTGCGCAGCCCTGCCGCCACGAGCGCATTCGCCCTGGGGCTCGGCTACGGGCGCCTCCTCAAGCGCGGGCGCAAGGTGCCCGGCTTCTTCATCCGCAACCGCGCCAACGTGTATCCGCTGCTCTACCAGGGCGAGCATCTGCCCAACCGCTCAAGCCACGTCGCGCCCATCGCCGCGCGCGACGCGCTGGGGGTGGCGCGCCTGCACCCGCGTATGCACGTGGACGAGGCCGACATCGATGGGGTCATTCGCGCCCACGAGCACTTCGACCGCTACCTGCGCCGGCACTCCCTCGGGCAGCTGGAGTACCTCGTGCAGGCACGGGACATCGACAAAGCCATCCGCGATCGCTTCTTCTACGGCTGCCATCAGTCGGGCACCACGCGCATGGCCGCCCGCCCCGAGGACGGCGTGCTCGACGCCGATCTCGCCGTGCACGGCTTCCACGATCTGTTCGTGGCCAGCAGCTCGGCCTTCCCCACCTCCAGCCAGGCCAACTCCACCTTCATGATCGTCGCCTTCGCCGTGAGGCTCGCCGACCATCTCCAGCGCAGTCTTCGCGCGACCCCAGCCGCGGCCTCCGCGGGGCCGGCCGCGCAGCCTTCGTGAAATCCTCCGTGCGCCCCTGTGCGCCCTCCGTGCGCCCCTTCTGCACTCTCCGGGGGCCTCCGTGCGGCCTCCGTGGGGCCGTCTCGCTACCCTTGGTCGATGCCCGACGAGGCCACCGCCGTGGATCTGCGCCGCCCCCCCGTCCCGCCCTCCGTGGAACTGCGCCCCCACACGCGCCTGCTTCACGGCCTGCGCCGGCCCGCCAACTGGCTGCAGCTGATCCGCTTTGGCATCGTGGGCGGCACGGGCTTCGTCGTCAACGTCGGCGTCTACGCGCTCTGCGTGCACGCGCTGGCGATCGACTATCGCGTCGCCTTCATCCTCGCCTGGCTGGTGGCGGTGACCAACAACTTCCTGCTCAACCGCCACTGGACCTTCGATGCGGCCGCGGGCAGCGTGCGCTTCCAGGCGCTGCGCTTCTTCGTGGTCAGCCTCGTGGCGGCGGCCTTCGGCTTCCTGCTTCTGACCCTCTTCGTGGAGGGCGCCGGGCTCGCCAAGGTCCCGGCCGAGGCGCTGGCCGTGGCCGCCTCCACGCCGCTGAACTTCCTTGGCAACAAGCTCTGGAGCTTCCGCGCCTACGCCTCCCGGCCGTAGGGCTCCCAGGCCCCGCAGGTCCGCTGTGGGGGCGCGGCGGGCACCTATACTCTGAGCCCCACCCTCCCGGAGGATGCTCGTGCAGGAGATGGTCATCTACGGCGTCAGCTTCGACATGGTCGGCAAGCAGCCGATCGTGCTCCTGAAGACTGTCGACGGCAACAGGTTCCTGCCGATCTGGATCGGCCACCCCGAGGCCGCCTCGATCCTGATGAAGCTCCAGGGCGCCTCGACGCCGCGCCCCATGACCCACGACCTCCTCTACGACCTCCTCGGCGAGCTCGAGGCCAAGTGCACGCAGGTGGCCGTCACGGAGCTGCGCGAGAACACCTTCTTCGCCTCCATCACCATCAGCATGAACGGGCGCGAGCTTGAGATCGACTCCCGTCCCAGCGACGCCATCGCGCTCGCCGTGCGCTGCGGCGCGCCCATCTTCGCCGCCGAGGAGGTCATCAACGAGTCCGCCATCGAGTTCGAGCACAACATCGAGGAGTCCGAGGATGTCGTCGAGAAGTTCAAGGAGTTCCTCGACGAGGTCTCGCCCGAGGACTTCGCCGCGGGGGATTCCTAGGAGGCGGCCGTTTGGGGTTGGAAGGGGCAGCCTACCGCCCGCGTCTCAGCCCGCAGGCGCGCTGAGGAGGATGCGGCTGACCAGCTCGTCGAAGCCGATCCCGGCCGCGTCGGCGGCCTGCGGCAGGAGGCTCGTCTCGGTGAACCCCGGGATGGCGTTCGTCTCCAGCACCCACAGCTCGCCCGAGCCGTCCTCCAGCATAAGGTCCACGCGTGCGAAGCCGCGGCAGCCCAGCAGCGCGTACACCTCCAGCGCCAGCTCCTGCGCCCGCGCGGCTGCCTTCGGCGGCAGCTCGGCCGGGCAGACGAACGCCGTGCGCCCGATCTGATAGCGCGCCTCGAAGTCATAGAAGTCCTCTTCGCGCGGGACAGCCTCCACCACGGGCAGCGCCACCGGCTGGGCGGTCGGCCGAGCGTGTGGCTGGGCATGCGGCCGAGCGTGTGGCTGGGCATGCGGCTGAGCCTGTGGCTGATCGGCCGGCTGGGCGTTTGGATCCTCGCCCACGAGCTCGGAGTCGAGCACCGAGACCGCCAGATCCCGGCCCTGTATGCAGCGCTCCAGCAGCACCTTGCGGTCGTAGGAGAAGGCCGCGAGCAGCGCGCTGGGCACCTCCTCGCTGCAGCGCGCGAACTTGATCCCCAGGGCGCTGCCCTGACCGGAGGGCTTGACCACCAGCGGAAACCCGAGGCTGGCCTCGATGTCCTTCAGGGCCGCCGCTGCGCCCAGCTCGCGGAAGGCCGTCTCGTTGAAGGAGTGGAACTCGGGCGTGGGTATCCCCGCGTCGCGCATGAGATGCTTGGCCAGCACCTTGTCGGCGCAGCGGATGCAGGCCGAGGGGCCCGAGCCCGTATAGGGCACCCCGATGGCGCCCAGCAGCTCCTGCACCGCCCCGTCCTCGCCATCGCGCCCGTGCAGGGCGATGAAGGCCACATCGGGGTTCGCCGCGCGCACCTGCTTGACCAGCTCGGGGCCGACGTCGATCACGACGGTCTCGTGCCCCAGGCGCTGCAGGGCGTCCTCGATCTGCGCTCCGGAGCGCAGCGACACCTGGCGCTCCAGCGAGCGCCCGCCCTTGAGCACGGCGACCCTCATCGACCCTGCGCCCGCCGTCGCGGCAGGTCGACGACATCGGCCAGCGGCTCGGGCGTGGAGGGGGGTTCGGCTGGAGGACCGGCTGCCGGTGGGCCGGCGGGAGGCGCGGGCGAGGTGGCCGAAGGTGGGCCGGCGGGAGGCGCGTCGGGCGCGGTCGCCGAGGATGCGCCGGCGGCAGGCGCGTCGGGCGCGGTGGCCGAGGATGCGCCGGCGGCAGGCCGCGGGGCGCCGGTGAGCGTCCCGAACAGGCCCACCTGCTCGCCCACGACCTTGCCGATGCGCCGGATCCCCTCGCGGATGTCCTGCTCGCGGATGCCGGCGAAGTTCAGGCGCATCGAGGAGGCCCCGCGGCCGTCCATGTAGGCGGCTCTTCCCGGCACGAAGGCGACGTTCTCGCTCTCCAGCGCCCGCGCGAGCAGGTCGGTGGTGTCGATGTAGTCCGGGAGGGTGGCCCAGATGAAGAGGCCGCCCTGCGGTCTCGTCCAGCGCGTCTGCTCGCCGAGGTGCCTCTCCAGCGCATCCAGCATCGTGTCGCGGCGCCGGCGGTAGAGATCGCGCAGCGTCTGGATGTAGCCCATCCAGTCCTGCTCCTCCAGGTAGGCGGCCACGAACAGCTGCGTGACCGGCGATGAGCACAGATCGGCTCCCTGCTTGCCCAGGTTGAGCTTCTCCAGCACCGGCCGCGGCGCGACCGCCCAGCCCAGGCGCACGCCCGGGGAGAGAATCTTGGAGAAGGTGCCCAGGTAGATGACCAGATCCGAGGCGCCTCCTCGCCCGGCGCTGGAGGCGTCCAGCGAGTACAGCGTGGGCAGTGCCTCGCCCTCGTAGCGCAGCAGCCCATAGGGGTTGTCCTCCAGTATCAGCAGCTCGCGCTCGCGCGCCACCTCCACCAGCCGCCGCCGGCGCTCCAGCGACATCGTCACCCCGCCGGGGTTCTGGAAGTTGGGGATGGTGTAGATGAACTTCGGGCGCCGTCCCTGCGCCTGCAGCTCATCGAGGGTCGCCTCCAAAGCATCGATCGGCATCCCCTCGCCGTCCATCTCGATCTGCACCACATCGGCCTCGTAGGCCCCGAAGGTGGGCACCGCCCCCGGGTAGGTGGGCGCCTCGGCGACGATCACGTCGCCCGGGTCGATCAGCGTCTTGCAGACGAGATCGATCACCTGCTGGCCGCCGGTGGTGACGATGATGTCCTCGGGGTCGACGATCGTGTCCTCAGCGGCCATCACCTCGACGATCCCCTTCATGACCACCGCCATGCCGCCCGTGGGCCCGTACTGCAGGGCCCGAGCCGTCGAGTCGGCCGCCACGTGCGCCATCAGCTTCGCGTAGAGCTCCGGCGCGAAGGTGGAGGTGTCGGGCAGCCCCCCCGCCAGGGAGATCACCTCGGGGCGCTCGGTGAGAGCCATCATCTCGCGCATGGCCGAGCTGCGCATCCCGCGCGTGCGCGCCGCGAACAGACCTTCGTAGCGCGCGAGCTCGTGTGCCGCGGGACGAGCCCGCCGGCCCCCGTCGTCCATTGACATACCTGGAGAGAGTAGCTGGGCAGGGAGCCTCGGCCCGAGGGAGATAGGCTCCATGCAGCAGCCGGCCGGACGGTCTCGCCGCAAACGCTCGGCGCTCACCGAGACAGGGACCGCGGCTGCTCGTCAAAACGCCCCCACCACCCACCTTGAACAACCTCGCCTTCTACATCGGCCTCGGCCTCGGCCTGGCGCTGGCGGCCGGCCTGCGCCCCTTCCTGCCGGCGCTGCTCGCCGGCGCCCTGGCCTCCGCTGGAGCGCTCGGCGTGGGCTTCTCCCACAGCGACTTCTCCTTCCTGCAGGAAGGCTGGTGGCTCGTGGCCATCGCCGCGATGCTGCTCGGGGCCTACCTGCTGCAGTTTCGCCTCGGCGCGGAGCGCTTCGAGGCCGGGCCGCTGGGGGCGGCGGTGGCCGGCCTGGGCATCGGCGTCGGCGCGCTGCTGTTCGCCGGCACCCTGAGCGAGCACGGCGACGCCTTCTGGCCGGGCCTCCTCGGCGGCGCGCTGGCGGCACTGTTGGGCCAGGCGGCGGTGCGCCCGCTGATCGCCCGCGCGCGCGGGCGTCTGCACGAGCATCGCGGCGCGCGCGAAGCCCTGACCCTCTACGTGGACGGCGCCGCGCTGGCGATCGCCGCCCTGACCTCGCTCCTGCACCCGCTCGGCTTCCTCGCGCCGGCGCCCTTCGCCTGGCTTTTGCTCTCCACGCGCCGGCGCGCGGGCGAGAAGTACGCGGGGCTGCGCATTCTGCGGCGCTAGAGCGCGGGCTGCCCGCCGGTGTCCACGCCCCCCAAGCTCATCCTCTGCGTGATCGACGCGATGGCGCCGGCGATGCTGGAGCAGACCGTGGCCGCCGGGCGCGCGCCGATCCTGGCGGAGCTGATGCGCCGCGGGCGCTATGTGCCCGACTGCGTGGCCGCCTTCCCCTCCGTGACCCCCGTGTGCGCGGCGTCGATCGTGACGGGCGCCGGCCAGGAGCGGCACCTGATCCCCGGCATGAACTGGTATCACCGCGAGGAAGGGCGCTATGTGGAGTACGGCTCGAGCTTCCGCGCGGCGCAGCGCTTGGGCATCGCCCGCCAGCTAACGGACACCGTCTACAACATGAACCGCGCGCATCTGTCTGCCGAGACCCTCACGGTGTTCGAGGCGCTCGACGACGCGGGGCTGCGCACCGCGGGGACCACCTACCTGATGTATCGCGGGCGCCATCGCCACGAGCCCCAGCGCGACAGCGCGCTGACGCGCATCGCCGCGACGCTCGTGCGCCACCCGGTGCTGGGGCCGCGCGAGCTGTTCTACGCGGACATCTTCTCCAGCCGACCCACCGGCTGCCGCTCGGGCCTGGGCATGCCGGGGGTGCGCGACCGCCACAGCGGCTGCGTGGGGGCCTATCTGGTGGAGCACGATCTGTTCGACTTCCTGCTGCTCTCGCTGCCCGACAACGATTGGCACTCCCACAGGGCGGGCCCGGCCGGGCAGGTGCAGTCGCTGGCGCACGCCGATGAGCAGCTCGCGCGCCTCGTGGATGCCGCCGGCGGCATCGAGGCCTTCCTGGAGGGGCATGCGCTGATCGTCATGGCCGACCATTCCCAGGCCCCGATAGCGGAGACGATCGATCTGAACGCCGCGCTGGAGGAGCTGGAGATCGCGGGACCCACCGGCTCGCGGCTCGGCCCCGTGGGCAACGCCCTGCCCTCCGTCCGCCGCGCCCGCGAAGAGCCGCGCATAGCGGTGTGCCCCTCCCAGCGCGCGGCGATGGTGTACGTGCTCGCCGAGCACCGCCGCTCCACATTGCGCTCGAGCGTGATCCGGCGGGCGCTTCAGATCGACGGGGTGCAGCTGGTGATGTGGCTGGAGCTCGACCCCCACGGGGCGCCCCTGGAGGCTGTCATCGCGCGGCCCTCCATCGGCGAGCTGCGCCTGCGCCCCGGCGGCGATGCGCGCGATGCGCGCGGTGCGAGCTGGAGCGTCGAGGGCGAGCCGGCGGTGCTCGAGGGGAGTCTGCGCGATGGGGTCCTGCACACCCCCGCCTTCCCCGATGCGCCGGCGCGCGTGTGGTCGGCGCTCACCTGCGCGACCTCGGGCGACGTGCTGCTCTCCGCGACCCCCGGCTGCGAGTTCCTGGACTGGGGCGGCCAGGCGCACGTGGGCGGCGGCTCGCACGGCTCGCTGCACGCCGAGGACTCGCTCGGGGCGCTCATCCTCTGCGGGCTGGAGCAGGGGCCGGAGCCTGCGCAGTGGGCCATCCGCGACGTGGGCGCCCTGATCGCGGGGCACTTCGGCCTCCAGCCATCAGCGCTCGCGGCGATCTAACTCACCACCGCGCACCCCCGCGGGCGACCGGGGACTGCAAGCAGCCTGTAGACATCCAGGGCGGGGCTGGAATACACCAATGCGCTGACGCTCGCGGGCTCGGAAGCTCCGCCCCCGTGGGTCTTGTCGATGAGCACGTATTTGACCCCCCTGCGCGCCAGCTCGCGCAATGCGCCGGGATTGCCCTCGTGGGTTGCGCTTTGGTTGAGCGCAAAGCGTGCGGGGTAGGGCTGCAGGCCGGTCTGCCCGCGGGCGGTGTAGTGCCAGCTCTCCAGAAAGATGCGCCTTTCGGCGAACGCCGAATAGTAGAAGTAGGCCGACTCGGTCTTCTTGGCGTTGTCATACACATTGCTCACCGCCAGCACGTCGCAGGAGGTCGTGTGCGTGCGCACCCACCCGAGACCCTCGTAGAGCGCCGCCGTCATGCCGTATTCCGCAGGCGTGTCCCTTTCCGAGGTGGCCTTTCCCGTGAGCGTCCTCCAGGCCCCGTTTCCGGTGAGCGTCAGCGGCTTCACCAGCGCGAGCGCGCTCAACAGCAATATGCAGCAGGCCGCCACCCGGGCCAGGCGCGAGGACAGCGCCGGGCGGCAGCGCGCCTGAAGTCTCCACACCGCCCAGGCCGCTCCCGCCGCCACCGCCGCGTAGGCGAAGGCCTGCAGTGCATCGCTCGTCCTTCCCGTCAGCGTCACCGACGCCGTCACGCTCGCCAGCGCCACTCCCAGCGCGACCAGCGCCGCGCCGGCGCGCAGCAGCCCCCGCCTCGCCTGCCGTGGCGTTTCATCCCACAGACGCACCAAGCCCAGCGCGGCGACCGGCACGAGCGCGACATAGCCATATACGAAAAACACTCCCTCCACGCCGCCCGGCGCTCCCAGCATGGTGTAGCCGCCCATGCCCACCACGAATACGCACATCAGCAGCAGCAGCGCATCGGGCACGCCCCGCTCACGCCACAGCAGCCATCCGGCTCCCAGCAGCGGCGCCAGGGCCAGCACCGCCAGCACGCTGCCCCCGGCCGCCAGCGCCAGCCAGTAGAGCGACGGCCCCACCAGGCGTTTGGCCAGATGCGTCGCGTGTTCCAGGGTGTCGGCTTCCTGAAGGAATTTGAGGGGGTGAATCCCCATCGTGGCGTCGCTGCCGCCGGCGATCAGCAGGAAGTAGATGGCCAGCACGGCGACCCCGGCCACCACCATGCAGTACGTGAGCGTCCGCGATCCCCGGCCGCGGATCGTCTGCCACAGCCAGTAGAGACCGAGGCCGCCCACGAAGTCAAAGGCGCCGAAGGCCTTTGCCGCCCCCAGCCCCGCTGTCAGCATCCCCACCATCACGAGCAGACCCGCCGTGGCCCGCCGCGCGCCCCTCCTTGCGGTGCCGGCGCGGGTGGGGGAGAGCGTGCCCTCCCGGGTATCGGAGAGCATGCCCTCACGGGTGTGGGAGAGGGCCTCGCGCGATCGTGGCGGAGGTCCGCCGGAAGGTGGCGGCGGCTGCACCACGCGCGTCTGTATCAGCAGCAGCGCGCCGAGAAAGAAGACGGCGCCGAAGGCGAAGCTCGGGCTCAGCGGGAACTGCGTGAAGGGGTCGATGTGCAGCACCAACGACCTCAGCGGGTTCAGGTTCACGTCCCGCGTCACCAGCAGCAGCGCCACCGCCAGCGGGCCCACGCGGCGCGCTATCCCCGGTCGGCCGGCCGCCAAGGCCGCTCCCAGCGCCCACAGCTGCAGGGCGGCGATCAGAAACATCGTGCTGGGCAGCAGCCGCAGAAATGCCGCCGCGAGCGAGATGTTCAGAACCTGATTCAGCGCCGCGGCGTGTATGAAGATGCCGGTGTAGTAGTGCAGCGGTTCCCCTGCCACCCACGCCTCGGTGATCGGCCAGTGGTGGCGGGCCTCGGCGGCGAGCGCCATGTCGAACACGTTGTCCTCGCTGTAGGACACGCTGCGCGCGTGTTCGGGCAGAGGCGAAGAGGCGAAGAAGGTGAACGCCAGCAGGACCACCGCGGCGCTCACGGCCGCCCCCACCGGCAGCAGCTCGGGCGCGGCGAGCGGTCGGCACATGGCCCGCGCGCGCTCCCGTCCCGCTCTGCGCAGCAGCCACGGGGCCGCCAGGAGCAGGGACAGAAGCGGCAGCAGCGTGAGCGCCCAGCGCGCACCCAGCGCGGCGCTCAGCGCGAACGCCCCGACCTCCAGCGCGTAACCCAGCGGCCAGCCGATCGCCACGGTGCGCAGCCACCCTCCCGGCGCGGGGCTGAGCAGCACATACAAAAGGCAGCCGGGCAGCAGGACATAGAAGGCTTCAAAGACGACAAACCGCGCCACGACGCCGGCGCCGACGCCGGACAGCAGCCAGGTGCCCGCCAGCGCGCAGGGAATCAGCAGGACGGCGGGCCAGCGCGCAGGGCGCCCCGCCGGCGTTGCCACGCTCACCATGCCCGCCTCGCTGCCGCCCGCCTCTCTGTCGCTCACCTCCCTGCCGCTCACCTCGTTGCCGCTCACCTCCTTGCTCGCCATCCTCATCCACCCTCTTCCTACCGCGCCCAGGCGGGTCTGCGCATGTACCGCCCGGCATCCTCGCCGAGGTTCAGAAGCAGATCGAGCGCGCTCACGTGATGATCGAACGGGGGCCACAGCTGCGGATACTCGGGGTAGTCCTCATAGCTCATCCACACAACCTCGATGCCGTGCTCGTGGAAGCGCTCCTCCTCCAGGTACGCGCGCGCGGCGGGACCGGATACGTAGCGCTCGGCGCCCGCTGCGCGGCAGATGTCGAGCAGGCGCTCGGTCCTGCGCCCGCTCGCCGGGTAATCGCGGGAGGATCGCAGCGGCGTCGAGATTCCCAGGAGCTCGGCCAGGGTCTCCAGGAAACGGCGATTGATGGCCGACAGTTTCCGCTCCCCCATCTCCCGGTAAAGGGGTTCGAGCACAGGGCGGTAGCGTTTGAAGAACGCGGCGCGTCCGTACCACGCCGTGAGCGTCGACCAGTGGCGCTCGCCCCAGTCCTCATCGCTTGTCAGCGTCTCGTCGATCCGCTGCAGATAGCGCCCCTTGACCTGAACGGGAATCGTCAGCCAGCGCGGCCCCTGCGGGGACTTGAGGCGATTGCGATTGCGCCAGTCGCGGCGGGTGTACTGGACGTCGTCGTAGAGAATGAACTCATCGACGGCGCCCATGAGGTCGAAGTAACCCTTCCACGGCACGTAGTTGGACTGGCTCACGGCCACGGTCTTACCTGCGCTCCCGGGCATCACGCCACGCGCCTACAGGCTCGCGCCCACGACCAGCCCGGTTATCACCAGGAGCACGCCGCTCACCTTGGCGATCGTTATCGTCTCTCCGAAGAACACCGCGCTGAGCAGCAGCACGCTGATGAAGGACAATGCGGTGAAGGGATAGGCCCGGCTGAGTTCCAGGCGCGACAATGCGGCCACCCATGTCAAGGCCCCGATCCCGATCGACACTCCCACGCTGATCATCCAGGGGTTGGTGAAAAAACTCACGAAGAAAGACAGCTTGCCGAGCAGGCCCGCCGGCAGGTGGCCGCGCTGGAGCACCTGCCACTTGACCACCAGCTGCCCGTAGATCGTCACGATGATCGTCACGGCGACGCAGATCCAGGGGACGGGGCCGACCTTCATCGCTCACCCCTGCCCGGCGCGGTAGAGGCGTTCGTGCGCCGGCCGGTAGTACTCGGCGAGGCTCGTCACCACGCGCGTATACCAGCCCAGCAGCTGCTGCACGCGGGGGCTCTGGGCGCGCACCACCTCATCGCCGAGCGCCCTCACGTAATCGATCTGCTGCTTGAGGAAGGAGCGGGTGAACTGATGGTTGATGGCGACGCGATCCCGGTCTGAAAGATTCGCGCCGGCGGCGTGCCAGAGGGTGGAGTCGAATACGATCATCGCCCCCGCCGGGCATTCCACCGCGACGGCCGCCGCCTCCAGGTAGTCCTGCGCGGGCCGCTCGGGTCGCTGCTGGGTTCCGGGCGCCACGAGCGTCGCGCCGTTCTCGGCGGTGAAAGGATCGAGCGTGAGCAGGGCGTTGATGGATGCCATGTAGCCGTGCAGATGGCGGGGGAAGTCGCGGTGAAAGGTGCCCTGAAACGTGCTCGCGGCCGAGGCGCCCGCGCCCGGCGCGCCTGCGCCTGACATGCTCGCGCCCGGCGCCCCGCCATCCGAGCTCCTGCCCTCGGGCGGCAGCACAAAGCCGTTCTGCAGATGCAGGATCGCGGTGTCGGACACCATCTCATCGACGACGGCCAGCATCTCGGGCAGCTCCAGGAGCTCCAGAAAGAGCGGGTCATAGCGCGCCATCAGCCGCAGCACGCCCCGCTCCCCCGCCTGCGCCAGGCGCTCGGCGCCCACCTCCTCGTGTATTCGCGCCTGCACCTCGTACATCGCCGCGCGCGTGCGCGCGATCTGCTCCGGTGAGAGCACGCCGGTGACGACGCCACAACCCTCGTGGCGGACGGCCTCGCTGACGAGCTCCAGCCAGTTGTGCTCTGTTGCGCCTACGGTGAGCATGTCTCTGTCATCCAACGCCTCAGATGTGCCTTAATTCCCAGCTCTTCTTGTGGTGCGGGGCGGTCGCGCTGGCCCCGAGCACGGTGCCCTCCGGCTGGTCGCCGAGCACCACCGCCCCAGCTCCCACCACGCAGCGCGGTCCCACCGCGATTTCGTCGCGGAAGGTGGCATTGACGCCGACGAAGCACGCCTCGCCGATGCTCACATGACCTGAGACCACTGCGTGCGAGGCGATGAAGCAGTGACTGCCGATGCGACTGTGGTGGCCGATGTGGTTGCCGCTCCAGAGGATCACGTTGTCGCCGATGCCCACGAAGGGCTGGATCACGTTGGCCTCGAATATGAAGGTGTTCTCGCCGATCGGCTCGTCGGTCATCACCATCGCGTGCGAGCTCACATAGGTGACGAACCCGTAGCCCAGCGCCTTGGCGCGTTCGTAGATCTCGCGGCGGACGCCATTGACGCCCTGGTATCCGAGGGCCACCAGCAGGTCGGCCCGCTCCGGGGGATGGCTTTCGATCAGCTCCTCCCACGCGATCACCGGCCTGCCGGCGAGGGTGCCGGCCTGCACGTACTCGCCATCGACGGTAAACGCCGCCACCTCGCGCGGGCTGTCCCTCTCCAGGTATACGGTGGCCACTTCGGCGAACGAGCCCGCCCCGAATATCACGACCGGCTTGTGCTCCACGGCCGTCATCCCTCGCCCCGCGTGCCTCTCTCGCCCTGCATGCCTCCTTCGCCCCGTGTGCCTCTCTCGTCCTGCATGCCTCCTTCGCCCGCCGTGTCCATCGTGGCGTATCCGATCCCGCTGCGCCCGTAGTCATTGCCGTTGTACAGGAGATACCTCACCCCCCGCCGGTCGAAGACCGCGGGATAGGCCAGCATCTGCGAGTCCCAGCCGCTCTCCGCGGGCTCCAGCCCCGCCCGCGCGTCGTCGCGATCCCAGCGCAGCCCGTCGCGCGACTCGGCGTAACCCAAGCGGTAGCTCTCGCCCCGCGCCGCGAACCACATCCGGTAGCGATCTCCATCGCGCACCACGCACGGGCGGCTGATCGCGTACTCCCCGGCGTCGGCGAAGTCGATCGCCACGCGGCCCTGCCGCCGCCAGCGCAATCCGTCGGAGCTCTCGGCGTAGCGCAGGAGGTAGTGGTGGCGAGGGGCATCGTCGGCCATCTCCCAGCGCGTGCACGACACGTACCACATGCGCCACATCCCCTCCTCGCGCAGCACCCACGGCGAGGCGGTCAGGTACGGGTCCACCGCGTTGCGCTCCAGCAGCGGCGCGCTGGAGACGCGCCGGAAGGCACGCTCGCCGGCCGGGCGCAGCGCAGCGCCGGCATAGAAGTAGAAGGGGACCGTCACCCCCAGCGTCCAGCCGGTGTAATACAGCAGCGTGCCCTCGCCGCCCTCGACGATGCAGGAGTTCGTGACGCCGCTGTCGTCGAAGGCCCCCAGGGGTCCGGGAGCCAGGACGGGCTCGGGATCGTGCCCCACGACGGCCAGCTCGCCATCGGGCAGCACATCCACACGTGCGCGCGCCACGTGCGCCCTCCCGCGCCGGTCGCGGGGGGAGTAGCAGAGCTCCACGCCGTCGTCTCCCTCGCCGCTCGGCTCGATCGCGGGCAGCGCGGCGTGCGAGCGGGCCCAATCGCGCGGCGGCGGCCCTGCCAGCAGCAGCCCGCGCCGGACCCAGCGCGCCGCCGCGGCCCGCTCGCCCGGACTCTGCGTCTCGCTGCGGGGCTCGCCCGGGCTCTGCGCTGCGGTGGCGCGCTCGCTCGCGGCGCGCACTAGAGCGCCCCCACGCGAGTGCTCGGCGCGTCGCGGGAGACCTGCAGAGGCGTGTGCGAGGTGGCGGCGCCGTGCGCGCGTGCGCGTCTGTCCTGGGTGCCTTCCGCGATGCGATCCACCACGAACACCGGCCGCGCGCGCACCTGATCGAACACCTTGCCGATGTACAGCCCCGTGATCCCCGTGCTGAGGATGATGAAGCCGCCCACGAACAGCCCGCCGGCCACGAGGCTGGTCCAGCCGGGGAACACGGTGCCAACGACCTTCGCGTACACCACGCGCAGGGCCAGCAGGGCGCCCAGCAGGGCCAGCCCGAAGCCCATGTACACGATCCAGCGCAGCAGCACGGTGGTCTGGAAGAAGACGCCGTCCAGCGCGTGCTCGATCAGCTTGGGCAGGCTGTAGGAGCTGGCGCCGCGATACCTCGGCGCGGGCTCGTAGTCCACCCAGGCCGTGTCGAAGCGCAGCCAGGTCAGGATCATCATGTAGTGGCGGTCCTGGTCCTTGAACCTCAGAAACGCGTCGAGCACCTTGCGCGAGACCAGGCTGAAGCTGCCGTACTGCCCGTCCACGGGGGTTTCGGCGAACACGCGGATGCCGCGGAAGTACAGGCGCCCCAGCAGGCCCCGCAGGAAGCCCGTGGGCTTGCGCGAGCGCCGGCCAAAGACGATGTCATGGCCCTCCTGCGCCTTTGCCCACAGGCGCGGGATGACCTCCGGGGGGTCCTGCAGGTCGCAGTCCATCACCACCGCCCACGCTCCCCGCGCGTGGTGCAGCCCGGCCGTGATCGCCGCGTGCTGCCCGAAGTTGCGACTCAGCCGGATGCCCCGAACGGCCCGATCCAGCTCGACCAGCCGTTCGATCTCCGGCCACGAGCCGTCTTCGGCGCGATCGTCGACGAGGACGATCTCGTAGGCCTGGCCCAGCTCCGCGAGGGCTGCGGTCAGGCGCTCGTGCAGCGCTCGCAGGCAGGGCCGGCAGCCGTACACGGGCACGACGACGCTGAGCACGGGCGGGGCAAGGGCCCGCGAATCATTTCGACTATCCCAACTCATCGCGGCCAACATACCACCGGCCCAAAGCGCGGCAAAACGGTTCTGGGGCCTGCGGAAAAGGTCCTGGGATGGGCCCCGAGGGGCCTGGCTGCCCGCGGACCCGGCGCCCGCCAGTCGCGCTCATCTGTTTCCGACAGGCGCCTTGACCACCCCGCTGATAGCTGGGACCATTTAACAAATGAAAACAAACGCCGACAGCGCCGCACAGGACGCCGACAGCGCGCGCTCGGGCGCCACCGGCGCGAGCCCCTGCGCGGATGGCATCCCGCCGGGCAAAGTCCCCTTCAACCGCCCCTTTGCCACCGGCGAGGAGATCGGCTTCATCGGGCAGGCGATCGACAGCATCCACCTGTCCGGCAACGGCCCCTTCACCGAGCGCTGCTCGCGCTGGCTTGAGCAGCGGCTCGGCTGCGAGCGGGCGCTGCTCACCTTCTCCTGCTCCTCGGCCCTGGAGATGGCCATGCTCGTGGCCGGCATCGGCGCCGGCGATGAGGTCATCGTGCCCTCCTACACCTTTCCCACCACCGCCGGCGCGGTCGCCCTGCGCGGCGCCAGGCCGGTGTTCGTTGACATCCGCCCGGATACGCTCAACCTCGACGAGGATCTGCTGGAGCAGGCCATCACATCGAGCACGCGCGCCATCGTGCCCGTCCACTACGCCGGCGTGGCCTGCGAGATGGATGCCATCCTCGCTCTCGCCGAGCGCCATCGGCTGGTCGTGATCGAGGACGCCGCGCAGGGCATCGGCGCCGCCTACCGGGATCGTCCGCTGGGCGCCCTCGGGGACCTTGGCTGCCTCAGCTTCCACGAGACCAAGAACCTGACCTGCGGCGAGGGCGGCGCGCTGCTCGTCAACCGCTCCGACTGGGTGGCGCGCGCGGAGATCCTCCAGGAGAAGGGCACCAACCGCAGCCAGTTCCTGCGCGGGCAGGTCGACAAGTACACCTGGGTGGACCTCGGCTCCTCCTTTCTCACCAGCGAGATCAACGCCGCCTTCCTGTGGGCGCAGATCGAGCACGCGGACGAGATCTTCGCGCGGCGCATGGCCATCTGGAACACCTACAACGAGCGCTTCGCGGCGCTCGAAGAGCGAGGTCTGCTGCGCCGCCCCACGATCCCCGCCCACTGCGCACACAACGCGCACATGTTCCACCTGCTGCTGCCCACGCGCGGCGCGCGCGATCGCTTCATCAAGCGCTTGGCCGCCAGGCGCGTGGAGGCGCACTTCCACTACATCCCCCTGCACTCCTCCAGCGCCGGCCGGCGCTTCGGGCGGGCCGCCGGGGAGCTGCCCGTCACCGATCGCATCAGCGACACGCTCGTGCGCCTGCCGCTGTTCATCGCCATGAGCACCGAAGACGTGGAGCGGGTGTGCCTCGCCGTGGAGCGCGCTCTCACGCCCGCGCCGCGTCCCCAGCGCCCGGAGCCGTGCTCGGGGCGCCAAGCGCGCAAGTGCAGCGGGCGCCGCCAAGCCGCCAGGCGCGCCGCCTGATCCCCTTTCGCAGGTACCCTCGCAGCACGATGCCCCGGCGTTTTCCAGCGCTCCTGCCGCCTCTCCTCGCTGCGCTGCTGGTCCCTGCCTGCGCCTCCCCGGCGGCCGCCGTCCCCTCCGCCGTCCCCTCCGCCGGGCTCTCATCTCCTTCGCTGGCCGGCAGCAGCCCCGGCACGCCACTGCGCGGCCCATCCCCCTCCCCATCAAACCCACCGGCGGCCAACCCCAACGCGCCGGTTCCCGTCGCGCCCTCGGACATCCCCTATCCGGGCCGGCGCCTGTCGGCCGATCAGGTCATTCGCATCGCCGAAGTCCTGCCCAAGGTGCGCGCCGAGCGCGCCCACCACCCCGGCTCCTACGGCGGCGCCTATCTGAAAGGCCCCGGGCGCTGGCAGGTCTCCTATTTCTCGCGCCAGGGCAGGGAGATCGTGCAGGTCTACATCGCCGACGCCTCCGGGCGCGTGCTCGAGCAGTGGACCGGCTTTCAGGTGGCCTGGACGATGGCGCGCGGCTATCCGGGGGCCTTCGGCAGGCACGTCAACGCGCTCTATATCTGGCTGCCCCTGTGTGCGCTCTTCTTCCTCGGCCTGTGCGACTGGCGTCGGCCCCTCGCGCTGCTGCACCTGGATCTGCTGGTGCTGCTGTCCTTCTCGGTCTCGCTGGCGTTCTTCAACCACGCCGACATCTACGCCTCGGTGCCGCTGGCCTACCCGCCGCTTGCGTATCTGCTCGTGCGCATGCTGCTGAAGCTCCGCCGCCGCTGCGCTGTGCCGGCCGGCGATCCGTGGCGCCCGCGCGTGCCGCCGGAGGCGCTCGCCATCGGCCTCGTGTTCCTGATCGGCTTTCGCATCGGCCTCAACATCACCGACTCCAATGTCATCGACGTCGGCTACGCCGGGGTGATCGGGGCGCAGCGACTCGCCGATGGGAGGCCGCTCTACGGGGGCTACCCCGGCGATAACGAACACGGGGACACCTACGGCCCGCTCAACTACGAGGCCTACGTGCCCTTCCAGCAGATCTTCGGCTGGAGCGGCCATTGGGACGACCTGCCCGCCGCGCACGCCTTCGCGATCTTCTGCGATCTGCTCGCCATCGGCCTCTTGTTCCTGCTCGGGCGGCGCGTGCGCGGGCCGGCGCTGGGCATCGCGCTGGCCTACGCCTGGGCGGCCTTCCCCTTCACGCTCTATGCCCTGGAGAGCAACAGCGACGACGTGCTCGTGGGCGCGCTGGTGCTCGCGGCGGTGCTCTTTGCGAGCTCGCCGCCCGCGCGGGGCATGTTCGCGGCGCTCGCCGGCCTCACCAAGTTCGCGCCGCTGGCGCTGGCGCCGCTGCTGGCCACGCACGGCCTGCGCCGGCCGCCGCGACTCCCCGGCGAGGCTCCTGAGGGGAATGGGGAGGGCGCGGGGAAGGGGTCCGGGTTGGCGCCCTCGCGCTCGCGTGCACTGGGGGCCTTTCTCGCGGCCTTCCTGATCACCGCCGCGATCGTGGCCATCCCGGCCCTCACCCACGACTCTCCCCATACGATCTACGAGCGCACGATCGCCTATCAGGCCAACCGCGGCTCGCCCTTCTCACTGTGGGGGCTCTACGGCCTGCACGGCTCCGAGACGGTCGCGGAGGCGCTCGCGGTCGCGCTCGCGCTGCTGCTCGCGCTCCTGCCCCGGCGCCCGGATGCGGTCGGACTGGCGGCTGCCTGCGCGGCGGTGCTGATCGCCACGCAGCTGGGGATCGAACACTGGTTCTACCTCTACATACCCTGGTTCTTCGGGCTGGTCATGCTCGCGCTGCTGGCGGGACCCCCCGGCGAGGCCGCGCCGCCTACGCGGGCCTCGGCATCAGAACCTGCTCGATCGCATCGGCCCGCCGCGGCTGTGAGCACCTGATCAGCACTCCCATCAGCCAGGGATCCTCCTCGGAGGTCTCAAAGCGCACGGGCATCTGCGTCACGAGCGCCTCCACGGCCTGCTCGCGCTTGACGCCGATGACGCCCCCGCGCGCGCCGGTCATGCCCACGTCGGTGATGTAGGCGGTGCCGCCCGGGAGCACGCGCGCGTCCGCGGTGGGCACGTGCGTGTGGGTGCCCACCACCGCGCTCACGCGCCCGTCCAGGAGCCAGCCCATTGCGATCTTCTCGCTCGTGGCCTCGGCGTGCATGTCCACCAGCACGTGCTCCACGCCATCGAGCTCCTGCAGCGCGACGTCGATCTCCGTGAACGCGCTGCGCCCCGCGCGCACGAAGAGGTTGCCGCTGAGGTTGACCACCCCCAGGCGCACGCCCTCGTGCTCCACCACGCACGCCCCGCGCCCGGGCTGGCCGCGGAGGTAGTTGTAGGGCCTGACGATCCGCTGCTCTTCGTCGAGATAGGGGTAGATCTCGCGGCGGTGATAGGCGTGGTTGCCCAGCGTGATCGCATCCACGCCGGCCGCCAGCAGCTCCTTCGCGGCCTTGGGCGTGATGCCCAGGCCCCCCGCCACGTTCTCGCCGTTGACCACCACGAAGGTGGGCGCGTGGCGCTCGCGCAGCTCGGGCAGGCAGCGCAGGAGCGTGCGCCGCCCGACGCTCCCCACGAGGTCGCCCACGAACAGGATGGTCGCCTGCGCCTCAGCCATACTCTGGCCATGACGGGAGGGATGTGAGCGAGCAGCCGCGCGTGGTGGTGCCCCGCTGGGTGCAGCTGGTGGGGCTGCCGCTGGCGCTGCTGGCGCTGTGGGCGCTGGCGCGGGCCTCGGGCAAGGTGCTCCTGATCTTTGTCGTAGCGGGGGTCATCGCGCTGATCCTCAACCCTGCCGTGTCGTTCCTCCAGCGCTCGCGCCTCCCCCGCGGCCTGGCAGTGCTGGCTGTGTATCTCGCATTCTTCCTCACATTGGCCGGGATCGGCTTTCTGCTGGCCAACCCCATCTCCAATCAGGTGCGCTCGTTCACGCACAACCTGCCCCATCTGGTGGCGCAAGCGAACAGGACGATCGCCAACCTCCAGAGCTATCTCAACGAACACGGCGTCCACGCGCACCTCGTCAACCAGGGCAAGACGGCGCTGCAGACATTGCAGGACAAGATCGCCAAGAGCTCCAGCTCGCTGGCCTCCTTCGGCGGGAGCCTGCTCACCGAAGCGGCCTCGGCCTTCTTCGACGTGGTGCTGGTGTTCGTGCTCTCGGTGTACATGCTCCTGTACGGCGAGCGCATCGGGGGGCTCGTGCGCCGGGCGATGCCCGACGGCGACGGCAGCGCGGCCGACGACTACCCCGCGCTGGCGCAGCACGCGGTGTCGCGCTACGTGGGGGGGCAGCTGCTGTTCAGCGTGGTGATGGGGGTGAGCACGGGCCTCGCGCTGTACCTCTTCGGCGTGCTGGGCATCTTCCCCGACGGGGAGAAGTATGCGGTGGCGTTTGCGATGTTCTACGGGGTGATGGAGCTGGTCCCCTACATCGGCCCGATCCTGGGGGCGGTGCCGGCGATCCTCGTGGCCCTCTTCACGAACCCCATCTCGGCCGTGTGGGTGGCGCTGCTGTTCGTGGGCCTGCAGCAGCTCGAGGGCCACGTGGTGGCGCCGCAGATCTTCGCGCACACGCTGCGCATCAACCCCCTGCTGGTGATCTTCGCGCTGCTCCTGGGGCTGCAGCTGTACGGGGTCATCGGCGCGCTGGTGGCGCTGCCGATTCTGGCGGTGCTGCGCGAGACGGCCATGTATCTGAGCCGCCATCTGACGCTCGAGCCGTGGGAGCGCTCTCCCGGCGGGCTGCTGTGAGCAGGGAGGCGGCAGGCGCGCCCGAGAACCCCAACGCGGCCGCGGCGGTCCTGAGCGCGCGGGGCGTGAGCAAGCGCTTCGGCGAGCGCCTGGCCCTGCGCGATGTCAGCTTCGAGGTCCAGCCCGGGGAGCTGGTGGCCGTCATCGGCCCCAACGGCGCGGGCAAGACGACGCTTTTGTCGGTGCTCGCCGGCGTGCAGGCCCCAACCGCCGGCGACGTGGGCGGCGCGGCGGAGCGGGTCGGCTGGGTGCCCCAGCAGCCGGCTGTGTACATGAGGCTGACGGTCGTGGAGAACCTCGCGCTGTGGGCGCGCCTGGAGCGCGTGCGCGATCCCGCGGCGACGGTGCGCAGGATGCTCGAGCAGACCGACCTCGCCGAGCGCGCCGACGAGCAGGTGGGGCGCCTCTCCGGCGGCAACCGCCAGCGCGTGAACATCGCCGTGGGCATGCTCTCCCAGCCCGCCGCGCTGCTGCTGGACGAGCCCAGCGCGGCGCTCGACCCGATCCAGCGGGGGCGTCTGTGGCAGTTCATACAGGGGCTCATCGCGCACGGCACGAGCGTGATGTTCTCCACGCACAACGTGGCCGAGGCCGAGCGCTACGCGGGCCGCGTGCTGGTGCTCGACGAGGGCGAGCTGCTCCTCGACGACTCGCCGCAGACGCTGATGGCGCAGGGCAGCGGCTCCCGCAAGGCGGGGAATGGGATCGACTTCGAGGAGGCATTCGTGGCCTTCCTGCGCGCGCGCGCCCGCGGGCTCCAGCGCCCGCTGGAGAAGCAGGGCGCGGGGGATGGGGATGAGATGGGCCGGTCGCCGGCATGAGGTGGCTGCTTGGCAAGGACCTTCTGATCCTGCGGCGCTCGCGCGTGCTGGTGGCGGTGCTCGTGGTCTACCCCATCGCCATCGCGCTTTTGATCGGCCTGGCGATCTCGCGCAGCCCCGGCAGGCCGAAGGTCGCGATCGTCAACCTGGCCCCGCCGGGGGCGAGCGTGGAACTCGGCGGCAGCAGGGTGGAAGTGGGGCGCTATTACGCGCAGCTCTTCAGCGAAGTGCAGCCGCTGAAGGTGGCCACGCGCGCGCAGGCGCTCGAAAAGGTGCGCTCCGGCGAGGCGCTCGCGGCCGTGGTGATCCCCGCGAACATAGCCGCGAAGCTCTCCTCGGTGCTCAATCAGGGCCAGCTGGAAGTGATCTACAACGGCGACGCCCTGGAGCAGAGCCTCGCGCAGTCGAAGATCCAGGCGGCTGTCGCACAGGCCAATCTCGAAATCTCGCTGCAGATCAGGCAGCTCGCCTCGCGGGGCATCAACCTGCTGCTGCAGGGAGGGGATCTGAGCCAGCTGGGGATCAATCAGAACCGGCTGCTGGGGCTGGAAGAAGTGCCCAGGGTGCTGGGCGGCGTGATCGCCCGTCAGCCTCCCGGGCGCGATCGGCGGGCGCTGCTGCGCGTGCGGGAACTGGCCAGCTTCGCGGCGAACAACCTGAACATCAGCAAGGACGTGCTGGCCACCGTGGGGCAGCCGGTGCAGGTGAAGGCCACGACAGTGCACGGCCGGCGCACGCCGCTGAACACCTTCGCCGTGGTCGTCGCCGTGAGCATCTCGCTGATGTTCGTCTGCGTGCTCCTGGCCGCGGGGGGGATCGCGCTGGAGCGCGAAGACAACACGCTGGCGCGGTTGACCCGCGGCCTGGTCTCCCGCGAGGGGCTCGTCGTGGAGAAGCTGCTGCTGGCCGGTGGCTGCGCGTTCGTGCTGGCCTTTGCGATGCTCGCCGGCATCGGCGCCTTCGTGGCCCTGGAATGGAGCCGCATCGGCCTGTGGCTGCTGGCGCTGCTGGCGGGCGCGCTGGCGTTCGGCGCGCTGGGGGTGGCGATCGGCGCGCTTGCGCGGGAGGTCAGAGCCGCGTCGCTGCTGGCCTTCCTGCTGTCGCTGCCGCTGGCCTTCCTGGCGCTCGTGCCCGCGGGCGCGGTGGCGCCGGCGCTGTATGACGTGATCCGCGGGATCTCGGTGGTGTTTCCCTTCAAGGCCGCTTTGCAGGCGCTGGACAACGCCGTCAACGGGGCCGAACCGGCGCTCGCGGGGTCGCTCGCGCACCTGCTGGCGCTGACCGTCCTGTTCGGGGTGCTCGCTCGCGCGGGCCTGCGCCGCGCGTAGGCGACTATCCTCGAAGGCGTCATGGCCTTTCCACAGACGCGCCTGCGCAGGCTGCGCTCCTCGCCGGCCCTGCGCGGGCTGGTGCGCGAGACGGATGTGCGCGCGGAGCAGCTGGTGCTGCCGCTGTTCGTCTCGGAGACGACGGCCGGCCGCGAGGAGATCGCGGCGATGCCGGGAGTGGCGCGCCTGTCGATCGCGCAGGCCGTGAAGGAGGCCGGCGCGGCGGCGGGGCTGGGCCTGAGGGCGGTGCTGCTGTTCGGCCTGCCCGGCGAGAAGGACGCCGAAGGCTCGGCGGCGTGGGATGAGGAGGGCATCGTGCAGCTCTCCATACAGGCGATCAAGCAGGCCCATCCCGAGCTGCTGGTGATGACCGACGTGTGCCTGTGCGAGTACACCGATCACGGGCACTGCGGGGTGCTGAGCGAGCCGGCCGCAGCGAGCGGATCGGGGGTGGGGGGGGCGGGCAGCCCATTCCACGTGGACAACGACGCCTCCGTGGAGCTCTTGGCGCGCACCGCTGTCTCGCACGCACGCGCCGGCGCCGACGTGGTGGCCCCCTCGGACATGATGGACGGGCGCGTGGGGGCGATCCGCGAGGCGCTCGACGAGGAGGGCTTCGCGCAGACCCCCATCATGGCCTACAGCGCGAAGTTCGCCTCGGCCTTCTACGGCCCCTTCCGCGACGCGGCGGACAGCGCGCCGGCCTTCGGCGACCGGCGGGGCTACCAGATGGACCCCGCCAACGGCGGGGAGGCGGTGCGCGAGGCGCTGCTCGATGCGCAGGAGGGGGCGGACATCGTGATGGTCAAGCCCGCGCTCGCCTACGGCGATCTGATCCGCGCGGTGAAGCGCGCGACGCGGCTGCCGGTGGCCGCCTACAACGTCAGCGGCGAGTATGCGATGGTCAAGGCCGCGGCGGCGGCGGGCTATCTGGATGAGCGCGCCACCGTGCTGGAGATCCTCACCTCTCTGCGCCGCGCGGGCGCGGACGTCATCATCACCTACCACGCGAAGGACGCGGCGAGATGGCTGGCCGAGCAGAGCTGACAGACACAGAGGCGATCGCCTCAGCGGGCGAGCCCCCGGAGGCGGGGGGGCAGGACGCGGCGATCGACCGCGCGGACGCCGCAGTGCCCAAGACGCGCAGCCGCAAGGAGGGCGCGGCGGTGGCGCTCGACGACCTCGACCGCAGGCTGCTGAACCTGATGCAGGGCAGCTTTCCCCTCCAGGTCCGGCCCTACGCGGCCGTGGCGCGCCTGGCGGAGGTGACCGAGGAGGAGGCGATGCGCCGCGTAAGGCGCCTGCTGGAGGAACGCATCGTGCGCCAGGTGACGCCCATCTACGACACGCGCGCGCTGGGCTACTCCTCGATGCTGGTGGCGGCGAAGGTGGACCCCGAGCACCCCTGGCGGGCGGGCAAGATCATCAATGGCCACCCCGGGGTGTCGCACAACTACCTGCGCAATCACGACTTCAACATGTGGTTCACGCTGGCCACGGAGCCCGATTCCAAGCTCGGCCTGGAGGGCACGCTGGATGTGCTCAAACAGCTGACGGGGGCCGAGTCGATTCGCCAGCTGCCCACGCTCAAGCTCTTCAAGATCCGCATGGATCTGGAGATGGAGGGGGACACGAAGGCGCTCGCCAGCGAGGGTGCGGCGCAGGAGCCCGTGGACCTGCGGCCGGTCGAGTACGACGAGCTGGACATCGCCGTCATCCGCGCGACGCAGGGAGACATGGCGGTCATGAGCGAACCCTACGAGCCCGCGGCCCGGCGCCTGGGCATGACGGTCGATGGCCTGCTGGGGCACATGGCGGGCATGCGCGAGCGCGGCATCCTGCGGCGGGTGGCCGCGATCCTCTACCACCGCCGCGCGGGCTTCTCGGCCAATGGCATGGGCGTGTGGAAGGTCCCCTCGGAGCGCATCATGGAGCTGGGCCCGCGCATGGCGGCGTTTCGCGGCATCAGCCACTGCTACGAGCGCCCCACCTACGAGGATTGGCCCTATAGCGTCTTCACGATGGCCCACGGGCGCTCCAAGGAGGAGTGCGACGCGGTGCTCGATGCGATCGCGCAGCAGACCGGCATCGCCGAGCGCGCCACCCTCTACAGCTCCACGGAGTTCAAGAAGATCCGCCTGCTGTACTTCACCGACGAATTCAAGGAGTGGGAGCGGCAGTATGGATGATGGCCGCTTCGCTGTCTGACACTCACTCGGCCGAGCTGTACAGGCGCGCGCTGCGGGTGCTCCCCGGGGGAGTCAACTCGCCCGTGCGCGCGATGCACGCCATCGGCCGCGATCCCGTGTTCATCGAGCGCGCCCACGGGGCGGAGCTGATCGACGTCGATGGCAACACCTACGTCGACTATGTCTGCTCCTGGGGTCCGCTCATCCACGGCCACGCCCACCCCCGCGTGGTCGAAGCGGTGGCGCGCGCCGCCCGCGAAGGAATGAGCTTCGGCGCGCCCACGTCCGGGGAGGTGCGCCTGGCGGAGGAGGTCTGCGAGCGCATGGAGGCGGTGGAGATGCTGCGCATGACCTCCTCGGGCACGGAGGCCACGATGAGCGCCCTGCGCCTCGCGCGCGCGGCCACGGGACGCGAAAAGGTGCTCAAGTTCGCGGGCGCCTATCACGGCCACGTGGACGGGCTGCTCGCGCAGGCGGGCTCGGGCCTGGCCACGCAGGCGCTGCCCAGCAGTCTGGGGGTCCCCGCGTCGGCGACGGCCGCCACGGTGGTGGTGCCCTGGAACGACCCCCAGGCGCTCGAGGAGACAGTCGCCGAGCACGAGCTCGCGGCGATCCTCGCCGAGGCGGTGCCGGCCAACATGGGCCTCGTGCCCGCGCCCGAGGAGTACATGGAGCTGCTGCGCACGCGCGCCAAATCAAACGGCGCCCTGCTCGTGCTCGATGAGGTCATCAGCGGCTTTCGCGTAGCGCGCGGCGGGGCGCAGGAACAGACGGGCGTGCTGGGCGACCTCGTCATCATGGGCAAGATCCTCGGTGGGGGCCTGCCCGCGGGCGCCGTGGGGGGCCGCGCGGAGCTGCTGGAGATGCTGGCCCCCGCCGGCGGCGTCTACCAGGCGGGGACGCTCTCGGGCAACCCTCTCGCGGTAGCCGCCGGGCTGGCCACGCTGGAGCTGCTCGACGAGCAGTCCTATCTGCGCCTGGCGGCCCTCACCGAGCACCTGGCCCAGGGCCTGCGCGAGGCCGCCGGGGACAGCGAGCGCCCGGTGCAGGTGGTGCATGTGCCAGGATTGCTCACGGTGTTCTTCTCCGAGCGGCCCGTGGCGAATCTCACAGACGTGCAGGCGTGCGACCTGGAGGCCTATGGGGCGTGGTGCCGGGGACTGCTCGCGCGCGGGGTCTACCCGCCGCCGAGCCAGTTCGAGGCCTGGTTTCCCTCCCTCGCGCACACGCCCGAGCACGTGGAACGCACCGTGGAGGCGGCGCGCGCCGCGTTCCGGGAGCTTCGGTGAGCCCCCTGGAGCGCCTGGAGGCGCTCTTGCGCGAACAGGGCGGGCTGATGGCCGGCCTGCTGCCCGCGCGGCCGGCCACGGGCAACGGTCATGGCCCCGCGCAGGTGGTCGCACGCGGGCCGCGGGCGGGCGACAGCGAAGTGGCCGCCGAGTACGAGCTGCTGGTGGAGGCCATCTACGAGGGCTACCTCCTGCACTATGGCTGCGCGCGGCTCCTGCGCCCGCCCGAGGCCGATCTGGGGCTGCTCGCGGGGGACCAGCTCTACGCGCTGGGCCTGGCGCGGCTGGTGGCGATGGGCGATCTGGTGGCGGTGGCCGAGCTGGCCGACGTGATCACGCTCACGGCCCTCGCGCACGGCGCGGGCGATCGGGAGCTGGCGGCTGCCATCTGGGACGCGGGCGCGCGCGCGGTGGGCTGGGGTTCGAGCGCCGCGCACGAGCACGCCAAGGCGCTGGCCCGCGCCGGCTCGCCCGAGGCGCTGGCGGCCATGCGCGCGGTGGCCGCCCCCGCCCGATATTCTTAAGGGCCCTTGGCCAGCAGGCACGAACAGCACAAGAGCAGGTACACCGCCGACCGCGGCATGCCCGGCGCCTTCGAGGGCGAGACCGTCACGCGCCGGCGCTTCATGACGATCGGCGGTCAGGCCGCCGGGGGCGTGGCCGCCGCGTCCTTTCTGCTGCCCGCGCTGGGCTTCGCCATCGGGCCGATCTTCAAGAGCACGCCTCACCGCTGGGAGACGGTGGGCACGATCGACGACTTCCCCGACAGCAACTACATCCCCACGGTCATCACGCTCACCCCCGGCATCGGCGAGGCGGGCAAGACGACGGTGTACGTGCGCAAGCGCAACCCCGCGCTGGACACCGATCCGGCCGACAGGGACGCCGCGTTCATCGCCATCTCCTCGCGCTGCGCGCACCTCGGCTGCCCCGTGCGCTGGGTGGACGCGGCCGAGCGCTTCATCTGCCCCTGCCACGGCGGCGTCTATGACCTCCTGGGCCGCCGCGTGGGCGGACCGCCGGTGCGCCCCCTGGATCGCTTCTACACGCGCGTGGAGGATGGCCTCTACGTGCAGATCGGGCCGCGCTACAGCGTCAACAGCGAGCTGCAGCGCTTCTCCCCACGCGACCCGGGCGAGCCGATCGACGGCATCGGGCAGTACGCCTACCCATCGCGTCCCGGCGCGCGCAAGCTCTAGGACCTTCAGGACCGGCCCTTCTTTCATCGTCATGCCCAGACTTCCCAAGCTCCCCGCCCCTCCGCTTCCCGCTCCGCTGAAGGCGCCGCCACCCCGCCCCGGCGAGGGCAACGGCGACGGCGCCGGGCCGGCCACGCCCGCGCACCACGCGCGCGAAGCCGGCGTCACGGTGGTGGACTGGGTCGACGAGCGCACCTCCCTGAGCGGCGCCGCGCGCTGGCTGATGTTCCGCAAGGTGCCCAAGGGCACCAACTGGTTCTACACGCTCGGCTCGGCCACGATGTTCGCCTTCCTCTCGCAGGCGGTCACGGGCGTGTTCCTGGCGATGTTCTACCGCCCCGACCCGTCGGGTGGCGCCTATGAATCGATCCGCTACGTCACCAACGAAGTGTTCCTGGGCCAGTTCGTGCGCGGCATGCACAAGTGGGGCTCCAGCGTGATGGTCATATTGGTCTTCCTGCACATGGGCCGCACCTTCTTCTTCGGCGCCTACAAGTACCCCCGCGAGCTCAACTGGGTGATCGGGGTGGTGCTTTTGATCCTGACGATGCTGATGTCCTTCAGCGGCTACCTTCTGCCCTTCGACCAGCGCGCCTACTGGGCCACGATCGTGGGCGTGAACATCAACGGCACGGGCCCGCTGCTGGGGCCCTATCTGAGCGACTTCCTGCGCGGCGGATCGGAATTCGGGGCCACCACGCTCTCGCGCTTCTATGCCATCCACATGCTCCTGGTGCCCGGGGCGATCGCCGCGCTGATCGGCGCCCATCTGTATCTGGTGGCCAAGCTGGGCACGACCGCTCCGCCCTGGCTAAAGGCCGAGAAGGACCCCGACCTGCGCAAGGTCGAGGCGTAGACGCCGTGAACCGCCGCGAGAAGGAGGAGTACCTGCGCGAATACTCCATCCTCAAGAGCCAGGGCAAGCCCTTCTTCCCCTACGCCGTGGCCAAGGACGCGGCGATGGCCTGCGTGGTGATGGCCGTGATCATCACCATGTCCCTCGTGCTGGGGGCCGAGCTGGGGTCCAAGGCCAACCCCACCACCACCACCTACGTGCCCCGCCCGGAGTGGTACTTCTTCTTCCTCTTCGAGGTGCTGCGTGTGATCAAGCCGCCCAGCCTGGTGCCGCTGGCCACCATCGGCGTGCCCACATTGGGCATGATCCTGCTGTTTCTGCTGCCCTTCTACGACCGCTCGCCCGAGCGCCGCCCCGAGCGCCGCCCGATCGCCACCATCACCGGCATCGTCGTCATCGCCGCGATGGTCTTCCTCACCTACTCGGGCGCCAACGCCGGCTCGCCCACGGTGATCGAACTGCCCACGCCCGCGGCGGTGGCCGCGGCGGGCGGCGTCACGCTGGCCAAGTTCGAAGAAGGGCGCAACGTGGTGGCCGGCAGCGGCTGCCTGGCGTGTCACAAGATCGGCGACAACGGCAACGACGGACCCGGGCCGCAGCTGACGCACATCGGATCGCGCATCAACCGCCAGGCCATCGCGCGCACGCTCGTCAACCCCACGGCGCCGATGCCCTCCTTCCGCAACCTCCCGCCGCAGAAGTTCAACGCGGTGGTCGAATTCCTCTCGCAGCTCAAGTAGCCGGGGCGATGCCCGCGGCAGGCACCCTTGAGGCAGGCCAGGTGCGGGCGATGTTCGATCGCGTCGCCGGCGTGTACGACCTGCTCAACAGCGCCATGACGGCGGGGCTGCACCACCGCTGGCGGGAGCGCGCGGTGGACATCGCGCGGGTGTCGCCCGGGTCGCGGGTGCTGGACGTGGCCACCGGCACCGGGGACCTGGCGCTGGAGGTGGCCAGGCGCGTGGCGCCGGGGGGCGAAGTGGTGGGCAGCGACTTCTCCGAGGGCATGCTCAGCCGCGCGCGCGAGAAGGCCCGGCGGGAGGGGGTCCTGCGGGACGGCGCCCGGGGGGAGGAGGCCCTGCGGGAGGGGACTCGGCGGGATGAGGCCGGACGGGAGGGGACTCGGCGGGAGGGCGTGAACGTGCGCTTCGAGTGGGGCGATGCGCTGGAGCTGCCCTACCCCGGGGACTCCTTCGACGCCGCCACGGTGGGCTTCGGCGTGCGCAACTTCGCCGATTTGGGGCGTGGGTTGGCGGAGATGGCGCGCGTGGTGGCGCCGGGAGGCAGGATCATGGTGCTGGAGTTCACGACGCCCACACGGCCGCCGCTGTCGTGGTTCTACCGGCTGTGGTTCGATCGCCTCGTGCCGCTGCTGGGACGCGCCGCGGGCGGGGTGAGCGCGCTGGCCGCCGGCCTGCGGGGGTCCGCGCCGGATGGAACGATCGCCGCCGCCTACACCTATCTGCCCGAGTCCGTCAAGCGCTTCCCCGGCCCGCGCGCGCTGGCCGCGGAGATGGAGCGGGCGGGCCTGGAGGAGATCCGCTGGGTGCTCACCGCCGGGGGCATCGTCGCGATCCATTCGGGCACCGTTGCGAGCACGCCGCCGGGCACGCCGCAGCGCGAAGGCGCATGATGGGGGCCGTGAGCACAACTGGCGACATCGATGCGGTCGAGGCGATCGTGCAGGGCGGCGGCGAGAGCCTGAGGGCGCGCATGATCCGCACCGAGGCCCACCTGGAGGCGGTCACCAGAGAGGCGGGCGTACCGCTTGCCGAGCACGCCAACGCGACGGTGCTCGCGGGGGGCAAGCGCCTGCGCCCGCTGCTGGTGGTGCTGGCGGCCGAGTCCGCGGGCGGCCCGCGGGAGGGCGGCGAGGGCGAGGAGAGCCTGGTGCGCGCGGCGGTGGCGGTCGAGCTGGTGCACTCCGCCACGCTCGTGCACGACGATGTGATCGACGGCGCGCAGCTGCGCCGCGGCCACCCCACGATCGTCGCCGTGGCGGGCCGCGAGACGGCCGTAGCCACCGGAGATCTGCTGTTCTCGCGCGCCTTCGCCGAGCTGGCGCGCAACGGCAGCCTGGCGCAGCTGCGAGCCCTGTCCGACGCCAGCTCGGCCCTCGCTGCGGGCGAGCTGCTGCAGCGCGAGGACGCCTACGCCTCCGCCGTGGCCCTCGAGCGCTACCTGCGCCGCTGCGAGCTCAAGACGGCGGCGCTGTTCGAGGCTGCCTGCCGTCTGGGGGCGCTCATCGCCGCCGAGGGCTCCCGCGCGCTGGCCGACACCCTGGGCGCCTTCGCGCGGCGCATCGGCCTGGCCTTCCAGCTGCTCGACGACGTGCTCGACGTCTCCGGCCCCGTGGAGCGCACCGGCAAGTCGCGCGGCACCGACCTGCTCGATGGCACCGTCACGCTGCCGTTGATCCTCGCGCGCGAGCGCGACCCCTCGCTGGCCGGAGTGAACCTCGCCGCGCTGGAGGGCCCCGAGCAGGCCGAGCGGCTGTGCGAGCGCATCGCGGCGACGGGCGCGCTGGAGGAGGCGCGGGAGCGGGCATTGAGGCTGGTGGCGCAGGCCAAGGCGGCGCTGCCCACGAGCCTGCCCGACGGCAGGGGCAGGCTGCTGGATCTGGTCGCGGACGCCGTGGTCGAGCGGTACCGCTGATGAGCCGCTGAAACGGACCTCTCCCCGCGCTGCCGATGGAGCAGCGCGGTCCATCAGGGGGCGTTCCAGTCCCCAAATCCGGGGTCAGAAACATTGCCGGCTGGTCTGCAACCGTAGATCCTGCCGTCGTCCGCGGAGGTTTGCCGACGACTGTTGTCATAACTAGCCTCGGCTCCTATGTCACCGCTGAAGGAGCTTGAGCGCAGTCATGGCGGCCAGAGCGAGTGGCCGGATCGTCCCGATGCCGGAGCACGAGGCGCCAGCGCGGAGGGCGCGGACACTCGGCCGGTTCGCTCTGTGGCGACGGTGGCAGGCACCCCGGCGGCTGAGCGTACGGAGGTTCTGGCCCCGACAGTCGTGCCCTCGCGCGCGGTTGGGTCGTGGCGCGCCGTGGCGGCGGTTGCGCTGCTGTCGCTGGCGGTCGGCGTGGCGCTTGCCCTGTGGCCGAGTGCCGCGCGTCGCGGTCCGGTGGCGCGCAGGGGGCTTGCGAGTCTGCCCTTCCTGGCGCAGGGGGCGATCTCGGGGGCGGTGGGAGCGGACGATCGCGCCTACGGCGTGAGGGCCTCGGGGCGTGGGTTCCGTGCGGCCAACCCGGCGCAACGCCTGTGGATGCGCTTCGATCGCTCGGGGGCGCTGGTGGGCTCGGGCACGGCGCGGCTGGGGTTGGGCCTGGGGGCGGTGGGCTATGGCGCTTCGTTGAGGGCGCTCGGCGGGATGGCGCTGCGCGCGAAGGCCAATCGCGTCGTCTATGCGCGCGGGGGATTGAGCGAGTGGTACTCCAACGGGCCGGCCGGCCTGGAGCAGGGCTTCACCCTCGCGCGGGCGCCAGGCGGGGGCGCGGCGGGGCCGTTGACGCTGTCGCTGGCGCTCTCCGGTGATACGCGCGCCGTGCTCGCCGGCGGTGGGCAGAGCGTCTGGTTCCGCCACGCGGGCGGTCCTTCGCTGCGCTACGGCGAGCTGGTCGCCACGGACGCGAGGGGAAGCGTGTTGCGCAGCTGGCTTGAGCTGCACGGCGGGCGGGTGCTGGTGCGTGTCGATACGCGCGGCGCGCGCTTCCCCGTTCGGATCGATCCGTTGATCCAGCAGGGCGCGAAGCTCACGGGCAAAGAAGAGACCGGCGAAGGGCGGTTCGGCCTCAGCGTGGCGCTGTCCGCCGACGGCAACACCGCCCTGATCGGTGGGTCCACCGACAACAAAGGCATCGGCGCGGCGTGGGTGTTCACGCGCTCGGGCTTGACCTGGACCCAGCAGGCGAAGCTGACGGGCAAAGAAGAGACCGGCGAAGGACACTTCGGCGCCGGCGTGGCGCTGTCTCCCGACGGGAACACCGCTCTGGTGGGGGCCTACGGCGACAACAAAAACGTCGGCGCGGCATGGGTGTTCGTACGCTCGGAAGGCAAATGGGCCGGGCAGGGCTCCAAGTTCACCGGCAGCGGCGAGACTGGCGAAGGCGAGTTCGGCTACAGCGTCGCGCTGGGCTCCGAAGAAGGCAACACCGCGCTGATCGGCGGGCGCAGCGACAACACCAACGTCGGGGCCGCCTGGGTGTTCACGCGCACGGAAACCAGCTGGAGCCAGCAGGGCTCCAAGCTCACCGGCACTGGCGAGACCGGAGCGGGCGAGTTCGGCAGCAGCGTGGCGCTGACACGCGAAGGGGGCGACACGGCCCTGATCGGCGGCGAAACCGACAACACGAGCGTCGGCGCGGCGTGGGTGTTCACCCGCCGGCAAGGCGCCTGGAGCCAGCAGGGCTCCAAGCTCACTGCCACCGGCGAGACCGGAGCGGGCTCATTCGGCGACAGCGTGGCGCTGTCCTCCAACGCGAGCACCGCGCTGATCGGCGGACGCAGCGACAACACCAACGTCGGCGCGGCCTGGGTGTTCACGAGCTCGGAAGGCAAATGGACCCAGCAGGGCTCGAAGCTGACGGGCGGCTCCGAGAGCGGCGAAGGCTCCTTCGGCGCCGGCGTGGCGCTGTCCGCCAACGGCAACACCGCGCTGATCGGCGGGTATTTCGACAAGAAAGCCATCGGCGCGGCCTGGGAGTTCACGCGCTCCAGCAGCACCTGGAGCCAGCTGGGCTCGAAGATCACCGGTCGGGAAGAGAGCGGCGAAGGCCGCCTGGGCATCAGCGTGGCGCTGTCCGGGAACAACGGCGAAACGGGCCTGATCGGCGGCTCCAGCGACAACGTCAACACGGGCGCTGCGTGGGTGTACACCTACGCCTTCACCCCCGAAGAAAGCTATGGCCTGGGGCCGGTCAACCTCGCCACGGGCAACCAGGCGGTGAGCCAGACCGACCTGGCCGTCGGCGGTCGCGGCCCCGGCCTGCACATGACGCGCACATACAACTCCCAGCTCGCCGCGCAGCAGAGCGAAGCCGGCCCCTTCGGGTATGGCTGGACGGGCTCCTACAGCGCGCACGTCGTCGTCAACGCCGAAGCGGAAAAGGCCACGGTGTATCAGGACAACGGCAGCACCGTGACGTTCCACCTCACCTCCAGCGGCACGTATGTCTCGCCCGGTCCGTGGGTGCAGGCGACGCTCGTCAAAGAAGGAACCGGCTATCTCTACACGCTGCCCGACCAGACCAAGCTGGCCTTCAACAGCAGCGGCCAGCTCACGAGCGAAACCGACCGCAACGGCAACGCGATCACGCTGACCTACAACAAAGGAGTGCTCGAATCGGTCGCCGACGGCGCCGGGCGCAAGCTCACCTTCGCCTACAAAGAAGGGCAGGTGGAAAGCATCAAAGACCCGATGGGCCACACCGTCAAGTACACCTACTCGTCGGGGAAGCTGGCGAGCGTGACCCTGCCGGGAGAAGAAAAAGCGCGCTGGAAATTCGAATACGACGCCTCGCACCAGCTGACCGTGGAGACCGACGGCCGCGGCAGCTCGGCCAAAACGGAATACGACGCCTCCCATCGCGTGAGCTCCCTGGAAGACTACGCGCAACGCAAACAGAAGCTGAAATACGCCGAAACGGAAGCGGGCACGGAAGCGACCGTCACCGAACCCAACGGCTCGACGACCGTGGAGCAGTTCAACAACGCCGGCCTGCCGACGAGCATCACGCTGGCATCGGGAACCTCGCTGGCGGCCACGAGCACCTACGAATACGACGGTTCCCTCAACCTGATCGCCATGACCGACCCGGACAAACACACGACCAACTACGGCTATGACTCGACCGCCGATCGAACGAGCGAAAAAGACCCCAACGGCAACGAAACGAAATGGACGTACAACGGCACGCACGACGTGGAAACGATGACCACCCCCAGGGGCGAGACGACGACGATCGTGCGCAACAGCCACGGCGACCCGGAAACGATCGAACGCCCCGCCCCCGGCGGCAAGACCGAAAAAACCAAATACGAATACAACGCCACCCTGGACCCCAAAAGCGAAACCGACCCGCTGGAACGGAAAACGACCTTCGCCTACGACAAATACGGTGACCGCGAAAGCGAAAGCGAAACCGACCCCGAAGGCGACAAGCGCACAATGGCCTACAACGAAGACTCGCAGGAGACCTCGACGGTGAGCCCCCAGGGCAACGCCAAAGGCGAACCGCTGAAGTACACGACAAAAATCGAACTCGACGCCCAGGGCCGCCCGCTCACGGTCACCGACCCCCTCGGCCACACCACCAAACACGTCTACAACCCCGACGGCTCGCTCGAAACGCTCACCGACGGCAACAGTCGCACGACGACCTTCGTCTACAACGCCGACGAACAGCAGACCGCCGAAAAAGAACCAAACGGCACGCTCGTCGAAACCGAATACGACAGCGCCGGCCAGCCGATCGCCCAGAAGGACGGCAACGGCCACACTCGCAAAACCGCCCGCAACCTGCTGGAGGAGATCACCGAAGAAGTCGACCCGCTCAGCCACTCAAGCAAAAACGAATACGACGCCGCCGGAAACCTGAAAAAGCTGACCGACGCCAAGGGACGCACCACGACCTACACCTACGACCCCGGCAACCGCCTCACCGAAGTCGCCTACTCCGAAGAAAAAACACCCAAAGTCAAACGCGAATACGACAAAGACGGCAACCTCGTCGCCATGACCGACGGCACCGGCAAATCGAGCTACACCTACAACACGCTCGACCAGCTCACGAACGCCACTGACGGCCACGGCGACAGCACCGCCTACGAATACGACCTCGCCGGCCAGCAAACCAAACTGACCTACCCCAATGGCAGCAGGGTGACCTACGGCTACGACAGCGCCGGGCGCGTGCAGACCATCACCGACTGGCTCAGCCACGAAACCAAAGTCTCGCACGACGCGAACTCGAACGTGACGGCCATAACGTTCCCATCGGGAACGAACAACCAAGACAAATACGCCTACAACGAAGCGGACCAGATGAGCGAAGCCAACATCACCAAGAGCACAGAATCGCTCGCCTCGCTCGTCTACACCCGGGACAACGACGGGCAGCTGAAGAAAGCGATCTCCAAGGGCCTTCCCGGCGAAGAAACCACCGAATACAGCTACGACGAAAACAACCGCCTCAACAAAGCCGGCCCCACCGTCTACGAATACGACGCCGCCAACAACCCCAAAACGATCGGCACCAACACCTACACCTACAACAACGCCGACCAGCTCGAAAAAGGCGCGGGCGGCACCTACACCTTCGACGAACTCGGCGAGCGACTCAAAAACACCCCCGAAAAAGGCCCCGCCACCACCTACGGCTACGACCAGGCCCAGAACCTGGTCTCGGTCACTCGCCCCGAAGAAGGCAAAACCCCGAAAATCGAAGACACCTACGCCTACGACGGCAACGGCCTACGCGCCTCCCAGACAATCAGCGGAACCACCACCCACATGACCTGGAGCCCCGGCGAGGAACTCCTCAACGACGGCACCAACAGCTACATCTACGGACCAAGAGGCATGCCCATCGAGCAGGTCAACGGCGAAAACAAAGTCCTCTACCTCCACCACGACCAGCAGGGCTCAACCCGCATGCTCACCGGATCGACCGGCGCCAGCGAAGGCGCGATGACCTACGACGCCTACGGCAACACCACCGGCACCAAAGGCACCGCGACCACCCCGCTGGGCTACGACGGGCAGTACACCAACGCCGACTCAGGACTAATCTACCTGCGAGCACGCACCTACGACCCCCAGACAGCACAGTTCCTGCGCGTGGATCCGATGGTGGCAAGCACGGGGGAACCATACAGCTATACCATCGACGACCCTACTAATGCGACAGACTCACGAGGTTTAATTACACGAGGAGGATGCGTTGCCCTGACTGCCGCCGTATCGATAGTTGGCGTTGGGGGCAATGAATGTATTGTTCGTGACGAAGACGCCAACTGGGCGTGGACGTTTACCCTTGCTGGAGATTTAGAGCTTAACCAGCAGGTCGTAGACCAGGCGGCCAAGCTAGTGAAGGTCGCAAAGGCAGCAAAGATAGCGAGAATTAGTGCAACTGCGTTTGGTGGATATCAGTGGAGCAATGCGGAGAAAGTTGATGGACTCGAGGAATGGTTCAAGTACCTGCAGGCATCACTTGCCTTTGGTGTTGGTGGTGGATATGAGACATTCTGGAATGATAAGGGAGTGAAGGGTACGACATACAGCGGCGCACTTGGCGCTGGCTGGAATTTCGCCTTTGAAGGGCGATCGTATACTTGGGTTGTGCCCCTCTAAATTTAGTGGGAGATGGGCATGTCCGAGTGATAAGCCAGCGCCGCATGCGGCTCCGCCCTCGGCGCATTCGCCGAGGGAACAGAAACCCTTCAGAAGTCGCTCGGCACGATCACGTCCGCTTCCAGCGCGCGCACGAAGAAGTCGATCTCCTGGGCCATGTTGGCGTGCGTCATGCGCCGGAAGTCGCTCAGCAGGGCCGCGGTCGCGCGGTCGAGCTCGTCGTCCAGGCGCTCCACGGCGGACTGGCCGAAGACGCCCTCGCGCAGCTCCTCGCACTCGGGGCAGCGCAGCTGGATTCGCCAGAACCCGGGGCGCTCCTCGCTCCAGTCCACGGGGTAGACCAGCTCGCCGCCGCAGGCCGTGCAGACGTGCAGCCACTGCTCGAGTTGCACCTCTTGGCCGACGTGGTTGTCGTTCTGGGAGTACATGGTGGGTTCGCCAAGGTCATCGACCCCCCCGGGGGCCGGCTTTAGCAAGTGCCCAACAACGGGTAGGTTTTGGCAGCTTCAGTACGTAGTTGGGGCTCAACACGCTGCTAACTTCAGGCAGGCATGGCCAGCGCGATACGTACGATCGGCCACGAGGAGCGCCTCAGCCTGGTGGACCATCTTGACGAGCTGCGCACGCGCCTCCTGATCAGCGGCGTGGCGCTGGTGGTGGCCTTCGGCGTATGCTTCTGGCAGAACCACGCGCTTCTGCGGCTCATCAACGAGCCCTTCGCCAAGCAGACCCTCGCGCAGGTCAGGCGGGGCAATGGGCCGCAGGGCCAGACGTATTTGGCCCAGCAGGGGGCGCTGGCGGCGGCGCGGGACGCCGAAGCGTTGGCGCTCACCCTCAGCGCGCCCTCCAGCGGGCTCCCGGCGGCCACGCGCGCGCGGCTGGCGGCGAGCATCCCGCGCGTGCGCGCGGACGTGGCGCGGATCCCGCGCGTTCCGCCGGCCAACAAGCCCGTGACGCTGGGGATCGGCGAGCCCCTCACCACGACGCTCACCGTGAGCCTCTACTTCGCGCTCCTCCTCGCGCTGCCCCTCATCCTCTTCGAGCTCTACGGCTTCGTCCTGCCCGCCTTCAGCCCCGTTGAGAGACGCGCGGTGCTGCGGCTGCTCTTGGCGATCCCGTTTCTGTTCGTGGCCGGGGTGGCGTTCGGCTGGTTCGTCGTGCTTCCAGCGGCTGTGCACTTCCTTCTGAACTTCAACAGCGAAGAGTTCAACGTGCTCGTGCAGGGCAACCAGTACTACAAGTTCGCCGCCACCACACTGCTGGCTATGGGCCTCGTCTTTCAGGTCCCCGTGGCGATCCTCGCGCTGGTGCGCGCCGGGATCCTCACCCCCGCGCAGCTGCGCCGGGGGCGGCGCTACGCGATCGTGCTCTGCGCAGCGGTGGCGGCCTTCCTGCCGGGGGACCTCGTGACGATGCTCCTGGAGGCGATACCCCTGTATGTGCTCTATGAGGCGAGTATCCTATTGGCCTCGTTCATGACCCGCCGCGCCGCCAAGCGGGAGGTCCACACAGCAGCCCAGCGCCACAGCGTGCAGACGATCATCGACCACACCGATCCGGAACTCTCCGAGTAGATGCTCTTCGACCTCACAGGGCGGGGGCGGCGGCGGACCGTGCGCATCGTCTACTCGGGCTTGGCGCTGCTCTTCCTGCTGGGCTTCGTGGGCTTCGGCGTGGGCAGCTTCGGCGGCGGCGGCGTCGCCGAACTCTTCGGCGAAGGCAAGGGCAACGTCGGCGAAACCGACTACAGCTCGCAGGTCAAGAAGGCCAGGAAGCTGACCGAACAGCAGCCGAGCAACGCGGCCGCCTGGAGCGGCCTGATCCACTACACGCTGCTGCAGTCGCGCACCGGCGAGAACTACAACAGCACCGAAAACGCCTTCGGCCCCAAAGCGCAGCCGCTCCTACTGCAGGTCCAGAGCGCCTGGCAGCACTACCTGAAGCTGACCCCTCACCACCCCAGCTCCGAACTCGCGGCCGAAGTGCTCTTGATCTATGCCACCCCCGGCGGCCTCCCCAACCCCCCGGAAGCGCTCAAGGCGCTGAAGATCGAGATCGCCGGCAGGCCCCCGAGCGCCACCCTGGAGTACCGCCTCGCCGAAGCGGCCTACGCGGCCCACGACGTCCAGGAAGGCGATCTGGCGGCCAAGAAGGCGGTTGCGTTGGCACCCGCCGGCGAGCGCACGATCCTGCAGAACTATCTCTCAAAGGCCAAGGCCACGGCCGCCGCCCAGCTGCACGGCACCAAGACAGGCACCGCGCCTGGTGGTCAGACCGTGACCGTCCCGGCCTCCCAGCTGCCCAAGGGCGCCACCAGCGGCCAGACGGTCACGCTCCCCGCCTCGGCGCTCAAGGGCATCAAGGGCGTCACCACCGGGAGCGCCACCACCCCGGCCCCGGCAGCCACGTCCCCGGCTCCCGCGCCGGGGACGACCGCGCCGAAGAAGTAGGACCCCTCCGATGGCCCCTCCGGGCTGCACGGGTCGCCTGCTGGTGGACTGCGCCGATCGCCCCGGCATCGTGGCGGCGGTGTCCGGGTTCCTGTTCGAGCAGGGCGCCAATATCGTCTCCTCCCATCAGTACTCCTCCGACCCCTCGGGGGGGAGGTTCTTCCTGCGCACGGTCTTCTTCCTGGAGGACACCGAGGAGGCCTTCGAGAAGCTCCGGCGGCGCTTCGGAGCCGAGGTCGCCGAGGGCTTCGGGATGCGGTGGCAGATCCGCGGTTCGAGCGAGCGCCGTCGCGTGGCGATCCTCGTCTCGCGCCACGACCACTGCCTGGTCGACCTGCTCTGGCGCCACCGCCGCGGGGAGCTCGACGCGGATCTGCTCGCGGTGGTCTCCAACCATCCCGATCTGCGGGGGGAGGCCGAGGGGGCGGGCGTGCCCTACCACCACATCCCGGCGGGCGACGGGGCGGGCGACGGCCCGGATGGGGATGCCAGGACGCGCGCCGAGGCGCGCATGCTGGAGCTGCTCGCCGGCAGGGTGGACGTGGTCGTGCTCGCGCGCTACATGCAGATCCTCAGCGGGGACTTCCTGGCGCGCCTGGGCGCGCCGGTGATCAACATCCACCACTCCTTTCTGCCGGCCTTCGCGGGGGCCGACCCCTATCGGCGGGCGCGCGAGCACGGCGTCAAGCTGATCGGCGCCACCGCCCATTACGTCACCGAGGAGCTCGACGCGGGGCCGATCATCGAACAGGGAGTCGAGCGCGTCGACCACACGCAGAGCGCCGCGGAACTGGAGCGCGTAGGGCGGGACATCGAGCGAGTCGTGCTCGCGCGAGCCCTCGCCCTGCACCTCGATGACCGCGTGATCGTGGACGGGGGGCGGACCGTCGTGTTCTGAGGGCGCCGGGGCGTCCGCCGCGGCGGCGTTGCTGGGGCTAGAATCCTCCGGGCGTCACCCCGCCCCGGCCGCCGAGCCGGTGTTCTCGCGGGCCGTTAGCTCAATTGGCAGAGCAGGGGCCTCTTAAGCCCAAGGTTGCAGGTTCGATTCCTGCACGGCCCACCAAGTTGTCGCTAATACAACCTACAACGTCGAAGTTCTCCGGTCCCGGCGAGGGGTCGGGGGCTTCGGCGTTGTCGTAGGTGATGCTGCCTGGGATGCGCTCTGTGGGCCTGGGCCGGTGGTATTCGCGGCGCTCGGCTTCGATCTGTACGGCCCTCCCGATCTCGGTGATCTCTCTAAAGGGGGTGGCCAGTTTTGATTTGACCTTGTCCTCGTCCCATACCCAGATGACCTCGAAGATGGCCTGGTTCATGAGGCGGCGGACGTAGGGTTTTGCGCGGAGGTAGAGGTCGTGGAGGTTGGCGGCGGTGACGTGCAGCACGAGCGCCAGGAACTCTTTCAGATCGTCGTAGCGTATGTTCATCTGTGCCAGGGAGGTCTCGGCGTTGATGCGCCCGCGCCTGATGCGGGCGGATTCTTCGCGGTATAGCTCGTCGGAGATTTCGTCCTGGTAGTGCTTGTCCAGGAGCTTCTTCTCCTGCTCTTTGAGCCCAGCGAGCAGGGTGTTCTGGTGGCTAATCTCGCGTTTGTCGGTGATAGCCTGCTGGGCGAGGCGCCGCTCGATCTCGGCTGCGGCGCGCTGCTGCTGGCTGGGGGTGAGGGTGATGGTCTTGTAGTGGTTCTCGATGGCAGCTTCGACGGCATCGACGCGCTGGTAGCCGTTGGGGCATTCGCAGCGCTGGGCTGGGCCGCAGATGAAGTACTCGTAGGTGCCGCCGCGGCCGGGATTGCGGGAGTAGATCAGGCGGCGGTCGCAGTGGGCACAGCGGATGGTGCCCTTGAGGAAGTGCTGGTGCTTGCGGTCGCGCTCGCCGCTCTTGTTGTGCGCTTTGAGGACGTCCTGGACTTCCTCGAAGAGCTTCTCGCTGACGATCCGGTCATGGCGTCCTTCGGGGTACTGCTTGCCACGATATGTGACGACGCCGGTGTAGTAGGGGTTTGAGAGCAGGCGATGGACTGCCGAGAGGTCAAGCGCGCGGGGCGCGCAGCGGCGGTTGCCACGGGTCCGCAGTCCTCGCGCATCGAGCAGTGTGACCATGTCGAGCAGCGAGTAGACGCCGGTAGCGTAGGTTTCATAGGCCCATAGGATGACCGGGGCGCGCTCTGGGTCGATGACGACGGTTCGGATTTCCCTGCCCTGGGGTAGCTGTTCGCGGACGTTGAGATAGCCGATGGGGGCGGGGCCTGGTGTGCCTCCCCGCTTGGCCTTCTGTGTCGCTCCCTTGACGACCTCGTTGGCAAGGTTGCGGGAGTAGTACTCGGCGAAGCTCGCCAGCATCCCGTGCATCAGCCGTCCGGCGGGTGTCTGGTCGATATTCTCCGTTGCGCTGATGAGACGTGCTCCGGCCAGCTCGATATCGAATAGCATGTTGGAGTCGTCGCGGCGGTTGCGGGCGAAGCGGTCAACCTTCCACAGCACGACGTAGTCCACGTCGCGCTCGGTCTTGATCCGTGTGAGCATCTCCTTCAGCGCAGGACGGTGGTCGGTCTTGGCCGACTCGGCACGCTCGATGTATTCGCCGATCACGTCGGCATTGAACTCGGCTGCCTTGTGCGCGCACCTTTCGCGCTGTCCGGCGATGGAGAGCCCATCGTCGTCGTAGTCCGTCTCAAGCTGCCCGCGCGAGCTGACGCGCAGGTAGAGGACTGCTCGCTTGCGGTTGTTGCTGCTCATATTGTCTCTCCGTCCTCGACGTACTCACGCACGACTTCGCTACCAAGCTGAGCGGCCTTACGCTTGCACGCTTCGCGCTGGGCAGGAATTGATAACCCCTCCGGGCCAAAGTCCTTGTCGGCCTGCTGTGAAGAGGACACTCGTATATAGATCAGAGTCTTCTTATTCATTTTATTATTCTCCGTTTCTGGTAGTCCCGGCGCAGCGTGGCGCTGGGTCAATAAGTTTCAACTGTGTTAGACGTACTCCCATCGCTACGAGCGAGACGCGGTAGCGGCGGGCGAGGCGTATGGGGTTTTGGATGCCGTTGCCCCAATCCCGTTTGACCCAGGTACGGGGCATCAGGACGCAGGCGGCGAAGTAGTCGCTGATATGTTCGGCCCGCTCTTCGGGGCTGTAACCGCTTTTGGTGGGGTACAGCCAGTCGATAAACGGGTCATCGAGGATGTGCTTGAACTCGTGGATGAGCGAGAAGCGTTGGCGGGTTTTGGTTTCCTCGGCGCGCAGCACGATCACCCAGCCGCTATCGGTTTGGGTGGCCATGCCAGAGGTCGGGAAGCCGGGCCGGTGAGTGACAGTGACAAACGGCAGATCGTCTGTGATCCTCTCGGGTACGGCTGGCTCGGTGAGCCCAGCGTGTGCGAGCAGCATCGTGGCCTGACGCTCAGCGATATGCCGAGCTTCGGCCGGTGAGAGCCCGCGCCGGGGTACGACGCTGCGCAAGCGTGCGAGTAGCTGCGTGTCGGTTTGGGTATCAGTTTGTGGGGTCAGGGTTGTCATTCTTCTTTTCCTCCTTTCGTTTGTGTCGTATTTGGTTGATGTTGTGTTTGCGTTGTACTTGTTTGATAGTGTCCTCGATCTGGTCTATCTCGTCGGGGGCTAGCTCGAACTTGGTGCGGAAGTAGGTGCGGACGCTCGGGAGGTTCTTTGAGACGTGACCTTGGGTGATGCGCTCGATGTGCTCGGGGTCGATGTCCAGCGCCTCGGCGAGCTTGGTCAGACGCTCGGCGGCTGGCTGGTTGAATGATCCGCCCTCCACCAAATAAAGCCAAGCGTAGGAGATGCCGGTCAGGTCGGTTAGTGCTCGCAGGGAGAGCCCTTTGCGTTTGCGCGCTTGAGTCAGTAAGCGACCGAGACGCGCTGCCTGTGTGTCGTTCATAATAATACTCCTCTTTTACTACTCTCTATTTTCCTATGTTCTGTTTAGTTTGTAAACACTTTTATTGTTGTATTTTACTGTTGAGTGTTGTGATTTGTAAAGGTGTGGGTGGCCTGAATCGGTTTACGACTCAAGACCACCCCTGCCACCCAGCTCTTAGGACTCCAGCATGGAGATCTTCGCTTCGATTTCGGCCGTGCGCTCAGCGGCGCTGGCAGCCAAAGCCTCATACTCGGCCTTGGCCTCGTCGGCCCTTTCCTTCGCGGCGTTGATCTCCCGGTCGATGGCCTCGATGGCGCGCTCTAGCGCCACCTTGGCTGACTCGACCGCATCGGCGGCGGTCGTCTCGCGCTTGCGAGTACGGCCGCTTGAGCCCTCTACCTTGCGCTTGTGCCCGTAGTAGGCACCGCGCATCGAGTCGAACGGCTGACCATACTTCTCGGCCAGCTGCTTGAAGGCGTCAGCCTTCTTTACGCCCGAGGCAACCAACTCGTTGATTTCCTCGTAGATCTGCTCGGCCTTGGTGGCCATGAGCTTCCTCCTTGGTTTGACCTGAATGGCTACTCGGCACGCACAAAACCTCTTGCGCGCACCGTGAGGCCAGCCAGCCATCACGCCGCACCCGCGGCTATCCGCGCCCAATGCTCCAGACGCGCCGTAGCGACCCGCACGTACTGGTGCTCGCGCTCGATGCCGAAGAACTGTCGCCCCTCGAGCATCGCCGCCGCGCCCGTGCTGCCGCTGCCGGTGAACGGGTCGAGCACCACTCCGCCCGGCGGGCAGGTGAGCCTCACCAGCCAGCGCATCAGCTCTATCGGTTTGACGGTCGGATGGATGTTGCGCACCACCCGCCCCTTGTGCTTGTCGCCCGTGTAGATCGGAATCGCTCGCTCGGGCAGCCGCTCGCAGCCTGCCTCGCGCTCTTGGCGGGACACCTTGGCGCAGTAGAAGAAGCGACTCGGCTGCTTGCGGGGAGCGGCTCGGTCGATCAGCCGCACCGGGCAGCCAGCCATGCAACCGCCCTCTTTCTCGTGGCAGCCGGGGGCATGGGAGAGCGCCAGATTGGCAGGCCAGTATCCCGGCGTCGTGCTCGCCTTGATGCGAGCGGCGTCGATGTTCAGCGCGCCCGTGCCCCACGCCTCGGCGTTGCCTGCGACCCCGCCCTTGATCGGGGCGCGGGAGAGCAGGATCGGCTCATAGGCGGGCTTCAGCGCTGTGCCCCTCCCGCCAGCGAGTCGGCGGGATTTGGGGACACCCTGGTCGTTGAGCCACAGCAGTACATCGCGGACATCGAGTCCGGCATCCTCGATGCCGCTGGTGAGCCGATGAAAGGTCCGCGGGCAGCCGAACGCGACCATGTGCCCGCCCGGTTTGAGGACCCGCCGGCACTCGCTGGCCCACACCCTCGTCCAGTCCGCGAACGCCTCACGCGCACCCCGCCCGTCGCCAGGAGAGGCGCTGCCGTAGATATGTTCGCCATCCCACGCTTCGTCATGGAAGCCGATGCCATAGGGCGGGTCGGTCACGATCGCATCGACACACGATCTCGGCAGCTTGGCGAGCAACGACAGAGCGTCATCCTGCACCAGACCCCAGCGCTGCACGTCGCCGTAGAGCACGGGTTTGGACGCGCTCACAGGACACCCCCTGCCACAGGCAGATTGCCGGTAAGGACCGTGAGCACTCGCGCAGGGGTGCTCACCAAAAACAGCTTCCACGTCTCGGCGGGCATCGAGGCGCAGACCTCGCCGAGAAGGTTGACGCGCTGCTCGTTGGTCGTGACCCACACCACCCGAGGGAAGACATCCCGCTCCGCCCCCGAGCGCCAGTAGGCGACATAGGCCCGGCACTTACGGGTCAGCGCTGTGCGGCCCTCGGTGCCGCAATCGACCTCAAGGAAGGCGTGCTCCTCCTCACCAGCCGCAACGGCCAGCCGGACCCTGGCGTCGGGCTTGAGGACCAGCGGCGCTCCTGCGTGTCCGATGAACGGACACCAGCAGCCGGGCTCCCCCTGGAACTCCAGCAGACCAGCCGCGCCTTCGCGGTCGGCCTCGATGAGCTGCACGTACAACTCGGCCACAGCGAGGGTATGGCGCACGAACGCCGACGATGGCTCATACGGGTTGCGGGTTCGCCTGAGTCCTTCACCGCGCCAGAACGCCAGGAGTCGCTGACCAGCCGCCGCCGTGAAGTAGACATGTCCAGCGGCCCCGGCGCGGACACCGCCGACTCGACGCTCCAGTCGTCCGAGGATGCCGAGCGCTACCAGCCGTGCCAGCACCCGCCGCGCCAGCCTGGCACGGGTTCCGGGATGAGTGATCTCGGCGAACAGCAGCCGCTCAAGCTGGCGAGTGCTCAGCAGCCGCAGCCGCGCCACTGCGTCGATGATTGCCTGGTCGCGTGGGGAGAGCCTGCTCGCCAGGTCCACCAGACCGACCGACCCCACCCGGCTCACGACCAACCTCCAGGTGTGGGAAGGTTGGTGAGGGAGCTGGGAGAAGTGGACGGGCTGGGGAGTGTGGGCCGGGCATTGAGCAGGAGGGGAAGGACGGGGTCAGTCATCGGGCTTATTCGCCCGATTGCCGCTCCACAGCGGGGATTACGCGCTGGGCGACTCGACGCGAACGGCGCAGCGAGCGGTACACCACCAAACCACGCGAGCCAGGTCATGCCGCCCTCCTTACTCGCCCGACAGGCGTGCTGCCAGTGCCACCCGCCGCGTGCCGAGCAGCCAGCGCCGCATCGACTATCGCCGGGTCGGCGCCGTAGCGTTCGGCTGAGGCGCGGCGCACCATTTCGGGGTCGCTCGTGACTGGCGGCAGCGGGTAAGTTCGGCCGCTGACCGGGCGCGTGACGTCACCCGGCCCCAAGCCGATGCGGGCGATGACCTCGAACGGTGGGAGGCTCATCAGGCCCTCGCTGCTCACGTCGGGTAGCTCGCGCGCCAGCAAGTGAGCGTCGTCGGCGGACTGGCGGAACGCGATCAGCGTGGAGGCGTTGGTAGTGGCCGCTGAGCGCAGAGGGGCGGGGAGCTGGCTGAGCGACTGCGCGCTGAGCAGGATGCCCACACCAAGGCCCCTGGCCAGCTCGTAGAGACTGTCGAGGGGAACGGGGATGTCCCCCAGCACCTTCGGCTCATCGACGTAGGCGAAGAACGGCCGTCGTGCCCGTGGCGAGAGCGCCGCTCTGGCCTGGACTGCGAGGAACAACTGGTAGATCGTCAGCGCGCCGATCAACCGCGCGGCAGGGCTGCCGATCTTCCCAGGCGCCAGTGAGACGATCACCACCCGCCCCTCCCGCAATACCTCGCGCATGTCGAGCTTCGGTTCGGCCTGGGCCAGCACACCGCGCACCACCGGACGGCCGATGACTTCCTCGATCTTGTTCAGCGGCGCTGACAGCTGGTGCGCGCGCTCGGCCGGACCCATCGCCTCAAACGCCGCCCACGTCGCCAGCGCCAACGGATCACCGACCCTTGAAAGCAGCCGCCGACGGTAGGCGTCGTGCGAGTACACAAACGGCAGGTCAGCCAACGTCGCCTGCCGATCATGGCCGAGCAGCAGCAGACCGGCCCTCAACCATTTCGAGGACAGCGGTCCCCAGGAGTCCGCGAACAAGTCCGCGAAGACGCCCAGCAGCAGATCGGCCGTCAACTGTGGATCGGCTCCGCCACCGAACACTCGCAAGCCTGGTAACGGGCCACCCCGGCCAGGGTCAAGCACGATTGCGTCATCAACCCGACCCGCGGGCATCCGTGCCAGCACATCCTCGGCCAGATCGCCCTTGCCGTCCAAGAGCAACAGACCCCGCCCGGCCTGCAAGTCCTGGGCTGCAAGGTTGGCGATCAACGCCGACTTGCCGACTCCGGTCGGCCCGGCGAGCAGCGTGTGAGAGAGCCCACCAACCACCGGCTGCGCCAACACCCGATCGATACCCGGCCACGTCGAGGCCATCAGCACTCGGCCGGTGCTTGGGACATGCGGCGAGGGCAACAGCACCGGGGCTGTGCCGAGCGTCAAACCCGGCACCTGCGGTCCACCGACCGGCAAACCCAGGAGTGGCACAAGCTCAGCCGGGGAGTAGCGGTCACGACCACCTGACCACGAACTGCCAAGACCGCGACGCCGCGCTACAACGCGCCCGTAAACACTCCCACGGGAGCGCACCACCGACACCACTCGGCTCACAAGATGCGATGCCCGCTTGGGATGACCGGCCACGACCGACACCACCCCTACGCCCTCGAGGACCGGCCCGGCGTACTTGGTCCGCAGCCTCCGCAGATGATCCGCCGAGGGGCCAGCCCCGGCGATCATGGAAGCCAACCCACCAGCTGGTGTATGCGCCCGATCACCACGCGCCGGAGGGAACCCGAACCAAGGACGCCGACCGGGCGCTAGTCTCCAGCGCACCAGCAGCCGCTCACCTTTGGAGAGGGGCTGGAGCGCGCCCAGCAGAGCCGCCGCGGACTCGCCCGGCGCATCGTCACGCAGCACCGCGTAACGGCCCGCAAGGCGCAGCACTACACCACCGCTCCAATCTTCTGAGGGTGGCGTGTCGGGCTTGTCCATCCGCAGGGTTGGCACGACCCCTCGCCACTGCGAGCGCAACGTATCCAACGTATGCTGAGAGGCCCGCACGAAATGGCGGATGCCGTGCTCATCTGCCGCCACGTCAAGCCAAACCTCGGCGCGGGCATGTAAGCCGGCGATCCCGGACAGCATGGCCTCGACCATGCTCGCCGTGACGTCCGTGCCGAAGCGCAGTTCGACGGTCTGTAGCTGCTCCCCAGCGGGAGCGCGCTCGGCCAACCACCAGACACCAAGCGCCAGCAGCAGCAGAGCCAACAAAGCGAGGGCAGCCATCTACACCGGCTCCTTGCTCGAAGATGCCTTGCCTTTGCGTGGTTTTTTTGCGAGATTGGTTTTGTTCTCCACCATATCGCGCGCAATTAACCAAAACGCTAGTGCCAGCTTGGTCTCATCGATCTCATCAAGCCGCTTGGCTCTTATCCTTATACGCTTCGACATGTCTTTATACCCCTCATATTGTTTAGTTTGTAAACATAGATTGTGGGCTAGGTTGTTTAGTTTGTAAACACTCGTTGTGATAACTACTCACCAGCCTCCATCCCGCCACCGTAGAAGGAGAAAGCGGGCGATCACCGCCACACCAATGACCGCGAACAGCGGCTCAAGTATCAGGAATACCTTCAAGGCCAACACAATGATCAGAGGCACAGCGGCCCACAGAAGGATGCCTCCCCATAGTCGGTCCCGCAGCCGCTCATAGATCAAGCGGAGATAGCCGCTGGGTGGCGTAGAATGAGGTCCTGGGGTCATCGAGGGCTCCTTTCGATTCGGCTCTCCCGCACGGGCTCGGCGGGGTTGCTCGCATCATCGAGGGTTGGCGTTTTATTGAGCAACCTGCAACGCTCAGGGGCCTATGGGACGCTCCCTCCAGCCGCCAGCGTTGGTGCCTCGGCAGCCGAGGACGGTGCTGGGCTGGACGATGCGCCAGCTCAGGCGCACTGCCCTGTGCAGCGCCAGCCAGGCGGGGCGAGAGTTCGGCTGTAGCACCAGCCATATCTCCCGTGTCGAGCGAGGCGCCAAGCCCAGCCGGGAGTTGGTCCAGTTCTACGAAGAGCGCTTCGAGGGCGACGGGCTGCTCCTGTCGCTGTTCGAGGTCGCCGAGCACGCCGGCGAGCAGGACCGCCGGCGATCCAGGAGTCGGAGACAGTCGAGGGCGATCTCCGGCGATGCCTCGACCTTCGTTGAGGACACCATCCCGCACGGCACGCTCATGGAGCCCGGCCAGATGTTCGTCAAGACCTGGCGGGTGCGTAACAGCGGCTCGGTGCCGTGGGAGGGACGACAGCTGGAACGGCAGGGGCCGCTGACCGGGCCGGGCCTCATCACATCGCCACGGCACCTGATCATCCCCGACACCAAGCCCAGCGGGATTGCAGAGATCAACGCCGGGCTCCTGGCACCCGGCTACGACTGCACGAGTATCGCCTACTTCAAGATGGTCAATGCTGAGGGAGCGCTGTGTTTCCCCGACGATTACCAGCTGGGGCTCGATGTGCTGGTGCGCGTGGCTGGGCAGAGGCCAGCTGTTGACGAGCTGGACTGACAGGCCACAGGATTGCGATTGTCGGGTCTGAGGGTTTCTTGACTATGGATGCTGCTGTGTTTGTAGCTGTAATGCCGGAAGGCCAACGATCATCGCGCTCAGGGCAAGACCTAGTAGCGCCATTCCTGGGATCAGCCAAGCATCCCGGGATTCTCGCGTTACCCATCGCTGGCGTGCTAGAAGTGAGACGTGAGTAATGCACATTGCTGTGGGGCCTACAAGCCACCACCATAGCGGGGGTCCCTGCGGACTGGCGCCTATAGACGAAAACGGCTTTTCATAATTCGCAAAGAAGACGATGGCTAGCGGTATCACAGCCGCGCCAAGCACAGGCAAGCAGTACCATAGAACTCTCCTGCTGATCAAGTCGAATAATCTCGCACTTCCCGTCCGCCACGCAAGGAACTCTGCGACGCACGCCGCCATCAATGCTGGCACACATGAGACGGCGGAAACCTGGAGCAAATAGCCCAGCCCTTCTCCATAGTGGTAACTGTCTTCTGAACTTCTTGCAAAGCTCGTCGCCGACCAGATAGAGCCGATGAGTGACATCACTACACCGACGCCAATGATGAGGCAAGCCCATAGGAAGAACGCTCGTGTCAGGTTGGCGGTCGGAGGACTCGCCGCGGAGGCTGGCTGCGGTGGCGAAGGCACGGGTGGCGCCGTACGGGAAGGCAACGGCGCTAGGCCGCTCGCTGAAGAGGGTCCGCCACTTGATGACGGTTCACCGCCTGACGAGGCGCGCGAGCTAGTGCCGGTTGGAGTCTGGCCCGATGAGGGGTGAGTCGCTGTCTGCTGAGTCGGAGTTGAACTGGTCGCCGGAGCAGTAGGTTCAGTTGAAGTTTTACCGCCCGGTGCGGGTGTAGTCTGCTGTGGAGAGGGCACGCCATGAGAAGCCGCCTGACGCCCTGACGCTTCGCTTGAAGCAGTGGCGGTCCGCCAAGAGCCCGGATTGCCGGTCCAAGTGGCTTTAGGTCGAGAAGTTGATGCAGGTGTGGCCGTCCCGCTCGCTGGCGCAGCCTGGGGCTGGGTCTGCGACGCGCTCGCAGGCTGCGTCTGTCTTTTTCCTCTGATCTGACTATCAAAGAAGTTGACGGCCGCTTTGGAGGGTATTCGGTCATATTCGACATTATAGTCTTCTCGTCTGTCGGGATCACCCAAGACTTCATGCGCCTCGCTAACTGCCTTGAACTTTTCCTCAGCTATCATATCGCCAGGGTTTCGGTCCGGGTGATACCTTGCCGCCAGCTTTCGATATGCCTTCTTGATCGTCTGAGGCGAAGCGTGGCGCTGTACCCCAAGCGAGGCGTAGTGATCAGACAGGTTATCCACAGTAGCGACTAACCATTTAGTGAAGTGGACAAGATCACGCAGCTAGTGTTATCGTGTAGCTGTAATAAGACAGAACTAAATATGGACGAAACATCATCCGAGCAAGCACACTCTGAAACCGATCCTAATTTTACTTTTGCGCGCTACAATGTAATCCGGGAAGACAACTGGCCGGAGTATGAAGCCAAGGGCTTTTGGGTGTTCCGCCCGCAAGTTGATCCTAACTCACATGCTGTCGAGTACGTCCAAAGCCATTTCGGTGTTCCAAACGTCTACACAGGTGATGCCTACAGCCCCAGAGAGGGCCGACCCTTGCGGAACATGCCCGGCATCGGCATCTATATAGGCCCAGGAGGAGAGGAGTTCGCCCAAGCCCAGGTCGAAGAACACCGAAGACGTCACTCATCGCCTGACTCGGAATCGGAGTTCTCATCTCTAGCTGGCTCGGTCTGATAGTCTTCTTTGCTTGCTTCTAGCTGAAGCTGTTCGGCAATCTCCTGGAAGCTTTTGAGGATATCTTCTTCGGTGGCGTCGGCTGTAAAAAGACGGTCTTTAGGAATACCCATAGCGCCAAATATCCGCTGAAACTCCTCCGGCGACCCGATGCCCATACCTGCGACAGCATAGCCTTTAGAAAACTCCAACATATCCCGAACCAAAAAGCGCACATGATCTACAGTTATCTCACCTGAGGCGTTATCCTGACCGTCGGTGATGATAAGCGTGAAAGCGTGTACTCGCCGGCCACGTTCCTTTTCGTCTCTAGCCTTGGCCATGACGGCCCCTAGTGTTACCACTGTCTGCCTGTAAAGAGGGGTACTCGGCCAGATGGGCTGGTAGTTATCAGTAGTCAACTGCGCGGCCTCAGTCAACTTGCAATAAGGAGAGATGCTCCCCTGGTTGAGTGTCCTGGTATGCACGAGAACCTCGGTCGCATCCTGCTCCTTGAGTACATCAAGGCAGCGATTATGCCCAAGTCGTACAGCCTCAGCACCCTGTGGGATCGCGCCAAGCGAAGCGGTATCGTCAACGAGAATCGTGACGAGGACCAAACTCGCCGCCGTACCAGCGACCCCGAGCGCATCTTCAACTTCAGGACCGATATCGCCAGCGGCAAGCAGGGCCTGGGTAGATCCCTCGGAAAGCTCCCCTCTGGCGTAGGCTTCCCGGAGGAGTATCGCTGCTCTCTCAACGTCTTCGGTCATGCCCGCGGGCTCCTTGGTGGTGGATCGTCGAATGTGGCGGGGTTGTTGATCTATTAGGACCACCATTGTACCCAGCGAGCCCACGGTCTGCAACCGGCTAACAGGAGCGTCCTATCAGGACGACGGAGCGTCCGCCTCTGACCCGCCGAACACCCGGTCATAGACCTGGTTGACATACAGCGCATCAATGAGCGCCTGGTCATCAAAGCCAGCATCCGACTCGTCAACCACGGCTTCCGCCGCCACGCGGAACCGAGCCAGGATCGGCAGGTTGCCCTGGGAGAACTCGACCTCATAGCGATCATGCACCCCGACCGCAACCCAGCCCAGCTGATCCAACAGCCAAACGCCCTGGTCAAAGCGGCGCCGTAACTCGTGCGCCTTTTTCACCTTACCCTCTTTCAAGAGTCCCGCTACATCTTCACCATCCAGGTCACATATAACAAATCTATACATAGCGTCGCGCTGATCGCGGTCCATCACAACTTTCATACATGCCTCCAATCGGCCATATACCCCACGCCATCGCGCGAGGTCTTTCACAATAAGCCGACCGATAAAACCAGCGAGCCCCGTGAGGACGCAAGCTGTGGCAAAGCGAACTCCAATAACCACGACTCACAAACCGAGAGGGCGCTGGCCCCACACGTTGACCACTCACCAGACGCGCCCGTACCTTCCGTCGGTCCAATAAACCAAGCGGCCCCGGCGACAGCTACGAACTGCCCCGGGACCGTGACACCAGGAGGTATATGTCCCGATGCACAGCAAGAATGGCGGCATACGGTGGACCAGCAACCCGTGGATCATTGAGCGCGCGATCATCTTGCAGGTCCTTCGCAACGGCCACGATGAGCGCTGGTCCCGCCGGGAATTGCAGGCTGAGATCGCCGATGTGAAGCCACCGGCGCTCGATGACGCACTGAATCGCTTGGAGCGCCACGGCGTCCTGGTGCGCTGCAACGACGAGTACGTCGCGTCGCGGTGCGCCTTTCACATTGAGGCGGTCGGGATGATCACGGTATGAGCGCGCCCGACCCGGCGCTTGCGGTCGTCCTGAAGCGCTTCCGCTGCCGCCGCGGCGTGACCCAGAAGGACCTCGCCTATCAAGCCGACGTAGCCGTCGCCACCCTGTCCAACACCGAGCGGGGAGCCAATAACCCAACCTGGACAACCATCCAGGCCATCGCACGGGCGCTCGACGTGGAAATGGACGAGCTGGGCGCAGCCGTGGAGATGGAGCAGCACCGCACCTCCGCACAAGCCAACGGCTACTCCCGAGAGGGGCACTAACTCCCGATGTCCGTCTGCCCATGCTGGGAGTCGCGCCGGGGGCCTGCTGCTCAAAGCTGGGCATAGGCAGCAGGCCCTATCAGGGGATCACACGCCTGGCCTTAAGCCCCGGTCTGCCTCTGGATGACTGTCCCGCAGAACTCGGCCACCCGGAACGCATCATCAAGCGCCCGCTCTCCCCGCTGGGATATGGCATCGTTGATGATGCCGGTCGCCAGCTGGCAGAACCGCTGACAGATCGCCAACGCTTCAGCGTCGGACAACTCCAGCTCGTAGCGCTCGGGCTCGGGCTCTGGTGCGGGCTCCCAGCCGAGCTGGTCCAGTAGCGCCACGTCCTGCGCGAACCGGCGTCCCAGCTTCTGTGCCTCCTCAACCCGGCCAGCGTCCAAGTGGAGGGTGACATCTCTGATGCCGGTCAGGTCGGTTAGCACAAGGTTATACAGCGATTCACGCTCGGCACAGTCCAATACGATAGTCATAAAATCTCCATTCAAGGGACAAGGTCCCAGGGCCTTTACCGGCCACCCGGACCTATATTGGGGAACACACTGATGAACCCACGAGCCACGGTGATCGGTCAAGACGTCGAAAAGCAAACAGGCACTTCCAAGAGGCCACCGGCCCACAGCTTGACGACTCACCGGCCCCACGCCTACCCTCGGACGGTCCAATAAACCAAAGCGGCCCCGAGGCAGGTGATGGCCCGCCCCGGAGCCCTAGACACAAGGAGGAAATATCTCCCATGTCCGACAAACACTCTACCCCTAAAGCTCTGAAAGCGAGCGACTTCCAACTCACCGACGGTGAGAAGATGGACCTACGCGACGGCCTCCAGGCATGGGCCGGGGTCCTTCGGTCGCGTTCTGCCCAGGAGCGCCTCAAAGCGCGCCTGTCGGAGACGGCCGAGCGCCCCGACCACGAGGAGGCGCAGGACAGCCACGCACGCGCCCAGCGCGAAGAAGAAAGCGCCGATCGCCTCGACCAGCTGGCAGCCAAGCTCGACGCCAGCATCGGCCAGCACGACGAGCAGTCCGCATGAACGACCACGACACAGACGAGCCATTCGACGTACCCGCACCGGGCACGATGGAGTGGAACGTCCTCAACCGGGTCATCGGCATCACCGATGACCGGCACCCCTGGTCGGTGGAGGAGCTGATCCGTGACCTCGGTGACGCCCTCACTGTCACCGACGCGATCAACGCCCTCCACGGCGCCGGACTCATCAACCGCGCCGGCGACCTGATCTTCCCCTCACGAGCAGCCATCGTGTTCGAGCAGATCAGCGAATAGCAGCCAAAGCACACGGACGCCGCGCCGCTCGGACAGGGCGCGGCGTACCGTGCCCCGAATGAGGAGATGGCATGAACGACGACACAGACGAGCCATTCGTCGCACCCGCGCTGGTCATGATCGAATGGAGCGTGCTTCGACCCTTCCTGGTCAGCAGAGTTGATCCGCAACAGCGGCGACGCGAACAACGTCACGCCGACACCAACAGCACACAGACGACGCCGCTCGGACAGGGCGCGGCGTCTATCCTTCGGCGTCCTCGACGGCTTGGGCCAGCTCTACGAGGCCGACGCCGAGGGCTTGGGCGACACGCCGAACCGTCGCCCACTCGGGACTGGTATGGCCGTGCTCGATCTTTTGGTAGGAGCGGGTGGTCAGGCCAGCGTTGAAGGCGACCGCTTCCTGGGTGATGTGCCGCTCTTTGCGCAGGCGCTTCAGGACAGCGGCGAGCGTTTGATCGGCGATGGGCGAGGGGGAGGCTGGCACGCACGGAAACATCCCATGCCAACGTGCCCAAGTCCACGTGTCTAAGCACGCGAATCCTGGTACGTTATGCTCTCTGGTGCTTGGGCCTCATCCCCACAAGGATGCCCTGGCACGAGCCGGGCCGGGCACGCTCCAAACGCCCGGCCCGGCATGTATAACCCGAAGAACGGCGCACGCGATGTCAGAGCCACGTCTCTCCCCGACAAAGCTCAAGAAGGACCTCGCCGAGGTCGAGCGCGATCTCAGGCGGGCCTCCGTAACGCTGCGAGCACCAGAGACGATCAGGGTGCCCACCGTAGGCGTCGCCGTCTTGCTGGACGTCCTCGCTGACTGGCTGCTACTCCTGATCGAAGAGCTGTCGCCCCATCCGCCGCGTAGACGAGGCGACGACTGACGAGGCCGCCAGACGATCTCATGATCCAGCGATCAAGCAATACCGCCCCCGTGCCAACCGCACGAACAGCGGCTTCTCCCCGCCGACATGCGACGCCAGCCAGGAGGAGCCGTTCGTCGGCCTGCCACCGGGCCTGATCGCGTGGGCCGTCCTTCACCGAGTGCTCGGCGTCCACGACAGCCGGCCCCCGTGGTCGGTGGAGGAGCTGGTCCGAGACATCGGCGACGTCTAAGACGGGATCAACACCCTCCACACAGCCGGGCTCATCAACCGAGCCGATGACCTGATCTCCCTCACGAGCAGCCATCGTGCAACCATCTGGGATCGAGTCTAACTAGAATCCAGGCGAAAGATAAAGACCAAGGATATAGAGGCCGAGCAATAAGAGACTCGTTGCGAGTGCTGCGGCATAGAATCTACCCGCTATTCTGAGCAAACGGTAGTCATGTCGTACAATGGCACGACTGGCAGCCAGTGGTAAACATAGCGTTCCTATAATCGCACATCCTACTGCTACCACAATTACCGCCAGGACCAACCAATCGCCCAGACCGTTTTTGGTATCCATATGTTAGCTATTTTACATCATGATCGTTCACGCGGAAATAGGATAAAGAGTCCCTTCTCTAGTAGTGCGACTGGACGAGCATGGCGAGAGCGACATTCCCCTTTAGGTCTGGATGAAAGCTACCTGCCACTAGGCTGCTCGAGTGAAAGAGACCGCTGTGGCGTGACACAATCCCGCTGTGCAGATATGGGTCTTTTGTACACAGCTCATGTCCATCAAAGGCGTCGTATGACCCATTGACGTAGGTAACACGAGCAGCTCTGGCCGCTCTCTTGGCAGTATTGTCCATGTTGAGAATCTCTGAGTTTATCCATAGCATGACAGTCCGTGAAAAATGGGACCAGAGGACCCCGGTGGAACATCTGGTTGGTGGGTGTGACGGAAAAAATCGAGGATAGCCGATCACCATTACCTTGGCCCTAGGGGCTGCGTGCGCGATTCGCTCATAAAGTAGAGTTAGAGACTCGCCGTTGTTCGGGACATTACTTCCCATCATAGCTATCGCTCCCTCTACGCGGCTTGACCACAGAGCCTTGCATGATGGCACTCCAGGAAGATGCAGGGCGTTGGCAATGCATGTGACTATCACGGGAAAGAAGTAGGCATCGTTGCCCCCAATCGTCAGAGTTACAAGACGAGTCGATGAGTCGAGCCAAGTTAACTGTCCCGGCTCGTGGTCGCCACTATTAGTAGTGTAGAATTCTTTGATCTTAGCGCCGCTACATGCGTGAAAGCTAAAATGTGAAGCATAAAAGCCCAAACGGATACTGTCACTGTACGCATAGGACAGGGCTGAACGGTGACAGCGATTTCCAGTACGCTCCGAGTTTGCAAGGTATGGAGGATTTCCCTCGCCAGAGGAGTACGAGTCGCCTAGCGCTACGTACACAGATGGGGGTGGTTCAGGTGGTGTAGGTGGCTCCAAACCTCCACCACCATCTCCACCTTCGCTACTTCCCCCATGACCACCACCAGAAACTTTAGTCGTACTAACCTGCCGCATGTAAATCTGATCCCCATCGACTCCCGGCAAGAGACTAGCATCGTTGACCTCAAAGGCTATCCTCGTACCATCTGGACTCCAAGCTGGCCGGCTTTCCAGCGACGGTGGTCCTGGAGTATTCGACGGTGCGATCTGGGCAAGGGCTCCGGTCAGGATGTTCTTGGCTTGCAGCCCCTGGCCGAGCTGCCCGAGGAACGACACCCATTCCCCATCAGGGCTCCACATGCTGGCTGTGCCGCAACCGCAACCTGTGCCGCCTACACCCACAAGCGAGAGGGCTCCGCCTGTCATATTCTTGGTTAGGATACTTCCCGCTGGTGCGCCCAGGTTGCCAGCTTCCGAATCAAAAATGACCTTTGTCCCATCTGGACTCCACTCAGCCCAGCCGCCCGACCTCTTATCTCCTGGGGTCCCGTTGACCGTCGCGCTGACGATCTGGAGATCACCCGTGGCTAACGTCTTGGCGTAGATCTGCTCCTGGTTGGTCAGATTCCCAGCGACAAGATTATCCGCCGCCGAGGCAAACAACAATCTCGTACTGTCTGGACTCCACGCCCATTGTTCATAAGCAGGAGATGCGTAAGCGTAATCGCCACTGGCGATAAACGTGTCATAATTAGGCCCGTCGGCCGGAGGCCCACCGAGCGCCACGCTCGCAAGACTCAGTTTGTCAGTCTCGGCATCGTAGACATAAACCTCCTCTTGTAGGTAGCCGACATGGGCACCAGCAATGAGATTCGATGCGCTCGAGTTGAACGCCAAGTAGCGCCCGTTGGGGCTCCAAGCCGGAGTCTCCGATGGACCACTGGCGCCTGTTTCGCCCGGCTGAGGATTGTCTGGTGCCGAGACAAGTGTGATGAACTTGGTCGCTAGATCCTCGATATACATATTGCCATAAGGGGAACCGTCATTTGGCAGGCTGGGGTCGCTGGACTGAAAAGCTACTCTTGTCCCATCCGGACTCCAAGCGAACTCTATGACAGGATCAACAAGCGTACCATTACTCTGGGACAAAGGTGTGATTTTCCCAGAGTGCAGATCGGCTATTTCCCATGTGCGAGTCGAAACCGGACCGCCTGGTGGCGTTGAAAGGGAGAACGCCAGGCGAGTGCCATCCGGGCTCCATTGGGGTTCCTCGGCATCCCCCCGATCTGGCGATCCATCGGGTTCCCGGCTAATCATAATAGTCTGTCCAGTCGCTAGGTCCTTGACATAGACCTCGAACTGGCCGTCGGTCGGCGGGTTGGGCACGAGATTTGTGGCGTCGGAGCGGAAAGCAATCTTCATCCCGTCTGGGCTCCAAGCTAGGTCGCGCGACACCCGGCCATTAGGCGTCGTGTAGCTGGCAGGCGCACCGTTGCTGGCGCTGCTGACGAGCTGGACGGGGCCGAGGCCGGCCCTCGACATAGCAGGCGTAGCTGCAAGCCCAGCCAGCACCACAAGCAGAGCCCACGCATACACCGTGATCCGTTGGTACTTCAGAGTCATCGCTCCCTCGCCGAGAGTCCCGTTTGGTCCTTTGGGAGCTAACGCTTCAGCAGCCGATCAACTTTCTGGTGCTCATCAAGCCCGCCGACGATCTTTGCCAGTCGAGTCAATCTGCGGCATCGGCGGCATGGCCAGGTCGCACACTGAGCACTTGTACGACTACCGGCCGACGCTGATAGGCACCGTCGTGTAGCCTTGTCAGGTTCACTCGATTCCGCGATGGCGGCGACGGGACAGGCAAGTCAACTCATCCACAGAAAGCGTGGTCTACGGGAGCGGAAGCTCCCGGACTCGCCGGCCGGGCTCGATAACCACGATGCTGCCCTCGGCGAGGTCGCGTTCGAACGATGGGAGGTTGGCGAGCAACATCTCCGATTGCCGATCGGGTCGTCGCTGTGTCCTCGGCTGCTAGGGCTCTCGACAGGCCGAAACGAACTCTGCTCCCAGGTCGGTGGATTCCAGCAGCTCTGAGACTTTGGGCGCCACTATGCGCTACCGGGCTGGTGAGCTGCCTTACAGCTCGAGGTCAAGCGATGCCGCGACGAAGCCGCTGGGAGGGTGTCGATGCGGCGACTCACCGGGACTGTCCGTTTGGCGTGTAGCAGTTGGCAGTACCGTTGACGTACAGCGTCCCCGCAGCTCCCTGCTTCTCATACGTGAGCTCCACGTCTCCGACAAGTTCTGCATGGACTTCGGTGCTCGCGTTGAGCGGTACTTGGACATTCACCGGGTCAGCGCGTTCGCTGGCGATAGTGACACTAAGCGGCGTGGCGTCGCTGGCGTCAGTTTGAGTGGCAAGTTGGAGAGCCAGCGACCGACATGTCGAGCCGACAAGCTTGAAAACTTCACAAGTGGGGCTAGCAACACCACAGTTATCGGAGCCATTGTATCCTCTAAAAAAGCCGTTAAGACCAGCCACGTAACGAAAGAGCGTACCGCCAATATCGACCGTTCCGGTGTGCTCACCTAGCAGGGTGGCTAGCGGGACAGGGCCGTAGACCCTCAGGCTGTGCACAACAGAGGCGATCGAGCGCCCACTGCGGCCAATTAGGGCCAGACGGAGTGGATGTAGTCCTTGGGTGAACGGCGGGAGATTGGCCGTCGTCGCGTGGGGGCTCAGCGCCAGGATCGTGCGCCAGACTTGAGCTGTTCCCACCTGTCGCTGAAAGACCAGCCTACTTCCACCGGGGACATGCTGTGCGCGATACGTGATAGCGGCTGGTTCTCCCATTTCGACACTTTCATGCACGAAGCGGAACTGAACAGTCGTGCGAGAAGCCAAGGCGATGCCAGGTTGAAGCGCTGCCGCGACGAAAGCGAACAAACCAAGGGTGCGTAGCGATGAGCGGCTGAGCATGTTGGACGGATGCCTCCTATGACGGGATGGACGGGAGCTTATAGCACCGGATAAGCCTGCGTTGGCAGATGCCGCTCAGCTGCTTCCGATCAGCCGATACCGCCCATGTCCCAATCGCACGAGCCGAGGATGGTCGCCCCGAACGCTCTTGGACAGCCAACAGTTGACCGTTGGGATGGGGACGGTAGCCCCGAGCAGGTCTTCGACGGCTGCGTGGATGTCGCAGACCCGCATCGGCCCAGCAGCTCCGGTTAGGACCTTCTCGATGGCGTGAGGCACCAGACCGTTGCGTGTACGTCCCGCACGGGCGGAGGGCCGTGGAGCGGCGCCGCTAGCCGCCAGCTGGTCCAGCTTCTCGGCCAGATGCCGCAGCCGCCCCTGGATCTCGGGGTTGGAGTACCCTCGCATAAGGCCCATTGAAAAATCCAGTGCTGCGAGCGAGCCGTTCGCCGAGGCGCGTGACCAAAGATCGCGTTTACGCTGCTCCCGGGGGGAGGCGCTGCACCCTTGTCGCCGGGTTGGCCGCGATCAGGCCGTCGCGCTGGACTGCGTTCAGGCACACCGCCAGCACGCCAAGCGCGTTGTTGATATCGGCTCGGGCCGCAAGTCCCCCAAGCGGTTGCGGCGGGAGAACGAGTTGTTTGCGCCGTTCGCGCAGTCCGTGCGAATTGATCTTTCCGCCTCGCGTTCGCTCGAACGCTTACCATAAAACCCATATTTGCAGGGCTTTCTGCGTTATGCGGATGAGAGGACTCGAACCTCCACCCAGTTGCCTGGACACGGACCTGAACCGGATGTGGGGGGTGTGGATGGGTCCGAGGGCGTCCGGGGCGTCCATTTTGCGGGGGTTTCGTGGACGCATCGGACGGGTCTGGAGGGGTGGATGTTCTCAAAGTGTTCTCACGGGACGGCATACGGCGAGGTCCGCAAGATTTGTGATCGTTGGGAGCCGCGGCGGCAGAGAGTGGGCACCTCCACATGGTTGGGCGCCCGCGAACGCAGTTGCAACGGCTGAGCTTTCGACTCCAAGGATCCGCAGAGGTCGGTACGATGAACGCTATGACGAGCAAGATCAACAGGAGGGGCTCTTCTCGCGGCGGGCCGGCGGCGGTCGTAGCCGCGCGCAAAAGCGGAGACACGCGCTACGCCGTCCAGTCGTCGCGGGAGCGCATACATCCGCCGCGCATCGCCGATGTCGATGAGCGGATCGCGAACATCGACCGAGCGACGAAGCGCATCAAAACCGATGTGCAGGTGGACTTCGTCCGCACGCGTCGCGGTCGGCGGTAGCCGGTGGCCCGAAGGGGCCGTCCACCCGCAACGCGGGGCGTTCTGTCCTTCCAAGCCCCAGATTGGTCGCCGCCCGAGGCGCTACTGCTCGATACCAGCGTGGTTGTCGAGGCCCTGTTGCCCGCGGAGCCTGGTCATGCCGCGTGTGTGGCCTTTCTGCGCCACCTTGCCGCGAGCGGGTGCTTGGTGGTCTTCAACCGCCTGCTCGAGGTCGAGTTGCACGAGACGTTGTTCAACGTGGCGCTGAAGGAGCGCCACGGCAAGCGCTGGGCCAGTGCGCGCTACGACGGACGGGTTCGCCGTCGAGCCGGGCGACTGCTGGAGGCAGGCACTGGCGCCTGGTCTGATCTGCTGGATTCTCTGTCGTGGTCCTCCGTTGACCTGAGCGACGTCGTGGAGGGATGTACCCGAGCTGATGCGGGGCTATGGCTTCCGCTCCTACGACGCTGTGCACGCCGCGAGCTTGGCGGCGGCCGGGCTCAGCGACATGGCCACGCTCGATCACGGATTCGCCGCTCTGCCCCAATCGCGCCTGACACTGCACACCACGGATGTTCGCGTGGTCACAATGCGTCGTCGGCGAGTACGGTTGACCGCTAGCTGACTCCACTCGCTTGAGCGTCCGCGCGGGGGGTGGGGTCAAGGGCTGCACGCAGGTAGGCGGTGATCAGCGGATGTGGCGAGTCAGTTTGGGAGCTGAGCTGTGGGACGAACAGGGTGGCCAGATAGAAGCGCTTATCGGGTAGCTCAAGCACGCGTGCTTCGCCATCCTGATCGGTCCCCGCGACGCGCAGGCCGCCCTGGTGAAGGCTTTCCTGGTGCTCTGGATTGAGCCCGAAGTTGCAGTAGTACTGCTCGGAAACCTCGCTCTGGCCGTAAAAGTCCAGCACGCGCGAGCCCGGGCAGAGCCGGACGCTCATGGTCTGCCCGACCAGCGAGCATGAGAGCGCCGAGATAAAGAGATCAGAGGCGTAGGGGTCATACTCAGCGTGCTGGGCGTCCTTGAAGCCGAGCACGTTGCGTGCGTACTCGATGACCGCGTGCTGAAAGCCGCCGCAGGTCCCGATGAATGGCCAGTCCGATTCGCGCGCGAAGCGAATCGCACGCAGCGCGCCGTCGAGGCTCCGATAGGGGCTGCCCGGCGCGCACCACAGCGCGTCATGGTTGGCAAGCTCGGCCAGATCTACGTCCTCGAGCTCTGTGGTGCCCAGCCAGCGAACGTCGACCTGAATGCCCAGTGCCGCCGCGGCGTGTTCGAGCGCAGCCTTCGTCGCCAAGTGGGGCGGGAACTCCGGGTTGAAGTCGCCGATCACACCGACAGAGACGGGTCGAGCCATGCGCTTGGACCTCCAGTTTCGGACGAGGGCTTCACCTATCACCTCAAGAGTCGGCCCACCGCCAGTCCGGGACCCAACCCGGACCGTAGGACACGACCCAAAACGAACCCTTCCTGCGACGGACGAGCGCCCCGGGACAGGCCCATCGCTATCCGGCCCCAACACGCTCGCAGGAAGCACAGACTACGGGTATGTAATGCCGGGTGGGCTTGCTGTCCGGTCGTGTTCGTATGGTCGTTTGACCGGGACAGGGGCCTTGTGGGAAGACGCGTTGTGGGCAGGCCGTTGTGCATCTGGGCTGCGAGCCCGTCAATGACTAGATGGCCGCCCCTGCGACTCGCCCGGTTGGGCTGCGAGCCCGAATCCGTAGTTGTCGCTGCCCGCGCTGGCGACCCGAGCCATCGCGCCACCGCACAACCCAGCGCGCGCCATCGACCTGCACGCTCATTGTGGCTCCTCCCGCACTCCGTCCGAGCCTCGCGCGCGGTGAGCTCTGCGACCGCCGGAACCGCTGCCGCGGCGTGACTCCGCTTCCATACCGGCCCAGGTGTGCACAAACAGGTGCATAGTTCTCACCTGAGACTAGCGTGCACGCGGACAGAAGCCAAGCGGACAGGAGTCATGGCATCAAAAAAGCCCGCATTTGCAGGTTCTTTTGCGCTATGCGGATGAGAGGACTCGAACCTCCACCCAGTCACCTGGACACGGACCTGAACCGTGCGCGTCTACCAATTCCGCCACATCCGCATGGGGGGGATCGAAGATATCGCACTGACGGTCGCTGGGCTGCCTACGCCGCTCATGGCCGCTTGCGAGGAATGGCGAGCCCGTTCTGGCCCACGGGAGCTCATCTCCACATGCGGTTCGCCCCGCCGGGCGGCTTTGATAGCCTCGGCAGCGTCGTCCAAACACGCCGCCATCGTCTAGGGGACTAGGACGCCGCCCTCTCACGGCGGTAACACGGGTTCGAATCCCGTTGGCGGTACTCAGGGCTCGCTTCTGCATCACTGGTGGGGAGTGATGGTGCGGTTTCGTTTGTCCGTCACTCAGTGGCGAGTGCGCTTGCCGGGGCCGCGCCCCTGGCCACCTGCCACGATGCCGGCGCCGCCGCGCAGGGCCGCGAGCTCGGGGGCCTGAGGGTCGCCGTTGCCGGCGCACACGCCCGTGTCGGCGGGGGCGCCATCGGCCTTCAGGCGACCATTCTCCGCCTGCCACAGCGGTGAACGTGGCCCGGCCACGAGGACGTAGTCGTCGATCGCTCGCTGCACCGAGCCCTCGTTGCTCTGAGCGGCGGCCGCCTCAGTCGGGGTTGCGATGCCGAAATGACCCTCCCAGCACGCCCAAGGAGTGCTGGCGATGTCCACGAGCGGCGTGGTCGCCGCGCGGAAGGCGAACCGGCCCGAGCCGCACACGACCCAGTCGCTCACGCGCCCTGCCAGGCCGTGCGCAAATCGCAGGTGCGCACCGCAGTGGGCCTCGTAGGTGGGGTGGCCGCCGAAGGCCGCCTGGACGATTGGATGCCCCTGGTCGAATGACAGCAGGGGGCTGTCCCACGGGAAATAGCGGCCCTCGTCGCTGTGGCGCGCCATGTACAGCCAGCGCGGCGTCAGCGTCCTGGGGTCGAGGAGCACGTCGATGTGCTCCCAGTCGCCCTGGTGCAGGTCCGTGTTGAGGACGTCGCCGGCGATCGGCGCTTCGTTCATCAACTCCGGAGTGGCCGCCGTCGGATAGTAGTTGTAGGGATAGAAGAACCAGTACTCCAGGGCGATCAGCCCGGAGGGGATGCCTCGATTCGGAGCGGGCCATCGGGAAGGGTCAGCCCGCCCGGCGTAGTAGAAGTAGACCTGCGCGGTGTACCACGGATCGAGCAGACCCGGATCGGCGAGCCACTGGTGCAGCGAGGGGACCGGCGTCTCCCGTCCCCGCTGGCCGCGCAGGAACGCGTCGAGCTGGCCGGTGGGATCAGGGTCCAGAGCGGGCGTCGCGGGGTATTCGAGGAAGTCGCCGGGCCCGCTTCCCTGCCGCCGCAGGTCGGTGAGCTTGGGAGCGCGCACCGCACAACTTCCAGGGGTGTGGCGCAGGCATGCCGGCTGGCCGTCGCCGCCGAGGTCTTCGAGCAGAGCCCCCACCGACACGGGCCAGAAGCGATCGGCGACCGTCACCAGGATGGTGGGCTGGAAGCGCCGTGCGAGCGCCGCGAGCGCGGGCGTCGTCTGCTCGATCGGCGGCTCCCCACCGTGAGCGCGACCGTTCGGCGGGGCCGGCCCCGCGGTCACTCCGGCGCCGAGCCACGGCGCTTGGGAGCCCACGCTCGGGCGCGGCGGCGGCGCCCCGGCACAGGTCGCCCGCCTGGCCCGCAGGTCGGGCCTGATCCAGGTGGGGGTGCTCGCGTCGATGCCGAACAGGCGCAGGGCGAGGGTCGGCAGCGACGGCCGCGCGCCGGAGTCCACGCTGAACGTGGAGCCCCCGGTGATCATGCCCCCAACCTCGCCTGCGGGGATGAACGAGACGGCCTCGCCGGTCGAGGTCGCGTCGGCCAGCGGCGTGCACAACACGAGGTAGACCCCGGCGCTCGTGCGCGCCAGGTAGCCGCCGGCCCGCGTTCCGCTCGCGCCGCTGACGATCGTGCGCGGGAAGGAGACCGGCGGCGTCGCATAGTATGCGAGCCCCACGAGCGCGTAGATCGTGAGCAGGATCCAGGGCAGCGGCGAGAGCACGAACTCGAGCTTCGAGCCGGGCCTGCTGTGGCGGCGCGCGAAGGACCGTCCAAGCGTTGCGATCCCCGCCCACGTGAGAAGGAGCAGGCCGATCGGCGCGCAGGACAGCAGCGCCACGGCGACGACGCCCGCCCACACGATCGCGTGGACGACGCGGCCGCCGCGCAGGGGACCCACCCAGGCGAAGAACAGGGCCGCGACGATCGCAAACAGCGCCCACGGTCCGAGCAGCGCCCACCACTGACCCGGCTCGATCTGGTCGATCAGCGGCTTTACGACCCGCGCGCCAGCCAGGCCGAGCGCCGCGGCGAGCACGCCGACGTTGAAGCCGGCGATCACCCGCACGAACGGGTCGCCGATCGCGGCCTCGTGCAGATCCGCGGGCGCCGACTGTGGCTTCAAGGCGTGCAGGCTGGGCTTGGGAAGCGGGGGTCGTGGGCGTACGGCCCCCTCGAGGGCTTGCGCGCCGGCACTCCGGCTCGGGGGGTTGTGCAGCGCTCGTACGCGGGCACGCCGGCTCGGGGGGTTGCGCAGCGCTCGTACGCGGGCACGCCAGCTCGGGGGGTTGCGCAGCGCTCGCGCGTCGGCGCGCCCCAACCTCACGACGTCGTGCCACTCGGGGGCCCGCTTCCGCCACGTCCACGTGTGCGTCGCATACGCCAGCGCGCACATCGCCCCGAACACCACCGCCATGAGCACCACGGTCCGCAGCCCCGCGGCGAACACCAGCCTGTCCTGGATCATCGGCAGCGACGCCTCGATCGGAAGGCGCGCGGCCGCGAGCCGAACCCATGTCACCAGCCAGCCGATCGCATACACGCCGCCCGCGAGCGCGAGCGAGAAGGCCGCAAGCTGGACCATCTCCCGCGTCTGCGCCCTGCGTACGCCCATGCGCGGATTATCCCCGCGCGCCCGGCGCCTCTGCGCGCGCACGGCGGCTCGACGGCCAGGGAGAAGAATCCACATCCTCCAGCAGTTGCGAGAGTTCTGTAAGGTTGTACGATATGGAGGCGGCCTACGACGCAGTTGTGGTCGGATCCGGTTTCGGGGGCGGGGTCGCAGCCTGCCGCCTAGCCGAAGCGGGACAGCGTGTGATCGTGCTGGAGCGGGGGCGGCGCTTCGGGCGGGAGGACTTTCCCGCCACGCCCGAGCAGGCGCCGTTCGCCTTCTGGCACCCATCGCTCAATCCGCACGGGCTGTTCGACCTGCGCCTCATGAGAGACCTCTCGGTCATGACCGCCGCGGGGGTGGGCGGAGGATCGCTGGTGTACGCCAACGTGCAGCTGCGCGCGCCGGCCGAGGTGTTCCTCGAGGACTGGCCCAGCGCGATCGATCGCACAGCGCTCGACCCCTACTACGACCGCACCGAGGAGGCGCTCCTGCCGCTGCAGGTCCCCGAGGAGCTGCCGAAGATGCGCGCGTTCGCCGCCGCCGGGCGGCGGGTGGGCAAGCAGGCGCAGCGGCTGCCGCTGGCCGTCAACTTCGAGGGCGAGCGCGAGCACCCCTTCAGCCACGTCCACCAGCAGCGCTGCGAAAACCTCGGCCGCTGCGACATCGGCTGCCCGATCCACGCCAAGAACACGATCGACATCACCTACATCGCGCGCGCCGAGCAGTTCGGCGCCGAGGTCCACCCGCTGCACGAAGCGCTTCACCTTCACCCTCCGCCCGCTCCTGGCGGGTGCTGGCGCGTCACCTTCCGCGACCTGCAGGAGCGCAGCGAGGGGGACGTGCGCGCGCCCGTCGTCATCCTGGCCGCCGGCTGTCTCGGCTCGACGCGCCTGCTGCTGAAGAACCGCCGCCGGCTCCCGCATCTCTCCCGCGCCCTCGGGAGCCGCTTCTCGGGCAACGGCGACGCGCTCGGCGCGGCCTTCGACCCCAGCGCCGGCGAGGTGGGCGACCCCAGGACCGACTACGGGCCGTCGATGACGAGCTTCCTCGACTACACCGCCGAGCACCGCTTCCTGCTGGCCGACGGCGGACTGCCCTCGAACTTCGGCGGCCTGCTTGAGATCGTGCGCGCGCTGGACGACGCGATCCACGGCTGGCGCGGCCTGCTCCTGCGAGCCAAGCGCCTGGCTGCGCGCCTGGGGCTGAGCGACCAGCCGATCACGCACCGCCACCTGCGCCCACGCTCCTTTGAGCAGGATCGTCCGCCTCGTAGGGCGCTCAGGTGCAGTTGATCGGGAAATCCGTGCCGCCGACCGCGAAACGTGTCCATGTCCGTCCGATGTGTCTGAGAGACTGCGCAGATGATCAGTTACGACCTAGAGCGTCCCTGGCTGCTCGATCTCGCTACGGAACAGCGTGGTGGCTCCGACCGGGTCGAGGGCGTCTACGACGAGGAAAGCCAGATGCGCGTGCTTCCAGATTCGAGCGTGACCGCAGCCATCGAATACGGCATGGCTCGAATGACCAAAAAGGCCGATCGCGAGTCGGGAGAGGATCAGAAGGAACGCTGGTGACCAGCCCCGGCGTTCTGGTTGTCACCAACGAGCAGGATGTCGATGCCGATTTCGTGATACGCGAGCTCACCGAGTGCTACGGCGCGCTCGTCGTTCGGCTGAATACAGAGCGCGCCACCAAGTGGCAGCTGACAGTCGAGCCGGGAAATGTGTGGACTGTGCGGTCAGCACGGCATACGCTCAGCTCGAAGGCGTGTACTAGCGTTTGGTGGAGGCGCCCGAGCTCCGCTCCTCACTCTGAGACTGCGGAACCTGCTTGGTGGGAGACGGTCCGCGAACAGTGGCGCGCGTTCTTTGCTGGTATGGCCAGCGTCCCGGGACCGCGTTGGGTCTCCTCGCCATTTGCAATTCGAACAGCCGAGAGCAAGGCGCTTCAGCTGCACCACGCTGCCGCTGTTGGCTTGCGCGTGCCGCGAACCCTCTGGACCAATTCGCAGGGAGCGGTTCGGGAGATGCTCTCTGAACTGGGCGACGAAGCAGTGTGCAAGTCGGTTGCCAGTGCCTACTGGGAGGCTGACGAGGTACCCCACTTCGTCTTCGCTCGGCGACTCAGGATCCGCGACCTTCCGCAGCCAACTCGATTGGCGCTTGCACCGCTGACATTCCAGCGTGCAGTCGCGCACAAGTGCGATGTGAGGGCGACCGTCGTGGGCGAAAGCGTTATTGCGGCGGTTCGAAAGCCGAGCACGGCTGACGAGTCTCTCGATTGGCGTCTGGCGCCGAGGGGTGAATGGCAAGCGCATGCCCTACCGTCCACCGTCGCCGAGGCATGCTCGCGTTTGGTCAACGAGCTGAACCTTCGATTCGCCGGCATCGATCTGGCTCTCGATAACGACGGCAATTACTGGTTCATCGAGCTTAATCCCAATGGCGAGTGGGGCTGGCTCCAGGTCGCCGGACTGCCCATCGCCAAAGCGCTGGCGGATGAGCTTGTCGCTGGGGCGCTTCGGGATAGAAGCGCTGCGCCAGTTTGATCATTTCTTCCATCCGGACCATCTGAAAAGGTGCCGTGCCGATGGCAACCGCGGCCCCTAGAACGCCAAGAGGCCACCTCCGCGCACCCGTTCCCTCATGCTGCTGGTAGTCAAATTCTTTGGCGTCGAGGCAGAAGGGTGGTATGCGCTCGGGCAGGTGCTGGTCGGTGTGGCCGCCATGTTGGGCAGCCTTTGGGCCATCCTTCTCTTTCGGTCAGCTCGTCGCCTTGATGCTGCGAGATGGCTCGACGGAATTTTTCGTGATTTTTACATCGATGATCGGTTCAAAGACGTCCGCTGGCTGCTTGCGCGCCGCACGTTTATCAGCCAAATAGTCCCTATTCTTGAGAAGAATCTGGAAGAGAAGAATGGTCATCTCAGCGAAGACGAAGCACAGGTTCTACGCAGTTTTGATTCTCTTCTGAACTTCTTTGAGCATGTGCTCTATATGGAATCGGAAAAGTATCTGCCAAAGAAGGCGCGAGTGGCCTTGTTTGGGTACTGGTTCGAGCTGATGGCAACGCCCTCGTATGAGCCGCTGAGACAATACGTCGACCGCTATGGCTATGAGTATCTGAAGAAAGCCATCTCCGCAAGCCCAGCGAAAGCGTCCGACCATCCAGCGGAGATGCCCAAAGCCGGTGTTTCTCCGGATGCGAGCGAGCTGTCTCGGGACGGCGGGGATGGCCTAGACGTCGATGGCGGCGAAAGCGGCGGATAGCGCCCGTGAAGCCGGCTCTCTACCGCCGATTCTCGGGTCGATTCTCGGTGCTCCCGAACCCCCCGCGGCTCGCCCCATCGGGCGCGTGCTCGCTCCACACCGCCTGCTCGGCGCGCACGAACACCCCCTGCGCGATGCGGCAGCCAGAGGGGATGTGCACGGTCTCGCGGGTGAAGTTCAAGAGCTGCAGCCGCAGCTCGTCCTCGGCCCCCCGGTAGTCCTGGTCGATCACGCCGATGCCGTGCGGCTGCATCACGCCGAAGCGCCCCGGCGTCGAGGAGCGCAGGCACACCAGCAGCGCCCAACCCGGCGGCGTGGCCACGACCAGCCCGGTGCCCACCAGCGCGATCGACCCCGGCTCGATGTCGGCCGCCTCCGCGGTCCACACGTCGAACCCCACCGAGCCCGGCGTGGCATAGGTGGGCTCGTGCGCGCCGTCGCGCAGGCGCAGGAAGGGAACCTCCATGACCGTCGCAGCCTATTGCCGCGACAGGACCGCCCCTCGTGCGGGCCTCGGCTCGGTGCTCGTCGACGCAACCGGCGCCTCTGCCTCGGCCCCCGCCTCCTCCGGCAAGGCGAGGGGCAGCTCCTCCTCAATCTCCAGCGCCGCGAGGCCCACGCGCGGCCACGGCGGGGCCGGGCGCCCCAGGTGGAACCCCTGCGCCAAAGGCACCCCCAGCTCGATCAGCGTGCGCAGCTCCGCGGCGTTCTCGATGCCCTCGGCCACGAGCAGGCTGCCCACGTGCTCGGCGTAGCCCACGAGCGCCTTCACCAGGGCCGCGCGATCGCCGTCGCGGTCGATGCCGCTCACCAGCGAGCGATCGAGCTTGAGATAGCTGGGCTGCACCGTCGTGATCTGGCGCAGACCCGAATACCCCGCGCCCATGTCGTCCACCGCCAGCCGCGCTCCCCGCGCGCGCAGCGGCGCGATGGCGGTGTGCAGCTGCGCTTCGCTCTGCACCAGCGCCTCCTCTGTGACCTCCACGATCAGCCCCGAGAGATCGCGCGGCTGCTCGAGCATGCGCAGGGTGCGCGCATCCAGCAGCACCGGCGCAGATAGATTCACGGACACCCGCGTCCCCGCCGGCCGCCCACCCAGCAGCGCCAGCGCAGCGCGCAGGCAGGAGCGCTCCAGCGCGTCGCGTTCGCCGAACTCCTCCGCCAGGGAGAACCAGTGCAGGGGGCTGTCGGTTCCCCCCTCCCCGAAGCGCGCGAGCGCCTCGTAGGCGTGCACCGCGCCGCTGCGCAGATCCACGATCGGCTGCACGGCCATCGTCAGGCCCTCGCCGGCGATCAAGCGCGTGAGGGCTCCCCGGGCGCTGTGCGCGCCCTGGCCGTTGAGCGGGCCGCCCGCGTAGAAGGAGGCCTGGCCGCCCACGCCGCTGCGTTTGGCCACGCGCAGCGCGATGTCGGACGCGCGCAGCAGCGCATCGGCTTCGTTGCCGTCGCGCGGGCTCAGCGCCACCCCCACGCACCCGGATACGCCGCGGATCTCATCGCCGCAGCGCGCGATCGCCTCCAACAGCTCCGCGGCGAGCGGCACGAGGTCCTCCCGCCCGCGGGTCATCACCGCGAACTCGTCCCCGCCGAGGCGCCCCACGGTGCGCCGCGGCCCCGCGGTGGCGCGCAGGCGCTCGCCCACGGAGGCCAGCAGCGCATCGCCGGCGGCGTGCCCGAGCGCCTTGTTGATCGCGCCGAAGCCGTCGAGATCGATCAGCAGCAGCCCCACGGGCACCTCCTCGCAGGCCCCCCGCGTGGCCGCCTCCAGCACCCCGCGGAAGGCCGCGCGCGAGAGCGTCCCGGTCAGCTCGTCGTGGTCGGCGTCGTAGCGCGCCTGGCGCAGCAGCCTGCCCAGCTCGCGCGTGAGCCTTCCGCAGCTCAGGAGCAGCCCGATGGCGGCCACGCACAGCGCGGCGTAGGCCGAGGTGAGGCGCCCCTCGCGCGCGATCGGCAGCGCCATCGCGCTCAGCACGAGCGCGCGCCCGACCCAGTGCACCCGGCCCCCGCGCGCCACCACGCCGCTGGCGATGGCCGCCAGCCACAGCACGCTCAGCACCGTCACGCGCTGGTCGCCCAGGCCCACGATCAGGAGCGCCGCGATTCCCGCGAGCGACTCCTCGAGATACAGCCAGTACCTCGTGGGGATCGAGAGCTGCACGAGGGCACTGACGGCGATCGTCGTGAACCCTGCGATTGGGAGGAGGGGATGGGCCGCGAGGCTCGAGTCGCCGGCCACGAGCAGGATGCCGGCGACCCCCATGACCGCGCGGGTGCCGGCTCCGGTGCGGCGCGCACGGAGCAGATGGGGGTCGTGTTCGCCAGGAGTCACTACGTTCGAGCTTTCGGCAAAGCGCCCGCCGCTCTTGACGATTGAAAGACCGCACGGACCAGTCTTGGCCTATGCGCGCGCACCCCGCGGGTCCGCCACGGCCGCCGCCGCCGCCTCGCTGCCGATGAACGGCGCCAGCGCGATGTACACGATGTGATCCGCGAGCTCCGGCAGGCGCTCGGTCAACCCGCGCGCTACGTAGTCGTGCAGCAGCTCGAAGACTCCGCCCACGATCGCCTCGGCCGCGATCGATGACCCCCCGCCGGCGGAGGCATTCGGCTGGGGGCTCGTGTCGAGCAGCTCCGCGTAGGCGCCGCTGGCCTGCGCCACGCGCTCGGTCAGCCTGGGGAAGGCCACGACGATGTCCACGCACGCCACGTGCGCGTAGGCGGGCTCTGCGGCGAGGAACTCCAGCAGCGCGTGCGCCGCCGCGCGCACCCCCTCGATCCAGGTCTCCTCGCCGGCGAAGGCCTCGGCGCAGACGGCCACCGTGCGCGCGTGCCCCACCTCGTACATGGCCACGAACGCCTCCTCCTTGCTCTCGAAGTGGCCATAGAAGGTCTGCAGCGACACGGCGGCCTGCGCGGCCACGTCCTCCAGGCTCAGCGCCGGATAGCCGTGCGCGGCGGTGAGGTTGGCGAGCGCGTCGAAGATGCGCTCGCGCTGGTTGTGCTCAACGAAGCCGCGGGGGAGGTTGTGCTCGCCGTGGGGCAGTCCGCGCGGGACCCCCTGCGCCAAGGTCGCCAGCGTACCCGGCGCGCGCCCGCCCGCCCGCCCGTCCCGCACCCGCCCCTCCCGCCCCTCCGCCCGTCC
>CAZOQI010000043.1:0-1823 GCA_964582105.1 uncultured Solirubrobacteraceae bacterium
AGCTGCTGCGGGCGGCTATCGTCCTCGCGCTCGTGGTGTCGTTCGTCGCCTATGTCGGCCTCTGGGAGTACTACGACCACACGCGGCCCACAGCTGCCGAACCCGCCCAGGGCCGGATCCATCCCCTCGAAACCCACGGCTCGATCGTGTATCTGACCCTGGAAGAATCGGACTATCTGCGAAATCTCGGATGGCTCACGTGCATCCTTCTCGTCGTCCAGGGGGCGATCATGGCACTCGTCCGGCGAGCCCGTCCCGCCCGGCCACCCGGCGGAGGTGTCGCTGGTCAATAGAAATGTCGTGGATACTGCCACGTGAAAATGTCATGCCCAGCGTTCGGTGTAGCCCGCGTTGATGGCGAGGCGCGGATCGTAGGCGCGCCGCCAGGGATGGGGACGCGGCGGGACCGGGAGCGCGGCGGCCAGCTGGGCGAGCGCGGCGGCGAGCCGGGGCGGCGCGGGCCGGCGCGACGGGCGCCGCTGGGCACTCGGGTGACTGCGCGGGGTCAGGGTGAACTCCGGGCCGGGCGTGGGCGCCCGGGCGACGATCTGCGCATCGGCAAGTACGACGAGACGCCCGTCGAGCAACTCGCGCACCTCGACCCGCCGCCGGGCGTAAGAGCGGCCACGGGGGCCACGCGGGATCTGGACCAGGCGCGGGCCGAGCCGGAGGGTGTTGTCACGGGCGACCTGGCGGGTATAGCGGCAGCTGAGCACGAGGGCGAGATCGCGCGGGGGGCGGCGCCACACCGCCTGCGGCTGAGCGGGGGGCCGCGCGAAGCGCCGGTTGAAGTCGGCGAGGAACTCCGGCAGGAAGGCATTGGCCGCCGCCCGGGTGGCCACCGCGCGCAGCCGCAATTCACTGACGAGCCGGTCCTGCAACGTCCCCCAGAGGCGCTCGACCCGCCCTTTGCCTTGCGGCGAGCGCGCCTGCACGTAGCCGATCCCGAGCTCCTGCAGCACGCGGCCCAGATGCGTGGGGGCCTGGGTCCCCGCGAGCTGTTCGGCCAGGGTCCAGTGCCGATCGGTGCGCACCAGGATATTGACGCCGTCGCCATAGCACGCGACCGGGAGACCGACGGTGGTGAAGACTTGGTGCAGCAGGGTGGCGTACCCATGCAGGTCTTCGGTCGGGCGGAAGTGCAGGGCGACGACGGTCGACGTGGCGTCATCGATGGCGCCGAGCAGGGTCATCGTCGGGCCGCGTCCCTCGAGCCAGTCAAAGGGACTGCCATCGAGCTGGAGCAACTGGCCCGCCGCCTGTTCGCGGGGGCGGCGGGCCCGATGCTGCGCCGGGCGGCGCCGATGCACCGCGGGCCGGCCCAGCGCGCGCCGCAAGCGCCGGACCGACTCCCGCGAGATCGCCAGGCCGTGGTGCTCGCGCAGCTTCTCCGTGAGATGGGTGTCATTGAAGCCCGCGTAGCGATCCTGCAGCAGCGCCTGGACCTGCGCGCAGACAGGCGCCGGCAGCCGCCGATGGGAGGGGCGCCCCCGCCCTTGGTGGCGCACCGCCGGGGCGCCCCCCACTCGAAACCGCTGCTTGAGACGCTGAAACTGCCGGGGCGTCACCTGCAAGGCCCGGGCGCCCTCCCGCGTGGTGATCCGGCCGGCCAGGGCGGCGGTCAGCAGCCCGGGCCGAGGCAATTCCTTTCGGCTCATCGTGAAAGTCTCCATAGGGGGACGACATTTTCACGGAGCAGTTACCCCACGACATTTTTATGTAGCAGTGGCAAAGACGGACGCGAGGGCTTGACCCGCGCCGTCCCTGCCACTAAACTCTCGGCACATACACGCTGCCTTTCGGGAAGCCGGCGTGGAGCGATC
>CAZOQI010000044.1:0-118877 GCA_964582105.1 uncultured Solirubrobacteraceae bacterium
CCTCCCCCGAGGCGGCGGAGCTCACCAAGCTGCTGGAGAACATCTTCCGCTCGGTCAACATCGCGCTCGTCAACGAACTCGCGATGCTCACCGACCGCATGGGCATCGACATCTGGGAGGTCCTCGACGCCGCCGCCACCAAGCCCTATGGGTTCATGCGCTTCGAGCCCGGACCCGGCATGGGCGGGCACTGCCTCCCCGTCGACCCCTTCTATCTCTCCTGGCGCGCCCGCGAGTTCGACATGGCCACGGAGTTCATCGAGCTAGCCGGCAAGGTCAATCAGCAGATGCCCTACCACTGCGCCGCCAAAGCCCAGCGGGCGCTCAACGAGGCCGGGCTCGCGGTGAAGGGCGCATGCGTGCTCATACTCGGCGTCAGCTACAAGCCCGGCGTCGGAGACATCCGCGAGTCCCCCGCGCTGAAGATCATCTCGCTGCTGCAGGGCGCCGGCGCGGAGGTGCGCTACCACGATCCTCATGTGCCCTCGCTGGCCGACCTCGACCTCTCAAGCGCCCCGCTCGATGAGGCGCTCGCCGACGCCGACCTCACGCTCATCGTCACCGCGCACCCCAGCATCGACCACGACCACATCGCCCAACACGCCCGCCTCCTGCTCGACCTGCGCGGCGTCACCCGCGGCACGCACGCCGAGAACCTCGCGCGGCTTTGAGCATCCGAACGGCGATGCGATCGAGCTCAGCCGCACGCGCCTGCACCCCTGGCCACGGCGGCCTTTGCCGGCGGCGTGGGGATCCTCGCGCGATATGACCGTTATCGTGCCCGTGACCGTGGATCCCCGAGGGTCCACCGCCCTCTCCCGACAGCTCGCGGGGAGGGGAACGCGCAGCGATCGCGCCACCCCGCGACAACACGGCGGAGCCCCTCCCAACGCCGTAACCCGCCCCTGCACCGCGCCCGCCGCGCTTAAGTCCCGCGCGCGATAGGACGAATAGGACGCATGAACCAAAGTTGGCTCTGCCCGACAGAGCTCGACCGCTCTCGCGTGATCGACGCCAACGACCGCGTGCGCACCATCCGCAAGGTCGGCTCCGGAGCGATCGGCGCCGCGCTCATCATCTCCGCCCCCTGGCTCGGCTGGTGGACGCTCATCCTCTTCGCCCTCAGCGCGCTGAACTTCATCAATGTCGACCTGCGCATGCCCCGCAGCGCGCATCCCGAGCGCGTGAGCGTCTGCGCGATCCTCATCACGCTCGCGCTCATCGCCGCGGGCGTGGCCCTCAGCGGCGGGCCCCACAGCCCCGCGCTGCCCTGGCTCGTGCTGCCCGCCGCGATGGTCGCCGCGCGCTTTCGCCCGCGCGTGGTGATCGCGGGGCTCGCGCTCACGGTCCTCGTGATCCTCCTCGTCACATTCGGCCTGGAAGCGCGCGCGAGCATCCACGACCCCGTGCCCATCATCACCACGCTCGCGCTGCTCATAGCCGTCGTCTCCATCGTCTGGGCGATCGAGACCGCCGAGCTGCACAACCGCGACGAAGCCATCCTCGATCCGCTCACGGGCCTCGCCAACCGCCGCCAGCTCTCCGAAGACCTCTCGGCGATCTGGAACGCCGCCACCCCGCGGCGGCCCGTGCGGCTGCTGATGTTCGACCTCGACGGCTTCAAGGCCTACAACGACACCTTCGGACACCCCGGCGGGGACCTTCTGCTCAGCCGCCTCTCGCGCGCCTTCAAGCACGCCATCGGCTCCTACGGGCGCGCCTATCGCCTCGGCGGCGACGAGTTCTGCGCGCTCCTCTGGGGCGAGTGCGGCGAGGACATGGTCGATGCCTGCCTGCGTGCGCTCAGCGAGGAGGGCGAGGGCTTCTCGATCACGAGCTCCTACGGCTCGGTGATGCTGCCCGACGAGACCACCGATCCCGAGCTCGCCCTGCAGCTCGCCGACCAGCGCATGTACGCGCACAAGGATTCCGGCCGCGCCAGCGCCGGCAAGCAGACGCGGGACCTGGCGCTGCAGATCCTGGCCGTGCACGCGCCCGACCTGCACACCCACTCCTCGCACATCGCCACGCTCGTCGCGGGCGTCGCGCGGCGCCTGGGACTCTCCGAGCAGGATCTCGCCGACGCCATCCACGCCGCCGAGCTGCACGACATCGGCAAGGTCGCCATCCCCTACGCCGTCCTGCACAAGCCCGGCCCGCTGGACGAGGAGGAGTGGAGGCTCGTGCGCCGCCACCCCGCCATCGGCGCCAACGTCCTCAGCGCGGCCCCCGCCCTCGCGCGCGTCGCCGAGATCGTCCGCTGCACGCACGAGCGCCACGACGGCGGCGGCTACCCGCACGGGCTCTCCGGGGAGCAGATCCCGCTCGCCAGCCGCATCGTCTTCGTCTGCAACGCCTTCGACGCGATGATCTCCGAGCACACCTACGACAGGGCCATGACCGACTCCGGCGCCCTGGAGGAGCTGCGCCGCCACGCCGGCACGCAGTTCGACCCGCGCGTCGTGGAGGCCTTCGTCGAGGAGCACATCGCGCGCGATGAAGAGGAGGCGCAGGCGGGCGCGAGCGCGTCCGTGCTGCCCGCTAGCCTCGGCGTCAATGCCTGACCTGCTCGAACACCGCCACCGCCGGCGGGTCCCGGTCTTCGCCCTCGCGCTGGCGATCGCGGCCGTCGTCCTCGCCGCCCTCGCCACCTCCTCGGCCCGCGCCATCGTCGCGCTCACCGTCAGCAACCTTCCGCTCGCGCCCGTGGAGGGCCAGGCGTATACGGGGCCGGTGGCCACAGTCGCCGATCCGGAAACCGGCTTCCCGGCCTCGGCATACACCGCCACGATCCAATGGGGCGACGGCGTGACCCAGAGCGCCATCGTGACCGTCTCGGGGGAAGAAATCACGGTCCTTACCGCGGGGCACACCTACGCTGAGGAGGGTTCCAACACCCTCACCGTGAGCGTGACTCGTGAAAACGTGCTGCAAGAAGTTGTTGCAGAAGGGGCCGACGCCACCACCCTCGCGGTCGCCGACGCCTCTCTCATCACCGTCCCCTTCGCCGCGCCCACTCCCTTCACCAGCGCCGGCCCCGGCACGAGCACCACGCTGAGCATCTTCGAGACGGCCATCGGCGGGGCCGACAACGGCGCCAAGACGGGCGAGCAGCCGGCGGGGCTGCGGCACATCAACTGGGATCGGATCGCGCTCGACGGCAGCCAGTCCGAAACGATCCCCATCGCCCCCAACCACACCATCGCCATCCCCCGCGACTCCCAGCAGGAACGCGGAGTGCAGCTGGACTCCCCCATCGCCGTCTCGGGCGACGGCTTCGCCTCGGTCAACCCGGGCGTCACCGGGCGCTTCGGCTCCCTCTCCGCCCCCAACATCGCGGCGCCCTTCAACAGCAACGCCTTCGCGCTGCGCATCGTCGCCCCCGGCGCACCCGGCGCCACCCCCGTCCCCGCGGCCACGCGCGCCTTCGGTGCGGTCTTCCTCAACGTGACCCTCCCCAACACCACGAGCGTCGAATACCTCGACGGCGAAACGGTCCTCGCCAAGCTCTTCGCGCCCGTCGCGGGGCACCATGAACCCTCCTTCGTGGGCGCCCTCTTCGAATCCCCCGCGATCACCGGCGTCGTCATCACCCTGGGCACCGCGCGCATCTTCAGCTTCAATGGCACCAACTTCCTCGCCGGGCCTCTCGGCGACAGCCTTCCCAACAACCTCGTCGCCGCCGACGACCTCGTGCTGGCCGAGCCCGCACCCGCGTCAGTGCCCGCCCAGCTCACCCTCAGCGCCACCACCGGCGTCCCCCTCTCCGGCGTCCTGGGCACTTTCCAGGACGCCAACCCCAACGCCAACTCCCACGACAGCCTCGCCACCGTGGACTGGGGCGACGGCAGCTCAAGCCAGGGCGTCGTCGAAGCGAACGCCAGCGGGGGCTTCAGCGTCTCGGGCGCCCACACCTATGCGCAGGCCGGCACCATGTCCGTCGCGGTGGATGTGCGCGACCTCGGCGGGGCCCACGTCGCGCTGCACGCCACCATAGTGGTCGGCGCTCCGGTCCCAACGCCTCCCTCCAGCGGCCTTCCCGGCCCCGCTCCGATCTCCACCCCCGCCGCGCCGCCACCGCACTGCACGCTCACCACCACCGCCGGCTCCGCCAAGCTCGCTCGGCAATCGCCGGACGCCGTCGCAGCGCTCGCGCATGGCAAGGGCGGCCACACCCACCGTTCGCCCAATCGCCTGCGCGTGGTGGCCGCCTGCGATCAGAACGCCACCGTGAGGCTAACCGCCACGGCGACCCTGACCGGCGCCGGCAAGCGGGGCCACACTGCCACCGCAGCCGCGAGGTCCAACAGGAGCGTCCTGCAGACGCTCGCGCTCGGCGCCACCAGCGCGGGCGTCACCGCCAACCGCCCCGCCACGCTCACCATCGCGCTCAGCGCCCCCGCGCTCGCCAAGCTCGCCGCGGCAGCCCGCCGGCACAAGCGGATCTCCGTCGCCCTCACGCTGGCCGCCTCGAACGCGCACGGCGCCAGCTCGGCCTCGGCCCGTATCGCCGGCCTCGCGCTTTGAGAGCCGGGGCCGTAGCGAGGAACGAGCGCGGGGGTCGTAGCATGATTGGCACTGGCGCTGAGATGTCATCACGCTATCCGGCCCCGCCCTCCCCCGGTCCGGCCAGCAGCGCTTCGACAGCCGCCAGGAAGTCGCGGGCGAGCTCGATCGCGCGCTTGGACTCCTCTGCCGGGGCCAGCCAGGCGTCGTAATCGGCCTGCTCGCGCTCGGGCTGAATCTTCTGCACACGCGCCACCAGACCGGCATCGATCTCCCCACTGTCCACGAACGCACCGCGAAACTCGTGCCACGCCCCCCGGTGGGTCTTGGCGTACACGCCGCGCTCGCTCAGCGCCGCCCTCGCGCTGTAGAGCATCGCGTAGTAGGCCGCGCTCAACGCCGTGGAGGAGTCCTCGTCGGCGACCGCCTCGGCGGCCGCCAGCCGCCGCCGGGCCGCATCCAGGAACTCGCTCGAACGAGGGCTCACGCCACCTCACCGCGGCCCATTCACACCGCGATCCTGTCGCGATCCACCTCGGCGATGAAGAACGCCTCGATCGCACGCCGCTGCGCCAGCCACGCCGGCGTGTGGACATGGATCGAGAACCGCCACCCCACTGCCTCCATCCCCAACTCGCGCGCACCCATTTCGAGCAATTCGCGCACCCACATCCTCGCGTCCCAGGATGCGTCCTGAACCAGCACCAGCAGATCTACATCGGACTCCGCCCCCGGCGCCTCCCCCCGCGCGCGCGAACCGAACAGCCACACGGCGTGCAGCCCATCGCCCAACTGCGCCCGCAGCTCCCGCGCGAAGTGCTCCAGCAGCTCCCGCTCCTGCGCGCTCAGCGATGCCTCGGCCAGAGATGACATGCGCTCAATGTAGAAGCTCGGCCGGTGTGCCGACTCCAGGCTGCTCACACCCCGCCCCCGCCAACCTCTAGGCTCTGCGGGCGATGACCACAGTCGGCGTGATCGGGCTGGGCTACGTGGGGCTGCCGCTGGCGGTGGCCTTCGCGCAGGAGGGCCACGAGGTGATCGCCATCGATGTGGACGCGCGCAAGGTGGGGGCCATCAGGGAGGGCGAGAGCTACATCGAGGACGTCCCCTCCGAGCTGCTGCGCGAGGTGGCCCCGCGCCTGCACGCCTCCACGCGCTACGCCGACCTGGCCAAGGCCGATGCGGTGCTCATCTGCGTGCCCACGCCGCTCACCCCCAACCGCGAGCCCGATCTGGGTCCGCTCGTGGACTGCACGCGTGCGCTCGCCGACGTGCTCCAAGCCGGCCAGCTGGTGGTGCTCGAGTCCACCACCTACCCCGGCACGACGCGCGAGCGCGTGCTTCCGCTGCTGGAGGAGTCGGGGCTCGCGGCGGGGAGGGACTTCCACCTGGCCTTCTCCCCCGAGCGCGTGGATCCGGGGCGCACCGACTACACGCTGCGCAACACGCCCAAGGTCATCGGGGGGCTCACCGAGACCTGCGCGCGGCGCGCGCACGAGCTGTATGGGCTGATCTGCGATCACCTCGTGGCGGTCTCCACGCCCGAGGCCGCGGAGCTCACGAAGCTGCTCGAGAACATCTTCCGCTCCGTCAATATCGCGCTCGTCAACGAGCTGGCGATGCTCACCGACCGCATGGGTATCGACATCTGGGAGGTCGTCGAGGCGGCCGCCACCAAGCCCTATGGGTTCATGCGCTTCGAGCCGGGGCCGGGGATGGGGGGCCACTGCCTGCCCGTGGATCCCTTCTACCTGAGCTGGCGCGCGCGCGAGTTCGACATGAGCACGGAGTTCATCGAGCTCGCGGGGAAGGTCAACCAGCAGATGCCCTACCACTGCGCCGCCAAGGTGGGGCGCGCGCTCAACCAGGCGGGTCTGCCGCTGAAAGGAGCCCGCGTAGCCGTGCTCGGTGTGAGCTACAAGCCGGGTGTGGGGGACGTGCGCGAGTCGCCGGCCCTGAAGATCATCTCGCTGCTGCGCGCACAGGGTGCGCAGGTGCGCTATCACGACCCCCACGTGCCCTCGCTCGCCGAGCTCGACCTCAAGAGCACGCCCCTGGAGGAGCTGCTCGGCGACGCCGACCTGGCGCTGATCGTCACCGCGCACCCGGAGGTGGACCACGCGCTGGTCGCGCAGCGCGCGCGCGTCGTGGTGGATCTGCGCGGCGTCACGCGCGGCGGGGCTCCCGCGGGCAACGTCGTGCGGCTGTAGAGCTCGTGCGCCGGCTGCGCGCCATCATGCGCCGCGCGCGGGCGATCGCCGGGCGCCTGCTAGCCGATCCGCTCGCGCCCACCATCGCGCTCTCGCTGATCCTCGTGCTCTCGCTCTATGCGCGCGTGCTCGACCTGGGTCAGCCCTGCACGAGCCCCTGCAGGGACAGGAGCAACCACACGCTCATCTTCGACGAGAACTACTACGTCAACGCCGCGCGCGTGATCGACCGCATCGAACCGCCCGCGGGGGCGCCCTACCACGGGGCGCCCAAGGGCGAGGACCCCAACGCCGAGCACCCGCAGCTGGCCAAGCTCGTCATCGCCGGCGGAATCGAGCTTTTCGGCGACAACGCCAGGGGGTGGCGCATCGGGAGCGTCTTTTTTGGATTGATAGGGATGGCCGCGCTGTTCGCCATTGTGCTGGGCGCCGGGGGCAGCGCGTGGCTGGGGGTCGGCGCGGTGGGGGTGATGGCCCTGGACAACCTCCTGCTCGTGCACGGGCGCATCGCCACGCTGGACATCTACGCGGTGGCGATGATGCTCGTGGCGATGGCCCTGTATCTGCACCGCCGGCCGCTGCTCGCCGGCGCGGCCCTGGGGGTGGCGGGGTGCATGAAGGAAGTGGCCCTGCTGCTGATCGTGGTCGTGGTGGCGCTGGAGGCGCTGCGCTTCGCGCGGGAGTGGTGGTTGCGGCGCCGGGGCGCACCCGAGGCCCTTGGGTCGAACCCCGCAGCCCTTGGGTCGAACCCCGCGGCCCCCGCCGCAATGGCCGGCGTCAGCAACGTTGCCCTCACCACCCAGCCTCTCTCACCGCCACGCGGCCACCCCCCCTCCCCCCAGACAACCCGCTTCGGGCTGGGCCCGCGCTCCCTTGCGCTGTTCCTCGCGGCGGGTGCTCTGAGTCTGCTGGGGATCCTCTGGCTCTTGGACGTGCTCGTGCCGGGATATGACCCGGTCAAGCACGTCACCTACGCGGGCAGCCCCTTCACGCACCTCGCGCACATGTACCACTACGCGCAGCTGCTCAAGGCCAAGCCGGGCGAAACGGGGATCGCCTCCACGCCGTGGCAGTGGCTGCTGAACGAACGCACGATCCCCTACGCCAAGGTGGCAGTCAACTCGGTGGTCAACGGCCACCTCGTCGCCTCGCGCGCCACCGTCTACTTCCACGGGGCCATCAACCCCTTCATCGTCTTCCTCGCCATCCCCGCGCTCCTCGCCGCGCTCGTGGGCATGTGGCGCGAAGGGGACGGCGTGGCCGCCGTGGGAGCCTGCTGGTGCCTGGGCACCTTCCTGCCGATGGCCCTGAACAGCACCATCTCGGACAGGATCAGCTACCTCTACTACATGGTCATCGTGCTTCCGGGGGTCTACCTGGTGAGCGTGCGCCTCTTTCGCCCACGCTGGATGCCGCCCGCGGCGGCCCTCGGCTGGGCGCTCGCGCTGATCTACGGCTTCCTGCACCTCTATCCGCTGCGCACGCTCCTCTGAGATAGGCTGCCCTGCCACTGTGTCAACGCAAGCGCTCGGGATGAAGGGCGCGGCATCGCCAGGAACGATTCCTGCCGTGGCGCAGCGGCGCGAGCCGCTGGAGTTGATCGGCCTGGGGGCGCTCGTGGCGCTGGCGCCCGCGGCGGTCGTCTATCTGTCATTCAAAGCCGGCGGCTACTTCCCCAGCACGCCGGGGGTGGTGGCGATCGTGCTCCTGCAGGCGCTCGTGCTGCGCACGCTCCTGGCGGAGCGGCCCTTCGAGGGCTACTCGCGCGCGCTGGCGCTGCCCCTGGCCGCGCTCACGCTGCTCGCCGGGTGGATGCTGTTGTCGGGGCTCTGGGCGCACGCCGGCGCGCGCGTCCTGGACGCCTACGACCGCGCGCTGATGTACGTGCTCGCGCTGGCGCTCTTCGGGGCGCTGCGCTACACACGCGCGCGCATGAGCTGGCTGATGCGCGCCCTCCTGGCGGGCCTGGGCGCGGTGTGCGTCATCGGCCTCATCTCGCGGCTGCTGCCGCACACGTGGCCCACGACGAACGCCTTCTTCGCCAGCCGCCTCAACTACCCCCTCACCTACTGGAACGCCGAGGGCATGATCGCGGCGATGGCCCTCATCCTGGGCTTTCATTTCGTTGCGGACCCCAGGGAGCACTGGAGCGTGCGCGTGCTCAGCGCGATGCTCCTGCCCGCCGTGGGAGCCACGCTGCTGCTGACCTTCTCGCGCGGCTCGCTGGGGGTGGCCGCCCTGGGGCTCGTGGCCTACTGCGTGCTCACGCGCCTGCACACGCTGCCCAGCGCGCTGCTGGTGGCGGTGCCCACGGTGGGGGTGGCGATGAGGTCGGCCTGGGACGCCACGGCGCTGGCCGGCCAGCACCCCACGGGCCCGTTGGGAGTCAGCCAGGGCCACCACGTGGCGATCGTCGTGGGGCTGTGCACGCTGGCGGCGGGCGTCCTGCGCGCGGCGCTGTTGCCCTTGGACCGGCGGCTGGCGCGATGGGGCCCGGTCAGGCACCCCCCGCCGCGGCGCATCCGCGTGCGCATCGGGCTGGGCGTGGCGGCGCTGGCGCTGCTCGTGGCCCTCGCGGCGGGCGCGGGGGGGTTGGTGCACTCCGAGTACGACAAGTTCGTCAAGGGCACCACCGAGAAGCAGGTGGCGCAGACGCGCGAACGGCTCACGGACCCCGCCAACAACGGCCGCCTGCCGCTGTGGACGGCGGCGCTTGACATCTACCGCGCGCACCGGCTGAGGGGCGCCGGCGCGGGCACCTATCAGCAGTACTACACGCAGGTGCGAAAGGAAGCGCAGTACGTCACCGACGCCCACTCGCTGTACCTCCAGGACCTCGCCGAGCTGGGGCTCGTGGGGGGAGCGCTGATCGTGCTCGTCGTGGGGGGCATCCTCGTGGGCCTCGCGCTGCGCATACGCAGCCCCGACCGGGGGATCTACGCGGCGCTGTTCGCCCTGGTGCTCGCGTGGGCGGTGCACCAGGCGATCGACTGGGACTGGCAGATGCCCGCCGTGACGATCGTCGTGTTCGTGCTCGCGGGCCTCGCCCTCGCGCGCCCGCGCGATGGCGGCGTGGGCCTGCGCGGTCTGCCCGCGGGACGCGCCGTGGTGGCGCTGGCGTGGCTCGTCGTGGCCGTGGCCCCGCTGTTCGTGAGCGTCTCCTACGCCGGCCTGCAGCGCGCCGGGCGCGAGCTGCAGCACGGGGAATGCCCGGCGGCCAAGCGCCAGGCGCTCTCCTCGCTCTCGCTCTCGGCGAGGCGCCCGCAGGCCTACGCCATCGTGGGCGTCTGCGATCTGCAGCTGGGCTTCGCCCCCGCGGCCGTGGAAGCGGTGCGCAAGGCCGCCGAATACGAGCCGCAGAGCTGGGAAGACGCCTACTGGCTGGCGATCGCCCAGGCCGCGGCCGGCGAGAGCCCGCGCGCGGCGGCGCGGCGGGCGCTTGAGCTCAACCCGCTGGAGCCGATGCTCAGGAGCGCCTACCTGCGCCTGCGCGCGGGGGGGCCGCGCCAGTGGGAAGCGCTCGCGCCGATCCTGCGCCGCCAGGCGCTGCGTTCGGGCAAGGTCTCGATCATGAACCTGTAGGAAAACGGCATGCCCGTTCGTATCGGCAGTTGAAGGACCGACCCTGCGAATCCACGAGGAGACGAAATGCCGCGCAATCACGATGAGCACGAGCCCGAGCTGGAGGGCATCGCCAAGCGCCTTCGCGCCGAGCGCCCCGAGGCCAGTCCGCTCGAGCTGGACCAGATCAAGCTGAGCGCGATGTCGCGCGCCAGGTCCGCGGCAGGACGCGCCAACCCGCGCCGTCTCGTCGTGGCGGCCCTCACGGTGGGCCTCATGGCCGCCGGCACCGGTGGCGTGCTCGCCGCGGGTGGCAGCGGCAGCCCGGCCGGCAACGCCGCCGACGCGCAGTACAGCTCCACGACCGTCGCCTGCGGCAACAACAACGGCAATGGCAACGGCAGCCACAACGGCAATGGCAGCGGCGAAGGCAATGGCAACGAAAACGGCAATGGCAGCGGCAACGAAAACGGCAACTTCAACTGCAACAACAACAGCTTCAACGGCAGCGGCAACACGACCAACAACATCACCAACACCACCAACAACACCAACACGTACAACAGCTCGACGGTCACCATCAGCGGCACGCAGAGCGCGGGCAACGTCGGCGTCGCGGGCGCCAAGACCGCCAAGACCAGCTCCCGCAGGCTGAAGATCCACGTGAAGCTGCCCCGCAGGGGCAAGCTGCGCCGCGTGTCGATCAGCGTCAACGGCAAGCACCTCAAGACGATCAGCGGCAAGAAGGCATCCGCCAACATCGTCCTGGCGAACCTGCCCTGCGGTTCGGGCGCGACCACGGTCACGGTCACGGTCACCCTCACCAACGGCAAGACCGTCACGGAGACCCACACCTACCACCTGTGCACCTGAGGGTACGCGGGAGGACAAACGTCCAGCCAGACAGCACGCTGGCTGTGATCTAGGCGACAATGGGGCTCCGGGAATCGACACCTGGAGCCCCATTCGCGCACCGGCCGCACCGGCATGACCGCCAGATGACCCAGGGAGGACCCCGATGGCCCACGAAATGACCCGCCCCTCAGCCCCGGCGGCGCGCCCCCGCCCCAAGCTCGACACGAGCAGGCTCGCGGGAAGCGTCAGAATGGGCGGGCGCATGCGCTCCGACACCTTCGAGCGGCTCTTCGAGGAGCACGGCAGCCGCCTGTACTCCTTCCTGGCCTATCGCACCGGCAATCGGGCCCTCGCCGAGGACCTCCTCTCCGAGACCTTCGAGCGCGTACTGCGCTCGCGCCAGCGCTTCGACCCGCGGCGCGGCAGCGAGCGCCGCTGGCTGTACACGATCGCGCTGAACCTCCTGCGCGATCACGCCCGCCGCGCGGTGCACGAGGATCGCGTGCTGCAGCACGTGGGCGCGGGCAGCCCCACGGAGTCCCCCGACCCCGGCATGGCCGCGGTGGAGCACCGCGATCAGCTGCAGCGGGCGCTCGCGCTGCTCAGCGAGGACGAGCGCGAGGCATTGGCGCTGCGCTTCGGCGCCGACCTGAAGCTGCGCGAAGTGGCGCGCGTGCTCGGCGAGGGCGAAAGCGCCATCGAGGGGCGCATCTATCGCGCGCTCAAGAAGCTGCGCGAGGAGATGGACTGACTCAGGGCGCCTGCGCCACGCAGCACCCGCGCACCACCAGGTAGCCTCGCAGCGGCGCCCCCTGCGGCTGCCCTGAGCCTTCGATGGAGCGATCGCTGTGGACCGTCACGCGGTAGCGCACGCGCGGCGGGCGGGGATAGCTCACGAGGCAGCTCCAGGGGTTGCCCAGGGCGGTGTGCACGGCGGTGGCGCACACGGCCCCTCGCGCGCGGCCGCTGAAGCCGGGGCGGGGGTCGCTGGTGGTAACGAGCAGGCGATCCAGCGCGAGAGCCGCCACGGGAGTGAGGCTCTGCTGGGCCGAGACGAACGCGGGGTTGCCTTCGCGGCCGCCCAGCGCGACCACGCTGCCGGCGATGCCCACCGCGAGCAGCAGGGCCACGAGCATCCACGGGCGCCTCAACCGGAAGTCCCCCTCATGGCCTCTCAGCATAAGGCCGCGGAGGCCCCTGGGGTAAGCACCCTTCCTGTCCAAATCGGCGCCTGGGGCCTTCAGAGCGGGGGGTGAAGCGCCCGATAGCAGGGGTATGAGCCCCCGCCACCACCTCCACCGCCTCCAGCCCCTCCAACGCCTCCCCGGCCTCAACGGCCTCTCCCGTCCCCACGGCCTCCCCCGCCGCCCCGGCGTCCCCCTCCTCCTCCACAGGCGCCCGCAGCGCACCCTCCTGGGCATCCTCGCCGCGTGCGCCCTCACGTGCGCCCTGGCCTTCGCCCTGAGCGCATCGGCGTATGCCGCGCCCGTGGGCACCACCGCGCGGACCTTCGCTGCTCACAGTGCCTCCCACCGGGTGTGCCGCACGCACGGCGCCCACCACGCGCGCGCCTGCCTGCGGAGCGCCCGCGAGCATCGCAGGCGCCACGCCCGCCACACGACCCGCCACAGCGCCTCCGCGCACCACCCGCGCAGCGCCGCTCCCCGCCGGGTTCCGGCCGCGGCGACTCCGAGGACCGCGGCAGCGCAGTCCGCAGTCAACAACGCCGCGCTGCTGGCGGGCATCCTTGCGACGCCCTGCCAGAACACCGGCCTGACGCCCGAAGCGGGCAACATCGCCGCGGTGAAGGCCGCCACGCTGTGCCTGATCAACCAGGAACGCGCGCGCCACGGCGAGCTGCCGCTGCAGGTCAACACCCAGCTCGAAGAGGCCGCCGAAGGGCACAGCCGGGAAATGGTCGAACTGGACTACTTCGCGCACGTGGCCCCCAACGGCCTCACGCCGCTGGCGAGGGTGCAGGGCACCGGCTACATCCCCACCTCCGAAGACGGCTATACGATCGGCGAGAACATCGCCTGGGGCACGCTCGAAGACTCCACCCCCGAAGCGATCTTCAAGGCCTGGGTGGCCTCGCCCGAGCACCTCGCCAACATCCTCGAAGGCCACTACCGCGACACCGCCATCGGCGTGGACCCCGCGGCGCCCGCCGCGCTGGCGAACGGCCAGGATGGAGCGGTCTACTCGCAGGAGTTCGGAGTCATCGTCCCATCCTAGGAGCTCTGGGTCGCAGTCCAATGACACCCTTCCGCTCAAGGGTCGCGCGGTCAGGGCCGATAGCAGGGATAGACCTGTTCTCCTCGAAGAAGAAGCTGGAGAGGGCATGCTGCTTTTCGTCGTGATACCGATCGCCTGGCTGAGCATCTCAGCGCTCGTGCTGGGGCTCTGCCGGATGGCCGCGCGCGGGGACGCCATGCCCGCGCGCGCCCGCACCGCCGTGCGAGGCGCCGCCGACTGCGCCTACAGCCCGCGCCGCCCCACCACATGCGGGATCGTGCGCAGGAGGATCTTCACGTCGGTCCAGAGCGACCAGTTGGCCACGTAGAGGTAGTCGATCGCCACCATCTCGCGCAGGGGCACGCGCGCGGGACCGAGGATCTGCCAGTGGCCGGTCATGCCCGGCATCAGCTCCAGACGGCGGCGATACCAGCCCTCCACGCGCTGATCCTCCTCCACCACCAGCGGACGCGGCCCCACGAGGCTCATCTCGCCGCGCACGATGTTCACGAGTTGGGGAAGCTCATCCAGCGCCGTTCTGCGCAGAAAGCCCCCCACGCGCGTCACGCGCGGGTCGTCGGCGATCTTGAAGAGCCCCTCCTGCGCCTCGTTGCGGTGGCGCAGCGAGTCCTTCATGGCCTCCGCCTCGGGCACCATCGTGCGGAACTTGAGCATGTAGAAGCGCCGCCCGTGCTGGCCGACGCGCAGTTGACGGAAGAACACGGGGCCGCGGCTGTCGAGCTTGATGGCCACCGCCACGGCCGCCATCAACGGCGCCACCGCCAGGAGCCCGATGGAGGCGCCCACGAGGTCGAAGGCGCGCTTGACCATCGCCGAGGAGCGCGTCAGATCGAAGCGCCGCACGCCCATAACGGTGATGCCGTGGAGATCGTCGAACTCCACCGAGGAGCCCACCACCTCCAGCAGGCGCGGCAATACGCTCACGCGCACCCCCACGGCCTTGAGCGTGCGCACGAGATCGAGCATCTCCCCCGCGTCGGCGCTGCGCGGGGCGACGATCGCGCGGTGCACATCCAGCGTGCGCGCGAGATCGCGGATCTCCGAGAGGCGGGGGGTGGAGAAGGTGTCATCCGACCACGGCGCCGCCTTGTCGAGGTCGATGCGCGCCACCATCTTCGCCTTCACGCCCCCGTGCCCGCTGAGCTTGCCCTCGACGGCCCGCGCCGAGCGTTCGTCGCCGATGAAGAGGCATCGCTCCGTGGGCGAGATGCGCAGGGCCATCGCGCGCGCCGCGGCACGGCAGGTGAGCAGAAGGGCCGCCAGCGTGAGCCACAGGAAGAGCGCCTCGTGACGATCCAAGGTGCCGGCCACCAGCAGGCCCCCCGCGAGCCACGCCACGAGCGCGCAGAGCGTGGCCACGTGCAGCAGTTTGGGGGCCTCGTCGAGGGTGGTCTTGCGCAGCAGCGTCTCGTCGCGGTCATAGAGCCCGAACAGTTTGGCGGCCACGAGCAGGATCGGCAGCCCCGCCGCGCCGGCCCAGGTGAGCTGGAGCGAGCGCGAGGACAGCGCGATCGTCAAGACGAAGGCGCTCACGATCGCCACCACGTCGGCCATCAGGAGGCTGCGCCGGAAGAGGGCATCGCGGCACATGCTCGCGGCCGGCCCGCGCGCCTCGGTGATCTGCGCCTGCCCCCCCGGGCGCCTGCGTACGGCGCGGCCCCCCAGGCCCAGGCCCATGAAGCCCCGCGGCGTCCCCCAAGTGTCGTCGCTCCACGGCGCGAGGGACTCGGGGATCTCGGTTCTGCTCCCGATGTCGCTGCTCATCTGCTGCCCGCCTCCTTGCTCTCCGCGGCCTTCCGGCGCAGACGCCACATCCGGCCGCCCAAACGGCCGGCTGCCTCGCCCGCATCACGGCGTCTATCGAGGCCCAAGCACCCCTCGTGCTCGTGGCCTCAAGCAGGGAAGTATGCACGTTTCCGTGCAAGATGCAAGCCCGCCTGGACGGTGAGCGTCTCCAAGCGTCCCAGATCACCAGATAGCAACACAACTGTCAGCAGTCCGAAGCCCCACCCTGGAGTAGGGGACAGTTTCTACAGACCTGAACTGGTGGGTCTATGCGGCCCCCGCGGCGCCGCGCGGGCTGAAGGGCTGCTCCACACCGATCGTCTCCGGCCCGGACAGCGAGAAGGCCTCGTGCAGGGCCATCACCGCGCGCTCGACCGCCTCGCGGGGGATCACGCAGGAGATCTTGATCGGCGAGGTGGAGATCATGTCGATGTTGATCCCCTCCTGCGCGAGCACCGCGAAGACCTTCGCGGCCACGCCCGGGTGCGAGCGCATGCCCGCGCCCACGATCGACACCTTGCCCATGTCCTCGTGCGCGAGCACCTCGGCGAAGGCCTCCCCCCGCAGCGCCTGCAGCGCCTCGCCGGCCGCCTGGAGGTCTTCGCGGGGCACCGTGAAGGAGATCTCCGCGCGGCCCTGAGCGCCGATGGGCTCGTTCTGCACGATCATGTCCACGTTCACGTTCGCCCCCGCGAGGGCCGCGAAGATGCGCGCCGCCGCCCCCGGCTCGTCGGGCACCCCCGCGAGCGTGAGGCGCGCCTCGGAGACGCTCTGGGTGACGGCTGTGATGAGGGGCTGCTCCATCGTGTCGGCCTCGCCGACCACAACCGTACCGGGCGAGTCGTGAAAGGAGGAGCGGCAGTGGATGCGCACGGCGTGATTGCGCGCATACTCCACCGCGCGTAGCTGCAGGACGCTGGCGCCGGAGGCGGCCATCTCGAGCATCTCCTCGAAGGACACCTGCGGGAGCAGGCGCGCGCCCGGAACGATGCGGGGGTCGGCGCTGAAGACCCCATCCACGTCGGTGTAGATCTCGCACTCTCGCGCGCGCAGCGCCGCGGCCATCGCCACGGCCGTCGTATCCGAGCCGCCCCGCCCGAGCGTGGTGACGTCGCGATTGACCGAGGAGACCCCCTGAAAGCCCGCCACGAGCACGATGCGATCCTCCTCCAAGGCGGCCTCGATGCGCTCGGCGCGCACGTCGAGGATGCGCGCCTTGGTGTGCGAGGCATCGGTGAGGATGCCCGCCTGCGAGCCGGTGAGGGAGATCGCGCGGTGGCCCAGATCGTGGATCGCCATCGCGCAGAGCGCGCAGGAGATGCGCTCGCCGGTGCTCAGAAGCATGTCCATCTCGCGCCCGTCGGGCAGCGCGGACACCTCGTGGGCCAGCGCGATGAGCTCATCGGTGGTCTTGCCGCGGGCGCTCAGCACGGCCACGACCGAATGGCCGGACTCGCGCTTGTCCACGATGCGCCGCGCGGCGCGCTTGATGCGCACGGCGTCGGCGACGGAGGTGCCGCCGAACTTCATCACGACCAGTTCTGGCACGGGTGGGAGAATAGCCCCGCGGGACATCCCCTCCCGCGGGGAGGGTTCCCGCGGAGAGGGCGCCGGTCTACGTGCGCGGCGCCCGGCGAGAGCCTGGAGGGTTCCCGCGGAGAGGACGCCGGCTACAGCGCGCGGCGCCCGGCGAGAGCCTTGCCGAGCGTCACCTCGTCGGCGTACTCCAGATCGGCGCCCACGGGCAGGCCGCTGGCCAGGCGCGTCACGCGCAGCTCGGGGCGCAGCTCGCGCAGGCGATCGGCGATGTGCAGAGCCGTGGCCTCGCCGGTGGTCGTGGGGTTGGTGGCGAGGACCACCTCGCGCACCGCCCCTCCGGGAGGGGAGGGGGAGGGGGATGGGGCCGCGTCGTGGGGGGAGTTCGCGGCTGCCGCCACCGCCGCGACGCGCCGGTAGAGCTCTGCGATCTTCAGATCCTCCGGTTCGACCCCATCGATCGGCGAGAGGGCCCCTCCGAGCACGTGATAGACGCCGTGATACTCGTGCGTGCGCTCCATCGGGATCACATCGCCCGGCTCCTCCACCACGCAGATCAGCGAGTGATCGCGGCGGGAGTCCTGGCAGATGCGGCAGCGGGGTTCGTCGGCGAGGTTGAAGCACACCTCGCAGAGGCCGATCTTCTCCTTCACCTCGCGGATGGCCTCGGCGAGCGCGAGGGCTTCCTCGGGGGACTCGCGCAGGATGTGAAAGGCCAGGCGCTGGGCGGTGCGCTGGCCGATGCTCGGGAGCTTGGAGAGCTCGCCGATGAGCTTCTGCACGGGAGGGGCGAAGGAGGTCGTGCTCACGGCTCCCACCGGATGGTCGGAAGAGAGAGGGCTCCCAGCGGGGAGGCGAAGGAGGTCCTCGGCACGGCTCCTACAGACCCGGCAATCCCAGGCCGCCGAGGTCGATGCCGCCAGTTATGCCCTCCATGCGCTTCGCCGCCAGCTCCTGCGCCGCGCGCAGCGCCTCGTTCGTGGCCGCCAGCACCATGTCGCAGAGCATCTCCACGTCCTCGGGGTCCACGGCGCTCGGATCGATCCTCACGGCGCATAGCCGCAGATCGCCGCTCACCTCCACGCTCACCATGCCCCCTCCGGCGGACGCGCTCACCGTTTCGCTCTTCAGCTTCTCCTGCGCCTCGGCCATGTCGCTCTGCATCTTCTGCACCTGCCTGAGCATCTGCTGCATGTTCGGCGGCCTGCCTGGTTGGGGCATCTCAGCCTCTCTCGCTGTGTTGCGGGGCGAGCTCCTCCGCGTCGAGCTCCTCGATGAAGCGTGCCACCCATTCCTCCTCGCTGCACCCCACCCCCTCCGCGGGCAGCCCCTCGGCCAGCTCGCGCAGCTCGTAGGAGGGGCGCAGGCGGCGGCCCGTGAGCTCGTGCAGGGCCGTGGCCACGAGCATGCGGTTCTTGGGGTCTTCGGCTTTCTTCTTCATGAAGGGAATGGAGGAATCGAAGGCCACCTTGAGCTCCTCGCCCTCCAGGCCCACGGGGCGCGCCTCGGCGATGGCCGCCGCGAGCATCGCGTTGGGAACCTTCATGATCGCCTCCACCACGGAGGGCCACAGTGCCTGCAGGGACTCAACGGAGTCCGCGGAGGGCGGGGTGGATGGGGGCGACTCGGGGGCGGGGATGGGCTCCGCCGAAGGAGGCTCGACCGTGGTGGCGGGCTCCGCCAGGGAGCTCACCCCCGACTCATTCTCCACAGGGGGAGCGATCTCCGGAGGAACCTCGCCTGGGGAGGACACTTCCGCCAGCGCCCCATCCACCGCAATCCCAGCCTCGACGCGGCCATCGCGGCCGCCCCTGGGCGGCCCCTCAAAAACCCCCTCGCCTCGGCCCTCCAAACGCTCCAGCCTCGCCGCGAGCGCCTTCACGGACGGATCGACCTCGGGCTTCGCCGCCTTCACCAGCGCCAGCTCCAGCTGCGTGCGCGGGTCGGCGCCCGCTCGCACCGCCTCCAGCGCCTCGCCCAGCAGCTCCAGCAAGCGCACCACGGTGCTCTGCGCCACGCGCCGGGACTGCTCCAGCAGGCGCTCATCCAGCTCCTCCGTCAGCGACAGCTCCGTGGGGACCTCCCCGAGGGTCTGCACGATCAGCAGCTCGCGCGCGCGAGCCTCCAGATCGCCCCCCAGAGCGCTCGCGTCGCGGCCCCCCTCCGCGCAGGTCGCGATCGCGCGCAGCACCACCGGGGCCTCGCCGTTCTGCACGCCATCGAGGACCTCTTCGATCAACGTCGCATCCGCCGCCCCGAGCACCGCCAGCACGTCCTCGTGGGCGATCGCATTGCCGCTGTACGCATGCAGCTGCTCCAGCGTGCCCAGCGCGTCGCGGAAGCTCCCCGTCGCGGCGCGCGCGATCGTGGCCACGGCCTCGGGGGGGATCTCGATCGACTCGCACTCGGCGGCGCGGCGGATGACGCCCGCCAGCTGCTCCACCGTCGGGCGCATGAAGTCGAAGCGGTGACAGCGGTCCACCACTGTCGCCGGCACCTTGCCCGCCTCGGTGGTGGCCAATACGAACACCGTATTCGGCGGAGGCTCCTCGAGGGTCTTCAGGAAGGCATTCCACGCCGCCCCGCTGAGCATGTGCGCCTCGTCGAGGATGTACACCTTCGTGCCGCCGCTCACCGGCGCGTATGCCACGCTCTCGCGCAGCTCGCGTATGTCATCCACGGAGTTGTTCGACGCCGCATCCATCTCCATCACGTCCAGCGATGTCGCGCGCGCGATGCTCAGGCACGATTCGCACTCCCCGCAGGGCTCGCTCGTGGGGCCCCTCTCGCAGTTCAGGCACGCCGCGAGGATCTTCGCCATCGAGGTCTTGCCCGTGCCACGGCCACCCACGAACAGATACGCGTGGTGGACCCTCCCGCGCTCCACCGCATTGCGCAGCGTGCGCACCACCGACTCCTGGCCCACCACCTCCGCGAACGTCCGCGGGCGGTGGCGCCGGTACAGCGATCTCTGCTCCTGAGGCTCCTCTGACACCGTCGGTTGAGTCTACCCACGCTCCCACCCACCGCCCCGCTGGGTAGCGTCCGCTCTCGTGTCACCTCGCGTTCAGCGCCTTTTTGCGCCCCTCGCCGGATCGGAGGGGGCGTGGGGCGCGGCGCCCTCCAGCCTCGCCAGGCGCCTCATCGCGCCGCTTGCGATCGTTGCCGGCGCCGCGCTCCTGCGAATCCTCACCGGAGTGGGCTTCGCCAACTACGACACGCTCTATGCGCTGGTATGGGGGCAGCAGCTGGCCGGGGGGCACACGCCGGGGTACGCCATCCCCGTGGCGCCCACGCCGCACCCGCTGGTGGAGGCGCTCGGGTTCGCGCTCGCGCCGCTTGGGTCCGCGGGCATGGAGCGGATCACGGTGGCCCTGGGCTTCGTGGCGCTTGCGGGGTGCGGCTGGGTCCTCCATCGGCTGGGGGCCCTGTGGTTCGGGCGCCTCGCCGGAGCGCTCGCCGCGATCCTCTTTCTCACGCGCGTGCCCGTGCTCTCCTACGGCGCCCGCGCCTATGTCGATCTGCCCTATCTATTGCTCGTGCTCGGCGCCGTGCTCATCGCCCTCCCCCGGCCGGAGCGCCCCGGGGGTGACGGGGGCGAATCCCCCGCGAGGCGCCGGCGCGAGAGCGAATCCCCCGCGGGGCGCGGGCGCAGGGGCGGGTCCCCCACGGCGGTGCTCGCGCTGCTTGCCCTGGCCGGTCTGCTGCGCCCCGAGGCCTGGGCGTTCTCGGGGCTGTACTGGCTGTATCTGGCCGTCGCGGCGCACAGAGCGGCGCACGAGCACCACGGATCGGTCCCCCCGAGCAGCCACCCCGGATCCGCCCGCGCGACCACGGCGCTTTCACCCGCTCAGCTGGCACGCCTGGCCCTGCTGGCCGCCCTCGCCCCCGTGCTGTGGATGCTCAGCGACCTGCTCATCACCGGCGATCTCCTCTGGTCGCTCACCAATACGCGCCACACCGCGCAGGAGCTCGCGCGGGAGACGGGGCTGGCCAAGGTCCCCGAGTACATCCCCCGGCGCATCGGCGAAATCCTGCGGCCCTCGGTGCTCGCGGGCGCCGCTCTCGGCGGAGTCCTCGCGCTGCTGTGGCTGCGCCAGCGCGCGCTCGCGGGCGCCCTCGCGGGCGTGATCGCCGTCGCTGTCTTCGCCGCCTTCGCCGCCGCCGGGCTGCCCATAAACACGCGCTACGCCTTCCTCGCCTCGGCCATCCTCTGCGTCTTCTGCGGCGCCGCCGTCTTCGGCTGGACCCAACTGGCCGTGGGCGATCGCCGGCGCGCGTGGTGGATGGCCGGCGGCGCGCTGGTGGCCATCGCGCTCGTGGCCTCCGCGCCGGGGCAGTACCGCGCCGCCGACCGCGAGCTCTCCAACCTCAGGCGCCAGCAGAGCATCCAGAACGAGCTCCTGGCGCTGGTGGATCGGCGCGCCATCTCCTTGCGCTGCGGCCCGGTGGGGGTGCCCAACCACCGCCCCATTCCGCTGCTCGCGCTGCGCCTGAATGCCAGTCCCGCCGATGTCGTGAGCGCGCAGGCGCACACGATCGCGCGGGGCGTCTACGTGGCTCCCGCCACGGCCGCGGTGGCGGAGGACTACATCCTCGACCCCCACGACACCGACCTGCTCATCGCGCACGTGCCCGCGGGCTTCACACCCACAGGCGGCAATGGCGACTGGCGCGTATACCAGCGCTGCCCATAGCGAAGCCAGCGCTGCCCATAGCGAGGCCCAGCGGCGAGGCCGCTATGTGGACCGTGCACCCCCCTTCGACGCTCACGCACCCGCTCGCCTTTTCGCGGCCCGCGACTCCGGCTCGGGGTGACCCGCAGCGCCTGGCGGTTGTCGCTTAAGGCTGCTTCCTTCCGGACCTGACCTGGTTCACGAGCCGTCACCGCGCGGGACCCTCACCATCGACGCCCCGATGCCGCGGAGCGACCGGAGCGAAACCCCTCGGGGGGGGATTCAGCCCCGCTAGAGCGGATTGCGGGTGCAGGGCACCGCTACCTCCCCGCCTAGCACGGTCCACCCTGGATCATAGGGGCTGCTCGCGGGTTGCCTCGCTCAGGAGCACAACCGACCGCTCGCCAGGGAGACACAACCGACCACATAGCCCGTTCATTCCGTTAGGCTGCCCCATCACGATGACGATCTTCAAGAGCTCCCTCCACTCACGCATCACGCTGACCCTGTCCGCCGTGGCCGTCGCGGCCCTCCTCGCCGGCTGCGGCTCCAGCGGCTCCACCAGCAGCATCACCGTCGGCAGCGAGTCGCCCCCGCCCGCCAGCCTCACGCAGGCCACGGGCACCAGCACGGGCACGAGCACCGCCGCCGCCACCCCCACCAGCGGACCGCTCTCCACGCAGCCCAAGGTGACACCGCCCACGGGCGCCGCTCCCACGACGCTCGTCACCAAGGACCTCATCGTGGGCACCGGACCCGAAGCCAAGGCGGGCCAGACGGTGACCGTCAACTACGTCGGCGTGCTCTACCACGGCGGCAAGGAGTTCGACGCCTCCTGGAAGCGCAGCGAACCCTTCAGCTTCGAACTCGGCGCGGGCAAGGTCATCAAGGGCTGGGACCAGGGCGTCGCCGGCATGAAGGTCGGCGGACGCCGCGAGCTCATCATCCCCTCCGAACTGGCCTACGGCGCACAGGGCAGCCCGCCCAACATCCCCCCCAACGCGCCGCTCATATTCGTCGTCGACCTGCTGGGGACCTAGCACGTCGGGGCGCCGCGCACGGGCGGCACTGGCGGCGTGCCTCTGCCTGAGTCCATGCGCGGCGCTGTCCGTGGCGCTCGCGGGCTGCAGCGAGAGCGGGGCCTCCGGCGCACAGGCCTCATCCGCGCCCCGGCAGCTCAAACTGGAGCGCACCGACCTCGCCACCGTCGCCCGCGGGCTGCTCCGCGCCGAGCCATCGATCCAGCGCGAGATCCTCGCCGCCAGGGCCGCCTGGCCGGCGATCGCGGGAGGGCTGCCGGCACTGGTTCCGCTCGCAACGAACGAACTGCTCTCCGCCGCGCTCAGGCGCAGCGAACGCCTGGCCACGCCCGGGTTCATCTCCTACGCGGGCGAACTGACAGGCGAATCGGCGGCCATCGCCGGGCTGCTGCTCTCCTACGAACAGCTCTCCCAGCAGGGCTGGACGATGACCCTCGCCGCCGCCCGGCACCTCACGGGGCTCAGCGCGCTGCCCGTCGCCACGCTTGGCTTCCTGCGCGCCAACGCCGCCCTCTACATCGGCTGCGTCTATGACGCCCACTACAACCTCAGCGTCATCGGCGGGCGCATGCGCGAAGCCTACGCGCAGCTCGGCGGGGCGCCGGGGTTCGGAGATGCGCTGCCCGCCTCGCTCATGGCTCGAATCGTCGCCTTCTACTCGCCCGGCGCGGCCAGGCTAGCGCCCAAGCCGCAGCCTTCGGCGGCGGGAGGCTAGAAGGGGCGCGTTCATTCGCCGGAGCGGAGTGCGAGGTGGAGCGGGCAGGGTCACGTTGCGAGCTGGAGGCAGCCCGGGCGCAGGTCGCCGCGATGATCGAGGACGCCGAGGGAGACATCTCTCGCGTTCAACGAGCTCCCCAAGCGCCTCTCCGACACCTTCAAGCGAACCGAATGCCCCCGTCCGGTCGGAGGCTGAGCGATGAAGGGCCGAGCCGAAGCGACCGCAGCCGACAATAGGATGGCGGCCTCGATGACCCCACAGGTTCGACATCATCCGCGCCGCCACGCTGCCGTTCGGACCGACGAGTACCTGTACTCGCAGCTCATCCCCTACATCGGGAACAAGCGCAAGCTGCTGCCCCTGATCGCCCGTGCGGTCGCCAAGACCGGCGTAGAGGACGGCACGTTCGTAGACCTCACAACGGGGACGACGGTAGTTGCGAGGCTCGCGAAGACGCTCGGGTTCCGGGTGTTCGCGAACGATTGGGAGCCGTACTCGTACGAGATCGCGCTAGGCACGGTCACGTTGAACGAGCCTCCCGCGTTCGCCTCCCTCGGCGGCGCAAACAAGGTGTTCGCGCGTCTCAACACACTTGATCCGATAGACGGCTACATCGCCCGGCACCTATGCCCGGCGGATGATGAGAACCCGAACCCAGAGCGGGAGCGCATGTTCTTCACGCGCGCTAACGGCGGCAGAATCGACGCGGTTCGGGAGCAGATGGAGCGTTGGGACCGAGCCGGCAAGCTGTCGGCCGAGGAGCGCGCGTACATCTTCGCGTCGCTCGTCTATGCGGTCAGCTACGTGAGCAACACAAGCGGCGTGTTCAAGGGCTTCCACCGTGGATGGGGCGGGAAGACCTCGACCGCGCTCTACCGCATTGCTCATGGACCTCCTCGGCGCGCTTGCCGCTCGCGGACACCTCGATGTAGTGGCGAACAGCTACAAACGCTACCGCGTGAGTACACCGCGCATGTCGCCTAAGTCGCACAACGTCGAGTTCGTGGCCGTCCTTGACCTGGACGCGCCGCCGTCGCCCGACCGTGTCGAGCCTATCGCTCACTCAATCCTGACGCGCGAGGCCAAGGCGCTGAGTCAAACAGAAGAGATCAACGCCGGGCATCTTTCGCTCGTCTGAGGTCGGCGGCTACAGACCGTACTCGTGTTTGTAGTAGGCGATCGCTTGTTCAGCGACATCAATCAGGACCGAAAACATCTCTTCCGGCGTCCACGGTGCAACGCGGAAGAACAGTGAGGTCGGCTTCAACATGTCGGCCCCTAGGGCGATCTTGTCGACGAAGACCCGATTCAGCGGGAGAAGCCCGTTCATCGTCGCTACGCGATCGATGATCGTGACGTCCGTAGCGAAGTCGCATCCCTCGCCGAAACACACGAACGGCGTGATCTTCTCCCCAAGGAAGAGGGCATCGAAGCCGCGCATGTTCTTGCCGAGGCGCTCAATCGCGTTTCCGGGCCTCTGCTTGCCCTTTCCTTCGAGCTTGCGAACGTCGTTGACTCCCTGGCGCTTAGCCTCCGCGACGAGCACGTAGCGCCGCGGTTCCTCGCCCCACTCTTTGATCCACATGAATCCGCCGTCCGGTTCCATCGACGTCTTCGTGAGACCTAGGAATGCCTGCTCGAACTGGACGCCGATATCATCTTGATTCCAAGATGCGATGTGTGCAGCGCTTTGCGTGGCATTGTGGCGCAGTCTGCCAGACAGGGTCAGGCCAGTGCCGTTCGAGGTGGCTCAGACAAGCGGCCTTTGCACAGCCGAGCGGCGGACATGGGGTTCGTCGGGCGCTCATTGGACAGCAATGGGCAGCAGCCACCCCTTCGTGGCCTCTGCCCGAGCCGCCGGGATCGCTCAAGCCCAATAGAATCTACGCTCTTGGGCACGTAGCTCAGTGGGAGAGCGCTCGCTTCACACGCGAGAGGTCGGTGGTTCGAAACCACCCGTGCCCATCAGTCGTTTCCCCTGTATTGGAGCCAAAATCGTCCGGGGGCGGGATGTCGGCTGAGAGGCCGAAATCGCCTGGTGGGCCAAACAGTGGGCTAAAGTCGCCGGTTTCCCGCCCCTCAGAGGGGAGTTCCCCCGCTTCACTGGCCTAGGAGATCTTCACGCCGCCGTCGGGGGTCAGCTTCCAGTGTGGATTGTGGGCGATCTCCCACGGATGACCGTCGGGGTCGATGAAGACGAAGCTGTAGCCACCCCAGAACGTCTCGGCGGGCTCGCGGCCGATGGTCGCGCCAGCCGTGCGTGCCTGCTCGGCGACCGCGTCGACCTCGCTCGGGGAGCCGAGGTTCAGCGCGAGCGTCACCCCGCCCCAACCAGCGCCATCCTGAACGCAGCTGTCCTCGGCGAGCCTGGCGCGGTCCCAGAGAGCCAAGACCATCCCGCCGGCCTGGAAGAAGACCACGTCATCCTCGGCATCGGCCCCCGTCTGCCAGCCGAGCGCCTCGTAGAAACGGCGCGCTCGAGACAGATCGCTCACTCCCAGGGTGACCACGCTGACTCGCTGCCTCACCGCAAGCAGTCTGACGGAATGACGGGCTCATCGGCGTGCCGCCACGGGCGGCTCCGCTGGGAAAAGCAGGACCCGCGGCACTCGACCATCGCGTAACGGGCGTCCGGCGCGCGGATCACGAAGCAGCGGCGACCGTCCCCTGCGCCGCGACCGCCGCGCCGTGGCGGATCAGATCGGCGGCGCGCTCGGCGATTGCGATCGTGGGCGCATTGGTGTTGCCGCGGGGCACCGTTGGCATCACCGAGGCGTCCACCACGCGCAGCCCCTCCACCCCGCGCACGCGCAGGTCGGTGTCCAGGACCGCCTCGGCATCGGCGCCCATGCGGCAGGTGCCGACGGGGTGGTAGAGCGTGAACACCTGCTGGCGGATGTGCGCGCGCAGATCCTCCTCGGAGTCCGAGGCGGGGGTGTAGTGGGGGCGGGTGGTGTACTTGGCGAGCGCGGGCTGGCGAGCGATCTCGATCGCCACGCGCACGCCCTCGAGCATCCTCGCCATGTCGGTGTCCTGCGCGAGGTAGTTGTGCAGGATGTAGGGCTTCGCGGTGGGGTCGGGCGAGAGCGGCGCCACGTACCCGCGACTGGCGGGCGTGAGCACGCAGGGGCCCATGCCGAAGCCGTGCTCGAGCACGGGCTCGTCGACGTACAGCGCGGGCGCGGCGTGGAACTGGATGTCGGGCGCGTCGAGCCCGGCGCCCGAGCGGATGAAGCCGCCGGCCTCGGCGACGTTGGAAGTGAGCGGGCCGCGCCCTTCACCCACGAAGGCGGCGAGGTTCGCCTCGGTCAGGGGGTCGAACAGCGAGACCGGCTCGTCGTGCGCCCAGGTGAGCCCCGCGGCGGCGTGGTCCTGGAGGTTCTGCCCGACGCCCGGGAGATCCTGTACGACGGGGATCTGGAGCATCGTCAGGAGCTCGCCCGGGCCGACCCCGGAGAGCATCAGCAGATGCGGTGAGTTGTAGGTGCCGGCGCAGAGGATCGTCTCGCGCGCGGCGCGCAGCTCGCAGATCTCACCCAGCCGCGCCCCCTGCACGCCGACGGCGCGCTCGCCCTCGAAGAGCACGCGGTGCACCTGCATGTAAGTCTCCACGACGAGATTTGGACGGGCCATCGCGGGGTGCAGGTAGGCGAGGGCGGCGCTGCAGCGCCGCCCGTCGCGCTGGGTGCGCTGGTAGCGGCCGAAGCCATCCTGCTCTGGGCCGTTGAAGTCCTCGTTGGCCGGCAGCCCCGCCTGCGCGCACGCCTCCAGGAACGCGTCGGTGATCGGGTTGGGCGCGCGGTCCTCGCTCACCGACAGCGGCCCTCCGGCGCCGTGCAGGTCCGAGGAGCCGCGCTCGTTGTCCTCGGCGCGAATGAAGTAGGGAAGCAGATCCTCGAAACCCCACCCCGTGCAGCCCCCCGCGCGCCAGCCGTCGTAGTCGGCGCGGTTGCCGCGGATGTACACCATCGCATTGGTCGAGGAGGAGCCCCCCAGGGTCTTGCCCCGCGGCAGGTAGATGCGCCGGCGATCGGCATGGGGCTCGGCTCCGGTCGAGTAGTCCCAGTCGACCTGCGTGCGAAACAGCGCACTGAAGGCGACGGGCACGTGGATGTTCTCGATCGTGTCGGGCGGCCCGGCCTCGATCAGCGCCACACTCACATCGGGATCCTCGCTGAGGCGCGCCGCCAGCACGCACCCAGCCGACCCCGCACCGACGATCACATAGTCGTATTCCGGCATCTGCAGCCTCCCTTGTTGCGGCGAGCGCGGATGCTCGCGCGCTTGTGAGCAATGCTACACCCGGCGCGCCCGAGGATCTACACGCGCTGTGAGCGACGGGGATCGACTGGTTGGGGTGGGCCTTTAGGCCCACCCATGTGCGGGCCGCCGGTCGCCGGCTGAGTCACTTCGTCCGGGGGCGGTTGAGCGCCAGGCGCTCAACCACGGCGCCTGGATCCCGAGGGAGGCGAGCTCGTGAGCGTCGCGTGCGTAGTGCTCTTCAAGCGCCGCGCGGGTCCGCGGCGAGACAGGTGGCAGCTGGTCGTCCGCAACGACGTTCCACATCTGGAAGAAGAAGTTGAAGGCGTGCTGCACCCGCTCTGACTCCGGACCCAAACGCCCCCAGACCTGCTCTCTGAGAAAGGCGCGCAGCTGCTGCTCCGCATCGTCGTCCACGCGGCGGCACAGGCCCCCGCGATGATGGCGCACACCCAGATCGGCAGGGCGATGACCCGGCTCAAGGCCGAGAGACACAAGCACGCGATCGATCACGCCGGCTGGATCGCGGGCCAGATCTTCGCTCAGCTCCACGTGCATGCGCGAGGGCGGGAAGTGACGGCGGTAGCCGCTGAGGATGCGGCCATACTCGCCCTGCACCAGATAGGAGTTGGTCTCGGTGGGAGCCTCGCGCGCGGCGGCCAGCTGCGCAGGGGCCAGCAGATCGAGCGTCATCTCATCGAACGAGCGCACCTCGATCCCCCGGCACATCGACATCCGGTGGTGTGAGACAGCGCGCTCGATCGGATCGCGCAGCAGCGCGACGATCCGGACCTCGGGCAGCGCGGCGGCGATCCGCTGTGCGATCAGCTCCGCTCCCATCCCGCCGTTGCCCATCATGTAGTGGGGAGTCACCTTGCCCAGCAGCACCCCGGGCGGCGCCTCGCCGAAGTGGAGGGCCATGAAGGCGGCAAGGCCCCCGGGCTCGGTGGCCGCTCGGGTGAAGAAGAATGGAGCCTCCTTGTCCTCGGGAAGGTGGATCGAGGGATGGCCGCGGAGGTACTGCCACAGCGACGTGGTGCCGCCTTTCTGGGTGCCGATGACAATGAAGTCGAGCGGTCGAGCGGACATCACCACACCCCCTCACGAAGGCACCGGACAGCTTGTCGTGTGAAATCTGATGTCAGGGCTGGTCAGTATAATGAGAGACGCGCGATTCGGCCGGCCGCCGCCGGGCGACAGGGGTCACAGGCGCGGCGCGCCCTGCCGGCCTCCGCCTTCACCGGCTTCTCGCCTTCACCGGCCTTTCGGCTTCACCGGCTTCTCGCCTTCACCGGCTTCTTCGCCCTCTTCGCCTTCGGACAGCCGCTGACCGCGATCCTGGTGCTCTGCTTGAGCTGCGCGCCATTCTGGCCGGTGAGCGTGGTGGGCATCGTGAGCTTCACGCCGCACAGGCTGCCCCGGGCCTTCGCGGGCAGGCTCGTCGTCAGGGCGGAGTAGCGCCCCCGCGGCAGCCTCAGCTCGAAGCTCGAGAGCGGGGCGTCGGGCAGTGAGCTGAAGGTGCTCGTCGTGATGCCCTTCTTGATGCTCGTGCCCCCGACCAGGTCCAGGCGAATGCCCTGGCCCTGCAGGATCACCACGAGATCCGGGAACGCCGCGCCGCCATGCGACACCAGATAGGCGGGGCCGGTCAGGGGTCCGTTCAGCACCGCTGTGAGCACCTTGACGAACCCCACGTCCGATGCGCCCGGGCAGGTGGCGGGGTTCTGCGCGAACGTCGCTTCCGGGCAGGCCTGCTGCAGCGTCGTCAGCCGCGCGGGGAGCTGCTTGGGCAGCGACACCACGGCCGCGCCGATGTTCGCCTGGCCCGCACCCGAGGTGACCTTCACGTCGAGGCTCGCGCCCAGCGCCTTGGACGTCGCCGCGCCCGTGGACACCCGAAACGACGGCTTGAACGGGAGGCTCCTGCAGCCTTCCACCGCGAAGGGCGTGCTCACGTTCACCGCCGCGCCCTGCTCGGATTCGATCGCGGCGCCCACCTGCTTCGCCGTGCAGCTCGTGGGGTTGAACGTGAAGCCCGGGCGTTCGATGGCCACGTTCACGCTCTGGATCCGCAGCGGCACGCCGTCGCGGAACTGCGGCAGCGGATCGCTCGTGACCGTGATCGCGCTGGTGCTCGGATCGATGTCGATGCGCGCGCGCGCCACCACATCGCCGAGATTGAATGGACCCGCGACAGCCGGCACCACGATCGAGAGCCCGAACGGCGCGCCGCCATAGGGCCCCGTCAGGTACACCCGGCCCTTCACCCCCAGCGGCTGGGGGCCCGAGCCGGCCTCCACGGAGACCGTCCCCACCTGGCTCGCTTCCCCACACGTGCCCTGCGCCGCCTGCGGTTCGCCGCACAACGCCACCCGCGAGAGCATCCCCAGCAGGCCCTGGGGCATCCTCACCTGCAAGCGCGCGAGATCCTGCTGGCGGTCGCCGCGCGTCACGGTCAGCGTGAACGGGGTGAAGCGGCCGGCGAAGGGGCTGGTCGAGCCGCCGCTGAGCGCCGGTGCGAACGGCAGCGTCGCGGGGCACGCGCCGCCCCCGCCATCCCAATCCACGGGGAACGGCGGCGAGGACACGATCGCATCAGGCGTCACCGGGGAGCTCCAAGGGGCCAGGTCGGCCGTGGTGCTCGCCCCGCCGCACTGTCGCGGGTTGGCCAGCGGCGCACGGGCGCCCCCTTCGATGCTCAACGCCACTTCGCTCACGGGCAGCTGCGGGTTTTCCAGGAACCTCGCCGTCAGCCTGCCCGTCGCCGGATCCGCCGAGGCGCTCCCCGCGAGCTTCACCACCACGCCGCTGCCTTCGGCTTCCAGGTACAGGCCGAAGAGGCGCCCGTCGGCGGCATCCGCGGTCGTGCACCCCGGCTGGCCCTGGCCGCCGCACGGGGGCTGGGCCACGTAGAGGTGGCCTTCGATCGGTTCCCTCAATACAGGCGTGACGATCTTCACGGTCCCGATCTGCGAGGAGGAGGGGCAGTGGCCGGGGGTCAGATGCGTCATGCCATCCGCGCCGATCGCTTCGCCTTCGCCCACTTCGGTGGGGGTCCCGCCCCCGGTCGGCATGTCGATCCCGTTGGGCCCCGTCGCTTCGCAGCCCGTCAAGCCGTCGGCGCCGCCGGGGGAGATCGTCATGCCGGCGGGCAGCGTCATCGTCACGTTCTTCAGCTGCGGTATCGCCAGCACGGGGAACCGCTCGGGGCTCTGCGGAACCTTGATCTTGATCTCATAGCCCGTGGGCTCTTCAGCCTGGGTCACTTCGGGGCGCATTTCGACCGTCGGTTCGAACTGCAGGAGGTTGCAGCCGGTGATGCTGGGGTAGGCCACGGCTTCTGCGGATGTCCATACGCCCGCGTCGGCCCACGAGTCGGCCTGAACGCGCGCCTTTAGCGGGCCGGCGCTGCAGTCGCCGGGGTTGGTGAGGAATGCCTGAGAGGCACTCGGGTTTTCGTCGGCCACATTGGGGTCGCCGTAGAGGGTCAGCGCCGCGCCCTCGACGCTCAACGCGCGAGGGATGCCCGTGGTAGCGACGCGCAGAGCATATCCGGCCGGCGTGTGCACCACGCTCGCATACAACGGCACGGCCTTGCTGAGCACCTTGAGGCCGAGCTGTGCGGGATAGCCGCCGTCGGGGACCATGTTGTAGACCGCTGACACCCCGCTGCCCAGAGGACCGAGGCTGCTGCCCACGCCGCTTTCGCTGAACAGCACCGCGCTGCCCACGCGGCTGGTCGACGGACATTTGGTTTCGACTTCTTCTCCCGTGCCGATCATCTGCGTCTCGGTGCAGCGCGCCGCAGCGGTCGGGTCGCCGAGGAAGCCGAGCGGCAGATAGACCACCAGATCCTTGGGCGGCTCGACGCTTGCGAAAGCACGGACTCCGCTCAAGCGGTCTTCGATGACGGTGTTGAGGTTCACCGTGCTCGTCACGCCGTACGGGTGGTCTCCGGCCTGCGTGTCCACCTGACCGCTCACGTCGTGCGCCGCGAAGCCAAATGCGGAGATCCCAAACGCGCCCGGCGGCTCTTCCACTGTGTTTGGCTTCGTCAACGGCTCGCTCGTGGTGACTGGAGCCGCGCCACCGCCCGAAACCGTCACGAAATTGGTGACTTCGCTTTTGGGCTCTGTCGTTTCCACTTCCACTTCCAGAGCGACCGCAAGTGTCGCGCCCGGCGCCACCTGTTCGCCGTACGTGCACGTCGTCGTGACCACATCACACGACCAACCAGGCCCGCTGAACTGCAGATTGGTCGCCAGGTTTCCGCCGACCATCTTGATCGGCTTCAGACCCGGCGGCAGGGTGTCGGCAATCGTCACCGATCCGCTCGTTGGCCCGCCCCCCACATTAGTGAGCGTCACAAGATATCGGTCGCAGATCCGATGGCGGGGGTCAGTGCACTTCGCGTTGTCTCCCGCGGAGAAGCTGGTCGGCTGCGCGACAGAGGAGAGTTCCCACGCGGGGCCGAACGAAGCCGGCGCCCCGGCGCAGAAAGTCACACTCCCCGCCAGTACCGCCACTGCGGCACACAGCGCGTGTGAGCCTGTCGGGCTCAGCCGCATGGCCTATCTCCTTCTCCCGCTTGCTCTCTTGCCCCTGCGCTTGTGCGCGGGGCGTTTGCGCTTCTTGGCCTTCTTCCTCTTGGTGGCCTTTGGCTTGGGTGGAGAAGCGGAGAGAACCGGCGTCGCGACTGCTTCCGCCGCCACGGACGACGTCGCGGGTGCGAGCAGCGGCAGCGGTTCGCTGGCAGGAGCGCGGCACGCACCGACCGAGCACTGCGCGCGTTCCGTCGGCGGGGCAAACCCACCGTTCACGCGCGCATCGTAGATGTCCGTCTGGGTGTTGTTGTCCTGCGGCACGAGGCTGTCCGCGGTCGTGAAGAACACGTCAGATCCCGACTCGTCGGTCCCGATCAGTTCGACTGCGGACTTTTCGAAGAGACTGACCGTATCGTGCCCATCGGAGATCAGGCCCACGTGCCCACCGTGATACTCGTACACATTGTTGACGCCGTTTAGCGCCTGCGGAGTGAGAGCATCCCTGCTCGAAAAGAAGACGCGAGAGCCATCTTCGGACACAGCCAAGTTCGTGAAGCGCTGGGTTGGCGGAGCTGAGCGACTGGTGGGCGGGCCCGCATCGTATTCCTGGATCGGGATCGTGGCGGGATAGACGCTGGAGTTGCCGTCTTCGTTATAGCCATTCTGGCCACGGGACACCCGTGCGAGCGTTTCCGTCTGCGCGTCGTACTCGAACACCTGGCCGGCCTCTGTCTGCCCTTCCTGATCGGGCGTCAGGTCGGCGGTGCTCTGGAACACCAGGAAGCGCCCTTCGGGCGTCGCCTGAACAGGCCGCACATCGGTCCCACTCCAGTCTGCACCATCGCCGGCAGCCGAGAGCGTCGCCACGAACGACGTACGTTCGACGGGATTCCCACAGACAGCCCCGCCGCCGGGGCATTCGCGCGTGACCACATACAGATTCGGTGCTTCCGCGACCGGCGCCTTCCCTTCCTTGTTCGCGCCCGTCAGCCTGCCCTCAGCGACGAAGTACACGTGCGAACCGTCCTCGGAGACTCGCGCCACACCTAACACGCCGGCTCCTGACCCCGGCGTCGGATCGCCCGCTCCGCCGCGCGAAACCTGAACCACCTTGCTGATTCGGGCGTGCTCGTCCTTCCCTTCGATTTCGGCCTCATAGAGATCGACCCCGCTGTCTTTGTCGCTCTTCAGCAGCGGCTGACTAGTGGTGAAGAACACCTTCGAGCCGTCCGACGAGGCGCCCCGGAATTCCGCGTCGGCCGGGCTTGAGAGGACGCACTCTTCACATTCAGCTTCGCTCGGCTCGGAGATCGCCACCGTCCTTTCCCCGTCCATCCGCGCATACACTTCAGTTACCGGCGGCCCAGGGTGACCGCACACGCCGGAAGCCGGGGCAGTAAAGAAGACCGTCGTCCCACTAGCCGAGACTGCGTTATAGAAATCACCGACCTCCGGCCCGCGACCGCTGCCAAGATAGGTGCCGCAATCGCTGATCAGGTGCGCCTCGCCCACACTCAGCGGCACCCCAGTGTCGCTTACTCCCACAAGCTGCGGTTCTCTGTTTTCTATACCCGTATACTCATAGAGGGACGGCAATCGTCCACCCGCGGTCGTGTCGCCCGGCCAGAGACGGTTGATTTCCCCTGTTTCGGGCGAGAAATCAATGTAAAACGTGTGGGAAAGATCTTCGGAGGCCCCTACGAAATTGAGCACTCTTTCCATGGAGCCCGCAGGTTCCGCTGGACCCACATGGACCAACGGCCCACCCGGCGCGCCACGGTACAGATCCAGGACGAGGGGCTTTTCCGGCGAGCTGGCATACCAGATACTGTCCTGAAAATTCGGGCTCAAGGCTTCCACAAAGTAGACAGGGTTTTCAGAAAAGGGCACCTGCAGCGACAGCGGTCCCCATCCTGTTTCCGATCGCACAAGATCATAGGGCTGCCCAAACGTTCCACCCATGTTCTTCAGAGCAGCAAAGGTCCCAAAAGACCAGACCAGCATTTGCGAGCCGGCTTCAGAAGTCGCTATAGGAAAGACTGGGAACCCCTGCTTATAAGCCGGCGTGACCAGCTCATATGCCCGGCAGTCGGGAAGATATGTCTGAAACCCGGGCAACTGTCCATTTGGACAACCGGTCGCACTCGCGGAGGCGCCTGGGATCAACATAAGGCTGATCAGCACGGCGGCAACGGCGATACTCGCCGAGTGCCACCGAGAATGCCGTGACACCGCCAAGTCCTTCCGCGGCTCTCTGTCAGTGAGTCTGTTGCTGCGAGGCATTCGATATATAAGTATACGTCCGTTAGATCCTGGCGGCAAATGATGTTTCTCACTTCAGGGGAGCCTAGCTGTTTCTCGGTCAGCAGACAGCTTGTGCAGCCGACATCGAGGCTACATAGAGGCTGCCTACAAGGACGAGGGCGGAAGGCCACGTCAGAGCCCTCCGCCCTCTGTGTTATGTCGCTATAGACCCTCCTCTACGATCCAAACACCCCGTATGTTTCGTTGGTTTCAAGCCTTGCGCCAAAGCCTGCTCCGAATTTGGCTTCCTTCGTCCCAAGCATCAGGCCGATCGTCTTTGCTTGCTGTTCAAGAAAGACTGTCTTGATGGGTTCCGCGGGGAAGTTCAGCAGCCCTTCCTGTCCTTCTACTTCTGCTGGCAATACTTCAGCCGCCACAGAGCCTGTAACATTGAGACTCATCGCGCAGACTCCACCGAGTTTAAGGAGTGTAAAGACATTACCTTGTGTCGGTTCAAATAGATCTGCGTATTTTGTTTGGCCCCCGCTATACGTGACGAGGTGAGATTTTGTTTGATTGGTCACGATAGGTTCGTTAGGCGGACAGTTTGTAGAAGTGCATGATGTGAAGGTGATACGGCCTTTGTCTTGACCTTGGGTTTGACCTTGGCCTTCGATGGTCGAGCCTTCTGACATACCTTTCGTGCATGTGATCGTAACCGGACCGATGCCGGTAACTTCCGATTTGAGGACAGCGTTACCTTTGAGTTGTAGTTTGATTTGCCTGACTTTGCCTTGTCCGAGCCTGGATCCATTCACGTGCCAGTACGGACCGGCCGCCGACGCTGTCGACGCCGCGATCCCGCTGACGATGAGGAGAGCCAGCGCGCCCAGCAAGGCCACTCTGGTTTTGAACATGATGCTGGTGCTTCCTTTCCCCCGGGCTGACCCGGGATGCTGTCGATTGGATGTTTCTATCTGGGGCGGCACCCTGGGCCTGCCTCCAGAGCTGGGGGCCTGCCGTCCGATGCCTATGTCGTGCCCCTCGCTGTCGCCGATCGGTCCGGCCGCCAAGGAACACGATCGAGTATGGGCAGGCCACGCTGCCACGTCAAGCCCGAGACGGGTATATATACATCGAACGAATCTGAGTTCAAATCGCAGCCCCGTTTTATAAGGGTGCCTCCGACAAAAAAACCAAAAAGTCGGAGACAGTCGGCCAGATTTGTCAAAGGGAAAACCACGTTCTGCCGGCTGGAGACGTCGGTCAGCGGCAGCGGAGATACGCGTCCGCGTCTCTGGAGACCCTGGCCAACGGCCGGTGCGCCCCTCGCCGCGGCTCCCCCGCCCGCGCGGCGAGCGGTAGCCTTCCGCCGCATGCACGTGCACACCCTCCCCAGCCGCCTCCACGGCCCGGTGGCCATCGAGCCGAAGGTCTTCGGCGATGAGCGCGGCTTCTTCGTGGAGACCTATCGTCGCGAATGGCACGCGCAGGCGGGCATCCCCGAGGATGAGGCCTTCATCCAGGACAACCACTCGCGCTCCACGCGCGGGGTGCTCAGGGGGATGCATTTCCACATCGGCGCGGGGGTGGCCAAGCTCGTGCGCTGCGCGCGCGGCAGCATCGTCGATGTGATCGTGGACCTGCGGCGGGGCAGCCCCACCTATGGGGAGTGGGAGGCATGGGAGCTCAACGAGAAGAGCATGCGCGTGCTCTACGTGCCCATCGGCTTCGCACACGGCTTCTGCGTGCTCAGCGACATCGCGGACGTGCTCTACAAGCAGACCGCCTACTACTCCCCCGAGGTCGAGCGCGGCATCGCCTGGGACGACCCGGAGGTGGGTATCGAATGGCCGCTTCCGCGCGAGCAGCTGCAGGTCAGCGAACGCGATGCCACCGCTCCGCGCCTGGCCGAGGTGGCCGGCGAGCTGCCCTTCCGCTACCCCTCGTAATCCCACAGGCGCAGCTCCTGCGCCGCGCCCTGCACCGCCACCGCAGCCGCCATCTCGGGGCCGAGGTCCAGCTCGGCGATCCACAGCCGCGTGGCGGCGTTGGCCTGAGCTTTGGCTGCCCCGGTCAGCGCCAAGCCAAGACACTTCAGCCTCGCCTCGTGGACGACCCACAGGCGCAGGAACTCCCGTTCGCGCGCGAATGAGCTCGGGAGGGCGCCCAGGCGCTGCGCCTCCCGAGGGCCGAAAACGCGCTCCGCAAGCGCGGCGTGGTCGATCGTGCGCCCTCTGGGCACCTCCAGATCCACGCCCACAGGGACGCTCTTGGTGAACGCATACAGCGCCCACGTCCCGCTGTGGGACAGATTGAAGCTCAGCGTGGGCTCAACCGCGGCCCCGGCCGCTCCGGTGGCCAGCTCCGGCTTGCCCTGCGCTCCCGTGGCCAGCTCGATCCGGTGCGGCGCGCGCTCCAGATAGCTCCCCAGCAGCACCCTCAACACGCCGCGTCCGCGCATCCACAGCGCGCGCCTGCGCTCGTCCGCGATGCCCCCGGCGCGCTCGCGCTCCGCGGGGGACAGCAGCTGTGCGACCACATCTCCCGCCAGCGCCAGATCCGCACGCCAGATATCAACCACGCCCACGCGCGCAGGCGCCGAGCGAGCTTTGCGACCCGGGGCGCGGGGGGAGAAGTGCGTGTGGATCGTGCGGTCAAGCATGTGGCCAGTGGTGGACACTACGGATCAAGCGCCTCACTTTGCGGTCGATGCTGGAAGCATGGTGGGATTGAGGACCTTGCGCAGCACGACCCGCGACACGGCCCGCAGCACAACCGCACGTCTCGCCATCGCCGCCGTTCTCCTGGCGGGCGGCGCCACGGGCGCCTTCGCGCTGGCCCCCTCCGCCCACGGCGCCGAAGCCGGCGTCAACCTCACCAACCTCAGCCCCGCGAGCGTGCAGCAGGCGGTCGCGCTGGGGGCCAACTGGGTGCGCGTCTTCGTCCCCTGGGGGGACATCGAACCCGCGCGCGGCCAGCACGCGCAGAACTGGCTCGCCGAATACGACCGTGTGCTGAGCTCGCTGCCCGCGGGCACGCACGTGATCATGGACGTCGTCAGCGCCCCCTCATGGGAGACGGGCACCTCCGCGGGCAACGCGCCGCCCAGCTCCGACGCCGAATACGCCGCGCTCCTGCACTTCCTCGCGCAGCGCTGGGTCGGCAGGGTCACCGCCTATGAGATCTGGAACGAGGAGGACGCCTCGCGCTGGTGGGCCGGCGCGCCCGACCCCGCCGGCTACACGCGCCTGCTGCAGTCCGCCTACACCGCCGTCAAGTCCGCCGACCCCGGCGCCGCGGTGGTGCTCGGCGGGCTCACCGGCAATAACTACTCCTTCCTGCAGGGCGTCTATGAAGCGGGCGGCCGGAACTACTTCGACGCCGTGGGCGTGCACACCGACACCGCCTGCAACGTCGACTCGCCGGAAACCTTCCTGCGCAACCCCGACGGGCGTCTGAACCAGGACTCCTTCCTGGCCTACCGCGAGGTGCACGCGACGGAGCTCGCCAACGGCGACAGCAAGCCGATCTGGATGACCGAGACCAGCTGGCGCACCACCGAAGCCACCTGCCCCGAAGGCGCCTGGGCCGGGCAGAAGCCCGAGGGGGTCAGCGAAGAACAGCAGGCCACCTTCCTCTCCCAGGCCTATCACTGCCTCAACGAAGACTCCTACGTGCAGGTGGCCCTCTGGTACCCCCTCAGCGATCAGGGCTCCGTGGTCTCGGGCCTGGAGCATGGCAACCTCTCGCACAAGCCCTCCTGGGACGCCATGCACAGCTACCTCCAGCACGGCGATCAGCTGACGGGCGCCTGCGGGCACTTCTCCGGCCCCAAGATCACCCTGAAGACCCCCCGCGAAGGCCAGCGCTACAGCGGCATCCTGCGTTTCAAGGCGATCGCCTCCGACCCCGTGGGCATCCGCCGCGTGAGGCTCTTCTGGGACGGCCACCTGGTGCGCAACTGGGTGCCCTTCCTCTCCACCCACGTCTACCCCATCACGACGATCGCGGAAATGAGCTGGTTCGGGGCGATGAAGATCTCGCCCGGCCGGCATGTGCTCACGGTGGTCGCCATCGACAAGCTCGAAAACGTCTCCAGCGTGCACTTCACGATCGTGCACGTCGGCTCGCACCCGCGTCGCCGCAAGCACCACCGCCGGCACCACTGAGCGAGGCTTGGCAGACTTAGGGGCCGATGATGCGGTCCCATCCCGATGCCGATCCCGCGCGGCTGCAGCGCTGGCGCGAGCGCACGAACGGCTTCACCGTCACCCCCCGGCAGTACGGGTATGTGGCCTATGCGGCCCTGGGCGCGCTCACGCTGATCGTCCTCAGCGGCGCGGCCGTGCGCCTCACGGGCTCCGGCCTGGGCTGCCCCGACTGGCCGCGCTGCTACGGCCACGCCTACCCGCCGCTCACCACCCACGCGGTGATCGAGTTCTCCAACCGCCTCATCACCGTGCCCGTCTCGCTCGCGGCCGGGGCCGCGTGGCTGCTCGCCTGGCGCCGGCGCCCCTACCGCCGCGACCTCGTGTGGCTGGGCGCGCTCCTGCCCCTGGGCGTCGTCGGCCAGGCCGTGCTCGGGGGCTTCACCGTCAGGGGCGCATTGGACTACGGCTGGGTGATGAGCCACTTCGCGCTCTCCATGCTCATCCTCGCCGCCGCCACGGCGCTGACATGGAGGGCCACGCACGAGCCGGACAATGATGAGCCGGCGGCGAGCGAGCGAGGGAGAGGGCATCGCGCCGCGGACGGAGATCGAACAGCGAGCGGCGCCGTGGATGGCGACCGAGCGGGTGGGCATCGCGCCGCGGACGGCTTCCCGGCGGGCGGGGATCGCCTGCTTGTGTGGAGCGTGCGCGCCCTGCTTCTGCTCGGCGCCGTGACGATCGTGGCCGGCACCGCCGCCACCGCCGCGGGCCCCCACGCGGGGGGCAGCCCCGGGCAGCGCATCAACCGCCTCAGCTTCGACGGCCGCGCCACGATGGACTTCGTCATCCACCGCCACGGCGAGCTCGGTCTCGCCTTCGGCCTGCTGGCCGTGGGCGCGTGGCTGCTCGCGCACCGGCGCCGCCGCCGCGCGGACCCCGTGCTGCGGCGCTCGCTCACGGCGCTGTGCGTGTTCGTGGCCCTCCAGGGCGCCGTGGGCCTCGACCAGTACGAGACCCACCTGCCCACCGGGCTCGTGTGGGTGCACGTGGGATTGGCCTGCGCGTGCTGGCTCTCGTGCCTGTGGGCGACTCTCGCGGCAGGCACCCCGAAGGGCGCCACCGCACCCCTGGCGGAGCCGCGGATGCCCCCCCGCGCAAGGGTTTCCGTGTAGTTGTCCTCGCCAGCCGTTAGCCTGCTCGCAGCAACGACACCCGAGAAGGGAGCCACATGACCAAGAACGAGCTGGCCGATCAGGTCGCGGAGCGCACTGGAATGGCCGCAAGCCAGGCCCGCCAAGCGCTGGAGGCAGCCATCGATGCCGTCGCCGACGAGCTGGAACGAGGCGGCGAGGTGGCCCTTGCCGGCTTCGGCAAGTTCAGCGTCAGCCATCGCTCCGCCCGGCAGGGCCGCAACCCCGCCACCGGCGCGACGATCCAGATAGCCGCCAGCAAGGCAGCGAAGTTCTCCGCGGCCAGCGCGCTCAAGAACCGGCTGAATTCGTAGCGAGCGCCATAAAGCCCGGAGTTCCCTGGCGATCACCGGTCCACGGGGGCCGGTGACGTCCGGGCTGCGCCCACGGTTCTCGCCCGCCGCCCACACGAGGGATGGCACGTACCCGCGAGCGCGGCGAGGCGCAGCTCCTTCTCGATCTCTCTCTTTCTAGAGTGAGGGTGATGTCCTCGATCGAAGGAGCGCGCGGATGAGCGGACGCAAGGGCGGAACCCTGGCGGTGGCCTGCCTGGCCACGGCCATGCTCATGCTCGACATCGCGGTCATCAACACCGCGCTCTCGCACATAGCGCACGATCTCAAGGCCGACCTCACCGGGCTGCAGTGGATCATCGACGCCTACACCCTCACGCTGGCCACGATCGTGCTCAGCGCCGGTTCGCTGGCCGACCGCATCGGGCGGCGCCTCATGTTCGCCTGGGGCACCGCGCTGTTCACCGCCTCCTCGCTGGTGTGCGCCCTCTCGGGCACCATCGTCGTGCTCGACGTGGCCCGCGCCGTGCAGGGCATCGGCGGAGCGCTCATGTTCGCCACCTCGCTGGCGCTCATCTCCGCCACCTTCTCGCAGCCCGCGGATCGCGCCAAGGCGTTCGCCGCCTACGGCGCCACGATCGGCGCGGCCTTCGCCATCGGCCCGCTCGTCGGGGGCCTCCTCACCAGCGGCTTCTCCTGGCGGGCCGTCTTCATCATCAACATCCCCCTCGGCCTCTTCGCCCTCGTGGCCACGCGCCTGTGGGTGAGCGAGTCGCGCGACCCCGCCGGCCGGCGCCTTGACTGGCCGGGGCAGGCGACGCTCAGCGCCAGCCTCTTCCTGCTCGTGCTGGCGCTTCTGCGCGGCAACATCGACGGCTGGGGCAGCCCCGCGATCCTCGCCGAGCTCAGCGGCGGCATCGCCCTGCTGGGCCTCTTCCTCTGGATCGAGGACCATTCGCGCATCCCCATGCTGCCGCTGGCCTTCTTCCGCCGCCCCGCCTTCACCGGCGCGCAGGTCGCGGCCTTCGCCATCTCCGCCTCCTTCTTCGCCATCTACCTCTACCTCACGCTCTACATGCAGGAGGTCCTGGGTCTCTCCCCGGTGCAGACCGGCCTCGTCTACCTCCCCGGCACGGTGCTCCTGTTCGTCGTCTCCGGCGCCTCGGCGCCGCTTGTGCAGAGGACCTCCCCCGGCTTGATGATCGTCGCCGGCCTCGTGCTCGTGGCCGTCGGCATGGCCCTCGTCACGATCGTCACCCCACACTCCTCCTGGGCGCTCATACTGCCCGGCGAGATGCTGGCCAGCGCCGGCACCGGGCTCTTCAACCCCGCGCTCAGCGCTGTGGCCCTGGGCTCTCTCCCCGAGCGCCACGGGGGCCTCGCCGCCGGCGTCAACGACACCTTCCGCAACACCGGCATAGCCCTGGGGGTCGCCGTGTTCGGGGCGCTCGTACCGGCGGCGGCCGCAGTCGGCCACGGCTCCGGCGCAGCCTACGTCGGCGGCCTGCGCCACGCGCTCTTCCTCGCCGCGTTCGTCGCCGCGGTCGGGGCCATCGCCAGCGCCCGGCTGATCGGGGTCAGATCGCCCCACGCCGCGCTCGTCGCGGCGGGGCAGGAGCCGCTGGAGGCCACTGCTCCCGCCTACGCAGTGTCAGAGCCGGCGTAACCGGGGTCCTGCCACCCCGCCCCTGTCGGGCGTCAGCCGCAGCCGGTGTTGTTGCCGCAGCTGGAGCACGTGTAGCAGGACCCCGTGCGCTGCATCATGCCGCCGCACTGGCTGCAGGCCGGGCCGAGGTCGAGGCCCTGGAGCTTGGCGGGCACCACCGGAGGGGTTTCGGTGAGGGCGCTCACCGCAGGAGCGCTCGCGCTGGCCCCTGCGGCGCCCGGGCCGGCCTGCAGCGGGCCGGCGGTGTCGGAGGAGACCACTGACTGGGCGGCCTCCTGCGCGGCCTTGCGCGCGCGCACGGCGGGCGTGAGGATGCCGAGCTCCTCCTGGGCGTCGGTGTCCAGGAAGCGGCTGGCCAGCCAGCGCATGATGTAGTCGGGCATCGACTTGGCGAAGGGGATCTCCGGGTTGCCGGTGATGCCCTCGGGCTCGAAGCGCATGTAGCTGAACTTCTGCACCAGCGTTTCCAGGGGGACGCCGTACTGCAATGCGATCGAGATGGCCGTGGCGAAGGAGTTCATCATGCCGCGCAGCGTGGAGCCCTCCTTGCCGATGTCCGTGAGGAAGATCTCGCCCACGCTGCCGTCCTCGTACATGCCCGCGGTGATGTAGCCCTCGTGGCTGCCGATCGAGAACTTGTGCGTGATCGACTGGCGCTCGCGGGGCATGCGCTTGCGCCGCGGGCCCGCCTCGGCCAGGGCCTTGCTCACGGCCGCCTCCACCAGGGCATCCACATCGGCGGGCGCGGTGAGCTCCTGCTGCGCGTCCGTGCGCAGCGCCTGCGCGGTCTTTGAGCCGTCGCGGTAGATCGCCAGCGCCTTGATGCCCAGATGCCACGCCTGCTTGTAGGCATCGGCGATGTCATCCACCGTCGACTGGAGGGGCATGTTCACCGTCTTTGAGATCGCGCCGCTGATGAAGGGCTGTACCGCGCCCATCATCTTCAGGTGGCCCATGTGCGAGATCGCGCGCTCGCCCACGGCCACGTCGAACACCGGCAGGTGCTCATCGCGCAGGCCCGGCGCCCCCACGATCGTGCCGTGCTCGGCCAGGTGCGCCTCGATCTGCTCGATCTGCTGCTCGCCATAGCCCAGGGTCTGGAGGGCCAGCGGGACAGTGCGGTTGACGATCGTCATCTGCCCCCCGCCCACCAGCTCCTTGAACTTCACCAGCGAGAAGTCCGGCTCCACGCCGGTCGTGTCGCAGTCCATCAGGAAGGAGATCGTGCCCGTCGGGGCCAGCACCGTGGCCTGCGCGTTGCGATAGCCGTATTCCCCGCCCAGCGCCACGGCCTCGTCCCACGAGCGCCGCGCGGCGTGCAGCAGCTTGGTGTCAGCGCAGCTTTCGTCGTCGATGGCACGGGCCGCGTCACGGTGCATGCGCATCACGGCGTTGTGCGCCTCGCGGTTCTCCTCATAGCGCTCATACGGACCCAGCGCCGCCGCCGCCTCGGCGCTGCGACGATACGCGCGGCCGGTCATCAAGGCCGTGATCGCGCCCGCCACACCGCGGCCGGCGTCGGAGTCATACGGCACCCCGTTGCTCATCAAGAGCGCGCCCAGGTTCGCGTAGCCGAGGCCCAGCTGGCGGAAGGCCCTCGCGTTCGCCCCGATCTCCTCCGTCGGGTAGCTTGAGGGGCTCACCACGATCTCCTGCGCCAGCAGCATCACGTCGACCGTGTGCTCGAAGGACTCCACGTCCAGGGTTCCGTCGGGGCGGCGGAACTTCATCAAATTGATCGACGCCAGGTTGCAGGCCGAGTCGTCGACGTGCATGTACTCGCTGCACGGATTCGACGCGTTGATGCGCCCGCTGTTGGGGCAGGTGTGCCAGTTGTTGATCACGGTGTCGAACTGCACACCCGGATCGGCGCAGCGCCACGCCGCCTGCGCGATTTCGTGCATCAGCTGACGGGCCTTGATCGGCTCGCCCACCGGCTCGCCGCCCTGACGTGCCAACAGGCGCCACTCACCGTCCTCTTCCACCGCCCGCATGAACTCATCGGTGATGCGCACGGAGTTATTGGCGTTCTGATACTGGATGGAGGTGAAACCCTCGCCGTCGATCGACATGTCAAAGCCCGCATCGCGCAGCGCCTGCGCCTTGTCCTCCTCCTTGGCCTTGCACCAGATGAACTCACGTATGTCCGGGTGATCGATGTTCAGGACCACCATCTTCGCCGCGCGGCGCGTCTTGCCGCCGGACTTGATCGTGCCCGCCCAGGAGTCCGCGCCGCGCATGAACGACACCGGGCCGCTCGCCGTCCCGCCTTTGGCCAGCGTCTCCATCGAGCCGCGGATGCTCGACAGGTTGATGCCCGAGCCCGAGCCGCCGCGGAAGATCATCCCCTCCTTCGTGTTCCACGCCAGGATCGACTCCATCGTGTCCTTTACGCTGAGGATGAAGCACGCCGAGCACTGCGGCTGCTCCTCGAAGCCCACGTTGAACCACACGGGCGAGTTGAAGGCCGCCATCTGGTGCAGGAGGATGTGCGTGAGCTCCGCCTCGAAGGCATCGCCGTCCGCGTCGCCGGCGAAGTAGCCGCGCTCGCGCCCCCACGCGGCGATCGTGCCGGCCACGCGGCCGATCATCTGCTTGACGCTGTGCTCGCGCTCGGGGCGCTCCAGCTGGCCGCGGAAGTACTTCTGGGCGACGATGTTCGTCGCGTTCTGCGACCAGCTCTTGGGGAACTCCACGTCGCGCTGCTCGAAGGCGACGCGATCGCCGTGGCCGATGCGCGCGTCGCGGCGCTCCCACTGCACGGCATCGAAGGGGTGCCTGTCGGGGGTCGTGAACAGGCGCTCCACCGACAGGGCCTCGCCGGCCGTGGGCTGCTCGATCGTGGTGGGCTGCGGGGTCCTCTGCATGGTCTTGCTCCTTCCGCCTGGCGTCCTCGACGCCCGTCGCGCTCTGTTCGTGGGGGGCCGAACATCCTCGCTCAGAGGGCGGACGGAAAAAACGGGTGCGAGGGCTCTATTTTAGTGCGCCACACGGGCGCTCACGAGAAACGATCCGGCCCCCGCAGGGCGGGCGGGAAACGCGGGGGTCAGCGCCCGAGGCGCATCCAGTCGCGCAACTCGCCCCAGGTCGCGGACAGGCGCAGTCCCGCCTCCGCGCAGGTGTGGCGCGCCGGCGCCAGCCAGTGCGGCTCATAGGCCCACCAGCGCGCCGCGCCCCAGGCGGCGCAGGCCACGATCAGGACGGCGGCCGCCACCGCCGCGAGAACCGCGCCCGTCGAAGGCGAGCTCGCGGCGGCGTGGTGCACCAGCAGCGTGTGGGCTCCCAGAGAAGGGCGCATGACGCCAATGCTAACCGGCCTGCGAGACCCCGCCCGCGCCTGCCATCCAGCGCTGGGCCGCCACACAGCGGCAACACGGCGGAGCGTCAGCGGAGCCTCTCCTCAAAACAGATCCTCGAGGGCGCCCAGCGCCTGGCGCAGGACCTCTCGCGGCGGGCACTCGGCGTCGATCGCGCGGATGCGCTGTGGCTCCGCGCGGGCCAGCTCGTCGTAGGCATGGGCGATGGCCGCGAAGAAGTCCTCCCCTTCGCGCTCCAGACGATCGGGCTCGTGCGCGCGCGCGCGCTGGCGCTCTCTGCCGGTCGCAGGGTCCACGCGCAGAAGGAGGGTGCGATCGGGGGTCAACCCGCCGCTGGCGAACAGGTTGATGGCCCGCACCTGCTCGACCTCCAGGCCCCGGCCCGCGCCCTGGTAGGCCAGCGAGGAGTCCACGAAGCGGTCCAGGATCACGACGGCGCCCTGCGCCAGCAGGGGCAGCAGCAGCTCCTCCACGAGCTGCGCCCGCGCCGCCGCGTACAGGAGGGCCTCCGCGCGCGCGCCCACGTTGAGCGAGGGGTCCTTCACCAGCTCGCGGATGCGCTCGCTCAGCGCCACCCCGCCGGGCTCGCGCAGCAGCTTCACCCGCTCCGGGAGGACATCCAGGCGGGGAGCCTGGGGCGGATGGGCGCTCAATTCCCGCAGGAGCCCCTCCGCGAGGGTGCTCTTGCCGGCCCCATCGAGGCCCTCGATCGTTATGAGCCTCCCCGTTGCCACAGCCGCCACCACGGTAACGCGCGATTAGGATGCCCGCATGGAGCTGCCCCCCGGCCTCGACGAGCACCCCCACGCGCGGGCGGTGCTCGGACCCGCGTGGCCGCCGGGGGGGCACGCATCGCACGCCTATCTCTTTCACGGCCCCGCCGGCACGGGCAGGCGAAGCGTGGCGCGCGCGCTCGCCGCGGCGCTGCTGGCGGACGGGGCGCGGGACCCCGCTCAAAGCGCCGAGCGGGTGGAGCGCGGGACCCATCCCGATCTGACCTGGGTGACCCCCTCGGGGGCCAACGAGATGCTCGTCGCCGACGTCGAGGAGGCCGTGGTGGGCGCCATCGCGCGCACCCCCTTCGAGAGCTCGCGGCGGGTGTTCGTCATCGAGGACGCCCACACCATGAGCGATCAGGTCGCCAATCGCCTGCTGAAGACGCTCGAGGAGCCACCCGCGTGGGCGCACCTGATACTGCTCGCGCACCACCCGCGCGATGTGCTGCCCACGGTGGCCTCGCGCTGCCAGCTCGTGCGTTTCGATCCGCTCTCTCCCCTACGCATCCAGGAGCGGCTCACAGGGGTCGATCCCGAGCGCGCGAGAGCCTGCGCGCGGCTGGCCCTCGGGGATGGCGGACTCGCGGTGTGGTTGGCCGGAGAGCAGGGCCAGGCGCTGCGCGAGGGCGCGCAGAACATGGTGCGCGGCGCGCTTCACGCGCGCACGGGCGAGCGCGCGTGGCTGGAGGTGCTCGAGCAGGCCAGGGCCGCGGGAACGCGAGCGGGCGAGGAGGCATTGGCGCACAGCGAGGGCGAGCTGGAGATGATCCCCGCCAAGGAGCGCGCGCGCGCGCGGCGCGAAGCCGGGGAGGCTCAGCGGCGGATCGAACGGCGCGAGCGCACGCGCACGCTGGATGGCGCCCTGCGCCTGGCGGAGCTGTGGCTGCGCGACGTGTGGTGCGTGGCCGAGGGAGCCGGCGAGCTGGCCCACGCGGTGGATCACACGGAGGAGCTCGCCGCGGACGCCGCCGGAAGGCCGCCCGCGCGGCTGCGTCGGGGGGTCGAGCTCGTGGCCGCCACACGCCGGCGGCTCGCCCTGAACGTCGGCGAGGAGCTGGCGCTGGAGGCGCTGGCCTATCGCCTGGAAGAGCTGCTCGACCCGCCGGCCCAGGCTTCCACGGGACAGCCGCCCCACCCGGCGGACCCCACCAGCAGCGCGGCCACGCGCCGCGAAAGGGCCTCGCGCAGCGCCAGCACCGCGGCGTGATAGCGACGCGCGCGCGCCGCCAGCGCCATGCTCTCGGGGGAGCTGCTCGGCGAGGGCAACGAGAGATCCAGGCGGGTGAGGGCGCCATCGCTGTCCCCGGCGCGCCGCACGGCCTCGATCCAGATGACCTCCAGGTAGGCCAGCGCCGCGGGGAGCTGCTCCGCGGGCAGGAGCTCGCCGCTGTCCGGGCACTCGCCGGTCTCGATCTGGCGCGCCACCGGAGCCACCTCGCGGCTCAGCCAGTGCTGCTCGGCGTGCGCGCGCAGCAGCAGCGAGACCTCGGGCGGGGTGGCGGGCAGGAGGTGTGAGAGGCGATCGGGCATGCCGAGATGCGGGCGCCGGAGGAAGACGCGCCGTGTGCACATGGCCTCGGCTGGAAGGGGGGAATGCTTGAGGGCGGGGCACGGGGGTGAGCGTATTTTCCACGCAATTTCCGAGCGGCCGAGCGGCGCCGAGCGCAGGGCGCATCGAACAGATGGCTAAAGGATGCTCCCCCGCGCGGCCGATGCCTGGTAGGGGTACAGGCGAATGTCCTACTGCTACGGCTATGACCCAACGGCGCGCGCCCCGGGAGAGCACTCCCGGGGGATCGTGCAGCGCCTGCGCCTGCGCACGCTCGTGGCCCTGGGCGTGCTGGCGGTGGCCACCGCCCTGCTGGGCCGGGGCTTCGGCTGGCACAACCCCATCTTCATGGGCAGCGACGTGGTGGTGCTCGTGGCGATCCTGGCGATCTACCGCTGGGTGCTGCCGCTGGTGGACCGCCACGACCGCGGCGCGCAGGGCGAAGAGCGCGTGGGCGGCCTGCTGGATGAGCTCGCCGGACACGGCGGCGGCTGGCACGTGATCCACGACGCCAACCTCGGCCACGGCAACGTGGACCACATCGCCATCGGCCCCGCGGGCGTGTTCACGGTGGAGACCAAGAGCCACCCCGGCCCCGTGCGCGTGGGCCGCGTGCACGGCGCGATCCTGGCCCAGGCCCAAGCCGAGCGGCGCCTCGTGGAGGCGGCCACGGGCGCGCGCGTGGAACCGCTCGTGGTCTACAGCCGCGCCTGGGTGGACCGCCCGCTGGCCAAGCGCAAGGGCGTGCGCGTGATGCCCGCGACGATGCTCGTGGAGCACCTGCGCCGCCAGCCCGCACGTCTTTCCGCGATCGAGATCGAGCGCGCCCAGCGACGGCTGGCCCGCGCGCTGCCGCACACGCGCGGGCGCTGGGGACGGGGGTAGGGGGATTTGAGAGGGACCCCAAAGGGGTCCGGGTGTTGCCGCGTTGTGGCCAAATTGCGGGAATGGCGAGGCACGCGGGAGGTTGGCCTCCGAAGCGCGCAATAGCTTGTACGGGGTGAGCGCGATCTCGACCGCTGCGCCCGCATCGGCGGGCCTGACCTCCCTGGGGTCAGCGCAGGCGACCCCCGAGGAGCTCCTCGATCGCTTCGGCCTGAGGGCCTTCCGCCCCGGCCAGCGCGAGGCGGTGGCGGCGGCCTTGGCGGGGCGCGACACCCTCGTGGTGATGCCCACGGGCGGGGGCAAGTCGCTGTGCTATCAGCTGCCGGCCCTGGCCGGGCGGGGACTGGTGGTCGTGGTGAGCCCGCTGATCGCGCTGATGGCCGATCAATGGCGGCGCCTGAAGGACAGCGGCGTGCACGCGACGATGCTGGCGAGCGGCATGGAGGAGGGCCACAACCACCGCGCGCTGCTGGACATCGAGTCGGGCGCGAGCCAGCTGGTGCTCGCGGCCCCCGAGCGCTTCGCCTCGAGCGCCTTCCGCGACGCGCTCGCCCAGCGCAGGGTGGCGCTGTTCGTGGTCGACGAGGCGCACTGCGTGAGCGAGTGGGGTCACGACTTCCGCCCCGACTACCTGCGCCTGCAGGGCGCGATCGAGGCGCTGGGGCGCCCGCCGGTGATGGCGGCCACGGCGACGGCCACGCCGAGGGTCTCCCAGGAGATCGCCCAGCGCCTGGGCCTGCGCGAGTGGGTGTCGGTGCGCAGCGGCTTCGATCGCCCCAATCTGGTGTTCGACGTGGTGACGGTGGAAGGCAAGGGCGCGGTGGCGCGCAAGCGCGCGGCGCTGCTGCACGTGCTGGGCAGGCCCGAGGCGCGGCCGGCGATCGTCTACTGCGGCACGCGCAAGGACACCGATGAGGTCACGGCGCTGCTCGCCGGGCACGGCCTGGGCACGGTGGCCTACCACGCCGGCATGCGCCCCCAGGACAGAAGGTCAAGCCAGGAGGCCTTCATGAAGGGCGAGGCCGAGGTGGTGGTGGCCACGAACGCCTTCGGCATGGGCGTGGACAAGGCGGACGTGCGCACGGTGGCCCACTGGGCGCTGCCGACGAGCCTGGAGGGCTACTACCAGGAGGCCGGCCGCGGCGGGCGCGATGGAAGGCCCGCCCGCGCGCTGCTGCTGGCGGCGCGGATGGACCTGGGCCGCCTGATCCGCTTCAACACCGAGCGCGACACCACCGTGGCGGATGTGCGCGCGTATGTGGCCTCGCTGCGCGCCCACGCAAGGGAGGGAGTCGCCACGCTCGCCCCCAGCTGGCAGAGCGAGGGGGGCGGAGGCGGGGATGGAAACGGGAACGGGAACGGGGATGGAGGGAACGGAGACAGGAACGGTGCCGCCGGGGCGAGCGGGGTCTCGATCCCCGACGAGCGCGAGCGCATCCTCATGTCGATCGCCGAGCGCGCCGGCGCCGTGGAGCTGGAGCCCGGCAATAGGGGCGCGCTGCGCGTGCGCCTCACCGGAAGGGGCGACCCGCGCAAGGCCTATCTGGCGATCAAGGCCGCCAAGGATCGCGGCTGGGAGTCCTATCGCGCGATCGAGCGCTTCATCTCCAATGGCGAGAAGTGCCGCCGCCGCCAGATCCTCGATCACTTCGGCGACCACGAGGAGGGCCGCCCGAGCGGGCGCTGCTGCGACGTGTGCGAGCCCGACGCCGAGCTGGTGGCTGCGGTTGCGCGGGCGCTGGATAAGCCGAGGGGCGGCAGGGCGAAGTCCGAGGGCAGGGCGAGGGGCGGTTCCTTCGTCAGTCAAAAGGCGCGCATCGGCGGCATGGGCGCGGGCGGGGCGGGCAACGACCCTCTCGTGCCCGACACCGATCCGCCGCAGCCCGTCGATGAGGCGCAGTTCGAGGTGCTGAAGGCCTGGCGCCTGGCGCGCGCCGAGGGCAAGCCCGCCTACACCGTGGCCACGAACGCCGCGCTGGAGGAGGCGCTGCGCCGTCGCCCGGCGAACCTCCAGGAGCTGCTGGGAATCCGCGGCATCGGCCCGGCCTTCTGCGAGAAGCACGGCGAGTCGCTGCTGGGAGCGCTGGCGGAGCTGGCTTCCTAGCTCAACGCACACCCGCCACGATCAACGCGCACCCGCGAGCAGCTCGGCGATGGCATCGTCGATGTCGCGCGCCAGCACGCCCGCGTCGGGGAAGGCCTCGCGGTCGGCGTAGACGCCGAAGCAGGCGCGGTCGCGGACGGTGGTCATGCCCACCGAGAGCGCATGGCGGTCGGCCAGGGGGACGACCGGATAGGTGGCCTCCAGCGGACACCCCAGCATGTACATGGGCTCCGCGGGACCGGGGATGTTGGATACCACGAGGTTGAAGGTGCGCGGGCTGGCGATCAGCCGGGAGATGGCGTTTTGGATCACGCCCGGCGTGTGCCCGGCTGCCTTGAGCGCCAAGTCGGCGCCCTCGGGCTCGCCGTCGCGTTTGCGAGCGCTCATGGTGGCGTGTACGTGGTGGAGGCGAGCGAGCGCGTCGGGCTCGTGGCAGGGCAGATCGGCGAGGACGAAGGAGATGCGATTGCCCAGGACCTCATCGGCATCGCGCACGCTCACGGGGACCATCGCCCTGAGCGCCACGGGCTGCTCGTCGCGGCGGATGAGGTAGGAGCGCATGCCTCCGGCCACAGCGGCGAGCATCACGTCGTTGACCGTCGTGCCGTAGGCGCGCCTGACGATGCGCAGATCGCCGAGCGGGCGCTGCGTCCAGGCCAGGCGACGCAAGGGCGAGAGCTGCCCGTTGAAAGCGCTGGCGGGCGCGGCCTGCAGCGAATGGCTCAGCGCGCGGGTCATGCGCAGGGCGCCCGAGGCGGTCTGGCGCACGGCGCACGCGGGCGAGGTCGCCGCGCGCAGCGGCCGGCCGAGCAGGCCGAGCTGTTTGGCGAGGAGATCGCGCAAGCCCCGGGCCAGAAGCAGCTCGGCGGGGGGCTCCGGCGCGGCCTGCCAGCCCTGGGGCTCGTAGGCGATGGGCTCGGGCGTGAGGTCGAGCAGCAGCGAGGCGAGCTCCACCGCGGCGAGGCCGTCGACCATGCAGTGATGGGTCTTTCCGATGAGCGCGAATCCCTGCTCGCGGGGGTCCTCGCAGATCCACATCTCCCACAGCGGGCGATCGCGGCGCAGAGGCATCGACATGACCTCGTCAACGAGCCCGCCGAGCTCTCCGCGCGCGCGATAGACGTGGCGATCGATGGAGAAGGCCGGATCGTCGATCCACTCCGGAGTGTGCAGGCCGAACGGGACGCGCGCGAGCTTCTGGCGGTAGCGCGGCGCATGCCCCATGCGCAGCTCGATGTGATCGCGCAGCTGCGCAAAGCGCGGGGGTCGCCCCGCGGCGGGCGCCGAGAAGAGGGCGGCCCAGCCGACGTGCATGTGCGCGGTGGGCGTCTCCACGGCGAGAAACGAGGCATCGAGCGAGGAGAGGCGGGCGCTGCTCATGTCGCCCCGAGTGCCGCGGCGCTCGCGCGGGGCTCTGTCCGGACCCGCCCCGCCCGTCCGCTGGACGGGGGCTCCCTGAGTGCCGCGGCGCCGGCGCGGGTGATCGGCTGCCTGCCCCATTCGGCGGCGAGCGCGAAGTCGACGAGGCGGTCGAAGTAATGGTGCAGCGGCGATGGCCTGATGCCGGCCGCCGCAAGCGCCACGCGGGAGCGGCGATCGTCGTAGTGGACCCTCATGGCGAAGTAGGGGAAGAAGATCCGGCTGCGCGCGAGCGCCTGGCGATGGCGCTCATCGCGGCTCGCGCGAACGAGCAGCGGGTGCACCGCGCGGCGGTACACGCCCGGCGCGATCAGGCGCGGCGCTGCTCGCCCGAAGCGCGCGGCGGCGAGCTCGACGAGATCCCCCACGCTGCTCGCGTGCGCTCCGGCGGTGAGGTGAAAGGTGCCCCCCTCGGCCTCCGGCGCCTGGCTGAGCGCGAAGATGGCATCGCCCACGTAGTCCACCGGAACGACATCGACGGGCGCCTCGCGGCGCGCGGGCAAGGCCACATAGGAGCCGCGCGAGAACGCGCGCAGCGGCCAGTAGAGCACGTTGAAGGAGGCGGTCCAGCCGCTGTCGCGCTCGCCCACGATGATGCTGGGGCGCAGCACCGTGATCGGCATCTGGGCGCGAGCGCGGGCGATGAGACGCTCGGCCTCGAACTTGGACTGCTCGTAGGCGTTGCGAAAGCGCTGCCCCACGTCGAGGTCGTCCTCGCTGAAGAGCCCTGAGTGCTCACCGGCGACGTACGCCGTGGAGATGTAGGACAGGCGCCGCAGGCCTCCGCGCGCCTGGCAGCGCTCGGCGAACTCGAGCACCCGCCGCGTGCCCTGCACGTTGATAGCGCGCATGGCCTCCAGCTCGAGCGCAAAGGACACCGAGGCCGCGCCGTGGACGATCTCATCCACCCGCTCGGCCAGCCCATCGCGCCTGCGCCCCAGGCCGAGGCCGGGGCGCGTGATGTCACCGCGAACCGCCACCACGCGCTCGCCGTAGGGGTGATCGAGGCCGAAGAGCGAGAGGAGCGTATGTCGCATGCGCGCCGTGACCTGCTCGTCGTCCGCGCCGCGCACGAGCGCATACACGCGCCGCTCGCTGCGCTCCAGATAACGCACCAGCAGCTCCATGCCCACGAACCCCGTGGCGCCCGTGAGCAGCACGCCGGCGCGCGCGGGATCTCCGCTGCGCTCCTCGACGCGGCCGGCGCGGCGCGAGGGGCCGGCGATCTCAGCGCGGCGCGAGTCTCCGGCGATGGCGCTTGCCTGGCAGCGACCCATCTTCTGTGCTCCTCTCTCGATATTCCACGTGCGCGGTCAACGGCCGAAGTCGCGCCTGAGCCGTTCTGCTCTTTCCTCTTCGCTGAGCCCTTGCGGGACCCGCGCCGAGCTCCTGCGGGTCAGCTGATGGGCTCGCGGTCTGCAGCCGCTGCCGCCGGATCACCAGCCGATCTCGCCCCATCCGGCATCGCCGACGCCGCGGGCGCTCCCCCGTCCCGCCGGCGCACGCGGCGCTGAGCGGCTCGGGTATTCAGCCTCCATTGCCCAAGCGGCGCCGTCCGCAAACATCCCCAGCGCAAAAATCCGCAAATAGCGCAGAGCGGGGCCGGGAGAACATGCCGATCCGGCGCAGGCCGAGCGCACGGGAGCCCGTATACGAAGCTCAATTCGAGGCGCTCAAGCCCCGCCCAACCCAAGCGGAAACGAGACCGCGCTAGCATCCGAGCACGCGCCGACGTAGCTCAGCTGGTAGAGCACTTCACTCGTAACCGAGATCCCCGGTGGCGCTCTATGTCTAGGCTGAGCGCCATTTTCTGCTCCTTAGCAGGGATTTCTAGGCTGTCTTGGTGCGGACAGCTGAGGACAACTGCTGCAAAAAACTATACTAATCTGCGGTGACGTTGCGGTAAAAAACCGCAGAGCCGACGCCCGGGATCGAACCGGGGACCTCGCCCTTACGAGGGGCGCGCTCTGCCAAACTGAGCTACGTCGGCGGGACTCTGAATCCTAGCGCCCGCCGGCCCATACGGGTCGCCCGAGACTCGCCTACTCCTCATGGGAGAGACGCGCTCTGAACCGAAGCGCTGCTATTGGGCCAAGAGTGCTAGGAGCCTGTCCAGGGAGCGGATAATCTCGGCGCCGGCATCGCGGAGAGCGTGCTCGTCGCTATCTGCTGCGTAGCCGATTGCTCGCATCCCTGCGGCGACCGCTGCCGTAACTCCCGACGGGGTGTCCTCGATGACCACGCAGGCCGATGCCTCGGCGTTCATCGTCACGGCAGCGTGTTGGAACAGTGCAGGGTCGGGCTTCGGGCGTGGTACGTCGTGGGCGGAGAACAGCGCGTCAGGCGGGAACAACTCGCGCAGGCCGGTCAGCCCAAGGGTCATTCGTGTCTTCGAGACCGCACCCTGAGAGGCGACGCAGACCTTCATTCCAGCGGCCTTGACTCGCCGCACCGCCTCAGCAGCGCCCGGAACTGGCTTGAGCGAGCGGTGGAACTCCTCCGCGCGCTCCTGCTCGTATTCGGCGAGCCAGCCTGGCGGCAGTGGCCGGCCGAGCCTGGCCTGCGCTCCCCTGCTCCACCCTGAAAGGTGTGTGTGTTCTCGATCCCGTGGCTGGCGAAGGAGGTATCCAGCGCCCCGTCAGGCCGAAAGCGCACCAGGCGCACCGGGCGCTTACACTCGCACGATGCGACTGCTTCGTGTGGGCCTCGCTATCGGCTTCGTGGCCGCGCTCGTTGCCGTCTTCTACAGGATCTACTTCGTACCGCCCGTGAGCTGGACGGTCTGGGCATTCCTCACGGTCGGCGTCTCAATGCTGGGGGGAATTGCGATCGGCAAGCGGTGGGCCATCAGGGTGGCGTTCGCGGTCAATGCCCTTCTTTCGTCACTTCTGATCGTCACGGTCGCCCTGTTGTTCCGCCATGTGGGGCACCCTGCCTTTTTACTTGTGCAGGTGCTCGTCAGCACGGCAGCGACTGCCGCCGCCGTTCGGCTGCGGCAGAGTTCCGCTAGCCGGCTCGCTAGATCCTCCTATCGCCGATAGCTACGCTCGGCTGTGTTCGACGCCATGACGACTCCCGCGAACTACTACCCCGTCGTGGTTTTCGACCTCGACGGGACACTCTTGCGACGCACCACGGTGTCCTTGCTTCTTGCTGAGTACCTCGGCCACACGGAGACGTTCGATGAGCTCGAGCGCTCCTTTGCCGCCGGCGAGATATCGAATCGAGCCATCGCCGATGCATCCGCAAGGTGCTACGCCGGCCGCACCACCAGTGAGATCAGATCGGTCTTGGCTGCCGCAAGCTGGATCGATGGCATCGACGAAACCGTTCGGACCCTCGCGGAGACCGGTACTCATGTGCTCCTCGCTACGATCACCTGGAGACTTGCCGCTGAGCTGCTGCAGGAGCGTCACGGATTTACGTCCGTGAGCGGCACTGAGCTGCAGATCACCAACGGAGTTGTCGGAGACGTCGTTAGCCGTTATTTCGACGAGCACGACAAGCTGCGCTTCGTTGAAGGATGGTGCGCGGAGCGCAGCATTTCCCTTGCCGACGTAGCCGCTGTCGGCGATTCCCGCTCAGACATCCCGCTCTTTCGACGGGTAGGTCGCGCCGTGGCCCTCAACGCTACTCCTGAAGCCCAGCGTGTTGCGACCCACGTGATCGACACCGAGCACCTACGCGAGGTCCTCCCCCTCCTCACGCGGTGAGCGTCTTCCCTTGGCTATGAAAGGACGCGCTCGTACACGCGGTAGCGGCGCTTGATCTCGCCGCCCATCCCTTCCATCGCGCGCCTCGGACTGGTCTGGAACCGCCGTGATCTACAACTGCCCCTGCAGGCCGCGATCAGCGACATCATCGAGCCACACCGCCGATCTACGCCGTCGTTCATGACTGGGGAGTGGCGGGAGGCTCTTGAGCACACGCGGCTGTTCGTCCGTGCCGCCGAGCACCAGATCCCCTACGAGCAGCGCGTCACCGTCGAGCAGCTCATCGACCGGGCGGTCTCGGTCAGCTTCATCGCCGCGCTCCCGCCGGCGGGCCGGGAAGATGTCGCTAGGAGGGTGCGGGCGCTCGCACAGCACCACAGCAAGGGGTCGCTGAACCTCGGATACGTGACCGAGCTCAGAAGGCCCCGTCTCTTCGATCTGGCAATGGAGCGACCCATAGCCCGACGTCGGGTCCAATAGCCCCGTTCCCCCCCACGGGTTGGGGGCAAACGCCAACCCGGGCCTCTCAGCTGCCCGGATGGCCCTCAGGGGGTTACTTCTGTCGCGAGCGTGCGCGAAGACCAGCGGATCTGCGGTGACCCAGCGGCAAAGAATGACCGCCAGGGCTACGAATGCGTAACCGTTCAGTCCCCTGGGGGACATAACCCAGCGGTGTCGAATCTCCATGTGTGGAGCGCTCTGAGGGCGGAGGCGATCTATGATGCTGGACGCGAGGCTGTCGTCGAGGTGTTGTTGGCGATGGACCGCCGAATTCAGCAGCTCGAGGCGCGGGTGGAGAAGCTGGAGCGCGAGCTGGCCAAGAACTCGCGTAACTCCTCGCTGCCGCCGAGCTCTGACCCGCCGGGCAAGCGACGGTCTGCGCGGGGTGGGGATCGCTCGGGGCGCAAGCAGGGCGCCCAGCCGGGGCACGAGGGCCACGGCCGTGAGCTGTTGCCGCTCGCGGCGGTCGATCAGCTGATCGAGCACTGGCCCGAGCGTTGTGAGTGCGGCCACGTCTTCGCCGCCGGTGAGCTGCTCGCGGTGGGCGAGCCGGTGCGCCACCAGGTCGAAGAGCTGCCGGTGATCTCCACGCAACTGGTCGAGCACCGCTGTCCGCGTGTGCGCTGTCCTGGCTGTGGTGAGCAGACGCGCGCGATGCTGCCCGCCGAGGTCGCAAACAGTGCCTTCGGCCCACACTTCCAGGCGGCCGTGGCGGCGCTCTCGGTGCGTAACCGCATCTCTCGCTGCGACGTGGTGGAGCTCGCTGAAGAGCTGTTCGGTGCGCGCCTGTGCACCGGCACGGTCGAGGCAATCCTCGAGCGCGCCGCGCGGGCGCTTGAGGAGCCCTATGAGGATCTCTCAGAGCGCGTGCGCGCCAGCGAGGGCCTGAACATGGACGAGACCGGCTGGCGCACGGCCGGTGAGCGCCGAGCGCTGTGGGGCATGTTCACCGGCCGCCACGCCCTCTTTGCGCTCGCCTCCAACCGGCACGAAGATCACGCCAAGAGCCTGCTCGCCGACACGAAAGCGATCGTGACGTCCGACCGCTGGTGGGCCTATGCGCACCTGCCGTTAGCGCGCCGCCAGATCTGCTGGTCGCACCTGCGGCGCGACTTTCAAGCCCACACCGAAGGACTCGCCGCGGAGAAGGAGTTCGGCGAGGCAGGCCTCCAGCTGTGCGAGCGCGTCTTCTGGGCGTGGGAGGTCTTCCAGAACACCCGCGACCGGCGCGAACTGAAGCGCACAATCCGCCGGCTGCAACAGCAATACAAGCCGATTATCCGCTCCTACGCCGCCAAGCGCGCTCGCAGCAAGCGCTGCCGTGGCATGGCGCGCAACCTGCTCAAGCTCTGGCCAGCGCTGTGGACCTTCGCCAGCCACAACGGGGTCGAGCCCACCAACAACCACGCTGAGCGGTCCCTGCGCGGCGCGGTGATCTACCGCAAGCTCTCACTCGGCAGCCAGTCCAAGGGTGGCGAACAACGCATCGAGCGCCTGCTCTCAGCGTCGATCACCTGCCGCCTTCAGCACCGCTCGCTATTCGCCTACATGAGCGAGCTACTCGCCGCCCACGCCCGCGACGATCCGGTGCCGCTGCTCACCTAACCAGCAGGGGACTGAACGGTTACACGAATGCTGCGATTTGCAGGGAAAAAGCCACCGGGGGGCACTTCTCTCGTAATGAAGGGGTCCCCGGTTCGATTCCGGGCGTCGGCTTGAAGTGCTGGAGGCGGTGGGAGGAGCGAGCTCTGGCTTGTCTGCTGCGATTTCCTATGGCGAGACCCAGACTCGAACTGGGGACACCACGATTTTCAGTCGTGTGCTCTACCAACTGAGCTATCTCGCCGCGACGCCCGATGCTAGCGCCTCGTAGGTCCTGGGCAGCCCCTCCGCCAGGGCCACCTGCGCGCGCCACCCCAGCTCGCGCTCGGCCAGGGAGGGGTCCAGGCAGCTGTCCTTGAGCTCGCCCGGCCGCAGGTCCGCCAGCTCGGGCTCGATGTCCGCCCCGGCCGCCTGCTTCAGGCCCTCCCACACCGTGAGCACGTCGGCCGCGACGCCCGTGGCGATGTTGTAGGTGCCCGACCTGCCGGTGGCCGCGAGCAGCGCACGCACGACGTCCTGCACGTAGACGTAGTCCCTTGTCGGCCGGCCGTGGCCGTAGAGCTTCGGCGCCCTGCCCACGTGCAGGTGGTGGCTGAAGATCGCCACCACCCCGGCCTCGCCGTGCGGGCTCTGGCGCGGGCCGTAGACGTTGCCCAGGCGGCAGATCGCGTGGGGCACGCCGCAGGAGAGCGACCACGTGCTCACATACGCCTCGCCCGCCCACTTGGAGGCGCCATACGGTGAGAGCGGGGCGGGGATGCGCTCCTCGGGGGTGGGCCTCGGGGCCTCGTCGCCGTAGAGCGCGCCGCCGGTGGAGGTGAACACCACGGGCACGCCGCTCGCGCTGGCGATGTCGACCACGTTGAGGGTGCCGATCACATTGACCTCGCAGTCGCGGCGGGGGTTCTGCACGGAGGCCACCACGCTGGCCTGCGCGGCGAGGTGGTAGATCGCCTCGGGCCGCGCGTCCGCGATCGCCGCCTCCAGGCCGGCGCGATCGACGATGTCGAGCTCCAGCAGGCGCGCGGCGGGGTTGACGCGCAGGGCCTCGCCGCTTGACAGGTCGTCGATGACGGTCACCTCGCTGCCGGACGCCAGCAGGGCGTCGACGACGTGCGAGCCGATGAATCCGGCGCCGCCGGTGACGATCGCGCGATCTGGCATCAGCGGCAATCTAGTCCACCGCCGATCCGGAGGGGCTCCGGGTGAGCGGGTTCGGCTGGGATGGGGCTGCGCCTCTGCCGGGGCTCCGCCGTGTGGCCGCTCCGGTTCGCGCCCACCGCACCCTGGGCGCCCGGCGGGCGAATCATCCCAGCGCGTGCTCGCGCGCGGCCAGGCGCTGCTGGAGCTCCTGCGCGGACTCCTCCAGGCGTTCCAGCACGCGCTCGCGGTCCGGGTCGGGGCCGCCGAGCATGTAGCGGTGCAGCGTGGCGAGGATGCGGCGCGAGATGACGAGCGCTCCGCGCTCGGCGTCGTGGTCGAGCTCGCCCGCTTCGCGCAGCTCGCCGATGTGCTCCAGCGCGGGCTCGATCACGTCGGTGTGGAGTGTCTCGGGCGTGAGGCCGTCCTCGATCGCCTGCGCGACGATCCCCTCGGCGCTCTCGGCGTCGCCGCGGCGCAGGGCGTGCGTGTAGGTCTCGCGCACCTCGGCGAGCAGCGCCTGGGGGTTGGAGGTGATCTGCGCGCGCGCGTCGGGGCCGCTGCGGCCGAGGACCTCCATGAAGGCGTCCAGCAGCACCGGGTCGAAGTGCCGGCCGCGCTGCTCGAGCATCATCTTCACGGCCCTGCCCACGGAGAAGGCGCGGCGGTAGACGCGATCGCTCGTGAGCGCGTCGAAGACGTCGGCGATCGCCACGATGCGGCCCTCGATCGGGATCGCCTCCTCGCGCAATCCCCGCGGGTAGCCGCTGCCATCCCACTTCTCGTGGTGACTGAGGGCGATCGAGGCGGCCAGATCGAGGATCGAGGAGGAGCTGCCGCGCAGCAGCCGGTGGCCCTCCTCGGCGTGGGTCTCGACGATCGCGCGCTCGTCCGCGGTGAGGGGACCGGGCTTGAGCAGGATCGCGTCGGGGATCGCCACCTTGCCCACGTCGTGCAGCGGCGCGGCGTGGCTCATGCGCGCGCACCAGTGGCCCTCCATGCCCGCCTGCACGGCCAGGAGCGTGGAGAAGCGCCCGATGCGCTCGATGTGCGCGCCCGTGTCCTCGTCGCGGAACTCGACGGCCATCGAGAGGCGCCGCACGGTCTCCGCCTGCGCCACCTCCAGCTCGCCCAGCGCGCGACGCAGCTCGATGGCGCCGCGCTCGATCTCGCGCTCGAGCTCCCTTTGGCGCCTGCGGCCCAGGCGCCACCCCAGCAGTCCCGCGCAGGCAGCCAGGAGCAGACCGCACAGGGCGCCTGCCAGGGTCAGGCCGACGTGGGTGACTTCGCGCACTTTTAGCTGGGCTCCTTGTTCATGCTGTTCGGTGTTTTGCGGCGCAACCTTGAGTCAAGCAGCCGCTCGACCGCCAAATGGACGAATGGTCGAGGCGATGGCCGACACCCACCGCCGGCCGCGCCGCGACCCACCCGCGCGCACACCGCGACCTACCGGCCCGCACGCCGCGACGCGCCCATCCGCACGCCGTCCGCTGGAGCGGCTAAGGTGCCTGGATGGTGCGTTTCCGACTTCTGCCGGCGAAGGCTCTGGCGTTGCCGGCCCTCGTCGCCGTCGGAGCCATAGTCGCGGGCTGCGGCAGCTCGGGCGGATCCTCCGAAAACGGCGTCGCCGCCAAGTCCCCCACGGAAATCCTCGCCGCCACGAAGGCCGCGGCCGACAGCGCCGGCGCGGTGCACGTCTCCGGCTCGATGGTCGCCGGGGGCGCGCCGATCACGCTCGACCTCAACCTCGTCGCCGGCAAGGGCGGCAAGGGCCGCATCTCCGAGAACGGCCTCAGCTTCGAACTGGTGCAGGTGGGCGGCACCGCCTACATCAGCGGCAGCAGCGATTTCTACAAGCACTTCGCCGGCCCCGCCGCGGCCCAGCTGCTGCAGGGCAAGTGGCTGAAGGCCTCGGCCACCACCGGCAGCCTCGCCACGCTGGCCTCGCTGACCGACCTGCACAAGCTCACAGACGCCGCGCTGGGCCAGCACGGCACGCTCGCCAAGGGCGCCAAGACCACCATCTCCGGGCAGCCGGTGATCGCCGTCACGGACAGCACCCAGAGCGGGAGCCTCTACGTGGCCACCACCGGCCAGCCCTACCCCGTACAGATCTCCAAGAGCGGCGCGGGCGGCGGCAGCATCACCTTCGACAGCTGGAACCAGCCGGTCACGATCACCGCCCCGACCAACGCCATCAGCCTCAGCGAACTGCAGCACACCGGCGGCTGAGCGTCACAGGCTCAGCGCGACGTACTTCGTCTCCAGGTACTCGTCGATCCCCTCAAAGCCGCCCTCGCGCCCGTAACCCGACTGCTTGACCCCCCCGAAGGGCGCGGCGGGGTTGGAGACGATGCCCTGGTTGAGCCCGACCATGCCGGCTTCGATGCCCTCGGCCATGCGCACCGCCCGTTCCAGGTCGCGCGTGTAGAGATAGGCGACGAGACCGTACTCGGTGCGGTTGGCTGCGTCGAGCGCGTCCTGCTCGTCGGCGAAGGTGGCGATCGGCGCGACGGGCCCGAAGATCTCCTCGCCGAGCAGGCGCGCATCGGGGGGCACGCCGACGAGCACCGTGGGCGCGTAGAACCAGCCGGGGTGGCCGGGCCCCTCGAGCGCGTGTCCGCCCACGAGCACCCGCGCGCCGCGCGCAACGGCATCGGCCACCAGCTCGGCGACCTTCTCCCGCTGCCTGCCATCGATCAGCGGCCCGACATCCGTATCCGGCTCGGTGCCGCGCCCGACCTTCATCGCTCCCAGGCGCTCGGCCAGGCGCCGCGCGAACTCCTCCGCGAGGGGCTCCTGCACGTGGAAGCGGTTGGCGGCGGTGCAGGCCTCGCCGACGTTGCGCATCTTGGCCAGAACTGCACCCTCGACGGCGGCGTCGAGGTCGGCGTCGGCGAAGACGATGAAGGGGGCGTTGCCGCCGAGCTCCATCGAGACGCGCAGGATCTGATGCGCGGACTGTTCGATCAGCTGCCTGCCGACCTCGGTGGAGCCGGTGAAGGAGAGCTTGCGCGTGCGCGGATCCCGCAGGAGCGGCTCGATCACTTCCCCCGAGCGCCGCGAGGTGATGACGTTGAGGACCCCGCTCGGCAGCCCCGCCTGCTCCAGGATCCGCGCGAGGGCGAGCATCGAGAGGGGCGTCTGCTGCGCGGGCTTGACGACCATCGTGCAGCCCGCGGCGATGGCGGGTGCGATCTTGCGCGTGCCCATCGCCGTGGGGAAGTTCCAGGGCGTGACGAACACGCACGGCCCCACCGGCTGGCGCATGGTCAGAATGCGCCCGGAGCCCGTGGTGTTGACCATGTAGCGCCCGTGCACGCGCACGGCCTCCTCGGAGAACCAGCGGAAGAACTCGGCCGCGTAGGCGATCTCGGCGCGCGACTGCGCCAGCGCCTTGCCCATCTCCAGCGTCATCAGCAGCGCGAGCTGCTCGCTGCGCTCGACGATCCCCTCATAGGCGCGGCGCAGGATCTCCCCCCGCTCGCGCGGCGCGCAGGCGGCCCACTCGGCCTGGGTATCCGCGGCGGCGCCAAGCGCGGCGAGGGCATCCTCAGCCGTCCCGTCGGCGACCTCCACGAGCGATTCGCGGGTGGATGGGTCTTCGACCGCGAAGCGCCCCCCGCCTGCGGCCGCCCGCCAGGCGCCCGCTATGTAGAGGTCGGTGGAAGTCGCCTGGAGCACGGCCTGCTCGTCGGCTGCAAGACTGCTGCTCATGGATCGCGGGTGTCGATCCGATCCACGGGGTACCTCATGGACTCAACCTATCACCGCGCTGAGCTCCCTCGCCACCGCACCGAAGCCTCTCGCCGCCGCCCGCGCAAAGGCGCGGCGACGCTTGTCGTGGGCCTGGCCGTGGCGCTGTGCCTCGGCGCCGCCGCGGGGCGGCCCGGCGCGGCGCGGGCCAATACGCTCGTGATCGCCGGCGCCGGCGACGGCCACGGCGTGGGCATGAGCCAGGAGGGCGCGCTGGGCTACGCACAGCACGGCTACGACTATCAGGCGATCCTGGCGCACTACTACACGGGCACGACGATCGGCCAGGCCCCGCCGAAGTGGAAGGTGCGCGTGATGATGGGAGACGGGAGGGTGCGCAAGGTGCCCCTGGAAGCGTATGTGCGCGGCGTGGTGGCGGCCGAGATGTCCCCGGGCTGGCCGCCGGCCGCACTGGAGGCCCAAGCCATCGCCAGCCGCACCTACGCGCTGACATCCCACGCGGGCGAAGGCCGCTTCGACGTGTACGCGGACAGCCGCTCGCAGGTGTACCGCGGGCGGGCCGGCGAAACCCCGCAATCCAACCGCGCGGTGAGGGCAACGGCGGGCGAGATCGTCACCTACGCGGGCAGGCCCGCGATCACCTACTTCTTCGCCAGCAGCGGCGGGCGCACGGAGAACGTGCAGGACGCCTTCCCGGGCGCGGCCCCCGAGCCGTGGCTGCGCGGCGTGGTGGACCCCTTCGACACGGGCCCCCTGCACAGCTGGCGCACGTCGATGAGCTTCGCCGCGGCGGCGAGCGACCTGAAGGGCCTGGTGCGCGGCCGCCTGCGCGGCATCGAAGTGCTCAGCCGGGGCTTCTCCCCGCGCATCATCACCGCCAGCATCCTGGGCTCAAAGGGCGCGACCCCGATCGGGGGCGAGGAACTGGCCTCGCGCCTGGGCCTGTACGACACGTGGGCGTACTTCAGCGTGAGCGACGCCCAAGGCACGCGCCCCGAGCCCGATCGCAGCGGCGCGCCGGCGCAGGCCGCTCCCGCGCCCGTGACTGGCCCGGACGGTGGAACGACCGCGGGCGCCGGGCAAGGCACGGGCGGCGGCGCAGTTGCCCCCTGATCCGCTGCTGCTGGCGGACGTCCCGTGGCTGCTGTACCGGGCGTTCTTCTCGCTGCCGAAGTCGATCACCGGCAAGGACGGCGAGCCCGTGAACGCGCTGCTGGGCACCGTGAACGCGCTGCTGAATGCCGCGGAGGCATGCCGACCGCGCGCGGTCGTCGCCTGCTTCGGCGCCGAGGGGGCGGCGTATCGCGTAAAGCTGTACCCCCCGTATCACGCCCACCGCGATGCGATGCCGCAGGAGCTGGCGGCGCAGTGGGGGCGCGCCCCCGAGCTGCTGGCGAGCCTCGGCTGGAGGATCTGCGACGGCGGGGACCTCGAGGCCGACGACGCGATGGGCTCGCTGGCGCGCGCGGAGGCGAGGGCCGGCGGCCGCGCGCTGATCCTGAGCGGCGACCGCGACATGTATCAGGCTGTCGATGACCACGTGGCGATCCTGGAGCTGAAACGGGGCGAGGGTCCGATCGAGGTGGGCCCCGAGAAGGTGCGCGAGCGCTACGGAGTCGCCCCCGAGCTGGTCCCGGACTTCATCGCGCTGCGCGGGGACCCCTCCGATGGCCTGCCCGGAGCCCCCGGCATCGGCGCGAAGACCGCGGCGAGCCTCCTGCGGGAGCACGGCTCCCTGGAGAGCATCCTGGCAGCCGCCGAAAGCCCCCGGCCAACCCTTCGCGGGGCTTCGACCCTCAACCACCACGCCGCCCTCCTGCGCACCTTCAAGCAGGTGGCGACGCTCGTGGAGATGGACCTCGAGCCCCCGCCTGACCGCCCGACGGATTACGCGCAGGGTGCCCGCACGGCGAGTCTTTTTGGGATGGAAGGGTTGGCCGCGCGGTTGGAGAAGGCTGAGAGTCAGGCGGCTGACTGTGGCAGGATCTCTTCCGCGTAGGTCCAGCGTTCGAAGCTGGCGAGATAGCGGTCGAGCTCGCGCACGAGGACGAGGACCCCCCCGTGCAGCGTCCTCCAGTTGGCCGGCGGGTAGTCATGGGCAAGCGCGTCGCGCATCTCCTTGGCATCCTGCAGGCGCTGCGCGGATCCGTGCGAGATGACGCCGAGCGCGGCGAGGCGTTCCCAGGGGTGGCCCGGAGCCTTGTCAACCAAGCCGAGGCGCAGGGCCTCGGCAAGCCCCCGCGCCGCGAGCTCGTGCAGCCAGTTGAGCAGCACCTCGTACTGGCGCTCGACGATCGCCACCCTGTTGCGCTGGTGCGCATCCGCCGATTGCGCGGCGGCGAGGAATGCGTCCTCCTCGAAGTCTGCTCCGAACTCCTCCATCGCCACGAGCAGCTGCTCGCGCGCAGGCGGAATCTCCTGGAGGATGGCGCCGATGCGGCGCTGGCCCTTGGACAAGCCGGCCGCTGTCACGCCTTCGCCGATCGCTCCTCGGAGGCCGCCCTCTCCCCGGCAGCCAACCTCTCCCTGGCGGCCGCCAGCGTCTCGCGCGCACGAGTCATGGTCAGCTCATCCGCACGAGCCCCCGCGTCCAGAATCTCATCGCGGCGCCGCCGCAGCCCCCCCCAGAGATCGTCGCGGTCGATCAGCACGCGCCCCTCGCGCAATACGTCGGCCAGCAGCGAGGGCCGCGCCTCGGCCTGCTCCAACGTGACGACGTCCACGGGCGTCCCCAGCGCACGGCGCAGACGCACCCTCAACCCAGCCTGCGCCCTCCACTCCGAGCGGCGATGGACGACCAGCAGGTCCACATCGGACACCGGCGTGTCCTCACCGGTCGCGGTCGAACCGAACAGAACCGCCAGGCGCACGTCGCGCTCGGTGCGCAGCGCCGCCATGAGCTTGTTGAGCAGCCTCCAGTGCCCGCGCAGATAGGCCCTTTCCGCCTGCGACAGTTCGAGCCGCCCGCTCGCCACCCGCCGCCCGCGCAGCATCCCGCCATTGATGTAGCGCCGCAGCGTGCGCTCGTTGCACCCGAGCTCGCCCGCTGGGGCATCCAGACCCAAACCCATATGTCCAGGATAGCATTTGATGTGTCCGACCTGCCTTCCCATGTGTCCAAGACCTTTCCCCACGCCTCCAAGACCTTCCCCACGCCCAATGCGCAGAATAATGTACAATGTGTGTCTGTGGCGAAGACGGTCCCCTTCACCGAGGCCAGGACGCGCCTGAGCGAGCTGTTCGACGAGGTCGAGCAGCGGCACGAGCACGTGATCATCACACGCAACGGTCATCCGACGGCCGTCGTGGTGTCAGCCGACGAGTACGAGGCACTGGAGGAGACGCTTGAGATCCTCAACGATGAGGAGACACTGGCGGCGCTGCGCAAGAGCGAGGAAGACGTCCAGGCGGGCCGGGTGTTTGGGCTCGACGCCGTGAGACGCGAGCTCGGGCTTGCCTGAGCCTCGCCTCACCGCCCAGGCAAAGGAGGAACTCGCCGCCCTCCCCAAGAGAGTCCAGGAAGCCGTGATCGAGACGCTGACGATGCTCGGAGCCGATCCCGCGTCGGCCGGCAAGCCCCTCATCGGCCGCTTCCGCGGGCTCTGGTCAGCCCGAGTCGGCAACTACCGGGTCCTCTACACCGTCGAGCAGGGCCACGGCTCCAAGCGTGTGACCATCCGTGCCATCCGCCACCGCGGGGTGGCGTACCGGAAGCGCCCCAACTGACGCGCCTACGGCGTGAACTTGACGGTGATGACGTCGCCGTCGGCCATGAGGTAGTCGCGCCCCTCCAGACGCAGGGTGCCCCGTTCCCGCGCCCCCGCGTAGCCGCCGGCATCGACCAACTCCTGCCAGCCGATCACTTCGGCGCGGACGAACCCCCTCTGGATGTCGGAGTGGATCTGCCCGGCGGCGTGCCAGGCGGTGAGGCCCTGGCGCAGGTGCCAGGACTGCGCGGGCTTGGCCTCGCCGGCGGTGAAGAAGGCGATCAGCCGGAGCAGCGAGAAGGCGCCTTGGATGACGCGCTCCAGGGGCGGGTGGGACCCCGATCCACCGGCGTCGAGCTCTTCGCGCATGGCGGCGGCGTCCTCCTCCTCCAGCTCGGCCAGCTCGGCCTCGATGCGCGAGGAGACCGCCACGGCAGCGGCGCCCTGGGCCTGCGCGTGGGCCGCTATCGCGGCGGGGACCTCGTCCGAGCCCTCATCGACGTTGGCCACGTAGAGCACGGGCTTGGCCGTGAGCGAGCCGAGGTCGCGGATCGCGTTGGGGGCATCGGGCGGCGAGGGGACGGTGCGCACGGACCTGCCCGACTGCAGCGCGGCCACCACCTCGTTCAGCCAGGCCTCCTCGGCCAGAGCCGCGCGGTCCCCCCCGCGCGCGGTGCGGGTGACACGTTCCAGGCGCCGCTGCGCCTGCTCGAGGTCGGCCATGATCAGCTCGGTCTCGATCGTGTCGATGTCGCGCGCGGGATCGACGCTGCCCTCGGGATGGACGACGCCCTCGTCGCCGTGGGCGCGCACGACGTGCACCAGCGCGTGGGTCTCGCGGATGTTGGCGAGGAAGCGGTTGCCCAGGCCCTCGCCCTGGTGGGCGCCGGCGACGAGACCGGCGATGTCGTGGAAGTCGATCGTGTCGTAGACGACCTCGGAGGCGCCCACCGTCTGCGCCACCCGATCCAGGCGCCGGTCCACGACGGGCACGACCGCGACGTTGGGCTCGATCGTGGTGAAGGGATAGTTGGCGGCCTCGGCGCCGGCCTTGGTGAGAGCGTTGAAGAGCGAGGACTTGCCCGCGTTGGGCATGCCGACGATGCCGATGCGCGTGCTCATGGCCTCAGCTCCGCGACGACCGTCCCCAGCAGCGCGCCGGCGAGCACATCGGAGGGGTAGTGCACGCCCAGATACAGACGCGACAGCGAAAGCCCCGCCGCCAGGGCACACAGCGGCGCGGCCGGCAGCCCCAGCCGCGCGTAGGCGATGGCCCCGGCGAAGGAGGTCGAGGCGTGGGCGCTGGGGAAGCTCAAGCGCGAGGGTGTGCTCGTGAGCGCCGGCAGACCGGGAAGCTCCGGGCGGGGCCGGCGGACGATCTGCTTGATGGCGGTGTTCAGCACGAACGCGCCGGCCACGACGGCGGTCGCCCGCCGCCACTGCGCGCGCCGGCCAGGATCGAGCGCCTGGCCGCCCAGGCCGAGCGCAAGCCACACCGCTCCATGCTCCCCGAGCCGCGAGAAGCGGCCGATGGCGCGATCGGCGCGGGGATCGTGCAGGCGCGTGCGCGCCGCCAGCAATAGACGCTCGTCCAGCGATCCCCACCCTCCCAGGCGCATCGCCGTGGGTGCACGCAGCCCGGCGGCCACAGCGGCCACGTTACGCACTGAAGCCGACGCGCGAATCGTCTGTCTCGGCGCGCACGTAAACGACCTGCCCGAGATGCAGGCGCACCGGCCCGTCCTCCGTGTCGAGCTCGTGCCAGCCGCCGCCGGGGAGCGCGCGGTGGAGCTCCTGGAGCTGCTCCTCGGTGACCTTCAGCGCGAGCGACTGCCCGCCCTGGAAGCCGATGCCGACGCGGCGGTGGTGCAGGGGCATCAGCGCCCGCCTCCGGCGTGGCCCGCGGGCGGCTGCACGACCTCGATCAGCACGCCCCCGACCGCCTTGGGGTGCACAAACGCCACGCGCGAATCGCGCAGGCCCACGCGCGCGTGCCTGTCGATCAGCCGTATGCCGGCCTGTCCCAGGGCTGTCAGCGTGGCCTCGATGTCCGACACTGTATAGGCCACGTGGTGCAGTCCGGGGCCGCGCTTGGCCAGGAACTTGCCCACGGGCGTGTGCGGACCGAGCGGAGCCAGCAGCTCTATGTGGTCGGCGCCGACGTCCAGCAGCACGGCCTCCACGCCCTGCTCCTGCGATATCTCGCGGTGGCCGACCTCCAGCTCCAAGCGGTCGCGCCACAGCTCCAGCGCCGGCTCGATCGCCGCGACGGCCACGCCAATATGGTCGATCTTCTCGAACATGGGGCGGGGAGTCTATCGGCGCCCGCGCGCACACAGGCGTCTACGTGCGCGACACCGCGTGGGATCGCTCGGCGTCTATGCCCGGCGGGCACCGGGCGCGGGCTCGCTCGGCTCGGCATCGACAGCGGTGGCGGCCGCAACCACGCGCAGCCCCACGCCGGGCGCGCGCTCCAGGCGCGGCACGCCGCGCATGATGCGATCGATCGCCTCGCGGTCGAGCACCTCGTTCTCCAACAGCTCGTGCGCGAGCTCATCCAACTTGGCGCGATGGCCGAGCACCAGCTTCTGCGCCGCGCGGCGCGCCTCCTCGATCAGCCCCTGGCGCTCCTCGTCGCGCAGGCGCAGCGTCGTCTCCGAAAGCTGCACGTCGCCGTCGGGCGAGCGCCCCACCCCCGCGGCGCCCATCGCGTAGTCGTGCACCATCGAGTGCGCGATGTCCGCCACGCGCTTGAGGTCGTCCGAGGCCCCCGTGGTGATCTCCCCGAACACCGCCTGCTCGGCCACACGCCCGCCTAGCAGGACGGTCATGTAGTCCAAAAGCTCCTCGCGCGTCTTCAGATAGCGGTCCTCGGCGGGCAGGTTCAGGGTGTAGCCCAGCGCCTTGCCGCGCGGGACGATCGAGATGCGGTGCACGCGATCGACCGAGGGCAGCAGCTCCCCGCAGAGCGCATGCCCCGCCTCGTGAAACGCCACCACGCGCTTCTCGTGCGCGTTCAAAACCCTGCGCGACTGCACCCCCGCGATCACGCGCTCCAATGCGGAGTCGAAGTCCTGCGGGCCGATCGCATCGGCGCGGCGCCGCGCGGCGAAGATCGCGGCCTCGTTGCAGATGTTCGCCAGATCCGCCCCGGTGAGGCCGCTCGTCTGCTGCGCCACCAGTTCCAGGTTCACGTCGTCGAGGGGCTTCTCGCGCGTGTGCACCATCAGCACCCCCTGGCGCCCGCGCACGTCGGGCGGGGCGACGAACACCTGGCGGTCGAAGCGCCCGGGGCGCAGCAGCGCGGGGTCGAGCTTCTCCAGGAGGTTGCTCGCGGCGATCACCACGAGCCTACCGCTGGTGTTGAAGCCGTCCATCTCGACGAGGAGCTGGTTGAGCGTCTGGTCCTTCTCGCCGGAGATGTCCGCGCCGCGGCGCCCCCCCACGGCGTCGAGCTCATCGATGAAGATGATCGCCGGCTCGTGCTTGCGCGCCTCGGCGAAGAGGCGGCGGATGCGCGCCGCGCCCAGCCCCGCGAACATCTCCACGAACGCCGCCGCGCTCTGCGCGAAGAAGCGCGCGCCCGATTCGCGCGCCACGGCCTTGGCCAGCAGCGTCTTGCCGGTCCCCGGGGGGCCGTGCAGGAGAATGCCCTTGGGCACCCTCGCGCCCAATGCCTGAAACTGCGCGGGGTCGCGCAGGAACTCCACGATCTCCTGCAGCTCAGCCTTGGCCTCGTCCACGCCGGCGATGTCGCCGAAGGACACCGACTGCCCCGAGGCCGGCTTGATCTGCTGCGGCTTCACGCGCGGCATCACCTTCAGCGTGCGCCACATGAGGAAGATGAGGCACAGGAAGAACACCATCATCACGACGCTCGACCACTGGTAGGCCCAGCTCTGGATGTGTTCGACGATCGACATGTGCGGGGCGGCGGTGCGCACCTGCGCCGTCCCCGCGAGCGCCGCTTCGTGGGCGGCCACCACCGTCGCCGCCGTGGCGGGATGCGCCGCGACCGCCGCCACCACGTGGTGGACGAAGTCCGTCACCGCCGTCCATCCCTGCCTCCCTTCCACCATCCATGGCGTCATCCCCGACAGTATGAAGGTTTTGCGCAAAATGCGCAACACCTGACTGGGAAAGCGAGGGGCCCAACCGAAGCCGGGAGACACGCGCCTGCGGCGCGAATCCCCGTTTCGACCAGCCGGCCTGCGGCCGGCTGCGCCACCCTCTCAGCGCAGAATACGCAACGCCATGTCGCGGAAGAAGCGCGCCGCGAAGCCCAGATCGCGCACGTCGATGCGCTCGTCGGCCCCGTGGATCAGTGGCATCGTCTCGAACAGCGACTGATGGCGGTGGGGGAAGAAGCCATAGGCGACGCACTCCGGGAAGGCCTCGCGGAAGTGGCGCGAGTCGGTGAAGCCGGGGAGGATCACCGGCACCACCTCGGCGCCGGGGTCGTTTTCCGAGACCCACTCGGAGATGGTCTTCATCAGCGATGAGTCGATCGGCGAACGGTTGCCAACCACGCGCTCTGTGAAATCCACGCGGCCATCACGGCCGCCTGTGGCGGCCCCCTTAAACACTTCCGCGATCCCGCGCAGAACCTCCGTTTCGCCCAACCCGGGGGGCACGCGGCAGTCCACCTTCAGCTCGGCGCGGCTGGGGATCACGTTGATCTTCTCCGAGGCCCTTATGCGGGTGGGGGTGAAGGTCACGCCGAACATCGGCTCGAACACCGTCAGGAGGCGCTCGTCCTGCGCGGCCATGCGCGCGATCGCGCCCTCGGGATCGTTGGGATCCTCGTCCAGGCCCCTCAGGAACGCCTCGGGCTCAGCGGTCAGCTGGTAGGCGGGCTGGCGCGCGGCCAGGCGCTCCAGCAGCGGCGCCATCTTCAAAAGCGCGTTCTCGCCCATCTTGGGCATCGAGGCGTGCGCCGCCACGCCCTCGGTCGTGAGCGTGAAGCGGAACACGCCCTTCTCGGCGCAGCACACCCCATAGCGGCGGCGGCCGTCGTACTCGAACACCGCGCCGCCGCCCTCGTTGATGAGCAGGTCGCAGCGGACCTTCTCGGGGTGTGTCTTGGTGATCCACTCCGCGCCGAGCCCGCCGCCGGTCTCCTCGTCCACGACGCAGACGATCAAAAGCTCGCCGCGCGCGGGACGCCAGCCCTCGCGCGCCAGCCCGGCGGCAGCGGCGATCTCGGCGGCCACCTGCGACTTCATGTCCAGCGCGCCCCTGCCCCATATGTGACCCTCCGCGATGTCGCCCGACCAGGGATCGTGGGTCCACTCCCGCGCGTCGGCCAGCACCGTGTCGACGTGGCCCAGATAGCAGAGGGTCGGGCCGGTGGGTTGCGCCGGATCGGCGGGGTTGGTGGGGTCCGGACCGGTGGGGCTCTTGATCCGCGCCACGAGGTTGGGCCTCCCCGGCTCGGCCCCCAGCAGCTCGCACTCGAACCCCGCCTCTGAGAGGACGCCCGCCAGGTGCTCCTGCGCCGCGCGCTCGTTCCCGGGGGGATTGACCGTGTTCAAGCGCAGCAGCGCCTGCAGCAGCCCCGTCGCCTCCTCCGTCAGTCCGGCGTCCCGCGCATCGTCCGTGAGCCCACTCACGCCACCGATCGTACCTGTCCCGGTATGAGCGACCCGCCCGCCGCCGCCAGCAGCGCACGGGTGTACTCGTGCCGCGGCGCCGCGAACAGCTCCTCCGTGGGCGCGACCTCGACCACCTTCCCCCGGCGCATCACCGCCACGCGGTCGCTCACCCCGCGCACGACCATCAGGTCGTGGGTGACGAGCAGGCAGCTCAACCCCGACTCCTCCTGCAGGCGCGCGAGCAGATCCAGCACCTGCGCGCGCACGGTGGCGTCCAGGGAGGAGACCGGCTCGTCCAGCACCAGCGCCGAGGGGTCGCAGGAGAGAGCCCGCGCTATCCCCACGCGCTGGCGCTCGCCCCCGGACAATTCGTGCGGGAAGCGGCCCAGGTGCTCCGCCCTCAGGCCCACGCGCTCCAGCAGCTCCGTCGCGCGCGCGCGCGCGTCCGCCCGCGAGACCCCTCGCAGCTGCAGGCCCGTCTTGAGGATCCACTCCACGCGGCGGCGCGGATTGAGCGATGCGCTGGAGTCCTGGAAGACCATCTGCAGCTCGCGCCGCAGGGGCGCCAGCCGGCGGCGGCGGGCATGGGTGATGTCCTGGCCGCGAAAGCGGATCGTGCCGCCGGTTGGGTCCATGAGCCGTATGAGGCAGCGGATGAGGGTGGTCTTGCCGGCCCCCGACTCCCCCACCACACCGAGGGTTTCGCCCTCGTTGAGGGTCAGCGACACGCCGTCCAGGGCCTGCACGTGCGCGTGCCGCCCGCCGCTGCGGAACCTCACCATGAGGTTGCGGGCCTCCAGCAGAGCCCCTCCGGCGGTGACGGGCGCGAGCGGCAGAGGTTGGGGCCGCCCCTCCAGCGGGGTCCCCGCGCGGTCCCGCTGCGCGCGGCGCGATCGGGGGGCATACGCGGCGAGCAGGCTCTGCGTATAGGGATGCTGAGGCGCGTGCAGGATCGTCTCCGTGTCGCCCTGCTCGAGGATCTGCCCGGCGCGCATCACGAGGATGCGATCGGCGAGGCCGGCCACGACCCCGAGGTCGTGCGTGACGAGCAGGATGCCCATCTCAGTGCGCCGGCGCAGCTCCTTCAGCTGCGCGAGTATCCCCGCCTGGGTGGTGACGTCCAGCGCCGTCGTGGGCTCGTCCGCGATCAGCAGCGCCGGCTCGCAGGAGAGCGCCATCGCGATCATCACGCGCTGGCGCATCCCCCCCGAGAGCTCGTGCGGATAGGCGCGCACGCGCGCGCGCGCGTTCTCGATGCCCGCGCGGCCCATCAGCTCCACGGCGCGCTCGAGCGCCGCGGCCCCGCCTGTCGAGGGGTCGTGCGCGCGGATCTGCTCGGAGATCTGCCAGCCGACCCGCTGCACGGGGTTGAGCGAGCTCATGGGGTCCTGGAAGACCATCGCCATGCGCCGCCCGCGCAGGCTGCGCAGCTCCCGCTCGCCGGCCCCCAGCAGGTCCCGGCCCTCCAGCGTGGCGGTGCCCGAGGTGCGCGCCCCGAGCGTGCGCGTGAGCCCCATCAGCGTGAGCGCGACCGTGGACTTCCCCGACCCGGACTCCCCCACCAGCGCCACGACCTCGCCGCGCGCAACCGCGAAGGACACCCCATCGACCGCCCGCACCTCGCCGGCTTCGGTGTCGAAGGAGACACGCAGCCCCTCCACACACAGGAGTGGCCCACCAGCCACGGCGGCGTCCGAGGCCGCCCCCACCGATACAGCCGCCCGCGCGTCAGCCGGGTCCGGGGCCGTCTCGAAAGCCGGGGCGTCGCTCATCGCGCGAGCCGGATGCGCGGATCGAGCGCGGCGTAGAGGATGTCGACGAAGGCGCTCATCACGACCACGGCAAAGGCGACGAGCAGCGTGACGACAAGCACGGAGGGCACGTCCAGGCGCGCGATCGATTCGGCGGCGTACTGCCCGACGCCGTGCAGGTCGAAGACGGACTCGATCACGATCGCCCCGCCGCCCACGACCGCGGCGAAATCGAGACCCCAGAGCGAGACGATGGGAATGAGCGAGTTGCGCAGGACGTGGCGTATGAGCACGCGCCGCTCGGAGAGGCCCTTGGCGCGGGCGGTGCGCACGTAGTCCTCGCTCATGGTGTCGAGCACGCTGGAGCGCAGGACGCGCGCGTAGACCCCGATGAAGGCGACGGACAGCGTGAGCCAGGGCAGGAGCATGTGCGTGAGCCAGCCCCGGGGATCGCTGCTCAGCGGGACGTAGCCGCCCAGCGGCAAGAGGCCCCAGCGGTAGCCGAGGTAGTAGAGCAGGAGCGCGCCGAGGAAGAAGGCGGGCGTGGAGACTCCGACCAGCGCCACGACGGTCAGCGAGCGGTCGAGCAGGCGCCCGGCGTGCAGCGCGCTGAGCACCCCGAGCAGGACCCCGAATACGAGCCAGATCAATCCGGCCCCCAGCGCCAGCGAGAGCGTCGGCGGCAGGTCGCGCACGATTTCCTCCTCGACGTTGATCTGCTGCGAGTAGGAGACGACGGTGCCGTCGAGGACCTTTTCCATCGTCGTGAGGTACTGCTCGTAGACCGGCCGGTCAAAGCCCCAGGCATGGCGCACGTCCTGCACCTGCTGGGGCGTGGCCAGGCGCCCGGCCATGCGCAGCGCGGGGTCCCCGCCGGGGATGATCTGGAAGATGAGGAAGGTGAGCAGCGAGATCGCCAGCAGCACGGCGGCCATCCCGGCGAGGCGGCGTGCGAGGAAGGCGGTCATCACGCGCGCGGGTCGAGCGCGTCGCGCAGGCCGTCGCCGAAGACGTTGACCCCGAGCACCGCCAGCACCAGCATCAGCCCGGGGGCGAGCACCAGGTGGATCGCCCCGGGAGTGAGGCGGATGCCTTCCGCGAGCATGGTGCCCCACGAGGGGTTGGGGTCCTGGACGCCGGCCCCCAGATAGGAGAGCGCGGCCTCCAGGAGGATGGCGCCGGCGAGCATCAATGGCACGAACACGACGATCGTGGATGACAGATTGGGCAGGAGCTCGGAGGCGAGGATGCGCAGGTGCCCGCGGCCCTGCACGCGCGCGGCGTCGATGAACTCCCGCCGGCGCAGGCTGAGGACCTGCCCGCGCAGGGGCCGCGCGACGTAGGGCATGCAGACGACGCCGATGATGAGGGCGGGCAGGAGCAGCGAGCCGCTGGAGATCTCAGCGACGCCGAGGTCAAGGCCGCCGCCGACCGCGAGCGCGACCCCCAGCGCGACCCCGAGGAGCACGGGCGGGAAGGCCCAGATGACGTCGAGCAGCCGCGAGAGCACCCCGTCCGCGATGCCCCGGAAGTACCCCGCGAGCGTGCCGATGAGGACAGCGAGCACCATCGTGACGAGCGTGGCGATGGCGCCGATCTCAAGCGAGTTGCGCCCCCCGTAGAGCAGCCGCACGGCCACGTCGCGCCCGTTGGCGTCAGCCCCCAGCAGGAAGCGGGAGTGCCAGGTGGGCCCGATCGGCACCCCCGTGGGCGAGACGACTTCCTCCGTCTTGCCGCCCACATGAATCGTTTCCGTGATGTGGTTGTCGTTGGGACCCGTGTGCGCGACGTCGTGCGCATAGAGGGGCGCGAGCAGACACAGCGCCACCACCGCCAGGAAGAGGCCCCCGAAGGCAAGTGGCGTGCGTCGTGCTCTCATTTCAGCGCCAGCGTGCTCCAGTCGTTGCCGTAGACGGGGTGAAAGACGAGCCCTCCGAAGTCGATGCGCTGCGAGGTGAACTTCGGCGCCTCGTCGTAGCCGAGGACCGCGATGTAGGCCTTCTGCGCGGTGTATTCGTCGAGCGCCTGCCAGCGCCCCACGACGGTGGACAGCTGCGAGGAGGGCACGGGCGAGAGCGCCTTGAGCTCGCTCTGGATGTGCGGGTCGTTGACCTGCGAGAGGTTGTGGTTTTCGGTGGGCGCGATCGATTCGGCGTTGAGCAGCTGGTAGAAGTCGATCGGGTTGGGGAAGTCCTGGCTCCAGCTGATCCAGCCGGTCTGCGGGTTGACGTTCTTGATGTTGCCGATCGTGGCGGGGTACTGCGCGGCGGCGACGATCTTGACCGTGGCCTTCAGGCCGATCGAATTGAGCACGCTGGCGTAGTAGTCGGCGTATTCCTTGTGCGGCGGGTGGGGCTCGCTCCAGACGGCTACCGCTGTCCCGGCGAGGCCCGACTGCGTGATGAGCTCCTTGGCCTTGGCCACGTTCGGAGCGCCATTCGGATCCACATACGGACACGGCCCGCTCGGGTGCCCCGGCATGCCGATCGGCAGCAGGTAGCAGGCGGGCGTGAGCATGCCCCCGTCCAGGCGCGCGAGCGCGCGGCGGTCGAGCGCATAGTTGACGGCCTCGCGCACGAGCTGGTTGTCAAATGGCTTGGTGGCGGTGTTGAGGAAGAAGAACTCCGTCGAGACCGTGGGCTCCTGCGCGTAGCGCGAAGCGGCCTGGGAGCTGATCTGCGGCAAAAGCGTCCCGGGAATGGCGTCGTTTGAGTCGAACACGTCGGCGCCGCCTGAGAGCACCTGCTCGGCCTCGGATTGGTTGTTGGAGACGATCTTGACTTCGACCTTGGCGTGCCCCCCGGGGACGCCGGGGATGGCCTCGGCGGACCAGTGCGGGTTGCCGGCCATCGTGAAGGACCGGTTGGGGACGACGGCGGTGATCGTGTACGGCCCCACGCCCGGGGGCGGGTCGTTGGGCAGAGGCTTCATCGGCGTGCCGCTGGGCACGAGCCCCGCGGCGGGGAAGGCGAGCACGTTGAGGAAGGGCCCGAAGGGCGCGGTGAGCTTGACGGTGATAAGGCCCGTGGCGTCGTCGGCGACGATGCCCGAGATGGTCTTGGCCTTGCCCGCGTCGTAGGCTTCGGCGCCGGCGATGTAGCCGGTGAGGAACTGCTTGTTGCCCCAGCCGAGCTTGATGGCGCGCTGCAGCGTGTAGGCGAAGTCGCCGGCCTTGACGGGCTGCCCGTTGGAGTACACGAGCCCCTTGCGCAGCGTGAAGGTGTAGGTGGTGCCGTTCGCGGAGATCGCGGGCAGGCTCTGCGCGAGCCCGGGGATCAGCTGCGTGCCCGCGGTGCCCGAGGCGTGCGCATAGGTGACCAGGCCGGTGTAGGCGAGCCAGGTGGCCTCGTAGGACTGGATGCTGGCCCCCAGCCCGGGATCCAGCGAATCGGGCGCCGTGCCCATGAGCACCGTGACGGTGGGGCTGGATGCGGTCACGCCGCCGGTGTCGGAGGCGTTTGTGGCCGAGCTCGAGCTGCTGCTGGAGGAGCTGCCGCAGGCGCTGAGGCCCAGGGAAAGCGTCAGGACGAGCAGCGGCAGAAACAGGCCCAGGGGGCGGGAGCGCTTGTTCACTTCGATCTCCTGACTTGGAATACGAGGGGCCCGGCTCGTCGGCCTGCGGCCGACTGCGCCACCCTCTCATGAGGAATGCGGTTTCGCAGCGGGTTTGTTCCAGGCATATTCCGGGTTATTCGTATAGATCCTGCTCCCCATCGACAGATGTTCAATGCGCGATAATCGCCTCGGCATGAGCGTGGGGAGCGAGGAGACGGTGGCGGCGCCGGCGACGACGGCGGTGCGGGCGCGCGATCCGGCGACGGGCGAGCCGCTGGGCGAGGCGCGCGCGACGGCGCCCGAGGCGATCGAGGGCGTGGTGGCGGAAGTGGCGCAGGTGCAGCCGCTGTGGGCCTTGCTGCGCGTGGCGGATCGCGCGCGCTACATGCGCCGCGTGGCGCAGGCGATCGTGGACGAGCTGGATGAGCTGGCGGAGCTGATCGGCCGCGAGCAGGGCCGCCCGCGCAATGAGATCGTCGCGCTGGAGCTGCTGCCGGCGATCGACGCGCTGATCTGGATCGCGGATGAGGGTGCGGAGATCGTGGGCAGCCGCCGCGTGGGGGTGCACCGCTCGCTGGGCCCGCTCAAGCGCGCCCGGATCGCGTATGAGCCCTACGGCGTGGTGGGCGTGATCGGCGCGGGCAGCGCCCCCTTCGCGCAGCCGCTGGCGCAGATCGCGGGCGCGCTCTTGGCGGGCAATGGCGTGGCCTTCAAGCCGGCCCGCCGCGCGTGCCTGGCGGGCGAGCGGATCGGGAGGGTGCTCGCGCGCGCGGCCCTGCCCGAGGGATTGGTGCGCCTGGTGCACGGGGGCGCCGGGGCCGGCGTGGCGCTGGCGCGGGCGGGGGGCGCCGACAAGGTGCTGTTCACCGGCAGCCCGAGCGTGGGCCGCGCGGTGGCGAGAGCGTGCGTGTCGCAGGAGAAGGAGGTGACCGTGGAGCTGGGCGGCAAGGACGCGATGCTGGTGCTGGGGGATGCCAACGTGGCCCACGCCGCGAGCGCCGCGCTGTGGGCGGGCTGCGCGGGGGCGGGCCAGGCGAGGGGCTCGATCGAGCGCGTGTACGTGGCGCGGGAGGTGGGAGAGGGCTTCCTGAACCGCCTGGTGGCGGGCGCGCAGGCGCTCACCGTCGGGGACCCGCGCAGGCCCGGCGTGGGAATGGGCCCGCTGGCCTCGGAGCGGCGCCTGGAGCACGTGCGCGAGCTGGTGGACGAGGCGCTCGCGCAGGGCGCGGAGATGCTGTGCGGCGGCCCGCTGGAGCGCCAGCCCGAGGGCTGCGAGGGCGCGTTCTACGCCCCGACCGTGCTGACCGGCGTGACGCACGAGATGCGCGTGATGCGCGAGCCCCTGGACGGCCCGGTGCTGGGCGTGATGAGCGTGAGGAGCGTGGAGGAGGCGATCGCGCTGGCGAACGACAGCGACTACGGCCTCGGCGCGTCGGTGTGGACGGCCGATCGCTACGCGGGCCAGCGCATCGCGCGCGATCTGCGCGCGGGGATGGTGTGGCTCAACGATCACCTCCCCGGCCCGGCGGTCTCGCGCGGCCCCTGGGGCGCGGCGGCGGGCGGCGGCCTCGGGCGCACCCTGGGCGAGACGGGCCTGAGGGGCTGCGCGCAGGAGAAGCTGATCACGTGGGACCCCCCGCGCGTGCGCGGCGTGTGGTGGGGCCCCCACGACGAGACGCTGGGAAAGGCGGCGCGCGCGGTGGCGTGGATGCGCAGCGCGCGCGAGAGCGACCGCGAGCGAGCCTGGCGCGAGGGCGCCCTGGCGATCGGGCGCGCGGGCGCGCGGGCCCTGTCGCGCCGCTGAGCCCCGGAGATTCAGGCGCGGGCGCCCCGACCCGCCGCCCGGCGCGCGAGGCCCTACCCTGTGGACATGCCCGCACAGGCGTATATGGGCAAGGAGTGCGTGTGCCAGCTGCGCAGGGGGATCTGCGACCAGAGCTGCGTGCGCGAGATGCTCGACACCCCCCTCTACATCGCCTGCCTGCGGCTGAAGGGCCGCCGCTGCGTGGTGGTGGGCGGCGGCGAGATCGGCCTGGAGAAGGTCGAGGGATTGCTGGCGTGCGACGCCGAGGTGACGCTGATCGCCCCGGAGGCGGCGCCCGCCCTGGGGGAGCACGCACGCGAGGGCTCGATCCGCTGGGAGCGGCGCGAGTACGCCGGCCCGGCCGACCTGGAGGGAGCGTTCATGACGATCGCGTCCACCAACGTCACGAACGTCAACATCGCGGTGTACGAGGACGCGGAGCGCAGGGCGATGCTGGTGAACGTGGTGGACGTGCCGCCGCTGTGCAACTTCATCCTGCCGGCGATCGTGCGCACGGGCCCGCTGGCGATCGCGATCTCCACCGCGGGGGCGAGCCCGGCGCTGGCCAAGCGCATGAAGCGCGAGATCGAGGCGCAGTTCGGCGAGCCCTACGCGCGCCTGGCCGTGATGCTCAACGACGTGCGCGGCTGGGCGAAGGCGACGCTCCCCACCTACCAGGACCGCAAGGAGTTCTTCGAGGGCATCGTCAATGGCGACCCCGACCCGGTGGCGCTGCTGCGCGCGGGCGAGGAGGGCGCGGTGCGCGAGCTGATCGAGCGGGCCCAGGAGCAACACGCCGTGGTTCGAGCCTGAGGTGAAGAGGATTTTCAGGAGGATGGGCCGCGTTGTGGGGAGCAGGGGATCTGTCGTGGGATCCCGGGAGGCGCGGCGATGGCGCTGGCTATCCAGGGCCTGACGCGGTGGTGCGGAGCACAGGTCAGGCGGAGATCTCCTCGCGGATGTAGCTGGTCAGCAGCGGGTCGTCGAACGTCCAGCGGCGCGGCCCCGCGGAGCGATTGACGATGCCCGCACGCTCGAGCCGCTTCAACATGCGACTGGCGTTCTGCGGGTCGAGGTCTCGGTAGGGCGAGGTTCCGTTCGCCAGGCGCGCGACTATCATGATGGCCGACGCGCCCATACCCCTGATGGCCTCCACGGCGTCGTCGTGACGCGCCCGCTCCCCCTCCATGGCGCCTCGCCAGCCGCGCTGCGCCAGGGTCAGATCGATGTGACGCGCGTCGAGCTCGATCGCGGCGGAATGAGTCTGCTGGGCGATGAGCATGACGGTGCGCGGATGGCTGTCGCCAAGCTCGATGATGCGCTCCAGCGCCTCGTCGTCGATCGTGCAGTCATCCTCGGCGAAGCGGCTGCGCAGGCCCGTCCTCCACTCCCCAGGCGCAATCGGCGTGAGATCGTGAAAGCCGCCGAATCCATAGAAGGCGCGGCGGCGGCTGGTGAACAGCTCGCGCATCATGCGCTCCATGCTGCCGGCGAACAGGCTCGTGACCTCGCGGGACTCGTAGATCGTCTCGCGCATGTACTTCATCAACGCATCGGGGTCCCCGTAGGCCCCCCTGCTGGTGGCCAGCTCCTGGAGCTCGTCGATGAACATGATCAGGGGGCGTCCGTCGCGCGCGGCGATGCGGCCGGGCAGCTCCAGGGCCAGGCGCAGCGCACGTTCGGGGTCCTGCGCCGCAAGACCGGGGCGCAGCGCCAGCTCGACGCCATCGCCCAGCTCCGCCTGCGCCTTCATCGCCAGCGTGAGCCCCGCCCCCCGCAGGGCGGCCGCGCCGGCGCCGCGCACGCGCTCGATCAACTTGTGCACGGTTCCGCGATTGGACAGCGCGGAGGCGGCGATCGCCTCAGCCAGCGTGGCGGCATTGGTGTGCTTGAAGAGGCTCACCGCCACCGTGTAGGAGCCGCCGGCGCGCAGCTGCCCCATCGCCGCTTCGCATACGCTGCTCTTTCCCGAGCGGCGCGGGCCGGCAACGATCCGATGGGCGCCGTTGGAGAGCTGCAGCACCAGCTCCTCGACGTCCTCCTGGCGCCCGATCATGCGCTCGAGGGGCAGGGGGGCATCGGAGGGAAAGAGCAGTCGGCTGGAGATCCTTGGCATTTGAGCGGACGGGTGGGAGCGATACTAGTGGCGACGTCACTAGTGGCATCGTCACTAACGATTGTCCAGATGCTATCACTTTATGTCATAGACTTATGACAGTTTTGTCATGGATTTATGACAGTTCCCGTCATGCCTGAGCCCCCATCGACCCCCCCAGCCCTCCCGATCCCTCCGGCCCTCCCGATCCCTGCGGCCCTCCAGCTCGAAGACCTGGAGCGTCATTACGGCGAACGGGTCGCGTTGAGCGGCGTGTCGCTGTCGCTGCCGGCCGGCCAGACGCTGGTGGTGTTCGGCCCCAACGGAGCGGGCAAGACGACGCTGCTGCGCGTGCTGGCGACCCTGCTGCGCCCGCACGCGGGCGAGGTGCGGGTTCTGGGAAAGGAGCTGCCGGCGCAGGGGTGGGCGGTGCGCGGAAGGATCGGGCTGCTGGGGCACGAGCCGCTGCTGTATCGCGAGCTGAGCGCGAGCGAGAACCTGCTGTTTCACGCACGCCTGCACGGCGTGGGCGAGGGGCGCGTGGCGGAGGTGCTGGAGGCAGTGGGTATGGCCTCCCGCGCGGGCGAGCCGATGAAGACGCTGTCGCGCGGGATGGTGCAGCGCGTGGCGGTGGCAAGGGCGGTGCTGCACGAGCCGGAGCTGCTGCTGCTGGATGAGCCCTACGCGAACCTGGACCCGGCGGCGAGGGAGCGCGTGGAGGGCTTGATCGGCAGGGGATGGGATCCCACCCGCCCACGCACGAGGGTCATCTGCAGCCACGACCCTGGCGGGGGCATCGCCGAGGCCGATGTCGTGCTGGGCCTGCGCGAAGGCCGCCAGGCGATGCTCGGGCCCGCCGCGGATGTGCGAGAGGGCGAGATCGCGGAGCTGTATCGATGAGCAGCGGCCTTTCAAGCCGCGGAGCGGAGGTCCGATCTCCCCGAGACATTCCCGCCGCGACGGCCCGCCCCAAGCCGCCGGGCACGGCGACGGTGGTGCTGGCGCTGCTGCGCAAGGAGCTCCTGGTGGAGCTGCGGACGCTGGAGTCCGTGCCGGGCATGTCGCTGTTCGCTGTGAGCACGTTCGTGGTGTTCCACTTCGCGCTGAACCAGACGAGCGTGAGCGGCGATGAGGCCGCGGGCGTGCTGTGGGTGACGCTGCTGTTCGCGGCGATGCTGGGCGTCAACCGGCTGTTCGTGGCGGACGAGGAGCAGGGCGGCTTCGACGCGTTCCTGCTGGCGCCGGTGGACCGCAGCGCGCTGCTGGTGGCGAAGGCGTTGGCGCTGCTGGCGTACCTGGCGGTGTTCGAGCTGGTGGCGGTGCCGGCATTCGCGCTGCTGCTGCTTGAGCCGAGCCTGGGCCAGACGATGCCCGACCTGCTGGGAGTGCTGGCGCTGGCGGACGTGGGCGTGGCGGTGATAGGGACGCTGGTGGCGGCGCTGGCGGTGCGCACGCGCGCGAGGGATCTGCTTGGACCGCTGCTGGCCCTGCCGCTGTTCGTGCCAATCGTGATCGGCGCCGCGCGGGCGAGCGCCCCGCTGCTGGCGGCGAGCCACCCGGGCGCCGGCCCGGCGCGCTGGCTGTTGGGCCTGGCGCTCTATGATCTGGTGTTCGGGCTGATTGCCTACGCGGTGTTCGACTTCCTCCTGGAGGACTGAATGGAATCCCCGAGCCGGCATGCGGCCGGCTCTCCCGACATAGGTCATCGCCCTCCAGGCGATGCTGAGCGGGCCTATCGGCCCTCACGGGGCCTGCGCCCCCTTTCCCTGGCCACGGCGGCGGCGTGGACCGCCGCTCTCGGATTGGTCTTCTTCTACGCCCCGCTGGAGGCCGATCAGGGCTTTCTGCAGAAGATCTTCTACGTGCACGTGCCGCTGGCGATCGTGTCGCTGTGCGGGTGGGTGCTGGGGGGAGCGCTGGCGATCCAGTACCTGCGCACGCGCGATGCGCGCTGGGACATGCGCTCCTACGTGGCGATCCACATGAGCCTGATCTTCGGCGTGGGCGCCCTCATGACCGGTTCGATCTGGGCGAAGGCCTCATGGGGCCACTGGTGGGTGTGGGACGAGCCGACGCTGGTGTCGTTTCTGATCGTGTTTCTGCTGTACGCGACCTACCAGCCGTTGCGCTTCTCGATCGAGGACCCCGAGCGCCAGTCCCGCTACGCGGCGGTGTTCGCGATCGCGGCGGGCGCGTTCGTGCCGCTGAACTTCGCGGCGGTGAGGATGTCCACGGGCTACGTGCACCCGCGCGTGCTGGGCGACACCTCGAACCTGCCCGGGCCGATGGCGCTGACGTTCGGCGTGTCGCTGCTGGCGACGGCGCTGCTGTGGGCGACATTGTGCAAGTACGAGATGACGGCGAAGCACACGCGGATGCAGCTGAAGGCGCTGCGCCGCAAGCTCTCGGGCGAGTTGCAGGGAGCGGGGAGGTTCGGCTTCTGATGCCCGCGCTGCCTTTGCACGAGGCGGGCAGGTACGTGGCGGGCGCCTACGTGGTGGTGTTCGCGCTGGTGCTGATCTACGTGGCGATCATGGCGGTGCGCCTGAGCCGCATCGAGCGAGACCTGGGAGAGCTGCTGGAGCGCCCCGAGCGAGCGGCGGACCCCGATGAGGAGCCGCTTGAGGACCTCGCCCGTCCGGGGGCGATGGTATGAGCGAGCTGCTGGCGCTGGGCATCTCCCACAAGACCGCGGGCGTGGAGCTGCGCGAGCGCTTGGCGCTGGGGGAGGCCGCGGCGGTGCGGTTCGCGGGCGAGGCGGTGGAGACTGCGGAGGTGCGCGAGGCGGTGGCGATCTCGACGTGCAATCGCACCGAGCTGTACCTCGTGGTCGGCGATCCGGTGCGCGCCGAGGCGGACGTGCTGGGATTGCTGGCGGGCCGCGCGGGCATCCGCCCGACGACGCTGGCGGAGGCGATCTACTCCCCGAGAAACTGCGACGCCGCCCGCCAGCTGTTTCGCGTGACGGCGGGCCTGGAGTCGATGATCGTGGGCGAGGCGGAGATCCAGGGTCAGGTCAAGCGCGCGTACGAGGCGGCGCTGCACGAGGGCCACACGGGCGCACTGGCGAACCGCCTGTTCAGCGCGGCGCTGACGACGGGCAAGCGCGTGCGCTCGGAGACGGGCATCGGGAGCAGCCGCGTGAGCGTCCCCTCCGTGGCGGTGGATCTGGCCGCGCGCGTGCTGGGCTCGTTGGAGGAGGCCCACGTGACGATCCTCGGCGCAGGCGAGATGAGCGAGCTGACCGCAAGGGCGCTGGCCGATCAGGGCGCGGGCACGATCTTCGTCGCCAACCGCCACGCCGATAGGGCGCTGGGCCTGGCGAGGCGCTTCGGCGGCTCCGTGGTGGGCCTCGACGGCCTCCCCGAGCAGCTCGCGGTGGCGGACATAGTGGTGTGCTCGACCGCATCCCCCCACACGATCGTGGGCGTGGACGAGCTGCAGCTGGTGGTGGACCGCCGCGAGGGCCGCCCGCTGCTGCTGATCGACATAGCGGTCCGCCGCGACGTGGACCCCCGCTGCGGCGATCTCCCAGGCGTGACGCTGTATGACATCGACGATCTGCAGGAGGTGGTGGAGCGCAACCTGAGCACCCGCGCCGAGGAGCTCCCGAGAGCGCAGGAGATCGTGGAGGAGGAGATCCACCGCTTCGCCCGCTGGCTGGGCCAGCTCGACACCCTCCCCACCATCAGCGCCCTGCACGAACACGCGGACGCGCTGGTGGAGCAGGTGCTGGCCGAGAACGAGGCCCGCTGGGAGTCGGTCTCCAAGCGCGATCGGGCCCGCATCGAGGCGGTCGCCCGCGCGGTGGCCAAACGGCTGCTGCACGAGCCGACGATCCGCCTGAGGGGCCTGTCGCAGGAGCGCGGCCACGCGAGCCTGGAGCTGGTGCGCGAGCTGTTCGGGCTGCGCGAGGATGCACCCGAGGAGCAGCCCGAGACGGGGAAGCTCGCCGAGGTGCACCCGATACGACGCCGCGGCTGATGCGGATCGGCACGCGCGGCAGCCCACTGGCCCTGGCCCAGGCGCACCAGGTGGCCGAGCTGCTGGGCGGCGCGGAGGTTGTGAGGATCAAAACGACAGGCGACGCTCCGTCTCCCGACGCGGCGCAGCCCGCCGCCGAGAAGTCCCGCTGGGTGGACGCCCTGGAGGAGGCCCTGCTGGCAGGCGAGATCGACCTGGCGGTGCACTCCGCGAAGGACGTGCCGGGAGAGCTGGCCGATGGCCTGTCACTGCTGGGCGCCCCCCCACGCGCGGCAGTGCAGGACGTGCTGTGCGGCGCCGAGAGCGTCGAGGCCCTCCCGCATGGCGCCCGCGTGGGCACCGGCAGTGTGCGCCGGGCCGCGCAGCTGCTGACCGTGCGCGAGGACCTGAGGATCGTCGCGGTGAGCGGCAACGTGGACACCCGCCTGCGCAAGCTGGGGGAAGGCGCGTGCGACGCGCTGGTGCTGGCGAGGGCCGGCCTGCAGCGTCTGGACCGCGAGGCCGAGGCCGGCGCCATCCTGGACCCGATGCGCTTCGTGCCGAGCCCCGGCCAGGGCGCCCTGGCCCTGGAGGGCCGCGCCGGCGATGAGAGCGCCCGCGAGGCCGTGGCGGCGATCACCGACAGGGACACGCTGGCCTGCCTGCTCGCCGAGCGCGCCGTGGCGAGCGCGCTGGGCGCCTCCTGCAACACCCCCCTGGGCGCCTGGGCGACGCCCGCCGGCTGCGGCTGCCTGGAGCTGCGCGCCTGGGTGGGCCTGCCCGACGGCTCGCAGTGGGTGAGCGATGCGCTGCTGGGCGGCTTCTACGCCCCTGAGGAGCTGGGGCGTCGGGTGGCGGAGCGGATGATCTCCGCCGGCGCGGGGAATCTGCTCAGGGGTGCGGAGGAGATGCTGATGGAGGCAGAGGTGATAGAGGCGGAGGAGATGGCGCCTGAGCGCACCTGATTTTGTGTGCTAGTCTGTGGCCATGCGTCTGCACATAAGCCTCGACGATGGCCTTGTGGAGCGTCTTGATCGGCGCGTCGGGAGGCGCCATCGCAGCGCTTTCATCTCCGAGACCGTTCGCAGCGCGCTCGATGACGAGCGCCGCTGGGAAGACATCGAAGCGGGCCTCGGCGCCCTCGCTGGACGCGAGCACGAGTGGGACAGCGACCCCGCCGGGTGGGTGAGGGCGCAGCGATACGCCGACCCGAGTCGTGTCGGATAGCGCTTGCGGCTGCTGCTTGACACGACCGTCCTGATCGATGCGCTGCGCGATGCCCCCGCCGCCAAGCGCCTACGTGGCCTGCGCGATTCCGTGCAGGCGCCGTGGATATGCGCAGTCAACATCGAGGAGGTGCTGCGCGGCACCGGCCGCGACGAGGAAGCATTCGTCATGCCTCTTCTCAACGGCCTGCAGCTGGCGCCGCTGGGCCGCGCCGAGGGTGAGCTGGCAGGACGCTGGCGCAGGGATTACGCCCGCAAAGGGATCACCCTCGGTCAGTCGGACTGCCTGATAGCAGCCGCCGCGGTGGGGATCGACGCGCGACTGGCGACAGGCAATCCGAAGCACTTCCCGATGCCAGAGCTGAGCGTTGAGCACTGGCCGGTGGGCGAGTGAGCGGCTGCGTCCACCTCGTGGGCGCCGGCCCCGGCGATCCAGGCCTGCTGACGGCGCGCGCGCTGGAGCTGATCGCCCTGGCCGACGTGATCCTGTACGACCGCCTGATCCCCGCGCAGGCGCTGGACGGCGCGCGCGGCGACGCCGAGCTGCTGTATGTGGGCAAGGAGGGGGGGGGCGAGGCGGTCCCCCAGGAGCAGACGGAGGCGCTGCTGGTGGCGCGCGCCAGGGAGGGCAGGCGGGTGGTGCGGTTGAAGGGCGGCGACCCCTTCGTGTTCGGCCGCGGCGGCGAGGAGGCGCTGGCGCTGCGCGCGGCGGGAATCTCCTACGAGGTGGTGCCCGGAGTGACAGCCGGCGTCGCGGCCCCGGCATACGCGGGCATCCCCGTGACGCATCGCGGCGTGGCGAGCGCGGTGGCGCTGGTGACGGGCCATGAGGACCCCGAGAAGGAAGATGCGGCGCTCGACTGGGAAGCCCTGGCGGAGTTCCCCGGCACGCTGGTGTTCTACATGGGCATCCGCCAGCTTCCGAACATAGCGAGCTCCCTGATCGCCGCCGGCCGCGAGAAGACCGAGCCCGCGGCCGTGATCGAACAGGGCACGCTCCCTGGACAGCGCGTGGTGAGGGGAACCCTGGACACGATCGCGGAACTTGCGGATAGGGCTGGCGTAAGCCCCCCCGCGGTGACGATCGTCGGCAAGGTGAGCGAGCTGGCCGGCGAGCTGGCGTGGCGAACCCCTGGCCCGCTGAGCGGCCGCACCGTGGCTGTCACCCGCGCCCGCGCCCAGGCGAGCGGTCTGGCGCGACGCCTGTGCGAGCTGGGCGCAAGCGTGATCGAGGCCCCCGTGATCCGCATCGAACCACTGCCCGGCGAGCCGCTGGATCCCTCCCCCTACGACCTGATCTGCCTGACGAGTCCAAACGGCGTCGAGCTCCTGTTCGAGCGCCTCCAAGACGGCGGTCGCGACGCCCGCGCATTGGCCCACGCATGCGTGGCGGCGATCGGCCCCGGCACCGCGGGCGCCCTGCGCGAGCACGGCATCGCGGCCGACGTGATCCCCGAGCGCTTCGTGGCCGAGGCCCTGGTGCAAGCCCTGGCCGGCATCCCCGTCCGCCGCGCCTTGGTGGCCCGCGCGAGCGAGGCCCGCGAAGTGCTCCCGGACGCGCTGCGCGCAAGGGGCGCGGAGGTGGATGTGCTGGCGCTGTACGAGACGGTCGCCGAGCCCCTGTCCGAGCGCGCGCTGGCGGCGGCGAAGGCGGCCGACTACATCACCTTCACCTCCTCATCGACGGTGCGCTTCTTCCTGGAGGCCGCAGGCGAGAGCCCCGCCCTCTCCCGTGAGGACCCCGCCCTTCCCCCCAAGACGCACGTGCTCTCCCCCAAGACGCGGGTCGTCTCGATCGGCCCCGTGACCAGCGAGGCCCTGCGCGAGCACGGGATTGAGCCCCACGTGGAGGCCGAGCGCCACGACATCGACGGCGTGGTGGACGCAATGGTGACTGACGCGCTGGCGCACAAAGGCTGAGATGTCCGGCGCTCTGGTGCCCGCGACCTCCCAGGCGATAGTCCTCGGCCGCCCCCGCGTGCACCTGCGCAGCACCACTTCGACGAACGACCGCGCGCGCGAGCTGGCGATCGCGGGCGCCCCCCACGGCACGCTCGTGACCGCAGCCGAGCAGACGGCGGGCCGTGGCCGCATGGGCCGCAGCTGGAAGGCGCCCCCCCGCAGCTCGCTGCTGATGTCGCTGGTGCTGCGAAGCGGCCCTCCGGGCGATGCGCTCTCAACCTCCGAGCGCCCGCCCGCGCCGCTGCCGCTGCTGGCGGCCGTGGCCGTGTGCGACGTGGCCGGCCCGCAGGCCCGCGTGAAGTGGCCGAACGACATCGTCGTGGAAGACGGCCCGGACCTGAGGAAGCTGGCGGGCATCCTCACCGAGGGCCGCCCCCAGGAGGGCTGGGCGGTGCTGGGCATCGGCCTGAACGTGGCGGTGCGCTTGGAGGACCTGCCCTCCACGCTGCAGGGGACCGCGGCGACCCTCGCCCTGCCGCCGGAGGCGATCGAGACGACCCTGACCGACCTCCTGCGAGCCCTGGAACGACGCTTGGCCGCCCCTGTTCAGGCCACGCTCGGCAGGTGGCGCGAGCTCGATGCCCTGCGCGGGCGCGAGGTATCCTGGAACACCGGCGACGAGCACGTGGAGGGCCGCGCCGAAGGCATCGACGAGACGGGCCGGCTGGTCCTCACGACAGCCGACGGCGCGCATGCAACCCTGGACGCTGGCGAGGTGCAGCTGGGCGCCGGCCCCCCGAGGGCGACGACGCCGTGATAGGCGCCGTCTACCCTGGTGCTCTACTTCAGCAGTGCCACTCCCTATTTTTCGAAGTAACCAATGAATTGCGGGGGCTGTCGTTGACGGCCAATCGGTTTGATTGTAAAGCTACCCGTGAATTTGGCTGCTGCCCCAGCGATCGTCAGCCCTGATTCCGCGCCAACCAAGGGGTACTGGCCGTTCCAGAATTGCTGCAGCGTGCCATTTGAGAGTAGAGTTAGTCTTTCTTCTTCCCTGAATTCTCCCAGACTGGCCGGCGCTGTTTCGGCAAAGATGCTCCCCGCGACCCTGTTTTGTTTACTGGCAAGGAGGCATTCGCCGGTACCATCTTTTTCGATGTTTATAACCGTAAACGTTTCGGCTTTTGGAAGTTCTTTTGCTTTTTGCTGCAATTCGGCGGGCAGCATCATCCAACCGCGGCCTTGGCGTATCGGATTTTCTTTCTGTTCTGCTTCAGTGCCGAGCCATTTCCATGCGGCGTGGGCAAATATTTTGACTACATTATTGTGAGGAAAAGACAACTTGCAGTGAGCAATTTCTGGTTCGAACTTGATTGGTTGGTACTGTACTTCGAGTTTGGCTTGGCATTGATCTTCGTTGTTATAGATGATGCCTTTGATTTGTACGCCCGACGCCACAAACGTAAAGGCAGTTCCGCCGAGTTTGGCTTCGAAGCGCTGCTCTCCTCCCGAGCCCGCTATCTGTTCTGGCATTCGCGCTTTGATCTGTCCGTTGTCGGTCACGCCGTTTTGACTGTGGTGGCAAAATGGCCCACCTTCGGCCAACGCCGCCGCCGGCGCGAGTGAGCCGACCAGCAGCATGGCCAACAGCCCAAGCAGCCCGACTCTGAGTTTGATTGCAAACACTTCACCGCTCCTTCTGCCCCGGCAACCCGGGGCGGTCATTTGATGGTCGCCAAGAGCCCGGCTCGACGCCGGGGCACGAGCTCCCAGCCACCGATGCACGCCCTCCGGGAGACCCGTGCGATGGTGCGCCAATCTCCAACTGATGGAAAGCATGCGCCAAACGATACACGACCCTGGGCGGGCCTTCAACCCAACTTCGAGTTGCTTGCCGACATTCGGAATTGATCCGCCGGTCTTGGCCCTGCCGTCCCGAGGATCTGCGAGCCGCTACTTACCGCGCTTCTTCTTCGGCTTCGGCTTCTTCTTCGGGCACCCCGAGACCGAGATCTTCGTGGAGCGCACGAGACGGCGACCATTCTGCCCGACGATCGTGGTGGGCATGACGAGCGGCTTGGCGCAGAGGCTCCCGTTCGTGGTCAGGGCCGAATGGGGCCCTTCGGGCAGCTTCAGCTCGAAGCTCGAGATCGGGGCGTCCGGGACGTTGGCGAACCTGCTGCTGGTGATCCCGTGCGCGATGCTGGTCGCTCCGCTCAGATCGACCCGCACCCCCTCGCCCTGCAGGATCACTTCGAGGTTGGGGAACGCCGCGCCGCCGTGCGAGACGAGGTAGGCGGGCCCCGCGATCGGGACCGGCAGCACCGGCGTGGTGCCCGTGGCGAAACCCACCAGCGATCCCGCCGGGCAGGTCGCCGGATTGGCGGCGAAGGTCGCTTCCGGACAGGCCTGCTGGAGGGTCGTCAGGCGCGCCGGCAACTGCTTGGGCAGCGAGACGAACACGCTGTGGATGTTGGCCTGTCCCGGTGACGAGGAGACCTTCACGTCGAGGCTGGTCCCCTTCTTCTTGGAGCCGGGGGCGCGCGTTGCGACCTTGAACCCGGGGTTGAAAGGCAGGTTCTTGCAGCCGCCGGCCGCGAACGGCGATGAGACGTGCGCAACGGCGCCCTGTGCGGAGGCGATCGTCGCGGTGATCTGCTGCGCTTCGCAGTTGGTCGGGTTGAACACGAACTGCGAGCGATTGAGGGTCACGTTGACCGTCTGTACGCGCAGGGGAATCCCGTCAAAGATCTGCGGCAGCGGATCGCTCGTGACCGTCGCCGCCGCGGTGATGGGATCGACGTTGAGCATCGCGCGCGTGACGATCGTCCCCAGGTTGAACGGCCCCGCCTTCGCCTGTACGGGGATCGAGAGCCCGAACGGCGCGCCCCTGTACGGCCCCGTGAGATAGACCGGCCCGGAGACCCAGAAGGGATGCGACCCCGCCCCGGCGCTCGCTGTCGCAGTGCCGATCCGCGAAACGGGGGAGCACCCGCCCTGCGCGGCCTGCGGTTCTTCGCACAGGGGCACATGGGAGATCATCGCCAGCAGCCCGGGGGGGGTCTGCACCTGAATCGCGCTGAGATCCTGCATACGATCGCTGCGAGCGATGGTGGCGGTGACGTTGGTGTACGCGCCGGCCGCGGGGTTGGTCGTGCCCGCTTCAAACGCGGGAGCGAAGGGAGAGCCTTCGCAGCCTGTGACCTGGAATGCCCAACTGGGCGTCGCGTCCGGCGTCTGCGGGCTGCTCCACGGCGTCATGTCGGAGGTCGTGAGCGCTTCCCCGCACGTCTGCGGGTTCGACAGCGGCGCGCGGGGGCCGCCTTTGAGGAGGACCCTCAGGTCGCTGAAGGGCTGCTGCGGCGTTTCCCTGAAGCTCGCCGTCAACTGCCCGCTGGCCGGGTTCGCCGAGATCGAGCCGCGAGCCTTGATCACGACACCGGACCCTTCCAACTGCAGGTACACCGCATACAGGTTGCCGTTCTGAGCATCAGCTTCCGTGCACGGCGGCTGCCCCGTCCCTCCGCACCCGGGCGTCGCGGCGTACACGTGCCCGTGCAGCGGTTCGGCGAGCGCCGGCGTAGACGCTTCCGCGGTCCCCAGCTGCGACGCCAGCGGGCAGTGACCCGGCGCGGAGCGCTGTTCGTAGGGTCCATTGGGGCCTGCTTCCTCGGATAGCGGGCCGGTGATGTTGATCCCTTCCACGCCTTCCCCGGGACATGTAGCGATGCCGTCCGCAACCGCCGGGTCGATCCCCACGCCCTGCGGCAGCGTCACCGTCGCATCCCTCACATCCGGGGTCGCCGGGCCTTCTACGCCCGACCTCGCCTGCGGGACCTGCACATCCGCCGTATACCCCGTCGGCTCGTCCGCGACCATGCTTTCGGGCACGATCAAGATCGACGGCTGGAACTGCAGCAGATAGCAGCCGGCAACCGGAGCGAACGGTGCTTCTCCGTGCGTCCATGTATTTGGTTCGGCCCAGGTGTCAACTTCGGTGTAGGTGACCAAAGGACCGCCTGAGCAATCGCTGGGGTTGGTCACCAGGGCTGTCGGCGACTTTCCGCCTCCGTCTATTTCTCCTGGGTCGCCAAAGAACGTTGCGACCACGTTTGTGGCCCTGGCGACCGCCGGCAGGTCAGGTATTGTGACGACCAGGCCATACCCCGACCCTGAGCGCAGGCGGCGTACACTTACATACAGGAAAGAGGGCTTTTCGCGCCCCGGAATAAACAGGCCGAACTCGACCGGATAGCCACGCTCGGGTACTACATTATAGACAGGGATGGCGGTATCTTCCGCGAACAGTCCCTGCGCCAAATTGAGAAAGAGCGTGCCCACTCGCCTGCTCGCAGGGCACGTGCCGCCGACGACCTCGGTGATCTTACACGGCGCCACCGATAGGGCGCTGCCTGTCAACCCCGGCGGCAGTTCGACCACCATCGCCCTCGGCAACCCGACCGCTTCTTCGGGACTTGGGGGAGGTTCAAAGACCTCCCGCTGAGGAAAGTCGAACGCGGTCGTCAACGCATATGGACGATCCCCCGCCTGAGCGTCTGGCGCACCCGACACGTCGATCGTCTGACTGTTGAAGTCGAGGAAGCCAAATGGCGGCGGCTGCGCACTCACCAACGATGACACCTCCGCCGTCGCAAGCGGCGCACCCCCCCCAGAGACCTCCACGGCACTTGTCACGGTCTTTCCTTTGTCCGCCCCTGCGACCGCGATGGGGATCGTAAGCACCGCTGAGGTTTCCAGCGACGGCACCGCATTGCCATAGGTGCACGTCACGACGCTCAGACCGCCGACCGATGTCACGCCACACGCCCAGCCGCTGCCGACAAAGCTGCCATGAACCGTCACGCCTTCGGGCAGGGTATCGGTGAGCGTCACGGGCACGCCCGATCCCGCGCCTCCGATGTTCGTCAGGGCCAATACGTACTGATCCACGGGTTCGCCATGCCCTCTGCCTGACACAATGAGGTGTGTCGGCTGCGCAACCACCGAGACCCTCCACCGAGCACCCGCCGCGGGCGCCGCCGTCGCCACGCCACACAACACCACAGCCAATGCCGCGATTGAAGGCAGACACACACACGCACACACGACGTGCCGGCGTCCAGCCCGGCGGCTCACGGGCGCCTCCCACCCCTCGGCATCTCATACGCCCGGCAGTACGGCAACCGGGCATAACCCAACTCCCCGTGCAGAGCTTCAGCCGACAAATAGCTCGCATACGCATCCCCAGCCAACACCGTCAGGAGCAGCCCTCTGTTACAGACACTCGATCTCTCTCCATACCGCAGCATGTATGGACCCGACGATAGCGCAACCGCACACTCTGCTGACACGGGTGTTTCTCTTCGATGCTCCAGCGCAAGACGCCGCAGGACTTGAAGGAGATGGCGCCCCTATAGGCGCCATCTCCTCGGTGTTGCTACATCAGCAGTCCCGCCGTCTTTCTATTTTTCAAAGAACCCAATGAATTGTGGCGATTGTTGTTGACGACCGATTGCTTTGATTTTCACTTCACCTGTATATTTACCTACTGCACCAAAGAAGGTCAGGCCCGATTCTGCCCCAATCAAGGGGTACTGGCCGTTCCAGAATTGTTGCTTTGTACCATTTGCCAGAGCAGTAAGTTCTTCAGTTGTTCTGAATTCTCCCAGCCCTGCTGGTTTTGCTCCAGCAAAGATGCTTCCCGCAACCCTGTTTTGCTTACTGGCCACAAGACATTCGCCTGTTCCATCTTTTTCGACATTTATAACCGCAAATGGAATTTCAGTTTTGGGCAGTTCTTTTGCGCTCTGTTGCAATTCGATGGGCAGTAAAATCCAATCGCGGCCTTGGTGTATCGGATTTTCTCTCTGTTCCGCTTCGGTGCCGAGCCATTTCCATGCCGCATGGGCAAAGATTTTAACTATATTATTATTAGGAAGAGAGGCTTTGCAGTGAGCAATTTCTGGTTCGAACTTCAGCGGTTGGTACTGTATTTCGAGTTTGGCTTGACATTGATCTTCATTGTTATAAATGATGCCTTTGATTTGCGCACCTGAGGCTACCAATTTAAAAGGTGAGACAAGTTTGCCTTCGAGGCGCTGTTCTCCTCCCAGGCCCTCGACCTGTTCAGGCATTTGCGCTTTGATCTGTCCGTTGTCGGTTACGCCGTTTTGACTGTGATGGCAAAACGGCCCTCCTTCGGCAAACGCAGGCGTAGCTGAGAACGTGCCGAGCACAAGCATGGCCAGCAGGCCAAGCAGCCCGGCTCTGAGTTTGATTCCAAACACTTCATTGCTCCCTCTGCCCCGGCAACCCGGGGCGGTCATTGAATGGTCGCTGAGAGCCCAACTCGACGCCGGGGCAACGAACTCCCAGTCACTGGTGCCGCCCTCCGGGAGACCCGTGCGATGCTGCGTCGATCTCCAACTGATGGAAAGCATGCCCCTGATGATACACGGCAACCCCGGTCTTGCCCAGACGTCCTGCTCGGCAAGCCGAACGGCGGCTCGTGGACGCCCTTCGCCCCGTATCACACTCCTGCACGGTGCTGCGCGCGCTTAGCCCGCTTGGCCCCAGGCTTTGCTCCCCTTTGCTGCGTCCTCATTCTCCGTCGTCGCGGCGCCTTCGTCCTCTTGCGGGGGGCCTTTGGCTTCGTCACTCGTGGCGGAGTTTCCACAACATTTTCACCCGCCGCCTGGCTCGCGCTGTTCGACAGCGGGAACACCGCGGACGGCGCCAGCGGACCCTGACACCCTTCGCCTTCACACGCCGCCGATGCGATCGTCGGAGCAAATCCGCCATCGACACGCGCGTCATAAACATCCAGCTGCGTATCGCCGTCCTGCGGCACCAGCTGATCTGCCGTGGTGAAGAAGACATCGGCGCCTGAACCATCCATGCCGACCAGAGCGGTGCTCGGCTGGCCTAGCTGAATTGATCGATCCTGTCCATCAGTAAGAAGGCTCACCGTGCCATTACGATATTCGTACACATTGGGCAAGCCCTGCAGCGCATCGGGAGTCAGCGCGTCGCTGCTCTGAAACACCACCGTCGATCCGTCGTCGGAGACCGAGGCGAGCTGCGGTGCAGGGTCCTGCTTTCCCGTGTATTTCGGATAGGCGATAGTCGCACCATACTGTTCGGTATTGCCGTCGTTGTTGAAGCCACCCTGGCCAATCGACACCCGCGTAAGCGTTTCGGCTTCCGTGCTGTACTCGAACACCTGTGGCACCGACCTGCTGGTGTCGCCCTGCGTCAGGTCGGCACTGCTGGTAAACACCAGGGAACGCCCATCGGGGGTCGCATCGACCGGTCGCGCGTCCCTCTGCGCCCAGTCTTCCGCATCGGCCGGCGACAGTGTACCGATGAAGGCCGTGCCGCCGGTTACCGTGTCGTATACGTAAAGATTGTCGGCTTCCTTCTTTGGCCGGCACTGCCCTTCCTTTGTCTCTTCTTCTTCCTCAAGTTCAGCTGGGCTCAGCCCTGCAAGGCACCCGCCGCCTCTTGGCTCGCTCGTCAACCTGCCTTCGGCAACGAAGTACACATGCGAGCCGTCCTCGGAGACACGCGCCACGCCCTTCACGCTGGCGCCTTCGCCAGGCGTCGGATCGCCGGCGGCGCCTCTGGACACCTGCACGATCTTCTCATGCGGTGGCGCCGTGAAGTCATACTCGTAGAGATCCAGTGTGTGATCTCTATCGGCCTGAAGCAGCGGCCAGGTGGTCAGAAAGAACACCTTCGATCCGCTGCTCGAGGCGCCCTGGAACACCGCGCCTTCCCCCACCGAACCGTTGGGTTCGCCCTCCGGTTCCCCGCTGTTGCACGCTGAGCAGTCTCCGGCCGGTCCGGTCGAGGGTAAGGAGATGGCTGTCGTTTCCGAGCCATCGGTACGCGCGAGCAACTCGTCCGCGGAGGGGCCGTAGCCTTCGCCGTTTTCCGTGCAGTGGTGAGAGCCCGGTGCAGATCCCTCGTCGGCGGCGGCGGCGGTGAAGAACACACGCGATCCATCTTCTGAGATAGCATTGTATGTGTCTTCCGAGCCAAGCCTACTGAAGACCCCCCCGAATGGATAGCCTAAGCTTGTACCGCACTGGCTTATCAGATACCCACTGCTGTTCAGGCCCACCAGTGCCGGATGCGCTCTCTGAGTCCCTGTGTATTCATACAGGGAGCCGAACCCCTGCCCACCATCGAGAGGACCCGTGTTCTCGACGGTGCTGTCTTCGATTTCGCGCCAAAGAAAATTGGGAGCACCTTCCGTATCTGGCGAGGGACCCGCGATGGCGAACAATATACGGCCAAGGTCATTGGACGCACTGGGTGCCGACAGGTTCGCCGCCCGCGGTTCTGCCGCTGCAAGAGCCGCCTGTGGATAGACCGGGCCGACCTCAGTTAGAGTCCCATCAGGAAGGGCCCGGGTATAGAGGCCGATATCTCGCGTGGCTGTCGATGCCTGTATATCTAAAAATAGACCATGTCGTAAATCGGGGCTCGCCGCCTGAAGCCCTTCCTTTGCAGGCGTTAATTCAGATGGTGTCTGCGCAAATGGCTTAGTATCCCATTCCCTGTCATTGCGTTCAGCGTCGTAAAGGCTGAGAACGTTTGTCTGATCGCTGCCCGCAAACCCTCCGATACTTTCCATCAGCAGATTCATGCCATTGGCGCTGACAACCGACACGAGCCAGCCATTCTTCGCCGGTGGGCTCACCAGCTCGTAGGCTCGGCAGCTCGGCAACCGTGCGGAGCCCAGCGCCCCACGCAGGGCTTCATTCGGGCAGGTGCCTGCATACGCATCCCCGGCCGGCATCGTCAAGAACACGCAGATCAACAAGCCGATCGCCCAGCCCACCGGACCAACAACGTGTTGCTCTCTGTTACAAACCACCGATTTCACTCCATACCACCATATGTGTAGATTATGTATAGCGCAACAAGAGCTGCTGCTGACACGGGTGTTTCTCATCGACGCCTTAGCGCAGAATGCCGCAGGGCTTTGAGGGAGACGACGCTGTGATGGGCGCCGTCTCCCTTGGTACTGCTATTTTGGCAGTGCCGCTATCTTTCTAGTTTTCGAAGAAACCAATGAATTGTGGTGGCTGTTGTTGACGACCGATCGGTTCGATTATAAATCTACCTGTGTAGCTGGCTGGTGCTCCCTGGAATTCCAGCCCTGATTCCGTGCCAACCAGAGGGTACTGGCCGTTCCAGAATTGTTGCAGTGTGCCATTTTTCAGGGCGGTCAGTACTTCTTCCTTCCTGAATTCTCCTAGCCCGGCTGGTTTTGCTTCGGCAAAGACGCTCCCCGTGACCTTGTTTTGCTTACTGGCCAGAAGGCATTCGCCGGTGCCATCTTTTTCGACGTTTATGACTGTAAAAATTCCGGTTTTTGGCACTTCTTTTGCTTTTTGTTGCAATTCGCTGGGCACTATGATCCAATCGCGGCCTTGGCGAATCGGGTTTTCTTTCTGTTCCGCTTCAGTGCCGAGCCATTTCCATGCCGCATGGGCATAGAGTTTAACTATGTTGTTGTTAGGGAGCGACGCCTTGCAGTGAGCAATTTCTGGTTCGAACTTCAATGGTTGGTACTGTATTTCGAGTTTAGCTTGGCATTGATCTTCGTTGTTATAGATGATGCCTTTGATTTGTGCGCCCGGTGCCACCAGTGTAAAGGCTGTGCCGCCGAGTTTGCCTTCGAGTTTCTGTTCGCCTCCAGGCCCCTCGATCTGTTCGGGCATTTGCGCTTTGATCTGTCCGTTGTCGGTCACGCCGTTTTGACTGTGGTGGCAAAACGGCCCTCCCAAGGCGAGCGCGGGCGTCGCCGAGAACGCGCCGAGCACAAGCATGGCTGACATGCCAAGCAGCCCGGCTCTGAGTTTGATTCCCAACACTTCATCACTCCTTCTGCCCCGGCAACCCGGGGCGGTCATTGAATGGTCGCTAAGAACCCGGCTCGACGCCGGGGCGCGGGCTCCTAGCCGCCGGTGCATGCCCTCCGGGGGACCCGTGCGATGGTGCGTCGATCTCCAGCTGATGGAAGGCATAGATCCATGATGCACGAAGTCGCTAGCAGATCCAAATCGAGGATGTCAAGGGCATCCGCCAGATCGAGGGCAAATCTGGCCTGCGGCCCCCAAAACCCCAGCATCCAAGCCACTTTTTGGCCGAAAGACCCGGCGCAGACGGCTCTCTCAGAGCTCGGAAAAACGTTTCCGACCGGGGTGGCTACCCCGCGGAGGCTCCCTGTGCACCCTTCTCGGAGGCCCCCCGGGGACCCCCGCCAGCGCCGCCGCCGCCCCGCTGCGAGCTCTGCCCCGGCGCACCCTTGCCCGGCCGGCGCCGCTTGTTGCGGGCCTTGCGCTTGGGGAAGTTACGCAGCAGCTCGCGTGCCAGCGCCGGCGGCTTGCGAGCCATGCGCGTGCGCGCGCCCCGCAGCGCCTCTTCGGCCTCGGGCGTGTGCGCCAGCGCCGCGGCCAGAAGCGCGGCCGCCAAGCGGCGATCCTGTTTGCGCGAGGCATGAATCAGCCGGCGCGCGTTGCGCGCGTGCGCTCCCCCGGAGGAGTTCACGAGCAGCCCCAGCAGCCGCTTGGTCTCGGGCCAGCGCTGCACCGCATACTCCTCGTGCACCTCGCGCGTGTATTCCGCTAGGCGCCAGATCCACGCCGTGGCCTGATCGCGCCGCCCGATGCGCCTGTCGACCAGGGCGCGAAGCATGATCTTGGTGGCCTCGCGCCGTTCGTCCCGCGGCCAGACCCCCACGATGTCGATGGCGGTGTCAAACGCATCGGGATCCTTGAGCGTTGCGATCTCCGTGAGCGCGCGCATGCGCAATGCGGGGTTGGTGTTGCGCTGGAGCGCCGTTACCAGGAAGCGTGCGCGCAGCTCCCCGCTGCGATCGAACTGCAGCATCGTCCTGACCCGCCGCCATCCGCTGGGCACCACGCGAGCTCCCGCGAGGGCGGCCCAGACGTGCTGCTCCCCGTAGTCGAGGTTCTCCACCGCGATGCGCCAGAGCTCGCGCTCGAAGACCTCGAAGCGCCGCTCCTCCTCGGCGCACACGGGCAGCACCCGCCGCTCGACCCTCATCCTGCGCCCCCGCCCCCGCCGCACGGGGCCCACGACGATGGCACCCCCGCGGTAGACGTCGCGATCCAGCAGCGAGTGCAGCGTCACGACTGGGTCGTCGTTCTTGGTGGCCGGGTGCACGAAGTCCACCACCAGCCCCGCCTCCTTCCCGGGGTGCCGCCGCGTGACGCGCCCCACGCGCTGCTGATACACGCGCCGCGAGGCCGTCGGCGCCAGGTGCAGGCAGACGGTCGCGCGCGGGCTGTTCCAGCCCTCGGCCAGGAGCTGCGCGTTGATGAGCACATCCACGTCGCCCCGCTCGTAGTGCGCGAGGATGTCGGCGAGTTCGCGCTTGGGGGTCTCTCCGGAGACGGCCTGCGCCTTGATGCCTTCGGCGCGGAAGGCCTCGGCGAGGTTGTAGGCGTGGCGCACGCCGGCGGCGTAGACGACGCCCGGAACCCCATTGAAGCGCGTCTTGTAGAGGTTCGCGGCGGCGAGGTTGAAGGGGTGATGGTCGAGCACCTGCGCGAGCTCCTCCTGGTCGAACTCGGTGTCCACCTCCCCGCGGCGCAGGGGCACCTTGGCGATCGTGCGCACGCCCACGCCCGGCGGGATGCGCACGCAGCGCAGCGGCGAGATGACTCCGCGCCGCGCGGCCTGGGCGAGGTCGAAGCGGGAGGTCTGGGTGGGAAAGAGGTCGGTGACGTGGCGTGCGATCAGGGCGCCGGTGGCGGTCATGCCGATGAAGACCGGCCCCGTCCACTCGCGGATCGTGGCGCTGGTCTTCTCGCCCAGGGCGGTGTGGGCCTCGTCGCAGATGACGATCGTGTAGGCGCTTGAGATGCGCCCGGCGTTGCGCACGAACCACTGGTAGGTCTCCACCGTCACCGGTCCGTTCGCGCGGTCCTCGCCCACGTACAGGGGCCGTGAGATGCGCCGCGAATAGCCGCGCTGGCGCAGCTCGCCGTGGAACTGTTCGACGAGGTTGCGGCGGTGGGTGAGGATCAGGATGCCGCCGGTCTGCGAGGACTCCACGAAGCCCAGCGCGGCGACGGTCTTGCCGGCCCCCGTGGCGTGCTCGAACCAGAAGCGCTTGGCGGCGTTGGGGTCCTCGGGCTGCTCGGCGAGGGCCTCCTCCTCGTCCTCTTCGACCCAGTCGCGCGGCTCCTCGTCCTCGTCGCCGTCGATGTCCTCCTCCTCGGGCGGCAGCGCCTCGAGCTCCTCCTCGGCGCCGGGGAGCGCGGCGATGTCGTCGAGGTCGAAGTCTTCGTCGAGGTCGGGCGCGGCGGGAGCGAGGGAGCCGAGGTCGTCGTCCTCCTCCTCATCGTCGTCCTCCTCGTCCTCCAGATCTTCGTCGAGATCGTCATCATCGTCCTCGTCCTCGTTGCGGCCGTCCGGGTCGAGCGCGAGCTCGTCCTCGTCCGCGTCAGGGCCGCCCTTCCCGGCGGGACCCGGCCCTCGCCGCCGCATGCCGGGCGCGGCAACCTCCCCCTCCCCATCCCCATCCCCATTGTCCTCGACCCCAAGGATGGCGGCCGAGGCGAGCAGCTCGGGCGAGGCCGCGGCGACGGCTGAGGCCGCGGGGGAGCCACGCCCGTTGCCGCTTCCCGCCCCCGAGCCGTTGCCGTTTCCGAAGGAGCGCTGCGCCTCGGCGAGCAGCGCCGTGAGAGTGCCGGAGAGCGCGTCGACCTGGTGGGGGTCGAGGGTGGTGCCGTCCTTGAGGTGGGGCTCCTCCTCGGAGAGGATGCGTTCCAGGCCCAGCAGCAGCGAGAAGCGCCGGCGCCAATCGGTGGAGGGCTGCTTGGCATTCTCCGCGAGCTCCTCCAGGGCCAGGTCGAGCGCGCGGCGGCGCACGGAGCCGGCGGCGAGGACGAGCGCGGGGTTCTCGCCGTCGTGCAGGAAGCGCTCGCGCACGAACTTTTCCGCGCGCGCGAGGTCGGCGGTGCTCGGAACGGGCGCGGCCACAGGGGCCACTGACGTAGGCTCGGCCATTGAGGCTGTGTGTGGACTTCGAGACGGAGCCGGCGCGAAAGTGGTTTTCACGCGACCCAAATGCCGGCGCGGGGCCGGCGGACGAACGCCGGGTGCTCAGAGCGACCCAGCTCTGACGTCCCATCAGGATATAGCAGGTTGGCCCGAGATTGAAGCGCCGGCCCGGATAGGCTCCCGTGAGCGATGACGCCGAGACTCGTATGGACGGCGGTGGCGGGCGTGGCGATGGCGCTGGCGGTGGTGCTGACGATCGCCGTGGCGGAGCTGCCCAGACACGGCGCCGGCAGCCAGGCCCGGCCGGGGGCGCTCACGGAGGCGCAGGTGCGCGAGCGCCTGGCCGGCTCGCCGCCGGTTCTGGCTGCCTTGCACGCGCAGGGCGGCGTGCTGCTGGCGGGCGGCGCGGGCGCCTGGCGGGCGCGCGTGCGGGCCCTCGGGGGCCTGCCGATCGTGGTCAACAAGTGGGCCTCGTGGTGCGTGCCCTGCCAGGGCGAGCGCATCCCCTTTCAGCGCGCATCCGCGGATTGGGGCAGGCGCGTGGCGTTTCTGGGCATCGACTCGAGCGACAGCAGCCCGGCGGACGCGCGGGCGTTTCTGAAGGCCACCCCGGCGCTCAGCTACCCCAGCTTCTACGACGCCGGCGGCGCGCTGGGGCGGGCTGTGAGCGACTCCTCCTTCACCCCCGTCACCGTCTTCTTCGACGGCCGCGGCGGGAGGTACATCCACCAGGGTCCCTACGAAAGCGCCGCTGCGCTGGAACGCGACATCGAGTGCTACGCGGTGGGGCGTGGAGAAGGGTGCCCGGCGTGAAGGTGGATCCGTGCCGGAGCTGGAGGGTGGATGCATGGCGGAGCCGGAGGGCGGGGTCGTGCCGGAGCTGAGGGTGGATCCCTTCAGCGGCCACAAGACGATCGTCGCGGGAGAGCGCTCGCGCCGGCCCGGAGGCGAGCCGCGCTGCCCGCCGGCCCAGCCGATCGACCCCGCGGGCGATCCGTTCGCGGAGGGGAACGAGGCGATGACCCCGCCGGAGCTCTACGCGGTGCGCCCGGGTGGCGGCGAGGCCAATGGCCCGGGATGGACCGTGCGGGTGGTGCCCAACCTCTATCCCGCCCTGGCGCCGCCGGGCGCGGAGCAGCCGGCCCTCGCGCCCGAGGCGAGACCGGATCTGTTCGCGGCCCAGCCCGCGATCGGCCGGCACGAGGTGATCGTCAACGGCCCCCAATCCGTGGGATCGCTGGCGGAGCTGGCGCCGGGGCAGGTGCAGGCAGCGATGGCGGTGTGGCAGGAGCGGCTGCGTGCTCACAGCGAGTGCGCCTGTGCGCAGCTGATCGTCAACGAGCGCCGCGAGGGCGGGGCGTCGCTGGAGCACACGCACGCGCAGCTGTATGCCCTGGACTTCGTGCCCGCGGAGGTGGCGCGCGAGCGCGAGCGCGCGGGGGCGTACGCGACGCGCACGATGGGCCACGACCTGCTCGAGGATGTGCTCGCGGAGGAGGTGCGCCGCTGCGAGCGCGTCGTCGCCATCGACGAGGAGGCGGTGCTGCTCGCGCCGTGGGCGTCGCGGGCGCCCTATCAGCTTATGCTCTGCCCAAGGCGCCCCGGCCCGCGCTTCGAGGAGGCGCAATCCACGGGCGCGGCGCTGCTGCACGATGGGCTCGGGCGCCTGCGCAGGCTCCTGGGCGCAAGCCCGCCCCTGAACCTGTGGGTGCGCACGGCCCCGCGCGGCGTCGAGCGGATGTGCTGGCGGATCGACGTGATGCCGAGACTCACGCACCTCGCGGGCCTGGAGCTCTCGACGGGAGTGAACCTGAACATCGTGGCCCCCGAGGATGCCGCGGCGCAGCTGCGCGAGGCGTAGGGATAGGCTGCTCGATCCGATGCCCCCCGAGCCGAGAGTCGTGCCACGCTTCGTGGCGGAGCCATCCCAGGAGAGCCTTCCCTACGGCCGCTGGGAGGAGCGCCTGAAGGAGGCGCTGATGCAGGCTGTGGCGGAGCTGCAGGACCTCCCCGCGGAGCTGGGCGAGATCGAGGAGGTGGTGTGGCACCCGGATCGCAGCTGGCACGGGCGCACCTACGTGCCCGCCACCGCGATGACGGCGAAGGGCTATGAAATATTCGGCTACGTGCGCATGGTGACTCCCGCCGAGGGCGCCGAGCCGACCGCGCTGGAGGCCCGCGCGGACTTCACGGACGAGACCGCCGCGGAGCACCCGGAGTGGCAGATCGACGTGTGCGAGGAGCCGATCGGGCGCTGGCGCGGCGTGGGCGGAACGGCAGCGAGCATGACGCTGGTGTGGGGCCGTCCGATCGTGCGCGGCGGCGCGATCGTCACGGCCGAGCTGGGGGATGTGACGGTGGACCAGTGCGTGCTCCTGGAGGAGCGCTTCACGCTGATCGCCCCCGACGACTACCTGTATGAGCTGCTTGAGATCAAGCTGTGGGACGCGCGCGGGCGCGAGCTCGCGCGCGAGTCGCTTTATGAGAGCGAGGAGGAGTAGGGAGGGCTCCCGCGCCGGGCGCACCTCACTCCCTACCCTGATGGCGCGATGCGCGCAGTCGTCCAGAGAGTGAGCGAGGCCGCCGTTCACGTGGAGGGCAAGGAGGTGGCAAGGATCGGCTCCGGCCTGCTGGTGCTGCTCGGCGTGGCACCCGAAGACGACAAGCAGACAGCCGAGCGCCTGGCCGCCAAGGTTCGCGCGTTGCGCGTGTTCGCAGACGAGCAGGGCCGCATGAACGAGGCAATCGGCGCGCGCGAGATCCTGTGCGTGAGCCAGTTCACCCTGTACGCCGACACAAGCCGCGGCAACCGCCCCAGCTTCACCGGCGCAGCGCCTCCCGAGCACGCCGAGCCGTTGTACGAGCGCTTCTGCGCCGCCGCCGATGCCAGGCGCGGGGTGTTCGGCGCGCACATGCGCGTAGAGCTGGTCAACGACGGCCCGGTCACGCTGCTGCTGGAGGCATGACTTGAGAATCGAGTCGGCAGGGCCGCCGCCGCGGCGCCCTTTCTAAAGGCCAGGTCAACCGCCCGCGCAGGCGAGTGGATCCCCGCCCAACTTGATAGCCGCAGGTTCGGGCGTCGGCTGGGCATCCGCGGTCAAGTGCATTCCGTGAGGCCAGCACAAGTGACGAGATGGCGCCATCGCTGGACCGTACATGAGGCAGCGCAAGTTCCGGTCCATCGAACGACATGCCAGGTAGACTCACCGCCGAGATGAGGGTCCGCGTTGGAGCGCGCTCGGTACCGCCTCGTATACCGCGCAATTGGGCACGATTTGTCTGGGTTTGGGCACCAGAAAACCGCCAGTGTCCAAACGTCAGCGGCTGGTATCGCCGCCATCGGGAGCGGGTCGTAGGCTGCATCGATGAGCCCGACGCCAGCCAAGCGGTCGAAGCCCGCTGCCGCGGCGCCTTTCTCCAAAGGCCAGGTCAACCGCGCCGGCAAGCTGCTCCTCGACGTGCGAAACACGACGCGGCAGGAAGGCGCCGATCGGGCGATCGAGAAGTTCGGCGCAGCGAAGATCGTCAAGGCATCCGATGCGGTGGCGTGGTGGCGGACGCTCCACGGCGGCCCGCTGTCCAGTGTCGCCGCGAACCTGCGCTACCACGTGGGCAAGGAGGGCGGCCAGGTTGGTGGCCAGATCGAGGTCGCGCAGCGTCTGAAGCGGCACGATACGATGATCGACAAGCTCTCGCGCGAGCCCACGATGCAGGTCACGCAGATGCAGGACATCGGCGGCGTCCGCGCCGTGCTGCCGAGCTTGCACCACGTCTACGCCTTGGATCGTCGCCTGCGCAAGTCGTGGACGGTCATCAAAGTCAGGGACTACATCGCCGAGCCGAAGACCTCGGGCTACCGGGCGCTGCACCTGATCGTAAGGCGCAGCGGCTACCCGGTCGAGGTCCAGCTCCGCACCATCAGGCAGCACGCATGGGCCAACCTTGTCGAGGAGGACGGCAGAGAGATGGAAGTCGGATTCAAGTTCGGTGCAGGCGCGGCCGAGATCCATGCCTACTACGTGGCCGTGTCCGAGGCACTCGCGCTCATCGACCGGGGCGAGCGCCCACCCGACGAGCTGCAGGCCGCCATCATCGAGCGCTATGCCATCATCAAGGACATCCTGCCCAGCGACGAGTAGCAGAACCCACCCATGAGCCCCGCCGACATCAAGCACTTCCTCGTCATCTACGACATCAAGGCCCGCCACGCCGAGGTCCGTCCGTTCGAGACAGACTACGACGCGGCACAGGCGGCATACGATCAGGTCGAGCGCGAGACACGCGACCGCTCCGACCTCGACATCGTCCTGCTCAGCGCCGACTCACTGGCGACGATCAAGCGCACCCACTCCAGCTACTTCCACTCGCGCAAGTCCTTCGAGGCACTTCTACCCGCCGGGGTCCGCGCCGCTCGATCCCGCCAGCCGCGACACACGCTGACGGGCCACGGCAGCGCGTAGCAAGCCGAGATCAAAGGAGGCCAGGACCAGAAGGGCGGGCTGGTCTACCGCCGCGCGCTGCTCGCCACGCTCGTGTTCGCCGGCCCCCGCATCGGAGAGCTGACCGCGCTGCGCTGGCGCGACGTGGACCTCGCCGGGAACCGCATCACCGTGCGCGCGTCGAAGACCGATGCGGGCCTGCGGCAGATCGACCTCCTGCCTGCGCTCCACGACGAGCTGAGCGCCCACAAGGCGCAGGCTCCGAGCACCGCCCCCGACGGGTTCGTGTTCGCCACCGCCGCCGGCACCGAGTTGGCGCAGGGCAACGTCCGCCGCCGCGTCCTCGACAAGGCGATCGAGAAGGCCAATGAGAAGCTGGTCGAGGCCGACGACATACCGCTCCCCGACGGGCTGACGCCCCACAAGCTGCGCCACACCTTCGCCTCGATCCTCGTCGCCCTCGGCGTCGATCCCGGCAGCGTCATGGACCAGCTCGGGCACACAGACCCCGGCTTCACCCTGCGGGTATACCGCCACGGGATGCCCACCAACCCCAAAACCGCCCGATAGCAGCCACTTCCCCCCCATGCCCCCGCCAGGAGTCGAACCTGGATCTACCGCTTAGGAGGCGGTCGTCTTGTCCATTGGACTACGAGGGCGCGCACCCGCATCGCCGGGCCTGGGGTAAGGCTACCGGCGGTGCGGCCGGTGTACGGGTTCGGGCGAGAGCAGGTCCCTCGCGCCCGGCGCGGGCAGGGCTCGTTGAGTCGTCCACATTCGCCCGTGGCGTCCACGGCGGGATCTAAGCTGGCCAGACTCTTGGTTAACGGAGTGTCCACCCTGCTGCGCCTGGGATCGCGCATCGCGTGCGCGATCGTGCTGGTGTCGTTCGCGCTGTTCGTGGTCGACCAGGCGGGGAGCGCCAGCGCGCATCAGCAGCGCGAGGTGAACGAAGCGGCGCCCGGAGCCTCCACCACGCCGGCGCCGAAGAGCGGCGGCACGCGCAAGAGCGGCGCGCGCCAAGCGATCGACGAAGCCTCCTCGGACATCACCTCGCCCTTCGCGGGGGCCACGGCGGGGTGGAAGAACGAATGGGCCATTCGCGGAACCCTCACCGCGCTGGCGCTGCTGGTCTACGGCTTCGGCATCGGCTTCCTCGCGCGCATGCTTCGCGTGCGCGTCTAGGCGGCTTGGGGCCGTGCCGCGGTTCTTGCCGGCGCGCGACTCCGACCGCGCTCCGTGCTTCCGGCAGAGCGCTCCGCGCCAAACCGCCGGTCGCGGCCCCACGCGGCCAACACGGCCGCCCCCTTGGGCGGCCCCTCAAAACAACTCCCCCGCCAATGCCCACCGCCCCTCTTCGCCGGCCCTCCTACGGCCCCGCGTTGCCGCGCACCGTGTGGCTGCCGCCGCCGCCCTCGAAGTAGACATCCACAGGGGTGCCGATCTGCGCCCAGGCGTAGACCGAGGCCGCGTCGGGGATCGGAATGCGCAGGCAGCCGTGGCTGGCGGCGAAGGTGGGGACTTCGGCGTAGCCGTGGATGGCGTAGCCGCGGATGAAGTAGTTGGAGTCCACCATGCCCTTGGCATTGGTGCCGGGAGTCTTCGTGTATACGCGAAAGCGCCCCGTTACGGTGGGGGTCGAGGGCTTGCCCGAGCTCATCGTGTAGATGCGCCGCACGCGCCCGCCGGGTTCGATCTCGGCCAGCACCTGCCTGGATAAGTCGGCCTCCACGTGCCGTCCATCGTGGCGGTAGCGCACGTGGAACTGGCCCGCGTCCTCGCCGAGCAGATGGAAGACCTCGGCGTCGGTGGTGGGGATCCGCGCCTGCCTCGTCAGCTTGCGAAAAGCGATCACCGCTCGGCCGGTGGCTTCGTCGAACACGCCATTGATCGGCACCGCGTAGTGCAGCGCGCTGAGCTGCTGCTGCAGGACCCCCACGCCGGGGCCGCTCGCGCCTTCGCGCATATCGGCGCCCAGCACGCGCACCTGCGCGGACTTCGCCGAGAAGGAGCTCTCCTGCGCGCTCGCGGAGTGCTTGGCCGTCGCCCACTCGACGCCGCCCGCCGGGCTGGTGTAGGCCACGTGGAACTGGCCCGTGCCGTTGCCCAGCGCCCGCACGCCCGCCCAGCGCGAATACACCTCGCGGCCGTTGCGCAGGAAGCGCACCACCACGCGCTGGTTGGGCACATAGGGGAGCACCACGCCGCGCACGATCACGCTCTCTCCCGTGAGCGCGAAGCGGGAGTGCCCGTAGACGTGCTCCAGCGAGAGGGTCATGCGGCCCGTCACCATCGCCGGCGGGGGCAGCGGCTGCGGTGGGGGAGCGGGCGCGATCACGACCTCCTGATCCTATGCGCCCCGGGGGACGATCTCGGAGGCGCCCACGCCGGGGGAATCGCCGATCACGCCCGCCCTCCTCAGCAGGAGCGCCAGCGCCGCGATGCTCGCCAGCGCCGCCAGCATCAGCAGGGCCGTCTGCCCCACCCCCCAATCCTCCAGCGCGCCGAAGGCGATGGAGTTGTTGATCGCGTGCGTGGCGATGCACGGATACAGCGAGCCCATCCAGCGGTAGAGCAGGCACAGGCCAAACCCGAGCACCGCGAGCGGCACGAGGTCCACGATCGGCGCCGAGCCGGCGTGCACGCCGCCGAATACGAGTCCCGTGATGAGCGCCGCCGGCAGCCAGCCCTTCCAGTTGGAGAGCGCCGGGAAGAAGTAGCCGCGGAAGAGCACCTCCTCGCAGATCGGCGCGATCACGCAGGTGAGCCCAGCGCTGGCCACGAGCAGCGCCGTGCTGCTGTTGGTGCCGAGCTGTTCCAGCAGCTTCTCCTTGGTATTCACATCCAGGGCGGTGGCCCAGATGGCGGTGAACATCAGAAAGCCCAGCACGGTGAGGAGCACCGCGCCCACCGCCGGCCACAGGCGCGTGGGGCGCAGGCCGAGCTGCCAGGCATCCAGCGCCCGCCCGCCCAGTTGCGCGAAGATCACCACAGCCGCGACGAACGCCAGGTCCTGCACCGCCGTGTCGGCGATCTCAAGGCCCGCGGGCAGTTTGTTGGAGGTGATCTTCACGCCGAAGAGAAGCGCCGCGGGGACATCCACCAGCAGCCCGCCCACCGCCGCCAGCACCACGCCGGCCGCCAGCGCCGCGGGGGCGCTCCAGGGGGGCCACGAGCGCGGGCCGGACTCCGGGGGCTCCGTCATGTTCAGATCAGCCCGGGCAGTTCCGCCAGCGAGGAGATTGTGGCCACGCCCGCCGGGGCTTTTGCGTTCGGCTCGCGGCGCAGCAGCACGGGAAGCACCCCGGCGGCGCTGGCCCCGGCGACATCGATGCGGGGATCGTCGCCCACGTGCACGGCTTCACTCGGGGATACGCCAACAAGGGCGAGCGCCGCGTGGAAGACCTCCGGCGCGGGCTTGGCCGTGCCGACGCCCGCGGATGTGACCACCGCGTCGAGCATCCCGCCGACGCCGAGGGCATCCAGGGTGGGCGTGAGCGAGACGTCCCAGTTGCTCACCACCACCAGGCGCAGGCCGCGCGCGCGCAGCAGCGGCAGCGTGGCCGGCGCGTCGGGGTAGACGCTGAAGCGCAGAGCGCCGAGCATCGCCGCCATGAGCTGCGGCGGCGAGAGCGCGCGTGCCGCGCGGGGTGGCAGCGAGGCGCGGAGCACCTCCGCGCAGCGCCCACGCAGAGCGGCGAGGGAGGCAGTGTCGTGTCCCTCGATGTGGTGCGCGCGGTAGTAGTCGATCTCCGCTGCGAAGGCCCACTCGGCCTCGCCGGCGCTCAGCTCGATCCGGTGCTCTCGCCAGAGGCCGGCCGCGAAGGCCCGCCAGGGAGGCGTAAGGGCCACCAGCGTGCCGAGGCCGTCCAGGAGCACCGCCCGCACCTTCACGCTACCCAGTGCCATGTGGAGAACTGTGCCACGAACAGCGCGAGGAGCAAAGCGCAGAGCACGAGCATGGCCGTGGCCAGGCGCCGCCGGGGCGCCAGCCACAGGGCTGCCCAGATGCTCAGCGGGAACAGCACCACCTCAAAGCGCGGCAGCGACATCAGCGGCTGCGAGGCGACCGGGGTGGAGAGCGGCAGCGCGAGCGCCGCCACCACGTAGGCGCCATAGGCCAGGGGCAGGCGGCGAAAGACCCCCACCAGCGCGGGCAGCGCGAGCAGCAGAAAGCCGAGCAGCAGGGCGTTGTGCCCGGCGGCCACCAGCGGAGAGCCCTGGGTGGGCGCGAAGTAGACGCGATGACTCTGTCCCGAGAGCAGCTGGCGCACGCCGTCGAAGCCCGCGACGAGCCCATCCCAGACCCCCACGAAGGGCCCGGCGAAGCGCCTGTCCCAGACGTCCTGCGCGTGGAAGGGCAGCAGCGGGTCCCCACCGGAGAGCGCGAGATAGGCCATGTAGAGGCCCGCGCCGAGAGGCACCAGCCCGAGCCAGAGGAAATCGCGCCGCACGCGGTAGCGGGGTCGCGGCAGACGTGCCCGCGGGGAGTCCCGCGAGCGGTCCTGCGGGGAGCCCGGCGAGCGGTGCGGCGGGAAGTCCGGCGGGCGGTCCCGGCGCGGTCCGTAGAGGTAGAGCAGGAGCGCAGGCAGCACCAGCGCCACCCCCGTGCTGCGCGTGCCCGCGGCGAGGGCGCCGAGCACGCCCACCCACGCCCAGCGCCCCTGGCGGGCGCACCAGAAGAGCCCCACCGAGAGCGCGAGGTAGAGCGACTCGGTGTAGATGGCGGAGAAGAAGAAGGCCATCGGCGCGAACGCGGTGAGAAGCACGGCCAGGCGCGCGACCGCGCCGGCGTCGGGGTGCGCGGCGGCGAGCACGCCGGGGTGCGAAGAAGCCGCGAGCTCCAGCGTGGTGAGGCGATGAATGCCATACAGCGCCAGCGCCAGGGCCACGAGCGAGATGAGCACCCCCGCGAGCACGGGCGCCAGCCCGAGGTCCGAGAGGGCCCTGATCCCGAGCGGGTAGAGCGGGAAGAAGGCGGTGCGCGAGGCGGTGAAGGAGCCGAAGTCGGGGCGGTAGCCGTAGTGCGCGATGACCAGATACCAGGAGGCGTCCCAGCGCGCGGCGGGAGCGGCGAGCAGGTCGCCGAGCCAGCCGAAGCCGCGCGTGAGGCCCGGCGGGTTGAGGGCTCCCCGCAGGGGCCCCCAGCCGAAGCTGAGGATCATGCCGGCGCCGGCGGCCCACACGAGCAGCCGCGAGAGCCACAGCGCCCGCCAGCAGTCGCGCACGGCGGCCATGCGCGCGGGGTCGGCGCGCAGGCCCTCCAGCCACCCCATGCGTAGCCCCCTGGCGAGGCCGGCTGCATGGGTCCTGGCGAGACCGGGTGGGTGGGCGCCGTCCACGACGGCCGGCTCGGCGGTGTCGGTGCTCATGGGCGCAAGTGCAGGAAATCACACCTCGGCGCTGTAACCTCGATAACCCCCGATGTCGCGACAGGCACGACAGCGCCGCAGGCGCCACAACCGCGGCGGCGCGAGCCGCGTGCTGATGGTCAGCTTCGTTGTGCTGGCGAGCACGCTGGTGGTGGGCGCGATCACGGCGGTGGGCTGGGTGCTGTCGGTGGCGCACTCCACGCCGTCGCTGGCGCAGCTGCACCCGCTCGTCAGCGGCGCGTCCTCGCAGGTGTTCGCGGCGGATGGCGAACGCCTGGGCTACATCCAGTCCGACGATCTGCGCAGCCCGGTCTCCTGGGAGCAGATGCCGCCGCTGCTGCGCGACGCCACGGTGGCGATCGAGGATCAGCGCTTCTACACGAACAACGGGGTGGACCTGACGGGGATCTTCCGCTCGGCGGTGAAGGACATCGTGCACGGCCAGACGCTGCAGGGCGCCTCCACGATCACGATGCAGCTGGTGCGCAACATATATCTGGGCAACGACCTGCGCACGTTCAAACAGAAGATCGACGAGGCGAAGCTGGCGATCGAATACAACAAGCGCCACAGCAAGCGCTCGATCCTGACGGAGTATCTGAACAGCGTGGCGTATGGCACGGTGGGCGGGCAGACCGCGCTGGGCGTGCAGGCGGCGTCGCGGATCTTCTTCGATAAGCCCGCGTCGCAGCTGGACCTGGCGCAGGCGGCGCTGCTGGCGGGCCTGCCGCAGGCGCCCTCGGAGTACAACCCCTTCCTGTACCCGCGCCTGGCGCGCGAGCGGCGCAACGTGGTGCTGGCGAAGATGGCCGAACTGCGCTACATCAGCCCGCGCGAGGCGGCGGTGGCGCAGCGCGAGCCGCTGCAGGTGAGGCACAGCAACTACTACTCGGTGCGCCGCGAGAACTTCTTCTTCGAATACGTGCGCGAGCAGCTGATCCACCGCTACGGCCGCGCGCTCGTGGAACAAGGCGGGCTGAAGGTGTACACCACGATCGACCTGAACATGCAGCGCCTGGCGCGCAAGGCGATCGCGGAAGTCCTCAACCAGCCCGAAGACCCGGCCTCGGCGATCGTCACCATCAACCCCCACAACGGCTACATCGAAGCGATGGCCGAGAGCGAGAGCTACGAGAAAAGCCAGTACAACCTGGCCGCCGACGGCCACCGCCAGCCCGGCTCGACCTTCAAGGCGATCGACCTGGCCGACGCGCTCTCGCGGGGGATCGACCCCAACAGCACCTACTACGTGTCGCACACCCTCGCGCCGGGATGGCTGCCGGGATATCCCACCTATGAAGTGAAGACCTTCGAGGGCACCTCGCTGAACCAGTCGATGAACCTGGTGACCGCCACGCTGCACTCCGACAACACCGTATACGCGCAGCTGGCCGCGGATCTGGGCGAGAGCACGATCACGCAGATGGCCTACAAGCTGGGCGTCACGACCCATCTGTCGAGCTTCGCGGCAGAGGCCCTGGGCGGGTTGACGCTGGGGGTGACGCCCCTGGAAATGGCCAACGTGTACGCGACGCTGGCCGACGGCGGCTGGCGCAACACGCCGGTGGCCATCACCAAGGTGGTGTTCGCCGACGGCCGCGTGGATCGCAACTGGGGCAGAGACCATCGCGTGCGCGCGATCTCAAGCGCCGTGGCGGCGGAGGAGACGAGCATCCTCGAGCAGAACGTGCAGGGCGGCACCGCGACGCGCTCGGCGATCGGCTGCCCCACGGCGGCCAAGACGGGGACCACGAGCGAACTGGTGGACGCCTGGCTGGACGGCTACACACCCCGGTACTCCACGGTGGTATGGATGGGCTACCCCAGCAGACGTGTGTCGATGACCGATGTGCACGGCGAGCCGCAGCAGGGCGGCTATCTGCCCGCGGAAATCTGGCACGCATACATGTCCGAAGTGGTGGGCGGCAACTGCGTGCCCTTCCCGAGCAGCAGCGAAGCGATCTCCTACCAGCCCTTCTTCGGCAAGTACGCCTCGACGGGCAAAGCCGTGGAACCAAGCCCCGGCGAAGAACCCGGCTCCGCGGGCAAGAAGAAGGAAAAGCCGCCCCCGAAGCCGCCTCCTGGGCCCCCCTCAGAAGCCGGCCAGGGAGGCCCCAACCAGGGCGGGGGCGGCGGCGCGCCGCAGGTCAAGGAACAGACCCCGCAGGTGGGCGCGGGCGGCGGCACGAGCGCCCCGCACGGCTGACACCTGCGACTTCCCACGCACGCGCCGCGTGCGCCCCTCCCGGCCGCGCGGGCGGCGGACTGGTAGTTTGGGCAGCGGAAATCCGCAAAGAACGGGACATGGCACTGTGGCCAAGGAAGACAAGGTCGAATTCGAGGGCGAGGTGATCGAGGCGCTGCCGAACGCGATGTTCCGCGTGAAGCTGGACAACGATCACGTGGTGCTGGGACACGTGGCCGGGAAGATGCGCCGCTTTCGCATCCGCATCCTGCCGGGGGATCGCGTGCGCTGCGAGCTGTCCCCCTACGACCTGGACCGCGCTCGGATCGTCTACCGGCACCGTTAGACCTATCGTTCCAGGGCATCGCCGAGCGCTCTCTGATCGAGGCCATCGCGGCCGAGCTGGCCCAGACATACGGGCCGAACGTGGTGCGCGGAGTCGGAGACGACGCCGCCGTGGTGCACAGCGGCGGCGCGGTGTGCGTGACGTCGGTGGACGCGATGATCGACGGCGTGCACTTCCGTTTGACTGGAAATAAGGAGGGGCCCGGCTCGTCGGCCTCCGGCCGACTGCGCCACCCTCCAGCCCGGGAGGATGGGGCCGGCTGGGCCACCCCCGCGCAGGTGGGGTGGCGAGCGCTGGCGGGCGCGCTCTCGGATCTGGCGGCGATGGGGGTGCGCCCGGGCGAGGCATACCTGGTGCTGGGGCTGGGGCACGATTGCAGCGAGGAGCAGGCGTTGGAGCTGGTGCGCGGCGCGCTGGCGCTGGCGCGGCGGAGCGCCACGACGATCGTGGGGGGCGACGTGACCCGCGCCCCCGCGCTGATGGCGAGCGTCACCGTGACGGGCTGGGCGGAGCACGAGGAGGAGCTGGTGGGGCGCGACGGAGCGGTGCCCGGCGATCTGGTTGGCGTCACCGGGAAGTTGGGCGGAGCCGGCGCGGGGCTGGCGGTGCTGGAGGGTCGCGCAACGGCTGGCGGCCACACGCGGGGGGCGATCGAGCGGATGCTGCATCCGCTGCCGCGGCTGGCCGAGGGTCGCGCGCTGGCCGCGGCGGGGGCGCACGCGCTGATCGACCTGTCCGACGGCCTGGCGAGCGACGCCGGGCACGTGGGCCGCGCGAGCGGGGCGCTGCTGGAGGTGGACCTCGCGGCGCTGCCGCTGGACGCGGGCGTGGCGGAGGTGAGCGGAGAGCTGGGCGTGCCCCCCTGGCAGCTGGCGGCGGGAGCGGGGGAGGATTACGAGCTGTGCGTGTGCGTGGCGCCAAAGGACCGCACCAGCGCGGAGCGGGCGCTGGCGCAGGCCGGGGGCGTGGGGATCACGTGGGTGGGGCGGGTGCTGGAGGCATCCCCGCGGAGACCGCCGGGGGCTGTGCTGCTGGAGAGCGGGCAGGAGCGCCTGCTGGAGGGATTCGAGCACCGCTGGTAGCCGTCGATCTGGCGGCCCCCACGGGCACCGTGCGCGTCAGGCGCGCGTACACGAGCAGCCGTTTGGCGGCGCTGAAGAGGGGGGTGCAGGCGGAGAGGACGAGGCGGGGGTAGCCGGCGGGGTCGATGGCGGCGGCGACGTCGGTGGGCGCGACCACGCGCTGGCCCGTGACGGTGTAGGTGAAGTGGGCGTAGGGCATGTCGAGCAGGATGCGGTTGCCCCTGCGCAGGGCGTCGATGTGGCGGAAGGGCGCGAGCCAGGTGGTGCGATGGCCGGCGATCGCGGTGGTGGCGAGGGCGGAGACACCGGGGAAGCGGGTTTCGGGGAAGATGCCGGGGCCCTTCTGCAGTTCAGAGACGCCGGTGCCCTTGACGACGACGAAGTCGACCCCGAGGCTGGGGATGTGGATGCTGCCAACGGGGCTGCCCGGGGGCGCGTGGCGCTGCAGATGGCGTGCGAGGAAGGCAACGCGCTGGCGCTGCGCAAGCAGCGCGAGCTGGCGGCGTTCGGCGGGCGTGGGCTGAGCGCGTTCGACCCGGCGCAGGGCGCCGCTGAGGCGGTCCTGCTGGATGCGGGCGTAGAGCGCGGAGAACGGCTCCTGCCAGACGAGCGTGACGGCGGCGTCGAGCAGCGCGAGGGCGCCCACCGCGATGAGCAGCCAGGAGAGCGTTCGCCACGCGCGAGGCATCAGCGGCGCAGGGCCGACTCCGTGCCGCCGAGCGATCCGGGGCCGGCGTAGGACATGGGCCCGCGGACGGTGATGGCGATCTCCCCGCCGCCGTCGGGACCGGTGAGCCGGGGCGGCGACGGCGATGCTGAGCTGAGCGCCACGAGCGTGGCCGCGGCGAGACAGCCGAAGGCCAGGCACCAGAGCACGAGCGCGGGGATCGTGGACCAGCCGCCGGCGAAAAGCAGCACGATCGCGTGCGCCGCCTGCAGCGGAGAGAGACCGAGCTGGCGGGCGTAGAAGGCCACGAGCAGCAGCAGGGGAACCAGCCCCAGGGCCACCACCGCGAGCGTGCGCGGGCGGTGGGGATGGCCACCTGCGTGGCGCCACCCGGGCGAGGCCAGCGCCAGCCAGAGGTGCAGCGCGGGCACGAGCAGCAGCGCGGTGAAGGGGTTGAAGATCCATGTGAGGAGCGCGAGCGCGAGAAGCACGAGCAGCAGCGCCAGCGCGGCCGCATCGCCATCGTCGCCGTCGCCGCCGCCATCGCCTGCGGCGCGCGGGTGCAGGCCCAGACGGCGCACGGCGGCGGGCCAGGCCAGCCATGCGAGCAGGAGCACGAGCGCGGGCGCGAGCATCGCCTCCAGTGCGGCGGCGCCGCTGGGGAGCGCCGCGGAGAGCACCGGGCCTGGAGGGGCGGAGAGGACGCCGGAGAGTCCCAGCAGGCGCGTGAAGAGCGCCGCGAGCAGGAACGGCAGCGCGCAGGCGAGCGTCCACAGCAGGCGACGCCGCAGCGCAAGGCGCCGGCGGCGCGCGCGCGCGAAGCCGTCCGCGAGCACGAGCAGCGGCGGCAACAAGAGCGTGGCGAGGAGCAGCCTGACAGCCCAGGCCGGGAGCAGCTTGCGTTGGATGGGAAGCGCCGTTTCGAGCTCGCTCCCGGCGCCGTCGCCGCGCGGGCCGAGGGCGGGGTTCGCGTCGAGCGCGTAGACGGCGCTGAGCATCGCCCTGCCGAAGTTCTCCAGGCGCCTGGCGCTGATGGGATCCCCCGCGCGCGGGGGAAGTTCGCCGCTGAGCTGCACGAGCACGGCGGGAATCCCGTGGGCGAGCAGCGCCCCCTGCTCGCCGCCTGTGAGCGGGAGCGTGAGGTGGGCGAGCTGGCTGAGCGCCGAGGGGGCGCCGGGGTCGACGCCGATCTCCTGGGCGATGGCCGCCGCGACGGTCCTCTGGAGCACCGCGGGCGCGCTGCCGAGGCCGTCCGAGAAGGGCTCCACAAAGGGCTTGTGGGCGGTGGCGCCGGCGAGGTCGCCGAGCACGATCGCACCGGCGACGGGTTCGCCGAAGTGGGCGGCGAAGTTGGCGGCACCGGCGTCGCCGCCGCTGCCGCCGCTGGTGGAGACGACGAGGATGGTGCGCTGGGTCTCGCTGGCGGCGAGCACGCGCGCGAGCTCGAGCAGCACGGCCGTGCCGGAGAGCTCCGCGAGGGCGCCGCGCCCGGCGCTGTCGCGGTGGGCGAGCAGTACGATCGGGCTGCCGCCCGTGATCCCCGGGCGCCTGGCGATGACGGTGGTGAGGGTGCGCTCGCCGTCGATGGTGGGCGCGCGCACTTCGCTCGAGCGAACCGAGAAGCCGCCGGCGGCGGCGCCGCCCAGCCCCTGGAGCGTGCGCGCGATGCGCGCGGCGAGCTCGTCATCGCCCCGGCCGCCGGGACGGCGCTCGGGAAAGCCGCGCGCAAGGGCCTTCAGTTCGGCGAAGGCGAGGGCTCCGTCGAAGGCGTCGGGCGCGAGCGTGGCCGTGAGCGGGGAGGCGGGCGGGCGCAGCGAGAACCCGGCTATCGCCAGGGCGAGGACGAGGGGCACGAAGGCGGCTCGGTAGATGCGTCCGTTGAGCACTGCCCGAAGACCTTAGACCCAATCCCGGCAGCCCAGCGCAGCACTGCGGACGCCGCACATCTCCCAGCGCAGCACTGCGGGGGCCGCATATGGATATCGTGCGCGCGTGCTCCAGCCCGTGGCCGTTCCGACGAAGTCGCTCGCCGACTACACGCACATCTGCGGGCGGGGCCTGATCGACGAGATCCGCGAGCTGGCGGAGCCGCTGAAGGGCCGCCGCGTGGTGCACGTGTCGGCGACGGCCTTCGGGGGCGGGGTGTCGGAGATTCTGTACACGCTGGTGCCGCTGATGCGCGACGTGGGATTGGAGTGCGAATGGCAGGTGATCTACGGCCGCGAGGAGTTCTTCAACGCGACCAAGCTGATGCACAATGCGCTGCAGGGCGCCCCCCAGGACCTCGACGAGGAGCAGTGGAGCACGTGGATGAGCTACAACGAGATGAACGCGCGCGAGCTGAGCGGAGGGTGGGACGTGTGCCTGGTGCACGACCCTCAGCCGGCGGCGCTGCACGGGCTGGTGCCGGAGAAGGCGGCGGGCTGGGTGTGGCGCTGCCACATCGATCTCTCGACGCCCAACCCGGAGACGATCGCGCGCCTGCTGCCCTACATCGCGGACTACCCGCAGTCGCTGTTTCACATGGGGGCATATGTGCCCGAGGGGATGGGCGGCAAGGTGAATATCGTGCCGCCGGCGATCGATCCGCTGGCGACCAAGAACATGGCGCTCTCGCCCGAGGACGCATCGTATGTGTGCGGACAGTTCGGCATCGACGTGGATCGGCCGCTGATGTGCCAGGTGTCGCGCTTTGACCCCTGGAAGGACCCGCTCGGCGTGATCGATGCCTATCGCGCGGTGAAGGAGCGGATGCCGCAGGTGCAGCTGGCGCTGGTGGGGTCGATGGCGAGCGATGACCCCGAGGGGTGGGACTTCTTCAACGCGACGATCGCGCACGCAGATGGCGACCCGGATGTGCACATCCTCAATAACTTCAACAACGTGGGGTCGATCGAGGTGAATGCGTTTCAGAGCCACGCGGATGTGCTGATCCAGAAGAGCACGCGCGAGGGCTTTGGCCTGACGGTGTCGGAGGCGATCTGGAAGGCAAGGCCGTTCATCGGGGGCAACGTGGGAGGCATTCCGTTGCAGGTGGAGGACGGCGTGACGGGGTTTTTGGTGGACAGCGCGGAGGAGTGCGCGCAGCGGGCGCTTGAGGTCCTCGAGGATCCGGCATTGGGCAAGGCGTTGGGCAGGCGCGGCAAGGAGCACGTGCGCACCCATTTCCTGACGCCGCGCTATCTGCGCGATTACCTGAAGATCTTCACGGAGCTGGCGAAGTCGTGAGCGAGGGGCCGGCACAGCGAGCCTCGCTGGTGCTGGTGTCCAACCGCGGGCCTGTGACCTTCGCACAGGACGGGAGCGTGCAGCGCGGCAGCGGCGGCCTGGTGACGGCGCTGAGCGGGCTGGCGTCCCACCGCGAGGCGGTGTGGGTGGCGAGCGCGATGAGCGAGTTCGACGCAGAGGTCTCGCGCCAGAACGAGGGACGGTCCTTCCCGGTGCGCTCGCCGGCCGGAGGCTCCTATCAGGTGCGCCTGGTGGTGAGCGACCCCGATGCCTACGATCGCTTCTACAACGTGTTCGCCAACCCGATGCTGTGGTTCATCCAGCACTACCTGTGGGATCTCTCAAATGCGCCGGATATCCGCCGCGAGGAGATCGAGGCGTTCGAGTTCGGCTACAACGTGGTTAACGAGGACCTCGCAAGAGCGGTGGTGGAGGAGCTGAAGGACAGCCCCGAGCCGGTGGTGATGGTCCACGATTACCACCTGTATACGCTCCCGGATCTGGTGCGGCGGGCGCGCCCGGACGTGTTTTTGCACCATTTCATCCACATTCCCTGGACGCAGTCGGACGCCTGGCGGGTGCTGCCCTCGCGCATACGCGAGGAGATCTTCACGGGCCTTTTGGCGAATGACATCATCGGCTTTCACACGCGCAGCTACCGGCGCAACTTCCTGCAGTGCTGCCGCGATTTGATGGA
>CAZOQI010000045.1:0-191174 GCA_964582105.1 uncultured Solirubrobacteraceae bacterium
TAGTCGAAGCTCCAGTCGAAGTTGAACGCCACCGGGCCGGCGCCGGCGGCGTAGGGGGAGACGTGGTAGAGGACCCGCGCCTGGCGGGCCAGGGCGCGGTAGTAGGCCACGGCCTCGGGCACCGCCCCCGGTTCGGCCAGCGCGCGGCCCTGCTGCGTGGAGCCCACGATCACCCAGCAGAAGCCCTGGCGCTCGTAGTAGCCGATCAGGGACGGGGCCAGCGTGCGCTCGTAGTCCTCGATGCCCACCGTCCTGCCTGTGGGGCCCACCAGCGCGCCGCCGGGGGATATCGCCACTTCCAGCGAGGGGTACTTGATCCAGCGGCTGCCCTCGGGGGTGGCCTCGTTGAAGTGCCCGATGTCATACGCCCACGCATCCGGAGAGACGGGCTCGGCCACGATCCTGCTGTCCGCAGGGATGTTCGCCACCATCCATTCGCGCGTCAGCGTGCGCGTGTCCGCGCGCGAGAGCACCAGGTCGGAGTGGATGCTGTATACGAGTCCCTGCGCGCACAGGGCCAGCCCCGCCAGCGCCATGACCGCCACACGCGGCCCTCCCCGCGCAAGGCTCGGAGCTCTCGCCACATCCTCCTGGCTGCGCCCCGTCTCCTCACCGCGCGGCCCCCTCCCCCCAAAAAACCCGCCCACTCGGCGGACCAGCCCTTCGGCGAGTCGCAGCGCACAGAATGCCGCCAAAAGGCACAGGATCGGGAAGATCGGCAACAGCCAGCGCCCGAAGTAGCGACCCTGCAGGCCCATGAAGGCCAGGAACAGCACTGGCGCCGGGACCAGCATCCAGCCCACGCGCCGATCCTTGCGCCAGATGCTCAGCGCCCCGCCCAGGGCCGCCAGCGCCGGGACCCAGCCCAGGCCCCACGTCAGCGACCACAGGTAGTAGCGCACGCCTCCCGTGTGGCCCGCGCCGAGCTTGCCCTGGCCTTCGCCGGCCAGCTGGGACTGGTGGTTGAGCTCGCCGTGGAAGGCGCCGAAGTCCAGCAGCGCGTAGGGGTTGGCGATCAGAAAGCTCGCCAGCGCCAGGCCGCCGGCCAGAGCGACGCCGGTCAGGGCGCGGGGTCTCGTTTGGGGGTGATCCAGGTATTGGGTATATCGAGGGGCCCGGCTCGGCGGCCTCCGGCCGCCTGCGCCACCCTCTGATTGACACGCCGCCGCGGCCAGCAGCGGCAGCACGACGATGCCCGCGGTGTACTTCGTCGCGCAGCCCAGCCCCAGGCCCACGCCGGCCAGCGCGTAGTCGCGCATGCGGCCCTTGCGCAGCACCCCCGCCGCGCCCAGCAGCGCCAGCGTCAGCGGGGCCAGCGTGGGGACGTCGTTGAGCGCCAGATGGGCGTAGAACACGGGCAGGAAGGCGACCGCCTCCAGGGCCATCGCCAGCAGCGCCACGGCCCGGCCGAGCAGGCGCTCGCCCGCCAGATACAGCAGCCACAGCGCCACCACGCCCAGCAGCGCCACGGCCACGCGGCCCAGCAGGTACACCTCGGTGGGGTTCGTGCCCAGGGCGTGCCGCGCGGCTTCGCCGCCGCCGTACCACGCCAGGTACAGGCCGTGCAGCAGGTACGTCAGCGCGGGCGGGTTGGCGAAGTAGTGCGGGTTCAGGCCCTCTTCGAACATCTTCACCGCCTTGGGGACGAAGTGGTCGTTCTCGTCCGCGTTGTAGGCGTAGGGGAGGCCCTGCCCTATGCCCCACAGGCGCAGCGCCAGCGCGCCTGTCAGGATCGCGCCCGGCGCCAGCCAGCTCCATCCGCCCAGCCGCACGCGCGCCCGGGGCAGTCCCTCCCTCACGGCGGACGCCGGGGGAGAGCTATCGGTTGCAGCGCGCATAGACCGCGTAGTACTGGCTTGTCAGGATCAGCCGAAATCCCCGCAGGGGGACCTGATCGAGGGGGTTATCGCCCGTTTCCACGATCGCCTGGCGGAACACCGCTTCGCCGGTGGGGTAGATCGCCACGCCGCCCCTTGCGATCCGCTCGCGCAGGGCGGGATTGCCGGCGCGGGCCAGGGTCCGGGCCTGGCTGCGGGGGAGGATCGATGGGGACCCACCCACCCCTGCGTTCAGCAGCCAGCGCGCGTCGGGCATCAGCTTGTGGTTGGGCAGCGACAGCGGACCGCAGCTCTTGAGGTCCGCGTGCACGCGGGGGTCCTTCAGCACGCTCGCCAGCGCGCGGTGGGAGTCATCGCGGAAGGACAGTTCGGTTTCGATGCCCGTCAGGCTCACCGTCGCGGCCGCCTGCGCCACGCCCACGGCCACCAGCAGCGCGGCGCCGCCCATCCACACCCGCCGCAGCGCGCTCCCGGGCTCCAACATCGACCAGCCGCCCACCGCCACCGCGCCGAACAGCATCACCAGCACCGCCGGCGTCAAGAGGTAGCGGTCGATCACCGATGTGCCCGCCGCGCCCAACAGGATGAAGGTCAAAAGGCCCGACAGCAGCAGCGCCAGGGGGACCCGCACGCGCCGGGGGGTCAGCAGGAAGGCCAGCACCGCTCCCGCGATCCCCCCCAGCACCAGCGGCAGCTTGTCCAGGCGCACCATGAATTCCCACGCCGAGGAGGGGATGTTGGAGATGCCCTTCGTACGGCCCAGCGCTTCGGCCAGGCCCGCCGTGGAGTGCAGCGAGTAGATCGGATCGCCGGTGACGATGAGGTCCACCAGCGCCCACAGCAGCGGCGCCGCCACCGTGAGCGCGGCGTAGCAGAGCAGCTTGCGCCAGCTGCCCGGCGGGGGCGCTTGCGCGCGCGAGAAGGCCCTCACGGCGGGCCATCCGCACCACAGCAGATACACCCCCGACAGCAGCCACGCATCGGGGCGCAACAGGCCCGCGGCCGCCAGCAGAGCGAAGACCGGCGCGCCGCGGCGCGGTTTGGACGCCTCCAGCGCGCCCGCCCACACCACCAGCGCCATGTAGGAGAAGTCCAGGTAGCCCTGCGCCGCGTAGGACTCGTAATCGAAGCGCGTACACAGGATCGCCGCCGCGATCATCCCCACCAGCGGGCCGAACGTCAGGCGCCCGAGCCGGTACAGCCCCGCCACCAGCGCCACGAAGGAGGCGATCGCGCCGAGGATCATCACGCGGTCGCCAGACTGGCCGAACATCGCCGCGAGGACCCCGAAGGCGATCGCCAGCGGGTGCTCCGTGGGCGCCCGGTAGACCTGGAACACCGGCAGGTGCAGGTGCAGCACGTCGCGGCCCCAGATCAGGGCGTAGTAGGAGTCGTACGTGGGGTAGGTCGGGAAGGCCAGATAGCCCACCAGCGCGCCCGCGCACAGCGCCGCGAAGCCCACCTTGGCCCAGGTTGGGGCCGACACGGCGCGCAGCCTGGTCAACCACACAGGTCCCAGCCGCCGGGCGCCCGGCTGGGTGAGCGTTGCGCCTTGCATGTGACTGGAAAGATAGAGAGGCCCACCCGCCACTATCCTGCACCCATCAAGCTCATCATCCAGATCCCCTGCTGGAACGAGGCGCAGACGCTGCCCGCGACGCTCGCCGACCTGCCGCGCGAGCTCGACGGCTTCGACGTGGTCGAGTGGCTCATCGTCGACGACGGCTGCACCGACGAGACGGTCGCGGTGGCGCGCCGCGAAGGCGTGCACCATCTCGTGCGCCTCACCAACAACAAGGGTCTCGCCGCGGGCTTTCAGGCCGGGCTCGATGCCTGCCTGAAGCTGGGGGCGGACGTGATCGTCAACACCGACGCCGACAATCAGTACTACGGGCCCGACGTGGCCCGCCTGGTGAAGCCGATCCTGGAGGGGCGCGCGGACATGGTCGTGGGCGACCGCGAGGTGGCCGGCGTCGAGCACTTCTCGCCCTTGAAGAAGGCGCTGCAGCGATTGGGCTCGTGGGTGGTGCGCCAGGCGTCCTCCACGTCCCTGCCCGACACCACTTCGGGCTTCAGGGCCTACAACCGCGAGGCCGCCATCCAGATTCTCGTCGTGTCCAAGTTCACCTACACCCTGGAGACCATCATCCAGGCCGGCAAGATGCTCGTCGCCACCGACCACGTGCCCGTGCGCACCAACGCCGCCACGCGCGAGTCGCGCCTGTTCCCCTCGATGTGGGCCTACGTGCGGCGCAACGCCATCTCGATCTTCCGCATCTACGCACAGTACGAGCCGCTGCGGGTGTTCTGGAGCCTCTCCGCTGTGATCGGCGTGGCGGCGCTGGCGGTCTGGATCCGCTTCGCGGTCGCCTATGTGGAAGGCTCGGGCAAGGGGCACGTGCAGTCTCTGATCCTCGGGGCGGTGCTCTTCATCGCCGCCGTCGTGCTATGGGCGCTGGGGGTCATCGGCGATCTGCTCGCGGCGCAGCGCGTGATGACGCAGAAGACCTTCGAGCGCGTCCGGCGCATCGAACTGCAACTGGGGGTCGCGCCGTCGCATTACGAACGCGGCTCTTCCACCGGCCCCGCCCCGCGCGACCCGGCGGCGGATGCCCCGGGGGCGCCCCGGTCCGCAGAGCAGCCGCTGCCCGAAGAGGCGGTGCGGGTTTGAGCGGCGGTGGAGTGACCGTCTCCCGGGACGGGATCGTCACCGGCAACACCTACGACAAGTACGGCTCGACCAACCCCTTGGTGCGGCGCATGATGGCCGGCTTCGAGCGCTCCCTGGACGAGCTCCTGGACATCGCCGGTCCTCGGTCGCTGCTGGATGTGGGCTGCGGCGAGGGGGTGCTCGTGCACCGCTGGGCCACGCGCCTGGGCGCCGAGCGGCGCGTCGTGGGCATCGATCTGGAGGAGGACTCCATCCAGCAGGGGTGGTCCCAGCGCCAGGCGCCCAACCTCGAATACCAGGTGATGCGCGCCGAGAACCTGCCCTTCGCCGACGAGGAGTTCGATCTCCTCAGCGCCATCGAGGTGCTGGAGCACCTGCCCGACCCCGAGCACACCGTGGCCGAGATGGCGCGCTGCGCGCGGCGCCACCTGCTGGTGTCCGTGCCGCGCGAGCCCCTGTGGCGGATGCTCAACATGGCGCGCGGGGCCTACTGGGCGGACCTCGGCAACACACCCGGGCATCTCAACCACTGGTCCCGGCGCGGCTTCGTCGCGCTGCTTTCGCGCCACGGCGAGGTGGCCGAGGTGCGCTCGCCCTTCCCGTGGACGATGCTGCTTGTCCAGCTCTGAGGACAATCGCTCCGGGCACGCAGAGGCGACCCGCTCCTACGGCCGCGGCGCGGGCATCCTGTCGATCGGGATCGCCGCCACGGGCCTCTTGACGTTCGCCTTCTTCTCGATCTCCAGCCACGTCCTGAGCCCAGCGGCGGCGTCGCGCGTAGCGCTGTTGTGGTCGATCATGTTCGTGATCATCTCAGTGATCTACCGGCCGATCGAACAGCTGCTCTCGCGCACGATCGCCGAGCGCAGGGCACTCGGGTACCAGGAGCAGCGGCTGCGGGTGCCGATCGTCATCCAGCTGGGCTTCGCGCTGCTCTTCCTCGTGGCGGCGCTCGCGCTGCGCGAAACGATCGTGAAGCAGGTGTTCGAAGGCTACGAAGCCCTGTATGGGGTGCTGCTCGTGGGCACGCTGGCCTACGCCGCCAGCTACTTCGCCCGGGGCTGGCTGGCCGGGCACGAATACTTCGCCCTCTTTGGGAGCCTCGTGCTGATGGAGGCCGCCGCGCGCATCTGCTTCGCGCTGGCGGTCGTGCTCGGCATCGCAAGCGGACAGAGCACCGTGGCGCTGGGCATCGCGGCGGCGCCATTGGTCTCGCTGGTGGTGGTGCCCGCGGCGTTCGCGCGCAGCCGGCGGGAACGGCGCGAAGCGCTCGCGCAGACCTCGCGCCGGGCCCAGCGGGACGAGTCGCGCCAAGCCCATCGGGAGGAGCTCTCGCTGCGGCGGGGCACCCACTTCGCCGGCTGGGTCTCGAGCATCATGTTCTCCGAGCAGACGCTGCTCAACGCCGCCGTGCTGACCGTCGCGGCGACCTCATCCGACAAGGCGCTCGCGGGGATCGTCTTCGACGTGCTGCTGATCGCGCGCGCCCCGCTGCAGCTCTTCCAGGCGATCCAGACCTCGCTGCTGCCGCATCTGACGGGCCTGGAGGCGACCGAGGGCCACGCGGCATTCGCCCGGGCGATACGTGTCACGGTGCGCGCGATCGCCGCCTTCGCCGCGGCGGTGGCGCTGGGCCTGCTGGCGATCGGGCCCTTCGCGATGAGCCATCTCTTCGGCCAGCCCTTCTCCTACGGCCGCTTCGGCCTCGCCCTCGTCGGCGTGGGGATGGGCCTGCATCTGACCTCCGGGGCGCTCAACCAGGCCGCCCTGGCACGCGATCGCGCACGCGCCGCGGCTGGCTGCTGGGGGCTGGCGGCGATCCTCTTTCTCGCCTGGATGCTCACTCCGGCCGTGAGCGAACAGCTGCTGCGCATGGAGATCGGCTACGCCGGGGCCACCGCCGTGCTGGCGCTCGCCCTGGGGATGCTCTATCGCGGCGGAGGACGCGATGTGGCGGCGCCGGTGGGAGACCGCCCGGAGGCTCAGGCGCCATCCACCGCGCGCGCGATCGCCAGGTAGGCCGCGCCCGGGTCCGGGGCGCCGAAGATCGCCGAGCCGGCGACGAACAGCGAGGTCCCCGCAGCGCGGCAGAGGGGCGCCGTCTCGGGGTCGATGCCCCCGTCCACCTCCAGCGCCGCGCCCTCCCCGGGCGCCCGCCCCCGGTCCAGCAGCGCCCGCAGGCGCTCGATCTTCCTCGGCGAGGCGGCGATGAACGCCTGCCCGCCCCACCCGGGGTTGACCGTCATGCAGAGCGCGAGCCCGAGCACGGGCGCGATCTCGCTCAGGGTCTCGACGGGGGTGGCAGGATTGATGGCCACGCCGACATCGGCCCCCTGCTCGCGGATCAGCTCCGCGACGCGCGCGGCGTGCGCGGTGGCCTCGATGTGGAAGGTGATCGAGTCGGCGCCCGCCCTGGCGAACTCGGCCACCTGGCGCTCGGGCTGCTCGATCATGAGATGCACGTCGAGCATCCCCCCGGCGTCGCGCACCTGCTCGCTCAGCGCCGAGACGATCAGCGGGCCGATCGTGATCGGCGGCACGAAGTGGCCGTCCATGACGTCCACGTGGATCACGCGCGCGCCCGCGGCCAGCACCTCCCCCACCTGCTCGCGCAGGCGTCCGAAGTCGGCGGAGAGGATCGAGGGCGCCACGCGCACCGCGCTCAAAAGCACGCTCGTGAGCGACGCATTCTCGGACGTGGAGGGCATCGACACGCTCATACCGGCTGCAGCATCGAGTCGCCGCAGTTGTTGCACTTGAGGATCGCCGTGGATGACATGCGCACGATCGTGGAGTGCTCGCCGCAGTTGGGGCAGACGGAGGCCAGCTCGAAGCGGTGCAGGCAGCTCACGCAGCGGTAGCGTCCGGGGAGGTTGGTGGGCCGCAGCCACGGCTCGGAGCAGTGCGGGCAGCGCGGCCCGAGATCGACGTCCGGCCCGCCCGGGGCTCTCTGCTCGGGATCCACGTGTCCACCGGCTCCTATGAGCCCCTGCGTAGCCGCGCGATGAAGAAGCCTGCGGTGCGGTCGCGGTGGGGCAGGGTCACGATGGGCTCCTCATGCTCCTCATCCAGGGCGAAGTCGGGGTGGGAGTCCAGGAAGGCCGCCAGCTGGTGCTCGTTCTCGGTCGGAGAGATGGTGCACGTAGAGTAGACCAGCACGCCGCCCGGACGGACCGCCGCCGCGCCGGCGGCGAGGATGGCGGCCTGCGCACGGACCATCTGGGCGACGTCCTGGAGGCTCACCCGCCAGCGCAGGTCCGGGCGCGCCTGCAGGGTGCCCAGGCCCGAGCAGGGCGGATCGACGAGCACGCGATCAAACGGCGCTTCGCGGGGGGTGCGGGGGACCATCGCGTCGGCCAGCTCCACGCGCACGCTGGCGGCGTGCAGCCGCCGCGCGGTTCGCCCCAGCTCCGCGGCGCGACGCGGGTTGCGCTCGATCGCCACGACCTCCCCCTGCCCCCCCATGAGCGCGGCCAGGTGCGTGCTCTTGCCGCCGGGGGCGGCGCACAGGTCGAGCACCCGCTCGCCCGGCTGGGGATCTACCGTCCGCGCCGCGAGCATCGCCGCGCGCGACTGCGCCAGGAAGGCCCCCGAGCGCCACAGCGGCGAGGCGTGCGCGTCGAAGGGCCCATCGAGCACGAGCGCCTCGGGCAGCAGGTCTCCCAGCAGGGGGGCGCCGTGCGTGGCCACCGGCAGCTCGCGCGCCAGCGCGGCGGCGTCGGCGACGAGCGTATTGGCGCGCAGCGCGACCTCCCCCGGCTCGTTGTCGCAGGCCATCAGCGCGCGTGCCTGCTCGGGGCCGAGGCACTGCCACCACAGCCGCGCGATCCACTCGGGGTGGGAGTGCACGATCGCCGCGTGCTCGGGGGTGCGGTCGTCCAGGGCGCCCAGCAACGCCGCTCCCTCGCGGGTGGCGCGGCGCAGAACCGCGTTGACGAGCCCGTGCCCGCCCCGGCCGGAGGTCTTGGCGCCCTGCGGGGAGGTCTTGCCGCCCTGGCCAGAGGTCTTCGCGAGCTCAACGGCGTCAGCCACAACCGCGCGATCCGGGGCGCCATCCAGATAGAGCAGCTCGTACAGCCCCAGCCGCAGCGCCGCCAGCACAGGAGGATCCAGACGCCCCACAGGCCGCTCCGCCAGCCGCTCGATCAGATGGTCGAGCGTTCCGCGGCGCTGCACCGCCCCGTAGGCCAGGCGCATCGCCAGCGCCCGGTCGCGGGCGTCCAGCTCGCGCGCCTCGGCGTGCAGGGCCTCATCGGCGTAGGCGCCGCGCTCGAACACGCGGCGCAGCACCGCGTAGGCGCAGACGCGAGCGGGCGCCGCCGCGACCCCACCGGTGGCTGTCATCCGCGCCGCGGCTCGTGGCCGCGCAGGTAGGCGGCGGCATCCATCGGCCTGCCGCCGGGCGGCTGGACCTCGAGCAGCTCAAGCGCGCCGTCAATCGTCGCATACAGCAGCCGTCCGGCATCGGCCAAGAGCGCCCCGGGGGGTGGCCCATCGTCCGAGAGCCCCTGCGAGAGCCCATCCGAGGCGACGACCGCACAGTGCACTCCCAGCAGGCTGCCGTCCTCGCGCGCGACGCGAGCGCCGATGTGGGGATGCAGCGCCCTGACCGTGCGCTCCAGCTCGACAGCAGGCCGAGCGGGGTCGAGCAGACGATCCTCGGGCGCGATCTTCTCGGCGTAGGTGACACCCGTCTCGTCCTGCGCGGCGAACTCGGGGCGCTCGTCGAGGGCGCGCACCAGCAGATCCCCGCCGAGCTGTTGCAAACGCGGGGCGAGCGAGCCATAGGTGTCCTCGGGCAGGATGGGCTCGCCGGCGGAGAGGCAGACCGGTCCGCTGTCCAGTCCGGCGGTGAGGCGCATGATCGACACCCCCGTCTGTGCGTCCCCGGCCATGATGGCGCGCTCGATCGGCGCCGCGCCGCGCCAGCGTGGCAGCAGCGAGGGATGCACGTTGAGCATGTCGTAGTCCGACAGCAGGGGCTCCTTGACGAGCGCCCCGAAGGCGCAGACGATCACGGCCTCGGGCGCGGCCGCGGCGATGCGCTCACGTGTGCCCGGGTCGTTGACGCCCTCGGGCTGCTCCAGCGGGATGTCGAGAGTCCGGGCCACAGCGGCCACCGGCGGCGAGGCGAGCCGCCGCCCACGCCCGCGCGGGCGATCGGGGCGGGAGATGACCAGCACGGGACGGTGCGATGTGCCGGCCAGGCGCTCCAGCACCACGGCGGCGAACTCGGAGGTGCCGAGGAAGACGGTGCGCCGCGCTCCACCCGGCTGCGGGCCGCCGCTAGGCGACGCTGGCCTCCTGCCGCGCCTCGCGCATGGCGCGCATGGCTTCCTTGCGGACCGCGCGAGACACCCGATCGAGGATCAGGACGCCGTCGAGGTGGTCGATCTCGTGCTGGATGACGCGGGCCTCCAGGCCCTCGGCCTCGATGAGCACCTCATCTCCCGCGCCGTCGCGCGCCCGCACGCGCACCTGCGCCGGCCGCTCCACCTCGATGTGCACGCCCGGAAGGCTGAGGCAGCCCTCTTCGGCGACCTCCGTGTCCTCGCTGGAGGACTCAAGCGCAGGGTTGACCAGCGCGGTGATGTCGTGTTCGGGATCGGTGCGATAGACGAGCACGCGGTGCAGGACGCCGATCTGGTTGGCGGCGAGCCCGACGCCGAGCGCATCGTGCATGAGCTCGCCCATGCGCTGGATCTCGGTGCGCAGATTCTCATCAAAGCGATCGACGGGCACGGCGGCGGCGCGCAGCACGGGGTCCCCGAGCTTGCGCACGTGGCGCAGGGCCGCGTCGCGGCGGGCGATCGTCTCGGGATCGAGCGCGGGCGGGGGCGCGGCGTCCTCGAGCTCCGCGTCCAGCTCCGGGTCCTCGAGCTCCTCCACCACGGCGATGTCCTTGGTCTCGGCCATGTGGAATTGATTTTAGGGGCCTTCGTGGCGAGCATCGCCGCGGGCCATGCGGCCGCTACTGCGGATCGACGTCGACGCTGAAGCTGACCCCGGCGTGCTGGCGCTCTGAGGCGAGGTGCTGCACCGCGGCGCCGATGGCGCGCACGGCGGCGGAGCGCTCGCCGGTCTTGACGACGAGCACCTGGCGCTCGCGCTCGCGCAGGCGAAAGAGGGCGGCTGGTCCGAGCACATCGGCGCCGGTGACCGATCGAAGATCGGCCAGCAGGCGCGCACGGATGGCGCCTGCGGCCGCGCGCGCAGCGGGGGTATCGACGGCAGCGCAGACGATGCGCACGAGATGGGAAAAGGGCGGATAGCGCAGCGCCTGGCGGCGCTCCAGCTCCCCGGCCAGAAAGCCGTCGCTGTCGTGGCGGGCGGCATACTGGATCGAGCGCGCGCTCGGGGCGATGGTCTGCACCAGCACCTGACCCTCCCCACCGCGTCCGACGCGCCCCGCGAGCTGGGCTATGAGCGCGAAGGTGCGCTCCTCGGCGCGGAAGTCGGGAAAGCGCAGGGTGGCGTCGGCGTCGAGCACGACGCCGAGGGTGACACCGGGGAAGTCGTGGCCCTTGGCGACCATCTGCGTGCCGAGCAGCACGCCGGCGGGAGCCGCCTCGAAGCGACGCAGCACGGTGGCGACACCGCCGGCGTTGGCGACAGTGTCGGCGTCGAGGCGAAATATCGGAAAGCCGCCATCCCCGTCGAGCGCGGCGCTGAGGTCGTGCTCCAGGCGCTCGGTGCCGGCGCCGTGGCGAGCGAGGCTGCCCGAACCGCACTCGCAGCGCTCGGGCAGGCGCCGGCGGTGCCCGCAGTGGTGGCAGGCGAGCAGTCCCTGGGCGCGGTGCAGCACGAGCGATACGTCGCAGTGGGGACAGCTCCACACCTCTCCGCAGGAGCGGCAGGAGAGGAAGTTCGACCAGCCGCGGCGGTTGAGCAGCACGATCGCCTTGCGCCCGTCCTGTCTGACATCGGCGAGCGCCTGCGCGGTACGGGGGTGCAGTCCATGTGACTGGCCGCACATGTCGAGCACCTCGACCGCGGGCAGGGGGCGGTCGTCGACCCTGTGGGGCAGGCGCAGCGAGGGCACCGCGTGGTGGCTCTCCGGCCGCGGGGTGGCGCTGCCGAGCAGAAGCAGCGCGCCCGTGTCCTGCGCGCGGCGGGCGGCGACGGCGCGGGCGTCGTAGCGGGGATCGCCTTCGTGCTTGTAGGAGGCGTCGTGCTCCTCGTCGAGCACGATCAGGCCGAGCGGCTCGATCGGCGCGAACACGGCCGAGCGGGGCCCGACGCACACGCGCGCCTCGCCACAGCGCAACCGCCGCCACTGCTCGTAGCGCTCGCCGGCGGAGAGGCGGGAGTGCATCACCGCGACGGTGTCGCCGAAGCGCTCGATGAAGCGCCCCACGATCTGCGGGGTGAGCGCGATCTCGGGCACCATCACGATCGCCCCGCGCCCCTGCTCCAGCGCGGCGGCGGTGGCGCGCAGGTAGATCTCGGTCTTGCCCGATCCCGTCACCCCGTGCAGCAGGCGCTGCGCCGGGCGGCGCGCGTGCAGCGCATCGAGCAGGGGATCGAGCGCGGCCTGCTGCGCGACGGTGAGCCGCGGTATACCAACCCCCCGCGCGCCGAGCGGCAGGTGGGCGGTGCGCTTGGGAGCCCGGCGCTTGCGCCCGCTGAGTCGCCGCGCGGCCCCGGGCGGCAGCACGAGCGTGAGCGCGCGGGCGATCGTGGAGCAGTACTCCGCGGCGATCCACCCGGCCAGCGCCACGAGATCGGCGGGCAGGGCGGGGGGGCCTTCGTCCAGCGCGCGCAGCGGCGCGAGCAGGCGCTCGTGCGCGATCTCGCTGTCGTCCGCCAGGCCGACCACGACCCCCAATACCTCGCGGCGCGCGAAGGGCACGACGAGCATCGAGCCCACGCCGACCCCCTGGCGCAGCTCTGCGGGCAGGAGGTAGTCGAACGGCCCGCGCAGCGCGCGGGCGGTGGTCATCGGCTCAACCTTGGCGATTGCGGACATCGCCCCTGACCCTAAAGGGGTCGTCGGTCAGAGCCCTGCGGCGACGCGCAGCGCCTGCGCGCGGTCGGTGCGCTCCCACGTGAAGTCGTGGTCGTCGCGCCCGAAATGGCCATATGCGGCGGTCTTCTGGTAGATCGGCCGGTGCAGCTTGAGCTCCTCGCGGAAGGCCCCGGGACGCAGGTCGAAGTGCTCGTCCACGAGTTGGGCGATGTGCGCGCGGCCGATCTTCTCGGTGCCGAAAGTCTCGACCATCACCGAAACGGGGTGGGCGACGCCGATCGCGTAGGCGACCTGCACCTCGGCGCGCTCGGCGAGGCCGGCGGCGACGATGTTCTTCGCTACCCAGCGCGCGGCGTAGGCCGCGGAGCGGTCGACCTTGGAGGGGTCCTTGCCGGAGAAGGCGCCGCCGCCGTGACGGGCCATGCCGCCGTAGGTGTCGACGATGATCTTGCGCCCCGTGAGGCCGCAGTCGCCCATCGGGCCGCCGATCACGAAGCGCCCCGTGGGGTTGACGAGGAAGTTCTTGAGCAGCTTCTTCTCATCGTAGAGCTCGCCGGGCAGCACCGGGCGCAGGACGTGCTCGAAGAGGTCGGGCTTGATGAGAGCCTCGGCGTCGATGCCGTCGGCGTGCTGGGTGGAGATGAGGATCTTTTCGATCTCCACGGGCCGCCCGTCCTGGTAGCGGACCGTCACCTGGGTCTTGCCGTCGGGGCGCAGATAGGGCATGACCTCGCCCTTGCGCACCTCCGCCAAGCGCTTGGCGAGCTTGTGCGCGAGCGCGATCGGCAGCGGCATCAGCTCGTCGGTCTCGTTGGAGGCGTAGCCGAACATCATCCCCTGGTCGCCCGCGCCCGCGATGTCGAGCTCGTCCTCGTCGGCGGGGTCGTGGCGCGTCTCATAGGCCGCGTCGACGCCCTGGGCGATGTCGGGCGACTGCTTGTCGATGGCGTTGATGACCGCGCAGGTGTCGCAGTCGAAGCCGTAGGCGGCGTTGTCGTAGCCGATGCGGCGCACGGTGGAGCGCGCGATCTCCTGGATGTCCACGTAGGTGTCGGTGGAGATCTCCCCGGAGACGACGATCAGGCCGGTGTTGACGAGCGTCTCGCAGGCCACGCGGCCGTAGGGGTCCTCGGCGAGCACCGCGTCGAGCACGCCGTCGGAGATCTGATCGGCGATCTTGTCCGGGTGGCCCTCGGTGACCGACTCGGAGGTGAAGAGGTACTCGTTGTCAGAAGGCTTGCTCATGGGGTGGAATCGGCTCCAGGTCGGCGGTTTGAGAATCGGCGGGTTGAAAAAGCTCGCAGAGAAAAGCTCGCAGAGTTTACGCAGCGCGCCGCTGGCTGCGCTCGCCGCGCTCGACGAAGTCGATGATCAGCGGCACGCCGTCCATGCCGTAGCGCGCTCGCAGGCGGTTCTCGACGAAGTAGGCGTAGTCGCGCGTGACGCGCTTGTGGGAGTTGACCTGGATGGCGAAGCGCGGGGGGCGCTCGCCCGTCTGGGTCATGTAGATGAGCTTGAGGCGGTGCTGGCTTGAGCCGCCCTTCATGCCCACGGGGGGCTGGCGCGCCTGGACTGTCTCTGACAGGAAGCGGTTGAGCTCGGCGGTGGGGATGCGCCCGGATGTGCGGTCGCCGAGCGCGAGCGCCTCGGTGAGCAGGCGCGAGACGTGCCTGCCGGTGGCGGCGCTGGCAGTGAGCACGCGCGGGCGCAGCCGCAGCTTCTCGGCGACGCGGGCGCGCTGGTGATCGAGGTCCTCCTCGCCGCCTTCGTGCAGATCCCACTTGTTGAGCACGAGCGCGGTGGCGCAGCTCGCCTTCATGGCCAGCTCGGCGATGCGCAGATCCTGCGCTGTGACGCCGTCGGCGGCGTCGCACACCACGAGCGCCACGTCGGCGCGCTCGGCGGCGCGCTGGGAGCGCAATGCGGTGTAGTACTCGACGGAGTCCGCGACCTTGGCCTGGCGGCGCATGCCGGCGGTGTCGATCAGAGTCACCCTGCGCTCGCCCACTAGCAGCGGCAGGTCGATGGCGTCGCGCGTGGTGCCCGCCAGCGGGGAGACGATCACGCGCCGCTCGCCGAGGAAGCGGTTGACCAGCGAGGACTTGCCCACGTTGGGGCGGCCGATGACGGCCAGGCGCAGGGTGTCCCCCTCGGGCTCCTCGTCCCCCGCGGGCAGCAGCGCCACGATGCGGTCGAGCAGATCGCCCGAGCCGAGCCCCTGTGCGGCGGACACCGGCAGGGGATCGCCGAGGCCGAGGCGGTGGAACTCGGCGGCCTGGTGGAGCTCGGCGGCGGAGTCGCACTTGTTGGCGGCGACGATCACCGGCAATGGCGCGCGGCGCAGGAGGTCCGCCATCTCCTCGTCTCCGGGCCTGACCCCGGCGCGGGCATCCACGACGAGAACCGCGACCTGCGCGTCGGCGAGCCCCGCGCGGGCCTGCTCGCGGATCGAGCCGGCGAGGGGATCCTCGTCCTGGAGGTCCATGCCGCCGGTGTCGATCAGCGCGAAGCGGCGGCCGTTCCACTCGCAATCGAGCTCCTTGCGGTCGCGCGTGATGCCGGGACGCTCGTGCACGACCGCATCGCGGGTGCCGGTGAGGCGGTTGATGAGCGAGGACTTGCCCACGTTGGGGAAGCCGACGACGGCGACTTTATGAGGCATGCAGGCCAACTTTATGAGGCTGAGGCATGCGGGCCAGTATGACCGGCGTCATGAGCCAGCATGGCGATGCGCTCCACGACCTCCTCCGCTGAGAGCTCGGTGGTGTCGAGCGTCACAGCGTCCGGGGCGGGCACAAGCGGGCTGTGCTCGCGCTCGGAGTCGCGCTCGTCGCGCCGGGCCTGCTCGGCGAGCACGGATGCCGTGTCTTTCCCCAGCTCGGCGGCGCGTCTGTGCGCGCGCGCCTGCGGGGAGGCCGTGAGGAACACCTTCACCTCGGCGTGCGGCGCGACGACGGTGCCGATGTCGCGGCCCTCCGCGACCCAGTCGCCACGCTCGATCAGCTCGCGCTGCTTGGCCCTGAGCGCCGCGCGCACCTGCGGATCGGCGGCCACCCGCGAGGCGGCCTGGGAGATCTCCGGCGTGCGGATGGCCTCGGTCACGTCGCGCCCGTCGAGCAGGACGCGCTCCCCCAGCTCGATGCGCGCCTGGCCTGCCAGCTCACCCGGGGATCGCGCGGGCGCCCGCAGCGCGAGCAGCCCCACGCAGCGGTACATGGCGCCGCTGTCGAGGTATTGCAAGCCCAACCGCTGCGCCACGGCGCGGGCGACGGTGGACTTGCCCGCTCCGGAGGGGCCGTCGATGGCGATCAGCAAAGCCGCTCCAGATCCGCGACGAACCCCGGGTAGGAGACCGCGGCGGCCTCGATGCCCCTGACCTCGACCCCCTCGCGCGAGGCGAGACCGGCGATGGCTCCGAGCATCGCCAGGCGGTGGTCGCCGCGGGCGTCGATGACGCCGCCGCGCAGGCCGCCCGAGCCGCTGACGGCGAAGCCGTCCTCCGTCGCCTCGATGCTGGCGCCGAGGCCGCGCAGGCCCTCGACGACGTCGGCGATGCGATCGGACTCCTTCAGGCGCAGCTCTCCGGCGCCGCGCACGATCGTGTCTCCCTCGGCGAAGCAGCCGAGCAGCGCGAGCAGGGGCAGCTCGTCGATCGCCGGCGGCACCTCCTCGGGTTCGACCACGGCGCCCTCCAGCTGGCCGTGGGCGACATCGAGGTCGCTGATGGGCTCGGAGGGGATGAGCTCGCCGGTGTCGTCCTCGAGCTCGCCGAGCACGATGCCCTGCATGCGCTGGAGGATGCGCAGGAAGCCGCTGCGCGTCCAGTTGACGCCGACGTCGCGGAGCAGCAGGCGCGAGCCGGGCACGAGCACCCCAGCCGCGATCAGGAACGCGGCGGAGCTGGGGTCGCCGGGGACGAGGACGTGCTCGAGCACCAGCTCGTCGGCGTTGACGACGGTGATGTGGCGGCCGTTGCGGTGGATGGTGACGCCCGCGCGCATGAGCATGCGCTCGGTGTGGTCGCGGCTGCGCGCGGGCTCGCCCACGGTGGTGGCGCCGTCGGCGGCGAGGGCGGCGAGCAGCACGCAGGATTTGACCTGGGCGCTGGCGACGGGCAGCTCGTAGGAGATCGAGTGCAGGCGAGCGCCCTGCACGATGAGCGGGGGGAAGCGCTCGTCGGTGGCCGTGACCGTGGCGCCCATCAGCCGCAGCGGCTCGGCCACCCTGTCCACCGGACGGCGGCGAATCGAGGCGTCGCCGTCGAGTGTGAACGTGCGCCCCTCCTGCGCCGCCAGCCAGCCGGGGAGCAGACGCATGAGCGTGCCGGCGTTGCCGACGTCGATCGGCTGCTCGGGTGCTCGCGCCTCGCGCAGGCCGGCGCCGCGCACGGTCACCCCGCCGGGGCGCACCTCGACAAGGGCGCCCAGCGCGCTGATGGCGTTCAGCGTGGCGGTGGTGTCCGCGGCGTGCAGGTAATTGTCGATACGCACCGGGTAGGAGGCCATCGCGCCGAGCAGGGCGGCGCGGTGGGAGATCGACTTGTCCGGGGGCGCGGTCAGCTCGCCGGTGAGCCCGGCGGAGGGCTCGAAGCGCAGGTTCATGGCGTGGCCACTCTATGCATCCACCGAGGGATCGGCGTCCTGCGTAGCAGAGCGGCCGGGGGGTGAGGCGGAGTCCTCGCCGAGCAGCGCCTGGCGGGCGGCTCGCGCGCGCTCGTTCCAGATGGCGAGCGCGTCTGCGTCCCCGTGGGCAAGCGCCTCGCGCACGTCCCGCAGGCGCCCGATGGCCCCGTCGATGGCCTCGATCAGAGCGGGGCCGTTGGCGAGGTAGATGTCGGTCCAGATGGCTGTGTTCGCGCCGGCTACCCTGGTGGCGTCCCGCAGGCTGGGAGGAGCCATCGGCTGCGAGCGCTCAAGCTCGAACGCAGCGAGGGCCTGCGCGACGAGCACGTTGGCGAGCACGTGCGGAAGGTGCGAGACGCACGCCATCAGGCGATCGTGGGCGTCGGGATCGACCAGGCGCGGACAGGCGCCGAGGCGCTCGATGAGATCGCGCAGGCGCTCATACAGGACGGGGTTGGTGGCGGAGGTGCGCGTGAGGCACCAGATCGCGCCGTCGAAGAGGTCCTCGCGGGCGCCTGCGACACCCGCCAGCTCAGAGCCCGCCAGCGGGTGGCCGCCGACGAAGCGGGGATCCTGGCGCGCGCGCTCCAGCGCCAGTTTGGTCGAGCCGACATCGCTGATGACGCAGTCGAGATCGGCGTAGGCGAGCGCCTCGGAGACGGTCTGCGCGAGCGCACCCACGGGCGCGGCGGCGAACACCACCTGCGCGCCGGTGACCGCCGTGGCGATGTCGGGCGCCCGCTCGTCGATGGCTCCTCGCTCAAGCGCCGCCTCGAGCGCCGCCAGGTCGGAGTCGTAGCCGCACACGTGAGCATTCGCGCGCGCCCGCGCGGCCAAGCCGATGGACCCGCCGATCAGCCCGACCCCGAGGATGGCCACCCTCACGCGAAGCGCACCATCGCGCAGCGTTGAGCGCCCCGCTCAAAGGACGGCGCCATCACGCGGCGCTGAGCGCCTTGCCGGCGAGCTCCGCTGTCCGCTGCACCGCGGCTGCGTATTCCGCGAAAGTGTCCGCCAGCAGCGCCTGGGGCCCGTCGCAGACGGCCTCGTCCGGATTGGGATGCACCTCCACGATGATGCCGTCCGCACCGGCGGCCGCGGCCGCGAGCGAGAGCGGCAGCACCAGATCGCGCCGCCCCGCGGCGTGGCTCGGGTCGACGATCACCGGCAGGTGGGTGAGCTCCTTGAGGATCGGCACGGCCATGATGTCGAGCGTCACGCGCCGGTGATCGGTCTCGAACGTCCTGATCCCCCGCTCGCACAGCATCACGCTGGGATTGCCCTCCTTGAGGATGTACTCAGCGGCCATCAGCAGCTCATCGAGCGTGGCCGAGAGCCCGCGCTTGAGCAGAGCCGGGCAGCCCGAGCGCCCGATCTCGGTGAGCAGTGGGAAGTTGGCCATGTTGCGCGCGCCGATCTGGATCACGTCGGCGACCTCCAGCACGTCGTCGAGGTCGCGCAGGTCCATCAGCTCGGTGACGATCGGCAGCCCCGTCTGCGCCTTGGCCTCGGCGAGCAGCCTCAGCCCCTCCACGCCGAGGCCCTGGAATGCGTACGGCGAGGTGCGCGGCTTATACGCGCCGCCGCGCAGCAGCGACACCCCCGCGTCGCGCACGACACGCGCGGTCTGCAGCGTCTGCTCGCGCGATTCCACCGTGCAGGGACCCGCGATCAGCGCGAAGTGCTCGCCGCCGACCTTGCGCCCCTCGATCTCGAGCACGGTGCGTTCGCCGTGGCGGATCTGCGCGGAGGCGAGCTTGTAGGGCTTGAGGATCGGCAGCACCCGATCCACGCCGGGCTGCCCTTCCAGCCCCAGGCTTTCGATGTTGACGTCCTGCTCGACGTCGCCGATCGCGCCGATCACGGTCAAACGAGCGCCCTTGATCGGGTGCGCGAGCGCGCCGGCGTGCTCGATCTTGTCTATGACCGCCCCGATCTCCTCCTCGGTGGCGTCCTCTTTCATCACGATCATCATCCGCTGGTTCCTTTCAAAAACGCATGGAGAGCTTAGTCAGGTGTTGTGCTTATGCCGTGAGCGCCACGCCGGCGGGGCGGGTGGCGGTGGGCGCAGACGGCCCGTGTGAGCGGCGCTCGTCCCCTTGCTGAGGACCCGGTGCGGCCACGGCTCCCGCTCACGGACGGGACGCAGGCCGAAGCGCCTAGCTAAATCGCCAGGCGTAGGCAGAGGACCATGACCAGGTCCCGGCACACGCGCGGGCGCGGGCGGGCGATGCGGCGGATGCGGGTGCGGATGCGATACGCGATGGGGTCATGGCCAGCCTATGAGGTTTGTAGCACAACAGAGCCGCGGGGTCGAGGGGTGTCACGACGCGTTCACGAGCACTTCCTCCAGCGCATCCAGAAAACGAGCGTTCTCCGCGCCCGTGCCATAGGTGACGCGCAGCGCCCCCTCCGAGCCCAGCGCGGAGCCCCCGCGCACGAGCACTCCTCGCTCGAGCAGTCCCCGCATGACCTCCTCCTCATCCTGGTCTTCCCCCAGGCGCAGCCAGCAGAAGTTGGCCTGCGAGTCCGCGACCCGAAGCCCCATTGCCAGCAGGCGCTCGTGCACCGAGATGCGCTCGGCGATCGTGCGCGTGACCCGCTCGGTGACGGCGTCCTGGTGGGCCAGCGCCTCGGTGGCGGCGGCCTGGGCGATGGCGTTGCAGAAGAACGGCTGGCGCACCTGATCAAGCGCGCGCGGCATCTCCGCCGAGCCGCACAGCGCGAAGCCTACGCGCAGCCCGCACAGCCCGTAGACCTTGGAGAAAGTGCGCAGCAGCACGAGGTTGGGGTGACTGTGCAGCAGATCCACCGAGGCGTCGGGGTCCTCCAGCAGGTTGAACTCGCAGTAGGCCTCGTCCACGATCGTGCACACGTGCGGCGGCACCTCCTCAAGGAACGCGGCGATGTCCGCCAGCGCCACGGCGGTGCTCGTGGGGTTGTTGGGGTTGCACACCACCACCAGCCGCGTGGCCACCGTGATCGCCGCCAGCATCGCGGGCAGGTCGTGGCGCTCCTGCTCATCCAGCGCCACCGTCACCGCCGTGGCGCCGCTCGCCGCGCTCAGGTGCGGATACACCGAGAACGAGGGCCACGCATGCACCAGCTCCGCCCCCGGCTCCAGCAGCGCCTCCCCCGCCGCCATCAGGATGTCGCAGGACCCGTTCCCGATCGCGATCCGCTCCGCCGGCACGCCATAGCGATCGGACAGCCGCGCGCGCAGCAGCGAGTTGGACGGGTCCGGGTAGCGATTCAGACTCCCCACCGCACGCCCGATCGCCTCCTGCACGGCCGGCAGCGGCGGGTAGGGCGTCTCGTTGCTGGCCAGCTTGATCGGCGGCGCCGCGTCCGCGTACCCGCCCGCCGCCGGGTACGCCGGTATCCGCCTGATCCGCTCCGAGAACTCGATGGGCACGCGGGTATTGTGGCGGACGGAGGCCCGCGCCGGAAGCAGGGGACTGCGTGTCAGTGGTGACGGCGCGCTGTACGGCGCGGGACCGTCAGCGTGAGCGTGCGCGTCAGTTGGGTGGTGAGGCCCTGCTGGTCGCTCACGATGAGCACCAGCTGCACCACGAGGCGATGGCTGCGACGCAGCAGCGCCCGGCCCGTCGCATTGAGCCTGACCGCGATCGGGGCAGCGGCGCCCGCGGTCGCCGCGATGTGCGCCGAGCCGACCAGCACCCGCCTGCCGGCGCGGTGGTGGTGCTTGGTAGTGCGCACCGTCGTGTAGAGACTGACCGAGAGGGAGCACGCGGGCGGGCAGGAGGCGTGGCCGAGCGCGATCGCGCTGGTGCCCGCCAGCGATGCGTCGCTGGCAGGGAGGCCGAGCATGGTGGCCAGTTCGGTCCCGCTCGGGTGAGCTGGGGCCGAGGAGGTGGTCGAGGTGGTGGCGGTCGAGGTGACGCTGGCAACCGTGGCCGTCGCGGTCGTCGTCGTGGTTGTCGATTCCGAGGTGGTGCTGCTGGTGGTCGTGCTGCTGCTGCTCGGCATCGAGCTCGTCGTGGTGGTCGTCACTTCTTCAGGCGGCGCCACGTGGACCTGCTGGGAGATGGTGTTCGTATTGCCGTTGGCGTCTTCGACGGTGAGCGTGACGGTGTAATCGCCGGAAGCCGCGTAGGTGTGCGCCGGGGTGGCGCCTTCGCCCGAGGTGCCGTCACCGAAGCTCCAGCTCCAGCGGGTCACCGGATCTTCGGCGATCCCCGAGGCCGAGCCGTCGAAGTGCGCCTGCTGGGCAGCGACCGCGCCGGCGGGTGGTGTGAAGACGGCCGGCAACTGCAGCTGGACGCAGCCGCCCGGGGTCCTGGCTCCCGCGGGCAGGCCGCCGGCGTCGCTCCACTCCCGCTGCAGGAGGTAGTCGTGACCTTCGATCACCTGGTTGAAGGCGCCCGGGGTGCCGTATGCAGTGCTTCCCGCCAGCAGGGGGCCGTACGTTTCGGAGAATGTCGGCAGAACGCAGAGGTCGCCGATCTCCTCGCCGAAGTCCGGGTTCGTTGTTTCGTCAGCGTGATCCCACCACCCTTCCCCGGTGGGGTCTGTGATCGCCTCGATGTGCTCGTGGCTCGACGTGTCGATCGCCGGACCGGCGTCGCTGCCTTCGGGTTCGGCGCCATCGTCGCAGGTTTCGGTCTTCTCATAAGGCATGTTGGCGAAGATGACCTCCTTGGAGCCGGCGGTGATCGTGAAGTTGCTGTGGTAGGCGCAGTAATAGCTGTAGGAGCATTCGCCGTTTTCGCTGGAGCTTTCACCCGCTGCGAAGCAACTGCCCACCCCCTTGGGCGTGTAGAGAAAGAAGATGCTTTCGGGACCGGTTGTCCAGTGCCGCGATTCGATGACGCTCGCAATCTCTTCGGCGAGCTGTTCCTCGGTGAGGCACACTTCCAGTGGTTCCGATCCTCCCGCTTCCTTGTCCACGCAGGCACTGGCGGGAAAGGGATGTTCGTCCACGGTGCTTTCACCAAAGCTGCTGGAGTATTCGATGTGGTCTTCGGCGCCTGAGTAGTACTGAGCGGCGACCGAGTAGACGTTGCTGGACCTGTGGCTGTCGTGGGCGACGTGTGCGAAGTAGGCGTTGACCGTACCCTGGTAGCTGGGGCTGGTGTTGAACGGGCTCACTTCTTTCGGCAGCGGGTTGGGCTGCCAGAAGATCGTGTAGACGCGATTGGTGTGCATCACCGGCCCGCCCCGATATTCGAGTGTCGGAACGGGTACTTCCGCGCTGGCAGGGCCGGCGCTTCGCGCGTGGCGCCGACGCACAGCCGGACTGGGAGGCACCCCCAACACCCTGGCGGCAGGCGAGCGGGCGGGCACGATCCCGCGGGGAGCGCTCAATGTCAGAGCGCTCGCGGAGCCGCCGCTGAGCGCGATCGTGGCCGCCGCTCCGACGATCGCCCAGATAACCCGACTACTGGGCAGATTCCAGATCTGTCCGCAGCGCCGCGGCATCTCCCAGATATACGTGCCTCGCCTCGTGATTCTCATCCGCGTAATAGTGAATCAGAACTCGAATGACTCGTGGGAGCGCGCGGGGCACGGGGATCTCCCGAGCGCAGAGCAGCGGCACCCGCCCGAACCCCAGCGCGCGGGCCGCGACGGCGGGGAACTCGGCGTTGAGGTCGTTGGTGGCCGTGAAGATGCAGCTGACGACGCTCTCGGGCGAGAGCGCGTTGCGGTCCATGATCGCCTGCATCAACTCGGTGGTGGCGTCGAGGATGTCCTGGGAGTCGTTGTGGGTGACGCTGATGGCACCGCGCAGGGCGAAGAGGCGCATGGGGGCGATTGTGTCAGAGCGGGTCCCCGGACCCGCCATCGCCCGCGCCGGAGCGCAGATCCGGCGACTCGCGGGCCTCGCTGCCGCTGGCGCTGCCCCGCAGCCTGGCGACCTCGGCCGCGGACAGCCGCCGGTGCGCCCCCGCCTTCAGATCTCCGAGCGCCACCGGCCCCAGGCGCACCCGTTCCAGCGCGAGCACCGGGTGCCCGACGGCCTCGCACATGCGCCGCACCTGGCGGTTGCGGCCTTCGCGGATCGTGAGCTCGAGCAGGTCGGCGCGCAGGCGGCGCACCTGCGCGGGGGCGGTGGGGCCGTCCTTTAGCCGGACGCCATCGCGCAGCGCCCGCAGCGCGCGGGGCTGCACCGGCCCGCCGCCCACCCGCGCGCGGTAGGTCTTGGGCACCCCGTAGCGCGGGTGCGTCAGGCGGTTGGCCAGCTCGCCGTCGTTGGTGAGCAGGATCAGCCCGCTGGAGCCGGCGTCCAGCCGCCCGACGGGATAGAGCCGGCGCTCCTCCTCCACCAGATCCACCACGGTCGGGCGCCCATGCGTGTCCCGCGCGGTCGAGAGCACGCCAACGGGCTTATGCAGCGCGTATACCACGCGCGCCTCGGGGCCGCCGAGCACCCGCCCGTGCACCTCGACGCGATTCCCCTCCCCCACATCCCGCGCCGGATCGCGCACCTGCACCCCATCGACCCGCACGCGCCCGGCGGCGATCATCCCTTCCGCCGAGCGGCGCGAGGCGACGCCGGCGTGGGCGAGGTACTTGGCCAGGCGCATGGGCTGCAACGATAGGGAGACGATGGACCTCCAGCTTCTCGAGAACACCCTCGCCGCCAAGGCCGAGCCCTCCTTCCGCGCGCGGCAGGTATGGGAGTGGGTGGCGCGAGGCGTGGGCGGGTACGCGGAGATGACGAACGTGCCGGCGGGGCTGCGGGAGCAGCTGGAGCGGGAGGTGCCGCTGTCGTGCCTTCAGGTGCGGGCCGAGGCGAGGGCGCGCGATGGGACCGTGAAGGCGCTGTTCGAGACCGCCGATCACCGGCCGCTGGAGGCGGTGCTGATGCGCTACCGCAGCGGGAGGCAGTCGATCTGCGTGTCCTCGCAGTCGGGGTGCCCGCTGACATGCGGGTTCTGCGCGACCGGGGCGATGCGGTTCGGACGGAACCTGACGGTGTCGGAGATCCTGGATCAGGCGCTGCACTTCCGCAGGATGGAGCCGGTGGACCACTGCGTGTTCATGGGCATGGGCGAGCCGCTGCTGAACCTCGAGAACGTGCTGGCGGCGTGCGAGCGGCTGCCGGACATCGGCATCGGCCAGCGGCACACGACGATCTCCACCGTGGGCTGGATCCCGGGGATCGAGCGCCTCGCGGAGAGCCCGATGCCGGTGCGCCTGGCGCTGTCGCTGCACGCGCCCGAAGACGCGCTGCGCTCGGAGCTGATGCCGGTGAACGAGCGCTATCCGCTGGCCGACGTGGTCGCGGCGGGGCGGGCGTTCTACGCGCGCAAGCGCAGGAGGGTGTTCGTGGAGTACGTGATGCTGGCGGGCGTGAACGACCGCTATGAGCAGGCGCTGGCGCTCGCGCAGCTGCTGGCCCCCGCCGGCCCCAACGACCCGAAGGCGTTCAAGGTGAACCTGATCCCCTACAACCCGACGGACTCGCCGTACAGGGGATCGAGCCGCGAGTCGATCGCCGCATTTCGGGCGGCGCTCCAGAGACACGGCGTGGACGCGACGGTGCGCCTCACGCGCGGGCGCGACATCGACGCGGCCTGCGGGCAGCTGGCGGCGCGGGCCGGGGCAGCCGATTCAGACGCGGATCAGGCCAGCGGTGCGATCCAATGCTCGGCCCCGTTGATACCGCCGGGGTGAGAGCGCATCACGGCTTCGATGGCATCCGCGAGGCTCCCTGTGGCCTCGCGCCGGCGGCTGCGACTGGCGGGGAGCAGAATCAGGCCGGCATGGCCGCGGCCATCGGCAAGACGTTCGGCGGCGAGCGGGCGAAAGTCCTTGATGTTGTTGGTGACCACCGCCCGCTCTTCGCGCAGCGCCGCCTCCATGACCTCCCGATCGGAGGACTGCAACAGGTCGGATCGCTCCACGACCGCCTGCACGTCAAGGCCCCGCTCACGCAGCAGGCGCGCCACCTGCCCGGAGAGCTGCTCGTCGAGCAGCGCCTTCACAGGCTGAGCGCCCTCTTACCCGCCTCCCAGGCGGTGTAGCCCCGCTCCCACTCCTCGGCGTTGAGAGCAATCTCCGCGTCGACCTCTTCGCGGTACTCGCCGTAGTAGGCCGCCGCGGCCTGCACCAGCCCGGTGGGGATCTCGAGCAGGGCAGCCGTCTGCTCCAGGTCGTTGTCGTTCTCCTGGACCGCCGCGACGACCTCCCAGACATCCAGCCCGCTGCCCACCAGCGCGGCGCGTCGACCGCTCGGGCCGTCGGCGAAGCGAATCAGCGGGTGAGCCTCGTGACGCAGGCCCTCGTCCACGTAGCGCTGTGCCAGCGTCCTGGGGGCAACGTGCGCTCTCTGCGCCTGCGCCCGCAACCGCTCGCTCACGCCCGTCTGAAATCGGAGTGTGTAGTGCTCGCTCATGCCACCTCCAGTGTATCACTGCGCACCACGATGTGACACGCCTCCACCTGCCACCTCCGCTACTCCTCCACCCCTCCCGGCCCGCCCCCTGCCCTGGCCTCGCCGGCGCGCAGCAGGCGGTCGCGCAGCTCGGCGGCCTCCTCGGGGGTGGGGTCCCACTGCGCGACGTCAGGGAGCTCCTGCAGGGAGCGCAGGCCGAAGAGCTTGAGGAAGAGCGTGGTGGTGCGGTAGAGGACGGCCCCGAACTGCGAGCGGCCGGCCTCCTCGACGAGGCCGCGCTCGAGCAGGGTGGTGGACGCCGAGTCCGCGCTGACGCCGCGGATGCGGGTTATCTCCGGGCGCGAGACCGGCTGCAGGTAGGCGACGATCGCCAGCGTCTCGGCCTGGGCGGGGGTGAGCGCGAAGGCGCGCGGGCGGTTGAAGAGGCGCCGAGCGGCGTCCTCGCTGGCGGGGTCGGTGGCGAGCGTGTAGCCGCCGGCCAGCTCGCGCAGGCGCAGGCCGCGCCGGCCGGGCGCGTATTCCTCTGTCAGCTGTGCGAGAGCCGCGGTGACCTCCGCATCTGTGGCCAGCGTGGCGTCGGCCAGCTCCCCCGGGCTGAGGGGGTCGCTGGAGAGGAACAGCAGAGCCTCGATGGTGAGCGCGAGCGGGGGGGCGTCGCTCACCCGGCGACCCTCAACGGCTCGGCGATGGCGTGCACCGAGATGTCCCCGAAGCTCTCGGCCTGCTCCCAGCGCGCTTCCCCGCGGCGGTAGAGCTCCAGAAGGGCGAAGACGGTGACGGCCACGGTCATGCGGTCGGCCCCGAGGACGGCCTCCTCGAAGGTGAAGCGCCCCCGCCGCAAAAGGCCCCGCAGGTGCGCGAGGCGCTCGACGACGCTGACGCGCGGAACGAGGATGTGGCGCAGGCTGATGGCGGGGGGCATGTGCAATAGGCGCCCGATCGACTCGCCCAGCAGCGCCGGGTCCTGGGAGCCTTCCACGGGCTCGGCGGCGGCGGCGCGGCGCAGCTGCGGCGGCAGGGGGACGGAGCGGAAGCGCACGCCGTGCTCGGCGGCGAAGAGCTCGCGCAGGTGCGCGGCGGCGGCGCGGTAGCGGCGCGCGTCGAGCATTTTCGCCAGCAGCTCCTCGGCGGCCTCGCCCGGTTCGATGTCGAGCAGCTCCTCGTCCTCGCCTGAGAGCATCAGCCTTGACTTGAGCTCCAGGAGCGCGGCGATGAGCACGATGAACTCCGTCGCGCTCTCCAGGTCGAGCTCGCCGGAGGACTCCAGGTGGTCGAGATAGGCGAGCACCACGTCGGCGAGCTGCAGCTCGAAGAGGTCGATCTCCTCGCGCAGGACGAGCGTGAGCAGCAGGTCGAAGGGGCCGGTGAAGACGTCGAGGTCCAGCTCCAGCGTTGCGATGCTCATGGCGCTGAAGGTAGCGCAGAGGGGGGACGTGGCGAGGCCGCGGAGGGGAGACCGGGCGCTCCGACTCCCATGTGGTGGCGCACGTCGGCGAGCGTGGGCGCGGCGATCGCGCGCGCCTTCCCGGCCCCCTGCGCGAGCGTGCGCTCCAGCGCGGGCTCATCGGCGCGCAGCTGCTCGTAGCGCTCGCGCACGGGCTGCAGGTGCTCGACGACCGCGGCGGCGACGGCCTGCTTGAACTCGCCATAGCGCGCGGCGGCGAACTCGGCTTCGATCGCCTCGGGATCGACACCCCGCACGGCCGCGAGGATCTCGATGAGGTTGGCGATGCCGGGCTTCTCGGGCTCGCGGCGGATCTCGCTGCCGGAGTCGGTGACGGCGCTCCTGAGCTTCTTCTCGATGACCTCGGGGCTGTCGAGCACGAGCACGGTGCCCTGCGGGGTGCCGCCCGTTGTGGACATCTTGCGCTCGGGCGCCTGCAGGTCCATGATGCGCGCGCCCACCGCGGGGATGCGGTGCTCGGGCACCACCAGCACCTCCCGGCCCTCGCCGAAGCGCGCGTTGAAGCGCCGCGCGACGTCGCGCATCAGCTCCAGGTGCTCGCGCTGATCCTCGCCCACGGGGACCTCCTGCGCGCGATAGGCGAGCACGTCGGCGGCCTGCAGCACCGGGTAGACGAGCAGCCCCGCCGAGACCAGCTCGCGCTGGGCGAGGGACTTGTCGCGGAACTGGTGCATGCGCTGCAGGCGCCCCAGCTCCGTCACCGAGGACAGCAGCCAGCAGAGCTCGCTGTGCTCGGGCACGTCCCCCTGGCGGAAGAGAATGCAGCGCTCGGGATCGAGGCCCGCCGCCAGGAGCAGTGCCAGCAGGTCGTAGATGCTGCGCCGCAGCTCGGCGGGCTCATAGGGCACCGTGATGGCGTGCAGATCGACGATGCAGTAGAGCGCCTCGCCGCGGTGCTGCCCCGCGACGTACTGCGAGATGGCGCCGATGTAGTTGCCCAGGTGCTTGCTGCCGGTGGGCTGGATGCCGGAGAAGATGCGCATCGGCTCAGAGCGCCTGGCGGATCACCGGGCGCTTGGCCGCGGCGACCTCGTCCAGGCGCCGCACGGGCGTGGTGTAGGGCGCGTTGCGCGCGATCTCCGGATCCGCGGCGGCCTCGCGCAGGATCGCGGCGATGGCATCGGCGAAGGCGTCGAGCGTCTCGCGCGTCTCGGTCTCGGTGGGCTCGACCATCAGGGCCTCCTCGACGAGCAGCGGGAAGTAGACGGTGGGCGGGTGAAAGCCGTGGTCGAGCAGGCGCTTGGCGAGATCCAGGGTCTTCAGGTGAAGCTCGCGCTTCATGGGGCCGCCGGAGAGGACGAACTCGTGCAGGCACAGCCTGCCGTAGGCGAGCGGCAGGTACTCCGCGACGCCTGCCTCGCGCAGGCGCGCGAGCAGATAGTTGGCGTTCAGGACGGCGGTCTCGGAGGCGTCCTTCAGGCCCTCGGCGCCGAGCGAGCAGATGTAGGCGTAGGCGCGCACGAAGCAGCCGTAGTTGCCCTGGAAGCCGCGCAGGCGGCCGATTGACTTGGACCCCACCCGCCCCCCCACCCAACCCTCCCCCCGCCGCCGGTTGTGGTCGAGATCGAAGCTGGGAGGCGCGTCCCCGGCGGCTTTCCCGTTGGACCGGGCATCCTCCGCCTCGCGCCGCACGACGATCGGCAGCGGCAGATACGGCGCGATGCGCTCGGACACCGCGATCGGCCCCGACCCGGGCCCGCCCCCGCCGTGGGGCTGGGTGAAGGACTTGTGCAGGTTGAAGTGGACGATGTCAAAGCCCATGTCCCCGGGGCGGGAGAGGCCCATGATGGCATTGAGGTTGGCGCCGTCGTAGTAGAGCGTGGCCCCCACCCCGTGCACGATCTCGGCGATCTCGGCGATGTTGGGGTCGAACAGGCCGAGGGTGTTCGGGTTGGTGAGCATCAGGCAGGCGACGTCCTCGTCGGCCTTCGTGCGCAGGTCGTCCAGGTCGATGCCTCCCTCGGCGTTGGTGGCGAGCGCGAGGACCTCGAAGCCGGCCATCGTCACCGTTGCCGGGTTGGTCCCGTGCGCCGTGTCCGGGGTGAGGATCTTGTGGCGCGTCTCCCCCCGATCCTCGTGGTAGGCGCGCGTGAGCAGCACGCCCGCGAGCTCCCCGTGCGAGCCGGCAGAGGGCTGCAAAGAGACGTGCGGCAGGCCCGACACCTCCGCCAGGGCCTGCTGGAGGTTGTACATCAGCTCCAGCGCCCCCTGCGCGCGCGCGGTGTCCTGCAGGGGGTGCAGGCGGGCATGGCCCGGGAGCGCGGCGACGCGCTCGTGCAGGCGCGGGTTGTGCTTCATCGTGCAGGAGCCCAGCGGGTAGAAGCCGGAGTCAAGGTCGAAGTTGCGCTTTGACAAACGTACGTAGTGGCGCACGAGCTCGGGCTCTGAGACCTCGGGCAGCCGCGGCGGCGTGGCGCGCAGCAGATGGGCGGGCAGCAGCTCGGCGGGGTCCACCTCCGGCACGTCCAGGGCGGGGCACTGAAAGGCCCGCCGCCCGGGAGCGCCGCGCTCGAAGATCGTCACGGCTGCTTCGCGCTGCATGGGCGTCTCGGTCGCTGTCTCGCTCACGATGCCCCCACCGCCTGCCCCTGGCGCTCCGCCGCTACCGCTGCCCCGAGAACCTCGGCGAGGCGGTCGATGTGCGCGCGCGTGCGCCGCTCGGTGATGGCCACGAGCAGCCCGCCCCGGTCCTGCTCGCGCCCGGTCAGCGCATGCAGGTCGGCGCCGGGATTGACGCCCTGCGCGGCGCAGCGCTCCCTGACGGCGGCCACGTCGGCATCGAGGCGCAGGGCGAACTCGCGCACGGCCGGCTGTGAGAGGGGGTGCAGCGCCTCGACGCCCTCCAGCGCGACCAGCGCACTGCGCGCATAGTGCGTGCGCGCGAGCAGCAGCCGGCCCAGCTCGACGAACCCCCGGCGTCCGAGCCACGCCAGGTGGACGACGCCGGCGAGCGCGTTCAGCGCCTGCGAGGTGCAGATGTTGGAGGTGGCCTTGGCGCGGCGAATGTGCTGCTCGCGCGTCTGCAGCGTGAGGACGAACCCGCGGCGCCCGTCCACGTCGCGCGTTTCCCCGGCGATGCGCCCGGGCATGCGCCGCAGGAACTCCTCGCGGGCGGCGAAGAAGCCGAAGGAGGGTCCGCCGTAGTCCAGGCGATTGCCCAAGGACTGCCCCTCCCCCACGGCGACGTCCACCCCGCACTCGCCCGGCGGGGCGAGCAGGCCGAGCGTGATTGGATCGACCTGGGCGACGACGACGGGCGACGCCTCTGAGGCGCCCTTGGCGATGGCGCTGAGCGCGGGGGCGTCCTCGACGAGACCGTAGAGGTTGGGCTGCGCGAAGAAGACCGCGCCGGTGTCGCCATCGATCGCGTCCGACCAGGCATCCACGTCGGTGAGCCCGTCCCGCAGGGGCGCCTCGACCACCTCGGCCCCGAAGCCGTGCGCGTAGGTGCGCAGCGTGGCGAGCGAGTGCGGGTGCAGCCCCGCGGAGGCGACCAAGCGCGAGCGCCCGTTGTGCAGCTTGGCCATGTACCCGGCGGAGGCCACCGCCGAGGGCCCCTCGTACACGGAGGCGTTGGACACAGGCAGCCCCGTCAGCTCGGAGATGGCCGTCTGATACTCGAACATGACCTGCAGACCCCCCTGCGAGATCTCCGGCTGGTAGGGCGTGTAGGGCGTGAGGAACTCCGAGCGCTCCAGGAGCATGTCAACGAGGGCGGGAACGTAGTGGTCGTACATCCCGGCTCCGAGGAAGCAGAGCTCCTCCTCGGCGCTGACGTTGCGCCGCGCGAGCTCGCGCAGGTGCTCGTAGACATCCTGCTCGGGCATGCCCGCGGGCAGATCCAGAGCCCGACCCAGCCGCACGGGCGCGGGAATCTGCGAGTCGAAGATCTCCTGCACCGAGCCCACGCCGATGGCGGCGAGCATGGCCTGCAGGTCTGCGGGAGTCGTGGCGGTGTAGCGGCTCAAGACCCTCTGAGCCTAGCCATTTCCAGTCAGGCGCCCAGCGTGGCGGCGTACGCCTCGGCGTCCATCAGCGCCTCGCGCTCCGCGGGATCGGAGAGGCGCACGCGCACCAGCCAGCCATCCCCGTAGGGATCGTCGTTGATGGCCTGCGGATTCTCAGCGAGCGCCTCGTTGACCGCGACGATCTCCCCCGAGAGCGGCGCGATGACGTCCGAGACGGCCTTGACCGACTCGACCTCGGCGTAGGGCTCCCCCTGCACGAGCGCGTTCCCCACCGCGGGCGGCTCGAAGAAGACGACCTCCCCGAGCGCGTCCTGCGCGTACCAGGTGATGCCCAGCGCAGCCTCGCCGTCTTCGATGCGCGCCCAGTCGTGCTCGGCGTGGTAGAGCAGATCGTCGGGGCAGTTCGCGTCAGCCATCGTCGCCTTGGATGTGGGAGGGGATTTTTTGAGGGGGGCCGCCGGAGCGGCCCTGTGTTGCCGGTAGGTGGCACTCTAAGGCTTTGTGCTCGCGCAGCGGCCGGTGGGGAGATCTCTGTGTCAGCCCCGCAGCCAGTCCTCGCAGTTGAGACCCGGAACGCGAGCGAAGTGACGGATGTCGCCGGTGAGGAGGGTGGCCCGATGGGCGAGCGCGGTGGCGGCGATGCGCAGGTCGGGGTCGGGAAGCCGTTTGCCGGCGCGCTCCAGCTCGCCGCGGATGCTCCCGTAGCGCTCGGCCGCATCCCTGTCGAAGGGAAGCACGCGGGTGTTGGACAGCAGCCGCATGGCGCGCTCATACAGCTCGGGACGACCGGCGCGGTCGGCGCCGTAGGCCAACTCGCCGATGGTTATGGCCGTCGTCGCCTGCTCGTCCGCAGCGACCTGTTCAAGCCGCGCCACCAAGCGGGGGGAAGGCCGCGGACGCATGAGGTCGCTGACGACGTCGGTGTCGAGGACGATCGTCAAAGCCGGGGAGCGGGCCGCGAACGCTGCGTGCCGCGGCTGCGAACCGCATCGGTGAGCGACTCGGCGTACTCCGGAGCGTCCTCGAACGCGCCGACGAGCGCCAGGAAGCCGGAGCGCTCGGGCTGACTGGGCGCTTCCTGGAGATCCTCGAGTGGAACCAGCGCCGCCATTGGCGTGCCGTTGCGCTCCACGACGTAGCGCTCGCCCTGATAGCGGACGGCGCCGAGCACATCGGCGAAGCGCCGCTTGGCCTCCGCCACGCCGATTCTGTTCACCCCCGGCTGTGTGCTCACCCCCGGCTGTGCCATGATGTCATCATAACACATCGCGTCGGGCATCGCAGTCAGCGTACGTCCTCCCTCCTTTTCACGTCTGCCTTCTTGACCACAAACGGCTTGCTGTGCACGGTCGCGGGCCGCAGGCGCCCGCGCACGTCGATCTGAAGCGGGGTGCCGGCGGCGGCGCGCGCGGCGGGCACGTAGGCGAGGCCGATGCCGACGTTCAGGCAGGGCGAGAGCGTGCCGCTGGTCACCTCGCCGCCTCCCACGATCGGGTTGCCCTGACGCGCGATGCCGGGCCCGTCCAGGGCGAAGGCGATGAGCTTTTCCGAGGGGCCGGCCTGGCGCATGGACCGCACCGCATCGGACCCGATGAAGCCGGTGTCCTCCTTGCAGCACCACCCCAGTCCCGCTTCGATCGGGTTGCGCTCGAGCGAGAGGTCGTTGCCGTAGAGGTGAAAGCAGGCCTCCAGGCGCAGGGTGTCCCGCGCGGCGAGCCCGGCGGGAACGGCGCCTGCGGCCACGAGCGCATCCCACAGCGCGGGCGCGTCGCCGGGCGCAAGCAGCAGCTCGATGCCGTCCTCGCCGGTGTAGCCCGTTCCGCAGATGAGCGCATCGATGCCCGCAATCGCGCCCTGCGCGGCCGACATCCGCGCTGGCAACGGCCGCTCAGCGAGCCCCTCTGCTATCTCCCGTGCCCGGGGCCCCTGCACGGCGAGCATGGCGTAATCGTGCAGGCGATCCTCGATGTGCACGTCCATGCCGCGCACGTCCATGCCCTCGGCGGCCGCGCGAAACCACGCGAGGTCCCGGGCGTGGTTGGCGGCATTGCTGACGGTGAGGTAGCGCTGCTCGTCCAGGCGATAGGTGAAGAGGTCGTCGAGCACGCCGCCGTCCTCGCGGCAGAGCACGCTGTACTGAGCGCCGCCCACCGGGATCGCCGCGACGTCGTTGGAGAGCAGGCGCTGCAGCAGCTCCAGCGCCCGCGGCCCGGAGGTCTCGATCTCGCCCATGTGCGAGACGTCGAAGATCCCGCAGCCATCGCGCACGGCCACGTGCTCGGCGCGGATGCCCGCCGGGTACTGCACCGGCATCTCCCAGCCGGCGAAGGGCACGAGCTTGGCGCCGGCCGCGCGGTGGCGCTCGAACAGGGGGGTGCGCAGCAGCGCGGGAGAGGCGGAGGTGGACACCGGGCCAGGCTACCTGACGCCTGAATGTCGCAGGAGCGACGCCCGGCTGCCGAAGATGCCTGCGACCGGCGCGCGAGCCGGCGAAGAGGGCGCGCGCGCCCGGCCAATTTGAGTATTGCGAAAATGTGTGGGAAAATCGAATATTGTGAAAAAACTGTGGGACAGAAAATCGAATATTGTGAAACAGTTTTGCGGAAAAACCGCAGACTTGAAGGTTAACACCGCGTGGCGGCCACAATTCGGAAGGAGACCGGATGGTCACTGTCGAAGGCCGCGAAAACCCGGGATGCCGCATGTGGCTCCCCTACCAGGGCTTTCGAATAATAAGGAGATTCCATGCGCCGGTTTATTTTAAGGAAGGCAGCGCTGATCCCGATCGGCGTCGTCGTCGCTGTGGCGGTGGCGGGAATCGCGCTGGCCTACTTCACAAACCTGGGCGCCGGCACGGGCACGGCCACGGTGGGGAGCGCCTCGAGCGTCACGCTTCACGGCGCGGTGGCGAGCTCGCTCTTTCCGGGCTCCTCCGCAACTGTCACCTTCACGGTCGACAACCCCTCGCTCGGGGTGGAGCTCGTCAACACGATTCACCTGGCGAGCGTCACGCCCGACGCCGGCCACAGCGGCTGCAGCACCGTGATCACCGGAGGCAACCCGGACTTCACGATGCCCGACGTGACCGCCAGTCAGAGCTTCCCGCCCGGCAACGGCCAGGCGGTCACCGCCACGGGGACGCTGACCATGCACGAAACGGGCGTCAACCAGGACGCCTGCCAGGGCGCCACGCTGACGCTGAACCTCACGAGCAGCTAGCAAAGGGGTCGCCTGCCCGGAAAAGGGAGGCGAACACGACGATGCCGGGGGGCTGGAGCAGGACAATGAGGGGCGCCAGGCGGAGGACCTGCCTGGCGCTGCTCGGCGCCATCGTGGCGTTCGGCAGCGGCGCCTATTCGGTCTACGCGGCGCTCGCGCCGAGGGGGCGGACCGCGGATGGAACGCCGTCGATCACCGCCAAGCCCCCCAGACGGACGTGGCGGACCTCGGCGCGGTTCGCCTTCACCGATCGCTGGCGCCACGTGAGCTTTCAGTGCTCGCTGGACGGGGCGCCGTTCTCCCGCTGCGCGAGCCCGGCGCGCTACCCGGCCCCGCTCTTCGGGGGCTGGCACACCTTCCGGGTGCGAGCGCGGGGCTCATATCCCCGGCGCAAGCTCAGCCCGATCGCCTCATACACGTGGCTGGTCGATCTGCAGCCGCCGGCGCCCTACATCGCCCGGCACCCCACCGACCCCACGCTGGCGACCGCGGCCACGTTCGCGTTCACCGACGGCGAGCCGCGCGTGCGGTTCAGATGCAGCCTCGACGCGGGCGCGTGGAGGGCCTGTGCCAGCCCCATCTCCTACCGCGGGCTGGGCATCGGCGAGCACCGCTTCCGCGTGCGCGCGATCGACCCCCCCGGGCGCCCGAGCCCTATTGCGCCGTTTGACTGGAGCGTGGTGAGACAACTCGGCGAGAAGAGCTTCTCGATCAGCGCCGGCGGCATCACCGGCGGACTGCTCTATCCGGGCGCCGCTCCCCAGGCGATTCACATCACCCTCGCCAACCCCAACGACGTGCCGATCTTCGTGACAAGCCTGAGCGTGACGGTGCCCAGCGGTCCCGCCGGCTGCGACAGCGCCACGAACATCCGCCTCGTTCAGTCGGAGGTCTCGAGCGCCGCCCCGATCGCGATCCCCGCCCACGGCTCGATCGCGCTGCCGGCGCAGGGCCATGCGGCGCCGAGCATCCAGCTCGTGAACCTGCCCGTCAACCAGGACGCCTGCCAGAACGCCCGCTTCCCGCTCAGCTTCACCGGAAGCGCGCACTCATGAGACGCCCGCCGGGCAGAGCTCTGAGGCGCCGGCTGGACAGGGCGCTCACTCGATCCGGCGTGTCGCTCGTGCTCATGCTCGCCATCGCCGCGGGCGCGCTGGCGTACTTCTCGAGCACCGGCGCCGGCACCGCCTCCTCGGGCCTGGCCGTGCTCTCCCCCCCCACGATCTCCTCCGCGACTCCGGGCGCGGGCACGGTGACGCTCAGCTGGAGCGCCGTCGGCGCGCCGGGCCCGGGGACCGTCAGCTACTACGTCAGCCGCGACGGCACAGCGCCGGAAGGCAACTGCCCGACCTCCATCTCGACCGCGAATGTGACGAGCTGCACCGACACGGGCGTCTCCATCGGCGCCCACCAATACACGGTCACGGCCGTGTGGCGCACGTGGACGGCGACGAGCGCCACCAGCTCAGCCGTGGTCACGTTCGGCCCGGCCACCCACTTCCTGCTCGCCGCGGCGTCCACCACCCCCACCGCGGGCGTGGCGGACAACCTCACCATCACCGCCAAGGACGAAAGCAACAACACGGTCACCACCTACGCCGGCCTGCACAACCTCACCTTCGCAGGCGCCGCCAACAGCCCCGGCGGGACCCACCCGACCGTGTCCAGCAGCACGGGCGTCGTGACGAACTTCGGCACGGCCACCGCGATCTCATTCGTCAACGGCCTCGCCACGGTCGCCGGCACGAACAACGGCGTGATGAAGCTCTACAAAGCCGAAACCGCCCTCATCACAGTCACCGACGGCACCATCAACAACGGCGCCGGCCTCACAGTCACCGTCGCCGCCGCCGCAGCCGCGAGCTTCTCCCTGACAGCCATCAGCACCACGCTCACCGCGGGCGAAGCGGACAACCTCACCGTCACCGCCCTGGACGCCTTCGCCAACACCGCCACCACCTACACCGGCTCGCACAACCTCACCTTCGGCGGCGCCGCGATCAGCGCAGGCGGCAACCACCCCACCGTCAGCAACAGCGCAGGCGTCGCAACGAACTTCGGCACGGCGGAGGCGATCACGTTCGCCAGCGGCATCGCCACCACAGCCGGCGCGAACAACGGCGTGATGAAGCTCTACAAAGCCGAAACCACGAACATCACCGTCGCCTCCGGCGCCGTCAACAACGGCACCGGCCTCACGGTCACCGTGAACATCGCCCCACCAGCAAGCCTCGGACTCGCAGCGGCAACCGTCACCCCCGCCGCCGGCGCGACCGACAACCTCACGATCACCGCCAAGGACGCCTACGGCAACACCATCACCAGCTACACCGGCTCCCACAACCTCACCTTCGGCGGCGCCAACACGATCGGCGCATTCACCCCAACCGTCACAAACAGCGCCGGCGCCGCCACCAACCTCGGCACCGCAACAGCGATCGCATTCACCAACGGCGTCGCCACCGTCGAAGGCACAGACAACGGCGTCATGACCCTCTACAAGGCCGAAGCCGCCAAGATCACCGTCACCGACGGAACGCTCAACAACGGCCTCGGGCTCACCGTCACCGTCAGCCCCCTCGCAGCATCCAGCCTCACACTCGCAGCCGCAACCCTCACCCCCACCGCGGGCGTCGCCGACAACCTCACGATCACCGCCAAAGACACCTACGGCAACACCGCCACCACCTACACCGGCTCCCACAACCTCACCTACGGCGGCGCGAGCGCCAGCCCCAACGGGAATACCCCCACCGTCAGCAGCAGCACAGGCGTCGTGACGAACTTCGGCACGGCCACCGCGATCTCATTCGTCAACGGCCTCGCCACCGTCGCCGCCGGAAACAACGGCGTCATGAAGCTCTACAAAGCCGAAGCCGCCCTCATCACCGTCACCGACGGCACCATCAACAACGGCGCCGGCCTCACAGTCACCGTCGCCGCCGCCGCCGCGGCACGCTACGCCTGGACGCACGTCACCGTGAGCGCCGGCGCCCTCAGCTCGCCCTGTCTGTTCACGTGCACGGTCACGACCCTCGGCAACGCCGGCACCTTCACCGCGAACGTGAGCGTCACCGACAACTTTGGGAACACGGTGAGCGCCCTGGGAGCCGGCCACACACTCACCGTCTCGACCCCCGCGGCCGGGGAAGGCAGCGGCGGCAGCTTCACGGCGCCGACGGCGGGCACGTCCGTGACCCTGACGATCGCCGCCGCGGGCCCGGCGGACTCCACCGTCCAGTTCACGTTCAAGGCCCAGAGCGGCGTCTGGGTCTCCGACACGATGACCGCCCAGAGGCTCGCCGGCACGGTCTACACCAACGCCACCGCGACCCTGAACAAGTGATCCATGTCTGAGGGCTTGGGGGCGCCAGCCCCCAATAACCCTCTCCCCACCCCGGAGGGGCGCTCAGCGCAAGAACGGCGGAACGTCGATCTCGTCGTCGGAGATCTCAAGCGAGGAGCGCTCGCGATCGCCGATCCGCGGGGCCCGATCGGGCCTGCCCGCCCGCTCGCGCCGAGCCGAGCGCCCCGGGCGGTGGTCGAAGCCCGTGCCGATGACCGTCACGCGGATGTCATCCCCGAGGTTCTCGTCGATGACGGCGCCGAAGATGATGTTGGCGTTGGGGTCGGCCGCGCTCTGGATGATCTCCGCGGCCTCGTTGACCTCGAACAGCCCCAGCTCCTTGCCGCCGGTGATGTTGAGCAGGATGCCGGTGGCGCCGTCCACGGACTCCTCCAAGAGCGGCGAGGAGATGGCCAGCTTGGCGGCCTCCGCGCAGCGGTTCTCGCCGGCCGCAGTGCCGATGCCCATCAGGGCCGAGCCGGCGTCCTGCATGATCGTGCGCACGTCGGCGAAGTCCAGGTTGATCAGCCCGGGGATCGTGATCAGGTCGGTGATGCCTTGGATGCCCTGGCGCAGCACATCGTCGGCTTCGCGGAAGGCGTCGAGCATCGAGGTGCGCCGCTCGACCACCGCCAAGAGCTTCTCGTTGGGGATCACGATCAGCGTGTCCACGACCTCGCGCAGACGATCGATGCCCTCGCTGGCCATGCGCGCGCGCTGGGTGCCCTCGAAGTCGAAGGGGCGCGTGACCACGCCCACGGTCAGCGCGCCGATCTCGTTCTTGGCGATCTCCGCGATCACGGGGGCCGCGCCGGTGCCGGTGCCTCCGCCCTCGCCCGCGGTGACGAACACCATGTCCGCGCCCTTCAGCGCCTCCTTGATGTCGTCGCGCGACTCCGAGGCCGCGCCAAGGCCCACCTCAGGGTTGGCGCCGGCGCCGAGGCCGTGCGTTGACTCGTGGCCGATGTTGAGCTTCAGATCGGCGTCGCTCATGGCGAGCGCCTGCGCGTCGGTGTTGGCGGCGATGAACTCCACGCCGTGCACACCGGCGTCGACCATGCGGCTGACGGCGTTCGTGCCGCCGCCGCCCACGCCCACGACCTTGATGACCGCCAAGTACCCGCCGCCGCTCTCCATGATGTTCTGTCCGAAGCCTTGAGTAGTTGTTAAGGGTTCGACGGGCACTGCTCGCCGGACCGCTGAGTTGTGCACGTTATGCAGGGAACTTCGCCCTGTCAACACAAACGTCGAATCTCGCAAGATTCGTTGCAGAACGCCCAACTCTACAGCAGTGCCTGAGAATTGCCCTCGGGCTGCTATCAACCTTCAGTTGAGCTTGAGACTTCTCTTTCTTCGGGGGCCGCGGGCGCGGCCGGGGTTGCGCTCGCCGGGGTTGCGCTCGCCGGCGCGGCGCTCGTGGGCGTGACGCTGGTGGCCGGGGCGCTCGCGGCGGCAGGAGTCGTGGGCGTGCTCGTCGCCGAGCCCGAGCCGGCGGAGCCATTCACGGCTTCGGCCAGGCTGGCCGCGAGCGAGGCCGCGGTGGGGTCGCTCGCGCTCACCTGACCGGGCGCGGCGGTCATGGATTCGGAGTTGGCGGAGACCCCGCCGGGGAGGCCCACCGCCGGGCGTCCGGGCAGGCGCACGTCCACGTACCAGGCGCCCTGCGAGCTCGGGTCCGCCAGCACCCGCGCGGCCGCCAGCCACTTAGCGTGCGCCCGCGTGGCGTCGCCGAAGTAGAGCTCAAGGCCGTTGCGCATCGCCGCCGTCAGCCCTTCGGAGCCGGTGAAGACGCGCGCCACCCAGCCCACCAGCGCCGGCGGGGCGGCGCCGAGGACGGCGAGCGCTTCGAGCGTGGCGGGGCTCTTCACCTGGCCGCCGAGCGATTCGCCGCCCGCCCCCTGCACCAGCGGCAGCCGCGTGCTGAGCAGCGCGGGGCCGAGCACCGTGCCATCCGCCGCCGCAGCGGTCCTCACGCCGCCCGCCGCGAGCGCTGCCACGGGCGGGCGCTCGATCACGCGAATGCGCAGCGTGTGCGGGAAGCCGGCGCTGACCCTCAGATCGCGCACCACGCGCAGGGGCGCCACCGCGGCGCGCAGCGCGCCGACATTCACGTGCAGGGTGCTCATGCGCTGCGCCGCTTCGTTGAGCGCCACGCGAATGGCGCGCGCCTGCGGCCCCCGCGCCCCGATCACCTCGACGTTTTCCACGGCCACCAGCGAGGAGTCGCGCAGCCACAACCAGCCGCCGCCAAGCGCGCCCAGCGCGAGCAGCGTCACGGCCAGCGCCAGCAACGGGCGGCGCGGCAGGCGCAGGAGGCGCGGCAGGGGGATCGCGGACCGGCGGAGGCGGGGACGGGCGCGGGGGCGGGGGCGGGGAAGGCGCAGGGCGAGCGAGCGATCCACTGCCTCATCCTTCGACCCTCAGGCCCAAACTCCTACGGGGACCTCCAGGGGAAGCGCACCGGCCCGAGCGTCTGCACCTCGGGCTCCAGCTCCACGCCGAAGCGCTCCAGCACGCGCTCTCTGCCCAGGGCCATCAGCTCCACCACGTCGGCGGTGGTGGCCGCGCCGGTGTTCTCGATGAAGTTGGCGTGCTTGGGCGCGAAGCGCGCGCCGCCCACCGCAAGGCCGTTGCAGCCGGCCTGCGAGAGCAGCATCCCCGCGGTGCGGCCCTCCGCGCCCTGGCCGCTCTGCGAGCGCTCATCGGGGTTCTTGAAGGTCGAGCCGAACGTCCGAATGCCCTGCGGCTGGGCCTCGTGGCGGCGTCTGCGCATGTCCTTCAGCGTGGCCTTCACCTGCGCCGGATCGGCGGGCTCCAGCAGGAAGGAGGCTCGCGCCACGATCTCCCCCGGCTCCAGGTTGGAATGGCGATAGGCGAATCCCAGCTGCCCCGGCGTCCTGCGCTGCGAGCCCTCTGCCGTGACGACCTGCGCCCACTCCAGCACCCGCGCCAGCTCTCCCCCGTAGGCGTTGGCGTTCATGCGCACCGCGCCCCCCACCGTGCCGGGGATGTTCACCCCGAACTCGATCCCCGACAAACCGGCCCGCGCCGCGCTCGCCGCCACAGCCGGCAGTCGCGCTCCGCCCCCGCACGCCATGCGCGGCCCATCCTCCTCCAAAAAAATCCCCGCGAGCTCGTGATCGAGCTTGACCACAAGCCCTCGCACCCCCGCGTCGGCTATCAGCAGATTGGAGCCCGAGCCCACCACCGCCACCGGCAGCTCCTGCGCGCGCGCCCACGACAGCAGCCCCTGCAGCTGCGCATCGTCTCCGGCCCGGGCGAAGTACTCCGCGCGGCCGCCCGTGCGCACGGTCGACAGGCGCGCCAGCGGGTGATCGCGGCGCACGCTCGCCGGGACGGCGCTCATCCGCCCGCCAGTTCGCGGCCCAGCGCGTCGATGTCTCCGGCGCCCATCACGATGCACAGGTCCCCCGCGCGCAGCACGGTGCGCAGGACGCCCAGCGCCTGCGCCAGGGTGGGTAGCCAGTACACCGGCCTGCCGCCGGCCGCGTCCGCCGCCGCCTCGGCGACCAGCAGGCCGCTCACGCCCGGGTGATCCTCGGGGCGCTCGCGCGCGGGGTAGACATCGATGACCGCCACCACGTCGGCCGGCGCCAGCGCGTGGCCCAGCGCGCGCGCCAGCTGCGCCGTGCGCGAATACAGGTGCGGCTGGAACACCGCCACCAGGCGCTCGTGGGGCAGCGCGCGCGCGGCCAGGAGGGTGGCCTCGATCTCCGTCGGATGGTGCGCGTAGTCCTCATACAGCACCGCCCCCCGCGGGCCCTCTCCAAGCGGCTGAAAGCGCCGCTCGGCGCCGTGAAAGCCGGCCAGCGCGGCGATCGCCCGCTCCACGTCGGCGCCGCTGCAGCGGGCGGCCTCCAGCGCCCCCGCGGCGTTGAGCGCATTGTGGGCGCCGGGCACCGCCAGCTTCACCTCGCGCTCGTGCCAGCGGAAGCGCTGACCGACCAGCGATCGGTCCTCCCCCAGCGGCCTTGGGTCGGGGGCGTCGTAGGGCACCACCGGGCCCTCGCGCAGCGCGAGCAGCTCGGGCCGGTCCCACACGACCGCCTTCCCCGCCGCGGCCAGGAAGGCGCGGAAGACCTCGCGCAGCTCCCCCAGCGAGCCGTACGTCGCGTGGTGGTCGAGCTCCACGTTGGTCACAACCGCGATCTCCACCACGAGGCTCAGCATCGAGCGGTCGCTCTCGTCCGCCTCCACCACCAGCCACTCGCTCGCGCTCCAGTGCGCGTTGGGCAGACCCCCGCCGATCTCCGCCCCCACCAGCCAGCCGGGGTCCACGCCCGCGCCGCGCAGCGCGTGCACGAGCATCGCCGCGGTGGTGGTCTTGCCGTGCGTGCCCGCCACCGCGATCGTGCGCTTGAGCGCGCTCAGCTCGCCCAGCAGGTCGGCCCGGGGGTGCTCGGGCAGGCCGCGCTCGCGCGCGGCCTCGCGCTCGGGGTTCGCGGGTGCGACGGCGCTCGAATACACCACCTCCACCCCATCTCCGGTTGGCACGTTCGCGGCGCGATGGCCGATGCTGGCCTTGAGCACCCCATCCGCGCGCAGGCGCTCCAGGTAGGGGGAGTCCTCGCGGTCGGAGCCGCTGACCTGCGCCCCCAGCGCGTGCGCCGCGCGCGCGTAGCCGCTCATGCCCGCGCCGCCCACGCCCACGAAGTGCAGCCGCCTGGCGCTCCACGGTCCGCTCATGCGCCGGCGCTCCCAGCGGCTCGCCTCGTGCCCCGGCTGCCATCAGCGGCTCGCCTCATGCCCCGGCTGCCATCAGCGGCTCGCCTCATGCTCCCGCCGCCTCCAGCAGCTCGCGCGCCACCTCCGCGGCGGCGTCGGGGCGGGCCAGCCTGCGCGCGGCCGCGCTCATGGCCGCCAGGCGCGAGGGGTCGGCCAGCAGCGTCGCAACCTCGCGCGCCAACCGCGGGCCGCTCAGCTCCGCGTCGGCGATCACCACCGCCGCGCCCCCCCGTGCCATCCAGCGCGCGTTGGCGCTCTGGTGGTCGGCGGCCGCGTGCGGATAGGGCACGAGCACGGCCGGCAGCCCGTGAGCGGCGATCTCGAACACCGACCCCCCCGCGCGCGCCACCGCCAGGTCGGCGGCGCTGAGCGCATCGGCGAAGTCCTCCAGGTCGAGGTACTCGCGCAGGTCATAGCCCTCGGGCAGCTCCCTTGCGGTCAGCTCGGGGTGATCGCGCCGGCCGCATATGTGCAGCACGTGAAAGGCCGCGCCGCTGAAGGCATCGATCGCGGCCAGATTGATCGAACGGGCGCCCAGCGAGCCGCCGAAGACCAGCACGCAGGTGTCCTCCCGCGCGATCCCCAGGCGCTCGCGGGCGCCCTCGCGGTCGTGCGCGAAGGCCGGGATCGGGCGGCCCGTCATGCGGTAGCGGCCGATGTGACGGCCGTCGATCGGAAAGGACAGGCACACGCGCCGCGCAAACGGGGCCAGGGCGCGGTTGCTCAGCCCCAGGTGGCTGTCGGCCTCGGTCAGCACCAGCGGTATGCCCCGCGACAGAGCGGCCATCCCCACCGGCCCGGCCACATAGCCCCCGCCGCCCATCACGGCATCGGCCCCGAGCTCCCCCAGCAGCGCCCGCGCGCGCGCCACCGCGACGGCCGCTCGGGCCAGCGAGCGCCCGGCCCGCAGCGGGTTGCTGCGGCTCAAGCCCTCCACCGAGATGGCGCGCAGCTGAAAGCCCGCCGCGGGCACCAGCTCGGCCTCCGCGCGCTCGCCGCCGATGAACGCGACCCGCGCGCCCTCAGCCTGCAGCGCGGCGGCCACCGCGAGCGCCGGCACCACGTGCCCGGCCGTCCCGCCGGCGGCGATCACGATCCGCTTCTGCGCCTGCTCTCTGCTCACGTCCCCATCCTGCCGCTTCGCGCCTGCGCGTGTCGCCCCCGCCCTCGCCGGTGGCGCGGCGCGGCGAGGTCCCGCGCGTGTCGCCCTCATCCCCAGCGACGGCACGAGCCGAGGCCCTGCGCGTGCCGCCCACTGCGCGCACGTGCGCGCTGCCGCCCGAGGCCACGTCGAGCAGCAGTCCCATCGCGCACAGCATCACCACCAGGCTGGTCGAGCCATAGGAGACGAACGGCAGCGGCACGCCCGTCAGCGGAGCCAGGCCGAGCACTGCGAACACGTTCAAAAGCGCCTGGAAGAGGATCAGGGCGGTCATGCCCGCGGCGATCAGCGCGCTGTAGAGGCTCCGCGCGCGCTTGGCCGCGCGCAGGCCCGCGTAGCCGATCAGCCCATACAGCGACAGCAGCGCGCACACCCCCACGATCCCCAACTCCTCGCCGATGACCGCCAGGATGAAGTCAGTCTGCGCCTCGGGCAGGTAGAAGATCTTCTGCACCGACTGCCCCGGCCCCACGCCGAACAGCCCCCCCGAGCCGATCGCGATCTGCCCCTGCACGGCCTGAAAGCCGCTGCCCGAGGCGTGCGCCCAGGGGTCCAGGAAGGAGGTCAGCCGCGCCCGCGCGTAGGGCTTGACCAGCGCATACACCACCACCAGCGCCAGCCCCGACCCCGCCAGCTTGGCCAGGTGGCGCACCGGCATCCCCGCCACCACCAGCAGCGCCGACACGCTGAAGGCGATCGTCAGCGTGGTCCCCAGATCCGGCTCCAGGGCCACCAGCAGGCAGGCCCCGCCCACCACCGCCAGCAGCGGGCGCGCGAGCTCGCGCAGATCCAGCACCCGCTTGGGCCGCTTGGCCAGCAGCGTCGCCGTATACAGCACCAGCGCGATCTTCAACAGCTCCGAGGGCTGGAACTGGAAGAAGCCCGGCCCGATCCAGCGCCGCGCCCCGAGCACCCTCACTCCCACGTGGGGCACATACACGGCGAGCACCAGCAGGAAGGACACCACCAGCAGCGGCCCCGTGACGCGCTGCACGTACTTGACCCCATCGCGCGCCAGGAGGTTCATCAGCACAAGCCCCACCCCGCCGAACAGCGCATACTTGAGCAGATAGGAGCTGCCGTTGCCGTGCCCCCCCAGCAGCGACGGCGCCGAGGACGCGCTGTAGACCATCACCGCCCCGAACGCCAGCAGGCACAGCGTCGCCGTCAGCAGTATCCGCTGCTCAAGCGGCTGCCCCGCCGTCGCGCTCCTGGCGCTGGTCCGGCGCGGGCGCGCGCCACCGGGCCTGACTCTGGCTCGGGCTCCGCGCGCGCTCGGGGGCATCCCCGCTCACTTCGACGGAGAGGGGCCGATGCCTCCATCGCCATTTTGGGGCGAGTCCGCTCAGGCCAGCGCCAGTTTGCCGTACAGCGCGCCGGCCACCGCCTGCCGCTGCGGCTTGCCCAGCCGGTTGGCGAGCCTCCTGATCTCCAAGGCGTCATTGAACGCCTGTAGGAAGGCGCTCTCGGAGGTGCCGGGCAGAGGCTCGCCAAGTGTCTCCTCGAACCACTGCGCCACGTCCGCCCAGCGCCAAACCTTCGTCCGGGCGTCCAGACGCCCCGCGGCCGGCGGGAAGCCCCCCGGGCCGCGTCTGCCGGCGACGAGCAGCCGCACGCTCTCCGGTGTCCGCCCCGCGCGCTTGGCGATATCGGCCATCGTGGCGAGATCGTCTTCCTCGACGCGCAGGACGATCGCGTCGGGCAGCGTCTTCAGCAGTTCATCCAGCGCCGTGGCGAGCGCTCGGCACAGGCTGCTCGCCCGCCGATCGAACTCCAGCAGGAAGGACCCGTCCTCGTCCGGCCCCATCAGCGAGGCGTCCTCGATCCGCTCGTACAGCCGGATCGACAGATCCTCCCCGCTCTGGCCGGGGCTCAGGAATCGCAATGTGAAGGTGTGGTCGTTCATGATCTCTTGTGGGCACAGCGGGCAAGGAAGCGATCGATTCGCCTTGCCTCGTTCTCGGCGCTCCGCGGAGAGCCGTTGACCGAGAACGGCGGGCACCTGCCCGCCGCGCCTCCCGGGCAGTAGACGATTCCCCAGTGACCTCGGTTCGCCTGAACCCGAAACCCCTGGCTCTCTGCCCGCTGCAGCGCCATCTCGACCGGCTTCTTTGGATGCTTTCTCCGCACTATACACCAATCTGTTGTGAGCTGCCAACAGCAATCGCTCGCGGGCCTGCATCTGGCGACCCGGCAGCCTCGGCCGGCACGCACCGCGATTGGCGGCGTACACCATGACGATCACCTGGGACCTTTTACGGATTCACCGACAGACATCTGTCGGACGGAGGGCTGAACAAGGCGCTTCAGCCCGGGATCAGCGCTGCGCCAAAGCCCTGAACCGCTCGCCGCGGGCTTCGAAGTCGGCGTACTGGTCGAAGCTGGCGCAGCCTGGAGAGAGGAGGATGGTCTCGCCGAAGGTGGCGGCGACGCTCGCCGCCTGGACGGCCGCCTCCAGGGTGCCGCATTCGTGCACCGGAACGCCGGCGCCTTTGAGGGCCTGGGCGATCAGCGGGGCGTCTTCGCCGATCAGGTAGACGGCGCGGCAGCCGGCCTGTACGGCCGGGCGCAGATCCGCGAAGTCCTGGCCCTTGCCCTGGCCGCCGAGGATCAGATGGACGGGCGTGTCGAGGAAGGCGCGCAGGGCGACGAGGGTGGAGGCGACGTTGGTGGCCTTGGAGTCGTTTACGTAGAGAACGCCATCGCGGCGGGCGAGCACCTCCAGGCGGTGGGCGACGCCCGCGAAGGTCCGCAGGCCGGCGCGAACGGCGTCGGGGTCGATCCCGCGCGCGAGGCACACCGCCGCTGCCGCCAGGGCGTTCTGGAGGTTGTGCTCGCCGCGCAGGCTCACCTCGCCGCCGGCAAGCAGGGGCCGGCCCTGCCACAGCAGCCGGCCCTCCCGCTGTGAGAGGTCGGCATCCGCAGTCTCGCCGAAGGACACGCGCCGGGCCTGTCCGCCCACCCCCTCGGCCATCTCCAGATCCAGGGGCAGCACCGCCAGGTCCCCCTCGCTCTGGTTGGCGAACAGCTTCAGCTTGGCCTTCGTGTAGGACTCCATCGTGCCGTGGCGGTTGAGGTGATCGGGGGTGAGGTTGAGCAGCACGGCCGCCTCGGGGGCGAAGGCGAGGGTGTCTTCGAGCTGGAAGGATGAGGTCTCGCAGACGATCGTGGCCCGCGGATCGACGTGGCCGACGAGGCTGCTGAGCGCGGTGCCGACGTTGCCGGCGACGGCGACGGGCAGGCGGGCCGCGCGGTGGATGTGGCCGATCAGCTCCACGGTTGTGGTCTTGCCGTTGGTGCCGGTCACGGCGATGAGCTCGTTGGGGAGCAGGCGCCAGGCCAGCTCCAGCTCGCCCAGCACCGGCAGGCCGCGCGCGCGGGCCTGCGCGATCACCGGCGCCTCGGCGGGAACCCCGGGGCTCTTGACGATCGTGCGCGATCTCTCCAGCTCGCGCAGGCCGTCGGCCTGCAGGTGCAGCTCCACACCCGCCTGGCGCAGCGCATCCAGGCCGCCCGGAGTGCCGGTGCCCGTGCCCGCCCCCCGATCACCGGGCGCGCCGACATCCACGCCGATGACATCCTCGCCGCGCTCGCGCAGCACACGCGCGGCGGCGGCGCCGGAGCGGGCGAGGCCCACGATCAGGTAGGGGCCGGGCGGGAGCGGCGGACGAGGCTTCACAGCAGAGGCCGGGTGCAGGCAGCCGAGCGGCGGGATGCGGCGGAGCGAGGCCTCATCGCAGGCTTGAGTGATAGATCGTGAAGCCAATCGCGGCGCAGATCGCGGCGATGATCCAGAAGCGCAGGATGATCTTCGTCTCAGACCAGGCGCGCAGCTCGAAATGGTGGTGGATGGGCGCCATCAGGAAGACGCGCCTGCGCGTCGTTTGAAAGGAGACCACCTGGATCACCACCGACAGCGCCTCGATCACGAAGATGCCCCCGAGCAGCACCAGCAGCACCTCCGTCTTGGTCATCACGGCCAGGCCGGCGATCGCGCCGCCGAGCCCCAGGGCGCCGGTGTCGCCCATGAAGATCGTCGCGGGGAAGGCGTTGAACCACAGAAAGCCCACGCACGCACCGACGACGCAGCCGGCGAGCATGGCCAGGTCGTAGTCGGTGGCCACGAAGGTGATGCCCACGTAGGCCAGCATCACGATCGCCACGCAGCCGGCCGCCAGGCCGTCGAGGCCGTCCGTCAGGTTGACGGCGTTGGTGGTGCCCGCCACGACCAGATAGATCAGCACGGGATAGAAGGGGCCGAGGTCGATCTGGTAGTCGACGAAGCGCAGGCGCAGGGTGCTGGCCAGGTGCGCCTCGTGGCTGGCCACCCACCACAGGCCGAGCGAGATGGCGATCGTCACGAGCAGCTTGGTGCGCCCGCGCAGGCCCAGCGAGCGACGCCGCACGAGCTTGGTGTAGTCGTCGGCGAAGCCCAGCAATGCGCACGCCAGCGCGGCGCCGAACACGCCCACCGAGCGCCAGTCGTAGCTTGAGAGGATCAGGAAGGGGATGGCGATGGCGAGGAAGAGGATCACTCCCCCCATCGTGGGCGTGCCGGCCTTCTGGTGGTGGCCCTCCGGGCCCTCCTCGCGGATCTGCTGACCGAACTCGCGGCGGCGCAGGAACTCGATGAACTTCGGGCTGAGGAAGATGCAGATCAGCAGCGCGGCCGTTCCCCCGATCAAGACCCGGCCCATCAGCCCTCCTCACGGCGCGAGGGCTGCCCGTCCGCCGGTGGTTGCCCATCCGCCGGTGGTTGCCCGTCCGCCACAGCCTGCTCCGCGAGCAGGGTCTGCCCAACCAACTCCAGCCCCACCCCGCGCGAGCCCTTCACCAGCACCGTGTCCCCGTGGCGCAGAAGCGTGGGCAGCAGCTCCGCGGCCGCACCGGCGTCCGGCACCCGGTGGATCTCCCGCGCGCGGTGGATCTCCCCCGCCCGGTGGATCTCCCCCGCCCGGTGGACATCTCCCGGCTGGAACCCCTCCTCCATCGCGGCCGCCAGCGGGCCGACGGCCACCAGCACCTCCACCCCGCGCTCCCGCGCGCAGCGGCCAACCTCGCGGTGGAAGTCGCGCTCCCGCGGGCCCAGCTCGAGCATGTCGCCCAGCACGGCCACGCGCCTGGCCGGCGCGGTGGCGGCGAGGTCGTCGAGCGCGGCGCGCATCGACATCGGGTTGGCGTTGTAGGAGTCGTCGATCAGCACAATGTCATCGGGGAGGGTGTGGCGCTCGCCGCGCAGCGCCGAGAAGGCCACCTCCAGCCTCCCCTCGGGGGTGACGCCAAGCGCGCGGGCGGCGGCAACCGCGGCCAGCAGGTTGCGCAGATTATGGGACTGGGCGAAGGAAGGCCGCAGCGCGATGCGCTCGCCGCCGGCGCCGATCACGATTCCCCCGGGCTCGCGGGCGAGCAGGCGCACATCTCCTCCCTCGCCGAAGGTCACGGTCTTCAGGTCCTCTCGGCGGTGAGGATCGAGCAGGGGCTCGTCGTGGGGCAATACCACGGTGCCGCCCTCCCCGAGGCCCGCGATCAGCTCGGCCTTGGCGGCGGCAACCGCCTCCAGAGATCCCAGCAGCTCCATGTGCACGGGCCCCACGTTGACGATCACCCCCACGTCCGGCTGTGCGATCGCCGTCAGCCGTGCGATCTGCCCCGGCCCGCGCATGGCCAGCTCGAGCACCAGCGCCTCGGTGCCGGGCGGCGCCGCGAGCACCGCCAGCGGCAGGCCGATCTCCGTATTGAGGTTCTGCGGGCTGGACACCGTGCGCAACTGACCTCCCAGCACGGCCGCGAGGATGTCCTTGGTCGATGTCTTGCCGGTGGAGCCGGTGATCGCCACGACCCTTGCGCCCAGCTGCAGCCGCCAGGCATTCGCCAGCGCCTGCAGGGCGGCGAGAGGATCGGCATGAGCGAGCACGGCGCCCCGCTCGTCGCCCGCGGGACCGCGCGCGGCGCCCGCGAGGGACTCGGCGTGCTCGGGCGCGACCAGCACCCCCCAGGCCCCTGCATGGAGCGCCTGCGCCGCGTAGGCGCCACCGTCCTCGCGCTCGCCCGGCAGCCCCACGAACAGGTCGCCCGGCCGCGCCTGGCGCGAGTCGATCACGGCGCGCGTGGGGCCCGATCCCGCCTCCGCGGGCGCACCGGCGCTCAACAGACGTGCGCGGGCGGCCTCGGCCAGGCGCGCCGCGTCCCAATCGATCACGCGGCAGCCCCTGCAGCCTGCGCCTGCGCCCGGCGCGCACGCAGCGCCTCGCGCGCGACGGCGACATCGTCGAAGGGCACCCTGCGCCCGCCGGCGAGCTCCTGGCCCTGCTCGTGGCCCTTGCCCGCGATCACCACCACATCCCGCGGGCGAGCCAGCGCGACGGCCCGTGCGATGGCGGCGCGGCGATCGACCTCCACCTGCACCGCGCCGGCTGCGTCGATGCCCGTGCCCGTCCGGCCCGTGTCCGTGCCCGCCCGGTCGATGACGATGCCGGCCACGATCTCCTGAACGATCGCCTCGGGCGACTCGGAGCGAGGGTTGTCGGATGTGACCACCACGACGTCGGCCAGGCGCGCGGCGATCTCGCCCATCAGCGGGCGCTTGCCGCGGTCGCGGTCGCCACCGGCGCCGAACACGCACAGCACGCGCCCCTGCGCCAGCTCGCGCGCCGCGCGCAGCACGTTCTGGAGCGAATCGGGGGTGTGGGCGTAGTCCACCAGCACCGCGAAGTCCTGCCCCTCCTGCACCGGCTCGAAGCGGCCCGGCACGCGCACCCCGCGCTCCAGCGCCGTCAGCAGCACGTCCAGATCCGCGCCCAAGGCGTGGGTCGCGGCCACGGCCCCCAGCGCATTGGCCACATTGAAGCGCCCGGGCAGGGGAAGCGACACCGAGCGCTCATCCCCCGGCGCCTGCAGGACGAAGCGGCAGCCGGCGAAGTCCATGCGCACGTCGCGCGCGCTGTAGTCGGCCTCGCGGTCGTCGATCGCGAAGGTCACCGCGCCGGGCAGCTCGGCGGCCAGGCGCCGCCCGTAGGGGTCATCGACGTTGACCACGCACACCCGCGGCCGGCGCTCGCCGAGGAACAGCCGCCGCTTGGCCTGGAAGTACTCCTCCATGCCGGGATGGAAGTCGAGGTGGTCCTGCGTGAGGTTGGTGAAGATCGCCGCGGCAAAGTGGACGCCCCCCACGCGATCGAGCTCCAGGGCGTGCGAGGAGACCTCCATCGCACAGGCCGTGTCCCCGCCGTCGAGCATCTTGTGGAAGGCAGCGTGCACATCGATGGCCTCGGGGGTGGTGCGGGTGACCGGCTGCTCCACTCCCGCCACGACGGAGGTGACCGTCCCCAGCAGCCCGCAGCGCTCCCCCGCAGCCTGGAGCAGTGCGCGCACGAGATAGGCGGTGGTGGTCTTGCCGTTGGTGCCCGTCACCCCCACGACGCGCAGGCGCGCGGAGGGATCGCCGTGGAAGCGCGCCGCCACCGGCCCCATCGCGGCACGCACCGAGGGCACGGCCACCTCGGGCACGCCGAGCCCCAGCGGGCGCTCCACCACCAGCGCCGCGGCGCCCTGCGCCACCGCCTGCGCGGCGAAGTCATGGCCGTCGCTGTGCTCTCCCGCAACGCAGAAGAACAGCGCGCCGGAGCTCACGCGGCGGCTGTCGTAGGCCAGCGCGGCGATCTCCACGGCATTCGCGCCGGGAGCGTCGGTGGCGATCAGCTCGGCGAGTCTCATGGTCTCGTGCCCCGGGGCGACACGGAGATGAGTCTAGTTTCCGGCGCGGCCTGCGCAGCCAGGAGGCACCGCGCGCCAGCCCGCCGCCGCGGCCCTCTCAGCCCGGGGGTATGCCCAGGTAGGGCAGCGCGAAGGACATGATCTGCCCAAACGCGGGCGCGGCCACGACGCCGCCGAAGATCGAGCCCGATTGCGGTTCGTCGATGATGACCGCGCACAGCAGCTTGGGATTCCAGGCCGGCGCGAAGCCCATGAAGGAGGCCACGTAGGCGCTCTTGGAGTATTCCCCGGTGAGGGGGTCCACCTTGTTGGCGGTGCCCGTCTTGCCCGCCAGGCGGTAGCCCGGTATCGACACCTCGCTGGCGGTGCCGCCGGGCGCGAGCACCCCTTCCAGCATGCGCCGCAGCTCGGCGGACGTCAGGGCCGAGATGATGCGCCGTCCCGCGGGCACGCGCGCGGGGAGCCCGTTCACCGAGCGCACGATGTGGGGCGCTCGCAGGATGCCGCCGTTGGCGATGGCGCTGTAGGCGGTGGCCATCTGGATCGGCGTCACCGACTCGCCCTGGCCGATCGGCAGGTTGCCCATCGAGGAGCCCGAATAGCGGCTGAGGGGGGGCACCAGGCCGATCTCCTCGCCGGGCAGATCGACGCCGGTGGGCGCACCGAAGCCGAAGCGGCGCACCCACTGGCTGAAGCTCCGGGCGCCCTCCAGCAGGCCGATCTTGATCGCGCCCACGTTGCTGGACTGGGCCAGGATCTGCGCGGTCGTGAGGGACTCCCCGGGATGTTCGGTGTCGTCGTGAATGGTGCGATCGGCGACCTGGATCTGATCGGGGATTTCAAAGCCGGTGGTGGGCGTGATCAGCCCTTCCTGGAGGGCCGCGGAGACCGTCACCGACTTGAACGTGGAGCCCGGTTCGTAGTCGAAGCCCACGGCGCGGTTCTCGAGCGCTTCCGCGGGCGCGCCGCCGGGGTCGTTGGCGTTGACCTGCGGCCAGTTGGCCATCGCCAGGATCGCCCCCGTGTCGGGGTTCATCACGATCGCCGTGGCGTCCTTGGGGTGGAATTTGAGCCCCACCGCCCCCAGCACGTCTTCGGTGCGCTGCTGGATGTCGGCGTCAAGCGTGAGCTGCACCTGCGCGCCGGGCACTTCGCGGTGGACGTCCTCGATCGACACCGGCTGGCCGCTGGCGGCGCTCACCACCCGCCGCTCGCCTGTGCTGCCCGCGAGCACGCCGCGCAGCGAGTACTCAAGGCCCGAGAGGCCCTTGCCGTCGGTGCCCACCATGCCCAGCACCTGCGCCGCCAGCGCGCCGCGCGGGTACACCCGCCGCATCGTGGGCGTGCCCTGGATGCCTTCGATCCTCAGCCCCAGCAGCCGGTGCGCCCGCGCGGCTCCGAGCGCGCGGGAGAGGTAGACGAAGCCCGAGCGCTCGCTGAGCAGCGTCAGCACCTGCGCCTGCGAGCGGCCCAGAAGCGGCGCCAACTGCCGCGAGACGAGCAGCGGATCCTTGATGAGATAGGGCGTCGCCGAGATTTCCTGCGCCGGTTCGGAGATCGCCAGGTCCACGCCGTTGCGGTCGGTGATCGTGCCGCGCTGGGCGGGGATCCGCTCGTAGGTCACCTGCTGGTTTTGAGCCGCCCTGCGCAACGCCCCGCTGTGCAGCGTGCCGAGATAGAACGTGCGTCCCGCCGCCAGCACCAGCAGCAGGAAGAACACCCCGAACAGCCCCCCGATGCGACGCTGTACCCCCGGCACCGGCTAGCCGCCCGGCGGTGGTTGCACCGGCTGCGCGAGCCTGGCCGCGGCCAGGCGTTCGTCGGTCCTCCCGCGCGCGCGCAGGAAGATCAGCCTCCCGGGCGCGACGATCGCCATGCCCGCCGCGGCCGCTCGCCGCTCGACCAGATCGCCCGCGGACATCGCCGAGTTTTCCGCGCTCAGCGTCGCGTTCACACGCTGCAGATAACCCTCGTGCTCGATCGCGCGGCCGATGCCGCCGTTGAGCTTGAGCAGCCACAGCTGCATGGCCACGATCCCGATCAGCGCGAAGGCCACGAGCACGATCCAGGCGCGGCTGCGGATGAGGCGGTCCAGGAGCCGCGCGGGCGTCCTGACGACCTCCGCCCTGGGTATCGAGCGGCGCGCGGGCGCCGGGGAGCGGCGCGGTGAGCTGGGACGAGGGCGATCTGGACGAGCTGGTCCCGGGCGGGCAGGGGCGGTTGGGCGAGCGCGGCGGGCGGGGGCAGGGCTGGAATAGGACCCCGCCCGCCCGGCCGTTGCGGCGGCGGGCGGCGTCATGCCTGCCCCTGAGTGGTGGTGTCGATCAGCTTGCAGGCCCCGCGCAGGCGCGCGGAGGCGGCGCGCGGGTTGCGGGCGACCTCCTCCGCGGAGGGCATGATCGCGCGGCGCGCCAGGAGGGCGGCCTCGGGCTCGCGCCCGCAGGCGCACACAGGCAGGTCCGGCGGGCAGGTGCAGCCCCGCGCGCGCTCGACCAGGAAGCGCTTCACGCGGCGGTCCTCCAGCGAGTGAAAGGCGATGGCGGCCAGCACTCCCCCCTCGCGCAGAAGGCCCCAGGCGAGCGGCAGCGCTCGCTCGAGCTGGCCCAGCTCGTCGTTGACGGCGATGCGCAGCGCCTGAAAGACGCGCTTGGCGGGATGGCCCGCAGCGAAGCGCGCGGGCGTGGGGATGGCGGAGACGATCACGTCCACCAGCGCAAGCGTGGTGTCGATCGGCTGCTGTGCGCGGCGGCGCACGATCGCGCGGGCGATGGCGCCGGCGTGGCGCTCCTCGCCGAAGTCGCGCAGCGCTCCGGTGAGCTGGCGCTGGTTCCACTCGGCCACGATCGTGCGCGCGTCGAGCTCCTGCGCGGGGTCCATGCGCATGTCCAGGGGCGCCTCGTAGGAGTAGGAGAAGCCGCGCTCGCGCGTGTCCACCTGCATCGAGGACATGCCCAGGTCGAGGTAGGCCAGATCCGCGCGCACGCCCTCGTGCGCCAGCTCTTCCAGCGCCTCGGCGTAGCCGCCTGCGATGAAGCGCACCTCACAGTCCACCTCCATCGCCAGCTCCTCGCAGCGCTCCCGCGCGAGCGGGTCGCGGTCGATCGCGATCAGCGTCCCCTCTCCCCCCAGGCGCTCGGCCACCAGGCGCGCGTGGCCGCCGCCGCCGAAGGTGCAGTCGATCGCCGTCTGGCCCGGCGCGGGGTGCGCCAGCCGCAGCAGCTCGGCGGCCAGCACCGGGATGTGGGTGGAGGGCATGTCAAGCAGTGTGGTCAACATTGGCCGTTATCTCCGCGACGCCGCCCAGCAGCGCCGGTCGGTGCTGATTCCAGCGGTCTCTGTCCCACAGCTCCAGGCGGTCGCCCGCGCCCACCACCACGACCTCCCTGGCCAGGCCGGCGTGCTCGCCGAGGAAGCCCGGGACCATGATGCGCCCGGCGGCGTCCAGCTCGGCGTCGTGCGAGCTGCCGTAGAAGAAGCGCTCAAGCTCGGCCAGGCGCGGGGAGAGCGGCGGCAGCTCGGCCAGCGCCCGCTCGGTGTAGCGCTCGTAGTCCGCGGGGCGCCACACGCCCACGCAGGGCTCGAGGTCAACGGGCATCGCCAGCACCACCCCCTCGGAGAGCGTGGCGCGGTAGCGGGCCGGAACCGTGAGGCGGTTCTTGGCGTCGAGCGTGTGGTCGAAGGTCCCGCGAAAAGCCACTGAGGTCGGCTCCTGAGATGAATACCGAGCCAGAGTGGAGAGGTGGGAGGAGCCTCTCCACCCCGGCTCGCTGCGCGCAATCTATCCCACTTTCCCCCACATTGCAAGTCCAATACCACACTTTTCCCCACTCGATCCTCCCAAGCGACCAAAACTGGCGGAAATAGCTGCTAATCAGGGCTTTTTTGGTTCCTCCGGAAGGCTCCCCCGGGCTGCCGAAAAGCGCATGCGGGCTTGCAGGGCGGCGAAATGACCGCGAACTTGCATACGATCAATGTCTTGCGCTCTCTTTCATCCCTGAAGCTCCACGGTCCTCGTGGCCCTGTGGCGCTCACCGCGACCGTCCTGGCGGCGGTGCTCGCCGGCTGCGGCTCCTCGAGCAGCCCCCCGCTCGATCCCGCCACGGTCGTGCCCGCATCGGCGCCGCTGTACGTGGGCGCCGTCGTGCGGCCCAGCGGCAGCCTCAAGAGCGACACGGTGGCGAGCGCCGGCAAGATCACGGGCTCAAGCGAACCCTTCAGCGGCCTCTTGAAGCTGCTCTCCCCCAGCGGACACCAGCTGAGCTACGACAACGAAGTCAAGCCGTGGCTGGGGGAACGCGCCGGGGCATTCGTCAGCTCGGTCAACGCGGCCAAGGTCGGCGAAGCGCTCACGGGCAGCCTCTCGCAGGCCCTCTCCGCCGCGAGCGTCGTGGGCTTCGGCGAAGGCATCCTGCAGACGCTGCTCGGCGGCAGGGTGGCCACGGGCGCGATCGTGCTCGACACCACCGATGTGAGCAAGGCTCGTGTCTTCCTGGAAGCGCGCGCCCAGGAAGCCGGCGCGCACGCCGCGAGCTACCGCGGCGTCTCCTACCAGGTGGCCGCCAACGGCGAGGCCGAGGCGATCGTGGGCAAGTTCGCCGTGCTCGGCAGCGAGGCCGCGCTGCGCAATGTGATCGAAACCGAGCAGGCGGGTCCCGCCGGCTCGATCGCGCGGGCGGCCGGCTACTCCAAGCTCGCCGCCGGCGCGGAAAAGGGTGCCCTCGCCAACATATACCTGCGCAGCGCCGGACTGCCCTCGCTGGGCGGCCTGCTGGGCGACAGCGAACAGGCATACATCTCGCTGCTGCCGTCCGCCACAGCGCTTGCGCTGGACATCGACACGATCTCCTCTTCAGGCGCAGCGCAGACGGGCACCGGCCTGCTGCCGGGCGCGAGCGCGGCGCAGTTCGCCGGCACGCTCCCGGGAGGCTCCTGGCTGGCGCTGGGCATCGGCGACACCGGCGCCACCTTCGGCCAGAGCGCCGCGACGTTGCGCTCGCTCGCCTCGTTGGCCACGAAGCTGAAAATCGGCAGCTTCAGCTTCGCAGGCGTGGTCGCCCCCCTCCTCTCCCCCAGCTTCGACCTCAACAGGGAACTGCTCAGCTGGATGGGCGCGAGCGCGGTGTTCGTCAGCGGCAACGGCCTGCTCAACCTCCAGGCCGGGCTCGTAGCCGCCTCCAAGGAACCCGCCGCCTCGCGCGCGGCGGTGGGCAGGCTCGCGCAGGCCTACCGCCAGGCGGGCGATGAAGTCACGCCCACCACGATCCCCGGCGCCGAAGAAGCGGCCACCGTGCGGATCAAGGGCTTCCCCGTGGTGATCGCGATCGGCGCCGGCCAGAGCCGCTTCGCCATCGGCCTCGGCCCGGCCTCCGTGCAGGAAGCGCTCAGCCCCTCCACGACGCTGGCCAACTCACCCGGCTATCAGGCGGCGGCCAAGACCCTCGGCCACGGGCTGCAGCCGAGCCTGCTGGTCGAATTCCCGACGCTCGTGAGCCTCTTCGAAACCCTGGGGCTGGCGCAGGCGGAAGGCATCTCCACCGTCCTGCCCTCCCTGCGCGCGCTCGGCACGCTCAGCGGCGGCGGCGGGCAGGCGCTGGGCAACGGCGTCACGCGCGCGCGCGTGGTGCTGGGGCTGCAGTAGGGGCGACCCTTGGGCTTTCTGCCCTTTAGCCGGGGACATCCACTGCGATGTTGGTGCGGCGCGTCAGGCCGACAAGCAGGTTGATGTCACCTGGATCGCCAGTGATGATCGTCACAGCGCATATGTAGCTGCGCTCTTCGGCCATCGCCACGACCTGCGCATCGGTCGTCGAAATGTCTTGGCGCGACTGCTGCAGCGCCTGGGCGCGCAACACACCAGCCCGGGTCGCGGCCGCAACGGTCAGCGGTGCGTAGATGTCTTCCTCGGCGCCAATCGCTTTGATCAGGCGGTCTATAAGCGCATCGGGACCTCGGCGACCGGAGCGAACCTCGGTGAGCACCGGAATGGGAATCAAGAGCGCCCCATCGAACCGCTGCTCAAGAAGCTCTACGTACGCAACAAGCAGATCGCGGCTGGTGGCCAGCGCGCTGACGCCGCCGCTGTCGAGCAGGAAGTCGCGGCGGTGGCGGCGGGTCACTCAGGCCAGGTGTCCGCGCGGGACTGAAGCTGAGGCAGGCGTGTCGTGCTGTCGGCGCCCTCAGCGACGAGCTCGTCGCGGAGCTTCCGCAAGCGTGCGCGCTGGGCGTCGCGGACCTTGGCATCATCCGCTGGCTGCTGCTTGACTTGCGTTGCGATGGCGGCCTCCATTGCGTCCATTGTACCGCTCCGTCGTTACGTCGGCGCCCCGCTGAGCGTCCGCTCCACATCGCGCCGCGCGGGCGGTCGGTTCTCGGTCTCCACGATCACCCGGCAGGGGCGGTGGCTGAGCAGGTAGGTCGCGGTTGGCCCCACGCCCTGCTCGCCCGCGGGCGCGTGCAGCGTGGACCAGTAGATCACGTCGGCGCCCACCCGCTGCGCCTCCTCCACCAGCGCCGCGCCCGGATGGCGCGTGCGGATCAGGCCGGTGTGGATCTTCAGGCCCGCCCGGCGCGCCTGGATGCGCGCGCTCTCAAGGACAGAGCGCCCCTGCGCCTCCTCTTCCTCCAGGCCCGCCTCCAGCGACAGCTGGCTGGGCACGGGCAGCACGAAGACCGCGTAGAGCACTCCCTCTTCGCCGATCAGCTTGGCGGCGCTGGAGAGCGCCGTTGCGCTCACGTCCTCGCCGAAGATCGGCACCAGCGCGGTGCGGTATGCGAGCTCCTGAAAGTCCGCCGGGCGCTCGAGGCGCTCGATGCGGTACTGCTCCGTGGGGCTCAGGCCCTGGCGGCGGCGGTAGTAGAGGTAGCCGCACATGCCCACGATCATCCAGGGGATGCCCACTATGCGCGCCTCCGTGTGATACACGATCACCGCCACCCAGGTGAGCGAGGTGCCGAGGCCGCCGATCACCGCCGTGAGGGGAATCGAGGAGCCGCGGATGCGCACGTTCCACGGCATCCGGTAGGGACGCTCGCGCTCGGGGTCCTTGATCCGCAGCGCCACCACCGCGATGGCGGCGGTGGTGAAGGACAGCATCGCCCCGAAGGAGTAGAGGTTGCCCAGCACGTTGGTGTTGCCATACAGGATCAGCACCCCCGCCAGCCCCGAGAAGAACACGATCGTGAACCACGGCGTGCGGTAGCGCGAGTGCAGGCGCGAGAACACGCTGGGCAGCTGGCGGTGCTCGGCCAGCGACCACGACAGGCGCGAGATGCCGATCATGCCGGCGTTGGTGGCGATGAACAGGATCGTGGCCGCCAGCAGGCCCACGTAGTAGGTGGCGATGTGCAGCACCGCGCCGTGCATGCCCAGCCGCGAGACGATCCCCAGCACGGGATCGTTCTGGAAGAAGCCGCCGAGCGCGGTGGCGTAGCCGGGGTGCTGGAAGCTTTCCCCCAGAGCGGCGCTGTAGCCGGCGCCGTGGTGGATGACGGGCAGCGCCGAGAGGGCCACGAAGGAGATGCCCAGATACACCCCCAGCACGGCCAGCACCACGAGGTTGATGGCCTTGGGCACCTCGCGGCCGGGGTCGCGCGCCTCCTCGGCCATGTTCGAGACGGTCTCGATGCCGGTGTAGGCGAGCATCGCCAGCGACAGCGCGAAGATCAGTTCGTGCCAACTCGGCGCCGTGCCCAGGCTCACCTGGTGGATCAAAAGCGAGGGATTGAGTACCAGCGCCGACCCCACGATCACCAGCAGGATCTGGGTGCTGAGATCGGTGATGGCGAGGATGAAGTTGAGCTTGGCCGACTCCCCCAGCCCGCGAATGTTCAGCCCGGCCAGCACCACCACGGTGATCAGGCCGCCGATGATGTCCCCGGGGTTGTGATTGAGCGCTCCCAATCCCGGGAAGGCGCTGAGGTAGTGCGGCACGAAGAACGCCGAGATGGCGATCGTGAGGATGTAGTCGAGGCTCAGCGCCCAGCCGGCGAAGAAGGAGACGACCTCGTTGAAGGCGTGGCGTGCGAACGAGGAGGAGCCGCCCGCTTCGGGGAACATCGCCGCGCCCTCGGCGTAGGTCTTGGCGATCAGCGCGAACAGCCCGCCGGCGAAGAGGAACACCAGCGGGGTCAGGCCAAGGGCATGCGCAGCCACCAGCCCGAGGGCGTAGTAGATGGAGGAGCCCACGTTGCCGTAGGCGGTCGCGAACAGCCCGGGGACTCCCACCGAACGCCGCAGGCCGTGCTCACTCAGACGTGCCATGCTCCGCCGCAGGGTATAGATCGGCGCGCCCATCTCGCCGTGCACGACCGCTGGTTGTGGCGGCCCCACCCGTCGCCTCTCCTCCGCGCCGGCTCCTCCCGGTTCGTGCAAGTTCCCGTGCAACAGGTGAGCCAAAGCAGGAACCGGCCGTATGATTCCGACGCCCGGGCATCACAACGACCTCCCGGCATCGATCGTCATGGATAAGACGCGCCGCGGAAACTACAACTCGGGTGAGGACTTCGTCCTCGAATACGGCGAGCTGCGCTTCACCTTCAACGAAGCGGACTTCGCCGAGCGCTGCGAGCAGGCGGCGCTGAAGCTGGGCTTCGTCGGCGGGCGCCTCGGCGAGGACGAGCGCGAAGACCTCGTCAACCTCGCCGTCAACGGCGACATCCAGGACCCCGCCTCGGCATTGGGCGAGCACGTCAACGAGTGCTGGGCCGAGCTGGTGGGTCCGGCCGAGCGCTCGCTGGTGCACTGGCTGCGCCGTCTGGTCTTCCGCGGAGCGTGGCTGGATCAGCGCGTCAACGAGGGCGAGCTGGGCGTGGCCTTCGTGCCGGAGACCTGCAGCTTCCTCTACGTGCAGCCCACAGATTCCAGATCGGCGAGCAGCGGCGAGCCGATCGAGCTGGCGCCCGAGCCCTCGTGGGGCCGGGTGGCCTACAGGCGTTAGCCGGCCAGCGCCGCCGCGCGCGCGCGCACGATCGCCTGCGCGCCGTCCTCGCCCACCAGCAGCTCAGGGCGCAGCGTGCCGCTGTTCGCCAGGTCCAGCGCAGGCAGCCGCCCGGTGCCGGTGAGCGCCGCGTCGAGCGTGATCGTCGTGCTCTCGCCGCCGAGGGGACGGGAGGCGGTGGCGATCACCGTCAGCGAGCCGCCGTCAACCAGGTTGCGCGCGGCGCACAGCACCCGCCGCGCCACGTGCGCCTGCAGGCCGTCGAGGCCGTCGATCAGCACCAGCGCATCCGCGCCGCGCACGGCCACGCGCCGGGCGCCCTCCACGGCGTGCTCCACAGCCTGGCCCTGCACCTCCGGGGAGGCCGCGAGGTTGAGCGCCACCGCGGGCGCCAGCGGCCCCCGCTGCCAGTCGCCGATCTCCTCGGGCCTCACGCCGGCCAGCAGGAGCGTCAGCTCCAGGCCCTCGCGCCCGGCGAGAGCGCCGAGGATGCGCCGCAGGGTCTCGCTCTTGCCCGCGCGAGCGGGACCCACGATCGCCACGCGCGAGCCCAGGCCGATGGGGGTCAGCCATTCGATCGCCTTCAGCGTCGGGTCCAGAGCGTCGAGCTCCAGGCGCCTGTCGGGGTGTGCCACGGGCAGGTCGTCGTAGCGGGGCCCCTCGGCGACGGCCTCCGCGGAGAGGCCGTTGATCGTGTCCACCTTCGCCAGCGAGGGATAGCGCTCACTGCGCCGCGGAGTCCTCACGGGGCCGCTCACGCGATCGCCGGAGACCAGCTCGCAGCGGCGCACCTGCGCGGCGGAGATGTACACGTCCTCGTCGGAGGGCTCCGGAGGGGACACCCGCAGGAAGGCTGAGCCGTTGCCCAGCAGCTCCACCACGCCCTCGGCGATGCGCTCCTCGCGCCGCTCGCCTGCCTCGCGCTCGCCTCGCTCCGGGCGCTCCTGCTGCAGCGTCCCACCCTCCGGCTCGGACTCGGCCGCGGTCCTGGAGCGGCGCCCGCGTCCACCACGCCGTCTGCGCACAGCGCCGGACTCACGCTCCCCGCGCTCCCCGCGCTCCTCTCGGTCCGCGTCGGTGTCCGCGTCCGCGGCGGCCGGCGTTGACCCGCCGCCTCCGGTGCGGGCGATGATGGCGTCGATCAGATCCGCCTTGCGCAGCCTGCGAAAACCGTCGAGCCCCACCTGGTCGGCGATCGCGTGCAGGTCCGCCAGCGGGCTGACCTCCAGCTCGGGGCGCTCAAGTACCGCCATGTCTCGTTCTCCTCGTGTCGATCTCTGGGTGGTTGGCGCCCGGTCGCGTTGGACAGCGACCGGCACCCGTGTGCACCAGCAGCCTACCGCTCATGGCCCTCGGGGCGCTCACAGCGGTGTTCCTCGGCGAGCGCCAGATCCCTGCGTGGCTCGAGCTCGCCGCGCAGAAACCTGCGCACGCGCAGGAAGTCGTGGACCTCGGCGACATCGTGCACGCGAAAGATGTGCGCGCCAATCTGCGCACCGTGGGCGACGGCGGCCAGCGTGCCCGCCAGCCGTTCGCGCGGCGGGCGGCGCAGGAGCGCGCCGATGAAGTCCTTGCGCGACACCGCCATCAGCAAGGGCAGGCGAAGCTGATGCAGGATCCCCACGTGGGAGAGCAGATCGATCGTCTGCGCGGGCGTCTTGGCGAAGTCGGGGCCGGGATCCACGATCAACTGCTCGCGCCGGACGCCCAGCCCGAGCGCCAGCTCGATGCGCTCGCTCAGGAACTCCATCGCATCGGTCACGACGTCGCTGTACAGATCGGGGTCCTGCAGGCGCTCCCGCGGCTTCGCGCGCGTGTGCATCACCACCAGCGCCGCCCCACTCTGCGCGCACACCCTCGCCAGCTCAGGGTCGCGCAGGCCGCTCACGTCGTTGACGATGCTCGCCCCAGCCGCGATCGCCGCGCGGGCCACCTCGGGCTTGTAGGTGTCCACCGACACCAGCGGACGGGCGGGGCTCAGATCGCCGATCGCCGGCTCCTCCACGATGCGCTCGATGAGGGGCGCCACGAGGTCGATCTCCTGCTGTGCAGCGACCGGCGGACGCCCCGTGGAAGCGGACTCGCCCCCCACATCCAGAATGTCCGCGCCCTGCCTCACCAGCTCGCGGGCCAGCGCCACGCGCTCGTCCACGCTCCCATAGCGCCCGCCGTCGCTGAAGGAGTCGGGCGAGGCGTTGACGATGCCCATCAGCAACGGGCGGGCGCCGAGCTCCACGTCTCGATCGCGGGCGTACAGCGTGCAGCGGTAGGGCCACTCGTGGACGCCATCGGGACCGGCGACCGTCATGGGCGCGTCCCGGCGACGCCCGGGGAGAGGACCGCGGTCATCATCGTGGTCATCCTCACGCGCCTGTGAGCCCCTCGGCGCGGGCCTCCTGCGCGAAGCGCTCCACCTCCTGGGCCACACGCGCGGGGTCCCACTCCAGCTCGCGCGCCAGCACCTGCGCGACGCGCCCCACGGGGTCCCCGGTCAGCTCCCTCGCCCCCAGCAGCCCCAGGCGGGTGCGGCGCAGGAGCACGTCGCCGATGCTGCGCGCCTGCTCGTGGCGCGCGGCCAGGGCGGCCTCGGCCAGCAGGTCGGGCAGGCCGGCGAGGATCGGCTGAGCCAGCTCGCCGCGCTGCGCTGCCAGCTTGAGCACATCGTGGGCGGCGTGCCCGTAGCGCGCGGCCAGCGCCGGGTAGGACTCCTCGGGGACGCCCTCCACGCGGGGCAGCTCCTCCACGGCGACCCCCTCGCCGAGGGGGATCTCGTGCGTGCGGCAGGGGGCGTCGCGGGCTTCGCGCTCGACCAGGCGATCGACGGTCATCTTGGCCATGCGCCGCCAGGTCGTGAGCTTGCCGCCGGTGATCGTGATCATGCCGCTGGAGGTCTCATACAGCTCGGCCTTGCGCGAGATGTCCACCGACTTGCGGCTGTCTCCGGTGGAGATCAGCGGGCGCACCCCGGCGAAGGCGCCCGTGAGCCGGCCGGGCGTGAGGGAGGTGGCGAAGAACTCGTTGATGGCCTGTAGGAGGTAGTCGATGTCCTCCGCGGGGGGGGCCACGTGCTCCAGCTCGGTGCCCTCGTAGTCGTTGTCGGTGGTGCCCACCAGGGTGCGCCCCAGCCAGGGCAGCGCAAAGATCGTGCGCCCCCCGCCGGCGGGCACGATGGCGCCGGCGAGCAGCGGCAGGTCCTCGTGGCGCAGCGTCACGTGCGTGCCGCGGCTGGGGCGGATGCGCAGTTCGGACTCCCCGCGCAGCTCCTCGGGGCTGAGCTCGTCGGCCCACACGCCCGTGGCGTTGACGACGTTGGCGGCGCGCAGCTCGAACTCGGCGCCGCTCTCGGCGTCCCTGGCCAGCACCCCCCGCGCGCGGCCGCCCGGCTCGGAGCGCAGCATGGCGGTGGCGTCGACGCGGTTGGCGATGAGCGCCCCGAAGCGCTCGGCCTCGCCCAGCACCGTGAGCACCAGGCGCACGTCGTCGGTCTGGCAGTCGTAGAAGAGATAGCCGCTGGTGGGCTCGCGCGGCGCCAGCGCGGGGAGCATCTCGATCACCTCCTCCCCGGAGATCGTGCGATGGCGCGCGGGGCTCCAGGAGGCGTCCGTATCCTCCGGCACCTGCACCGCCCCCTCCCCGCTCCCGGCGGCGGTGGCGGCCTGGGCCTGCTGCTGAGCGGTGGAGGCGCCGCGCTCGGATCGCGCCCGGCGCCCGCGGCGGGTGCGCAGGCGCTCGCGGTCCACGGACATGACGTCGTAGAGATTGAGGCCCACGCCCATCAGACGATCGGGGCGGGCGCCCTCGAAAGCGGGCACCACCAGCGGCAGGGGATGCACGAGGTGGGGCGCCAGCGCGACCATCAGCTGACGCTCCAGAAGCGCCTCGCGCACCAGTCCCAGATCGAAGTTCTGCAGGTAGCGCAGGCCGCCGTGCACGAGCTTGCTGGAGCGGCTGGAGGTCCCGGCGGCGAAGTCGTGGCGCTCGATCAGGGCCACGCTGTAGCCGCGCGTGGCGGCGTCCAGGGCGACGCCCGCCCCGGTGATGCCCCCGCCCACGACGAGCACGTCGAACTCCTCCCCGGCGAGGGCCGCGAGGGCCTGGGCGCGCGCGATCACGACTGCCAGTCTCTCAGAAGCAGGCGGCCCCAACCGGCCATCCGGCCTCGGGCGCCGGCGACGCGGCGGTGGTGGCGGTGATGTCCGTCCTATGCGACTCGACCGCGGTGGTAGCGGTGAGGAGGACGATGGTGATGGCGGTGGTGATGATGATGATGGCCCGCGGCGGACGGCGCCCGGCACGGTCGATTGCGACGAGTGCAGGTGTGCACGTAGCGGGGACTCGCCAAGCCCCCCTGCCCGAGCGGCGTCTGCGGCGGGTCGGAGGTGAGGAAGGCGGCGATCGCGGGGTCGGCGATGGCCGTGTAGACCCCCGGGCCTTCCGCTTGCGCGCAGCCTTCGCCGAAGCTCACGAGCCCCGCCAGGACGTAGTCGCCCGGCGGCGAGGCGGCGGGAGTGGAGCGATCGACCACCAGCGGCCCGCCGCTGTCCCCGAAGCAGGAATCCCTGCCGCCGCTGGGCATGCCTGCGCAGAGCATCCGGGGGGTGATGGGTTGGGAGGAGAGGGATGGGCCGCTGAAAGCATTCCCGCACGTGCTTGCGCTGACGAGGGGTATCTGCGTGGCCTGCAGGTCGGCGGGATAGGCGCCATACAGCCCCTGACTGCCGGCGAGCTCCGCGCGCATATCGCCCCAGCCGCTGACGGTGGCGAGGATCGGCGCGGTGGCCGTGTTGGGATCGGCGTAGGCGGAGGCCAGCGCCGCGCTGACGGGTATCGGCGCGATGCTCGAGCGCCCGTCGAGGGCCGGGGCGGCAGGGCCCTGCCAGAGCGGGTGGGCGAGCGTGATGACGGCTGCGTCGTAGTCGTTGGTGGCGGGGTCGTAGCCGGGATCCAGCGAGGTGGCCGCGGCCGGGTCCTCGATCGCGCCCTGCAGCGGCGCTTCGCCCGCGCCAAGCAGATGCCCCGAGCCCGCCAGCACGGCGATGTCGCGCGGCGAGGCCACCCTGCCGGTGGCGTCATCGATGGCGCAGTGCGCCGCGGTGGCCACGTGCGTGGCGTCGATGATGACCCCCCCGCAGAAGAAGCCCGCGGCGACAGAGCCGGCGCGGGGGTCGTACAGCGCCACTTGAAAGGGGAAGCCGGAGATGGGGACGACGGAGCCCCCCACGATCCGCGGCGTAGCCCCGGCCGAAGCCGAATCCGCGCAGGGGCCGGCCAGAGCCAGAACCGCAGCGAGGGCAACACAACCTCGCGGCAGGATTGACCCCATCCTGTCCGCATACCCTCGATCTGATCGTCGATCACCTCGCCGATCGCCTCTCCTGCAACCCTCGACGACGGGGCCCTTCCTCCATGCTGACATGCAGAATTAAGGCCGTCCATCGTTTTCAGTTGTGAGCAGGATACACGACTTGTGCCGCCATGAACAGAGGCAACTGAAAAGTCAATGGCTGGTGGAGACAAGCATCGTTGAGAAGGCCAAAATGGCTGAGATCCCGTGCCGTGATGGAAGAGCGCACCCCGGGACCAGGGGTCCGTACACCCGGCACAGCCCACTACGTCCGGCGCATCTACGAACATATGTTCTATCTGCAGTGGTGCGCGCCGCCGCCCGGACCCATAGGCTTTATGAACGTGAACCAGACCCGTCTCGCTGTAATAGAGGACCCCGAGCCCACGAGCGGCCGGCGCGTTCAAGGTGGCATGGCCACATCCGATGTCGTGCTCTCAGCCAATACGGGAGGCAACGCGGACCTCTTCCCAAGCATCCTCGACCTGCACGTGCCGAAGGGCGCGGTCATCGCCGACGTGACCTACGGCAAGGGCGTGTTCTGGCAGCGCGTTCGCCTGGAAGACTACGTTGTCTTGGCGAGCGATCTCCAGACGGGCGTGGATGCGACCGCGCTGCCTTACGGCGATGAATCCCTGGACGCGCTCGTGCTCGATCCGCCCTACATGGAGGGGTTGTTCCGCAGGGACACAAACCACATGGCCGGTGGCGGGACGCATGCGGCCTTCCGCGCGCACTACTCGGACGGCAAAGCCAGAAACGGCAATGGCCCCAAGTGGCATGACGCCGTGCTCGATCTCTACTACCGGGCGGGAGCCGAGGCCCGGCGCGTGCTCCGTTGCGGCGGCGTCTTCATCGTCAAGTGCCAGGATGAGGTGAGCGCCAACCGTCAGCGACTGACGCACATCGAGCTCATCACTCGCTTCGAAGAAGACGACTTCTACTGCAAGGACCTCTTCGTGGTCGTACGGGCCAACAGACCCGGGCTGAGCCGTGTCAAGAAGCAGGTCCACGCGAGGAAGAACCACAGCTACTTCCTCGTCTTCGTCAGGTGCGCCACCGGCAAGGGGCGCACAGCGAAGAGCGCAGCCGTCGCTTAGCCGGACCGGCAGGCGCACCCATGCGCCAAGGCGTTTGCCGTTCTCGAATGCCTGTGCAATGCGAGTCAGCGCTCTTCTCGCAAGTTGCGGACTTCCGCGAGCAGCAGCGGCCGAGACCCTGATACACCCCGCGGCATGCCCTCGAAGCGTTCCCTCGCTTGGGTCCTGGCGAACATCAAGGACCCCCACCGCTGGACGGATCCCGAGATCGTGCTGCAGGTGCTGGAAGAGACCCCAAGCGTGCGGGGCATGGTCTACGGCAGTCTCGCCGAGGTGCAGTTCTCCCGCTGGCTGGTCACTCACGGCGTTCCGCTCAAAGACCAGGTACGCGACGACGACCATGCGAAGACGAAGTCCGATCGAACGATCCTCCACAACGGACTCCGCTACACGATCCAGGTCAAGTCGATGCAGACCAACAGCATCAGGGCGGACGGAGCCGATGGGTTCAAGGCCGGCATCCAGTGCGATGGCAGCGATCGGCGGCCCGTGATCCTGCCCAACGGCCATCGGATCGAGACGACGAACTACGTCGCCGGCGAGTTCATGGTCCTGGCGACCCCCTTGCACGCATTCACAGGCAGGTGGGACTTCGCGTTTCGGCTCAACAGCACGCTTGATCGCACCACATCGGCCAAGTACACGGCCGAGGACCAGCGGTACCTGCTGAAGACAATGGTCCCGATCACCTGGCCGCTGCAAGAGCCGTGGAGCGCCGATCTCTTCGGCCTGCTCGATGGCGCCCCCGATCTGGGGGAGGTTGTGCGGCCAGGCAAGCGCCCTGGCGGCGCCTAGATCTGCGCCAGCTCGGCGGTGATCTCGGAGACGGCGGACTTGGCGTCGCCGAAGAGCATGGCCGTCTTGGGGTCGAAGTAGAGCTCGTTTTCGATGCCCGCGAAGCCGGGGTTCATGGAGCGCTTGATGACGATCACCGAGTGGCTGTCGGCGACCTCGAGGATCGGCATGCCGTAGATCGGCGAGGAGGGGGTGTTCTTGGCGGCAGGGTTGGTGACGTCGTTGGCGCCGATCACCAGCGACACGTCGGTGCGCTGGAACTCGGGGTTGGCGTCGTCCATCTCCCTGAGCTGATCGTAGGGCACATCGGCCTCGGCCAGGAGCACATTCATGTGCCCGGGCATGCGCCCGGCGACAGGATGGATGGCATAGCTGACCTCAACTCCCCTCTTCTCCAGCTCCTTGGTCAGCTCGCGCACGGCGTGCTGGGCCTGGGCGACGGCCATGCCGTAGCCGGGTACCACGACGACACGGTTGGCGTAGGCGAGCGCGATGGCCGCGTCGGCGGCGCTGGTGGAGCGCACCGTGCCCGCGTGCTCGCCCGCGCCCTGCGCGCCCGCGACCGCCCCCCCGCCCCCGAAGCCGCCGGCGACGATCGCCGGGATCGAGCGGTTCATGGCCGTGGCCATGAGGTTGGTGAGAATCGTGCCCGAGGCGCCCACGATCATGCCGGCCACGATCAGGGCGGGGTTGTTGAGCGCCATCCCGGTTGCAGCGGCGGAGAGGCCGGTGAAGGCGTTGAGCAGCGAGATGACGACAGGCATGTCGGCTCCGCCGATCGGCAGCACGACGGCGTTGCCCAGCAACGCGGCCACCACGAGCATGCCCACGAACAGCAGTTCCGAGTGCGCTCCCGTGACCAGATAGATGCCGGCGGCCAGCGCGAGGATCAGCAGCACGAGGTTGACGATCTGCTGCGCCGAGCCGAAGGAGATCGGGCGCCCCGGGATGACTTCCTGGAGCTTTCCGAACGCGATGTTGGAACCCCAAAAGGAGATCGAGCCGACGATCGCGGCGAACACCGAGAAGATCGCCACGTACGTGGGCACCCCGCCGCCGCTGACCGTAATGCCGCCTTCGCTGGTGAAGAGCGTATGTGAGCCGTAGGTCGAGCCGTGGTGGCGGAACTCCACCCACGAGATCAGCGCCACCGCGCCGCCGCCCACGCCGTTGAAGAGCGCCACCATCTGCGGCATCGCCGTCATCTTCACGTTGCGCGCCGCCGGCACCCCCACCGCGACGCCCAGCGCGAGGCCGAGCGCGATCAGGCCCCAGTTGCCCTCGCCGGGGTTCAGCAGGGTGGCGATCACCGCGATCGCCATGCCCACCGCCGCGATGCGGTTGCCGCGCACGGCGGTCGTGGGTCCGGCGAGGCCGCGCAGGCCCTGGATGAACATGGCGAAGGCGATGATGTAGAGGACGTAGATGAAACTTTCGTCCTGCAGGAAGGTGCTGGCGAGCGGCAGGGCGATCACGCGCCTGCCCCCTTCTCATCGTCCTCATCGCCTGCCCTCGGCTTGGGCTTGGACTTGAACATCTCGAGCATCCTGTCCGTGACCAGGAAGCCGCCGACGATGTTGATCGTGCCGAAGGCCACTGCGATCACCAGCAGCGCCTTGCTGAAGGCGCCCAGGTTGGGAAGCCCGAGCAGCAGCAGCCCTCCCAGCAGCACGATGCCGTGGATCGCGTTGGTGCCCGACATGAGCGGCGTGTGCAGCGTGTTGGGCACCTTGGAGATGACCACGAAGCCGATGAAGCCCGCGAGCACGAGGATCGCGAGGTTGGTGGTGAGGACGCTTGCAAGGATGGTGGTGGTCATTGCTTTGGAGGGCTCCTCTCAGGCCTTGGCCTCGACGGCGGCTTTGGCTCCCGGGTGCACGATCTCCCCCTCGCGCACCACGCAGGCGCCCGCGACGATCTCATCCTCGAAGTCCAGCTTCAGGGCGCCGTCCTCGGCGATGAGCAGGTCGAGCAGCGCCAGCACGTTGCGCGCGAACAGCTGCGAGGAGTGCTCGGGCATCGTGGCCGGCAGGTTCAGCGGCGAGACGATCTTGACGTCGTGCCGAATCACGGTCTCACCGGGCTCGGTGAGCTCGCAGTTGCCCCCCCACTCTCCCGCCAGGTCCACGATCACGCTGCCGGCCTTCATCCCTTCGACAGCCTCCCTGGTGACGAGCCTGGGGGCGGGGCGCCCGGGGACCAGCGCGGTCGTGATGACTACGTCGAAGCCCTTGATGGCGTCTGTCAATGCCTGCTGCTGCTGGGCGCGCTCCTCCTCGGTGAGCTCGCGCGCATAGCCGCCCTCGCCCGCGGCCTCCAGGCCCAGGTCCAGCCACATCGCCCCCAGCGACTGCACCTGCTCGGCCACCTCCGGGCGCACGTCATAGCCCGTCGTGCGCGCGCCCAGGCGCCTGGCGGTGGCCAGCGCCTGCAGACCCGCCACGCCCGCGCCGAGCACGAGCACCTTGGCCGGCGGGATGGTGCCCGCGGCGGTCATCAGCATCGGGTAGAAGCGGCCCATGTTCTCCGCGCCCAGGAGCGCCGCCTTGTAGCCGGCGACATTGCTCTGCGAGGAGAGGGCGTCCATCGACTGCGCGCGCGAGATGCGCGGGATGGCCTCCATCGCGAAGGCGGTGGCCTTGGCCTGCGCCAGCGCCGCGGTCGTCTGCGGGCTCGTGAGGGGCGCGAGGAAGCCGATCAGGATCGAGCCCGCCCCCAGCTGGGCGATCTGCTCCGGCGTGGGCGGAGCGATCGTGACGACCACGTCGGCGCCCCAGATCTCCCCGGCATCCCCGCTGATCCGCGCCCCCGCATCGCTGAAAGCGTCATCGGGCAGCAGCGCGTCCGCGCCCGCGCCGCTCTGCACGACCACGTCGAGGCCCTTGGCCCTGAGCTTGCCCACCACCTCCGGAACGAGCGCCACCCGGTGCTCTCCGGCGGCGGCCTCCTTGGAAACGCCTACCCGCATGTGAAGGCCGGGAACCTATCCGATCGTCCCGACGGGTACCAGCCCAATGGCGCCATCGTCTCCGTCAAACCACGGGAGTACGTCCGAACACGAGAGCATTATGCTCGCCATGAGCGCTTCGACGCACAAGCCCAGCGACCGGAAGGCCGTTGTGCTGCTCTCGGGTGGCCTCGACTCGGCGACCGCGCTCGCGATCGTCCAGAGCGAGGGCTATGAGCCCCATGCCATCTCCTTCCGCTATGGCCAGCGTCACGCCGTCGAGTTGGAGGCCGCCCACGCCGTGGCGGAAGCGGCCGGCGTGGCTCGCCACGTCGTCGTCGAGATCGATCTGAGAGTCTTTGGCGGGTCTGCCCTGACAGCGGACATCGCGGTGCCCAAGCACGATTCTGCCGCGGAGCTCACGGACGACATACCGATCACCTACGTGCCCGCTCGCAACACCATCTTTCTCTCCTACGCCCTCGCGTTTGCCGAGGCGCTCGAGGCAGACAATCTCGTAATTGGAGTCAACTCTCTCGACTACAGCGGATATCCGGATTGCCGTCTCGAGTACATTCGTGCGTTCGAAGCAATGGCCAATCTCGCCACCAAGCGCAGTGTCGAGAGTCATCGCCTCCGTATCCATACGCCTCTCATCGAAATCACCAAGGGCGAGACGATCCGGCGTGGCCTTGCCCTCGGAGTGGACTACTCGCTCACCCGGTCCTGCTATGACCCGGCGCCGAACGGCGAGGCCTGCGGCCGCTGCGACTCCTGCCTTCTACGACTGCGAGCTTTCGACGAAAACGGTCTGACCGACCCCGCGCCCTACCAGGCACGAATGCGGGCTGCGTAGCAAGATGCTCGCTACGCCTACGATCGACTCCCGTCGGCACACGACGGGAGTCGTGACATTTCCCGTAGTGGAGATATTTGGTCCGACGATTCAAGGCGAGGGGCCGGATGCCGGCGTGCCCGCCTACTTCGTGCGCTTTGGGGGATGTGACTATCGCTGCGCTTGGTGTGACTCCATGCACGCTGTCGATCCCGTCGAAGTCAGGGCGCACGCCGAGCGTTTGACGACAGAGCAGATCGTCCAACGAGTGGGCGGGTTGCCCGCTGGACCAAACCTCGTCGTGCTCTCCGGCGGGAACCCGGCCCTCCTGGACCTCGGCGCTCTGGTCCGAGAGCTCAAGGGGGACGGCAGGCGAGTGGCGGTCGAGACACAGGGAAGCCGTTGGCGCGACTGGCTCTCTGACGTGAGCCGGCTCGTCATCTCCCCCAAGCCGCCGTCATCGGGCATGGCCGGGCCTGCCGAGTTGAACGCCCTGCGGGCATTTGTGAGCAATGTGACCGCGTCCTGCGCTCCGGTGCTGAAGATCGTTGTCTTCGACCAGGCCGATCTCGAATGGGCCGTCGCACGACACCGCGAACATCCCGATCTACCGCTCTTCCTGTCTGCTGGCACGGAGGTAGGCCTGCGGGAGGATGAGACCATTAGTCGTCTGCGCGAGCGCTACCGCTGGCTGTGTGAAGCAGTCGTCAGATGGTCTGATCTCCGCGACGCTCGCATCCTGCCGCAGTTGCACGTGATCGCCTGGGGCACGGCGAGAGGGGTCTGACGATGGAGCTTTTCAAGGAGTTCACCTTCGAGGCAGCTCACCGTCTGCCCAATGTGCCACCGGATCACAAGTGCGCCCGGTTGCACGGCCATTCCTATAGAGTGCTCATCCACATCAACGGCGAGATCGACACGGTGACTGGCATGGTGATGGACTTCGCCGAGGTGACGGCCGCATTCAAGCCCATCGTCGACGAGCACCTCGACCACTACTATCTCAACGACGTCGAGGGCCTTGAGAATCCGACGTCCGAGAACCTCGCCTGCTGGATCTGGAAGCGCCTGCTGCCCGCGCTTCCGCTGCTGAGCGAGGTGCAAGTGCGGGAGACCTGCACCTCGGGTGCCCTTTATCGAGGAGAGCACGAGAAATGAGCGCAGTGGCGGAGAAGGCACTGGCTGACGTACAGGCCAGCGGGGACGAGCGCGGCGTTGCCCTCAACGATGTGGGGATCTCCGGATTGCGTTACCCGGCAACGGTGGAGCTCGCGGATGGCAGCACGCAGCAGACAATCTGCGAGGCCCAGTTGACCGTCTCCCTGGCTGCGAACGTCCGCGGTACCCACATGAGCCGTTTTGTCGAAGCGCTTCACGATCGACACGAGGCTCTTTCGCCGGCCGGCGTTCTGGTCATTGCCCAGGAACTAGCTATGCGCCTCGATGCCGAAGAAGCGGCCGTAAGGCTCACGTTTCCTCTGTTCATTGCGCGCGAGGCGCCGGTCACTGGTCAGGAGGCGCTGCTGGGCATCGACTGCACGCTTGCCGCACGCGCGGGACGAGCTGGTTGCAACGTGCAGGTTGGAGCCCACCTGCCGGTTACGAGCCTCTGCCCCTGTTCCAAGGAGATCTCCGACTACAGCGCACACTCTCAGCGCGGATACGTGAAGATAGAGGTGGTCGATGCCTGCTGGCCGGGCGGCGCTACAGGACTCTGGCCCGAGGAGTTGCTGACCGTCTGCGACCGCGCGGCGTCGGCGCCGATCTATCCCCTGCTCAAGCGATCGGACGAGCGTCATGTGACAATGCTTGCGTACGACAGGCCAGCGTTCGTGGAGGACCTGGCCCGGGAGATCGCCCTCACCCTGAAGGCCGACGAGCGGGTCGCCTGTTTCGACTTGGAGGTCGTCAACCAGGAGAGCATTCACGACCATCAAGCGTTCGCACGCCTGGCCTGGAGGCGCTCGTGAGTAGACGCATCCTCGTTGTCAGCTCGTGTACCGCCACCAAGCTGAAGACCCTCGATGGTCAGACACGTTGGGCCGAGTCGCTGTACGCTGGACAGCAGCACATGCGCCTCATGCGAGGCGTCAAGGAATACCGAGCCGCCGGACAGCCAGCGGGCCGACTGCACTTCCGAATCCTCTCGTCCTTTCACGGACTCCTCTCACCACGAGCCCCCATCTCTTCCTATGACCACTCGTTCTCTGGCCTACCAGCGGAGACCATCCGCCAGCAGGCACACGAGAAGAACGTACCCAACGACATTCGCGAGATCCTGCGCAAGCCCTTCGATCTGGGCCTGCTGCTGCTCGGCGACCACTATCTGCACGCGTGTGACCTTGACGCCGATGTCGAGTTGGGCGGCCCGCTCATCAGCTTCTGCAGCCCTGCGGTCGCGCGGCGCCTGCCAGAGATCGCCGGGCTTCGCACGATTGCCCTGACCAACGCTGAGGCCCAGAGTTTCTCCTGCGGTTTGGTTGCGCTCAAAGGTGAACTCGGTGGACGACTGCTCTCACGGCTAGCCACCAAACCAGACGAGATTTGCAACCTCACTTCAGTTGGCGCCGATGTGTTGGGCTGGTTGCAGGCGGGCTGTCGCGTGGGCGAAGCGGAGCCAGTGGCGGCCTAGCAATGGAGTTTTACTTCCCGGACAGCCAGGATCAGATCGATCCCAACTTCGACTTCGAAGCCGATGAGCATCCACCCTTCCACGTCCGTCAGCGCGACGATCGCTACGCGCATGAGATCCACGACCCGCCGCCATACAGCGGCATACTCGTCTCCAAGACGATGGTGGACGGATACGCTGGCTCCGGTCGGTACTCGACTGCCCAGCGCCACCGCCTCTACCGCCTGGGAATGCACAAGTTCTTTCGACTGCCAAAGGGACTGAAGGTCATCGGCGACTGTGGCGCCTTCAGCTATATGGAGGAGGAGAAGCCGCCGGTCACAGTCAGCGAAGTCATCGACTTCTACGAGCACTCAGGGGTCGATGAGGGAGTGTCGGTGGACCATGTGATCCGAGATTTTCAGCCCGATTCCGTAGAGGGCGCACTAGAGAAATGGATCGATCGTCAGGCTATCACACTCGAACTGGCAGCCGATTTCTTCGCTGAGCACCGCCGTCGCGACTGTCGCTTTACGCCAATGGGCGCCGCGCAGGGATGGAGTCCCGCATCCTATGCCGTTTCGGTGCAACACCTTCAGGAAATCGGCTATCGACGCATCGCGATTGGCGGGATGGTTTCGCTCAACACACTTCAGATCGTGTCTTGCCTCGAGGCTATTCATAAGGTGCGACTGCCCGAGACCAGTCTTCACTTACTTGGTATAAGTCGGACTGAGCATTATCCGACCTTTCGGGCACTTGGCGTACATAGCCTGGACTCGACATCGCCGTTCAGACAGGCGTTTATGGACGACAAGGACAATTACTACACCCCTGCAGGTAACTTCGTCGCACTACGCATACCCCCTTCGGAAGGAAACCAGAGCCTGCGAGCCCGCATTCGTGCTGGTCAACTCGATCAACAGGTTGTCTGTCAGGCGGAGGAGAACGCGCTCCAGGCCGTCCGTGCCTACGATCGAGAAAGCGGGACACTGACCACCGCCCTTAGCGCTCTCAGAGACTATGAGCAGATTTTCGATACCCAAGATCGTGACCGTACCGAGGAGTATCGTGCCACGCTCGAAGCACGGCCCTGGGGGAAATGCTCGTGTGCGATCTGCGATTGCTGGCAAGTCGAGGTCGCGATCTTCCGGGGCACTGAGCGCAACAAGCGCCGAGGGTTCCACAATCTCTGGGTCTTCAACCAAACCTTACAAGAACGTATCGCCGGCGTTAGCCAGGAGATAGGGATAGAAAGCGAGGTAAGTCAGTGAGCCGGTCTGAGTTACGCCTTCCGGCGCTTGAGATTCATCAAGGCGACCGCCGGCTCTACCAGTTCGCGGTAGATGGCAAGCGACTTACGGACATAAGCACGGTCTCACGGGTCCATCGTGACGAGGAAGGCCAGATCGGTGGCTATCAGCGTCCCGAGGTACTGCGGCATGTCAAGGCTATACGCAGCTATCTGGAGAGCCCCGGCGCGCTTATGCCCAATGCTCTGGTCATCGCATTCGACTCGCGGGTGCGCTTTGAGCGGATACCCGGAGTCAAGACAACCAGCGGGAGCACCGCCGGAAGCATTGTCATTCCACTGTCCGATGACCCCAGCGAAGTTTCACCAGGTTGGGTCGTGGACGGCCAGCAGCGAGCTGCTGCGCTCAGGGACGCCAAGCTCGGCGACTTCCCCATGCCAGTAGTGGCCTTCATCACCGATGACCTCCGCGAGCAGCGCGCCCAGTTCATTCTGGTCAATAACACCAAGCCACTGCCGAAGGGGCTCATCCATGAGCTCCTTCCCGTTACGGAGGGATACCTTCCAGTGGCGCTGCTCCGCAAGCGCTACCCCTCCAAGCTCCTGGAACTGCTCAACCTGATGCCGAAATCTCCGATGGAACATGCCATCAAGACTCCAACGATGCCGGAGGGCCGCATCCGGGACAACTCGGTGCTGAAGATGATCGAGAATTCGATCACGGACGGCGCTCTCTACCGATACAGAGACCCGCTGACCGGGGAGGGCAACATCAGCCTCATGCTTCAGGTGCTATGGAATTTTTGGGCAGCCGTCAAAGATACCTGGACGGATGCGTGGGAACTACCGCCGCGCAAGTCGCGACTCACCCACGGTGTGGGCATCGTGGCCTTGGGCTACATCATGGACGAGATCACTGACCGCTGCTCCGCCGGGACTGATGTGCCTACGCCAGAGACTTATGCAGAACATCTGCAGTCGTTAGTTAATATTTGCGCTTGGACCAGAGGACAGTGGGACTTTGGCCTGCGCGAACACCGGCCGTGGAACGAGCTTCAGGTGACATCCAAAGACATCCTAAAACTCACCGAGTTGCTTCTGCGGACGTATCGTAATACCGTGTTGCCAGCACCTCCTCATGAAGCACCACCGCGCGAGGCTCTCTCGGCATAGACATAAGTTGTCCTTCCCATTCAAATAAGAAGTTGGGGAGCTTGACCGGCCCCCGTTTGCTGGTCCAGGCGTTATGAGAGTGTTGGGGTTGGTTGGTCCTGCTTGTGGGTTGTGGTGATCCATACCGCAGCGTACTCGTCGGGCGTGAGCCCGACGAGCGCGGAGTGTGGCCTGATGGTGTTGTACTCGATTCGCCACGTCTCGGTGAGGATCTGTGTCTCGGTGAGGGCGGTGAACTCCTCGGTGTTCCAGTGCTCGTCTCGCATCCGGGAGTTGAACGACTCGACGTAGGGGTTCTCCCAAGGGCTGCCAGGCTCGATGTAGATCGTGCCCGTGGTGTTCAAGCGAGCCCAGTCTCTGAGTGCTTGTGCGGTCAGCTCCGGCCTGTTGTCCATCCGCAGGAACCCGGGGGCGCCGTGCTGGGCCTGGAGGCGATCGAGGACCCTGAGCAGCCCGTCCGCGTCACAGGAGCGAGCGACCTCGGTAGCGAGCGCCTGGCGGGTGTGCTCATCGACGATGTTCAGGGACTTCAGCTGCCGTCCGTCGTTGGTCGCGTCGAACTGGAAGTCGATCGCCCAGACCTCCCCCGGGTGCGCTGCTCGCCGCGGCGCACCCCCGGTGTCCGTGCTCTGACCACGCCGGCGCTTACGCGCTTTCTGCGCCTGCTCAGCGACCACCTGCTTCAGCCGCCCGTTCTCGCGCTCCAGCTCCCGCAGGCGCTTGGCGCCCTCGGCCTTCATCCCGCCGTACTGGTTGCGCCACCTGTGCAGCGTGGCCTCCGAGACCTCCAGATGGCGCAGCGCCTCCGCGATGTCCTTCTCTTCGCCGAGCAGCCGGTCGGCCTCACGCAGCTTGCGGACGATCTGCTCCGGGGTATGACGACAACGCTTCATTCGAGTCTCCTCTCGCCCACGATAGGGCGGTCAGACTCTCAAAACACCCAGACCACTCAACAGGGGTCAGGCCAAGGTCCTTGAGCATCGTCGGAAGCATGTGTTGGACATCGTACAACCAGATTATCCACCACCCAGAGACCAGTGAGAGAAACTCGTTGTACCAACAATGGGATAGAACGAGGGGTAGCTCCACAACCAGTGTACTCACACGCACCGGCTTGGGCAAGTACGACGTAGCGAGTCTGAAGAGAGGGAGTCCGCACAAAGTTACCTGATGCATCGCGATAGACCCAGTTCAGTGCCTCAATCGACTGAAGGGCCGAAAAACGCTCGGCCTTCCCTAGATTGCAAGCCCGGCAGAGAATCTGCCAGTTTGCACCGTCCGGCGCGTCTCCGACTATCCGAAATGGAACCGTGTGATCCAGAGTTTCTTCGCTCGGTTCTTCAAAGAATACGCCACATACCGCACACCGTTCGTCCTGCTTAGCCCGTATCTGTTGGTAAAGGGAGAGATTTGCGCGCAGACTGGCAATCGAAGCCTTCGGTAGACGCCGCACATTACCAAACTCATTGTTGGTCGGCCAGGTTGACCAGAGCTGATCAGCCACTGCCTTCAAGACATCGACTAACGACTCGCTAGCCGGAACACCGACCTTTGCTAAATGCGCTCTGATCGAGGGCTTAACCAACTGATCTTGCCGACGCCTGACGATCGAGTCGGTCGGAAGAAGTCCAAAGACAAGAGGGACAGCTCGCAATCTTGCTAACTCGCTGGCTGGACCGACCACAGAATCATCACGGTATCCGAGTACACCGTGATACCTGAGTGTGCCCTCGAAGTCTTCGAGGGCCTGGTAATCAATCGGTCGTCTTCCCAGTGAGAAGAGAGGACTTCCCATACTGATAACGGCCCTTAGTGTCGACGAACTGACGCAAAGCCTGTTGCAACGCTGTGCGCCCAGCACCAGTACTCAGACTGCTCATTGCCCATTTGGTCGAAAAAAACTCGGGTGGAAACCATTCAATGAACTTCTCTGCTCGACGCTTGAGTTTTGTACGAAGCTCTTCCACCGTGTTGTCATTCTCGTGCGGAACAAAGAAGTCCTCGTCCTGTGCATTGAGGTTTGTAAGGAAAGCTTCCTGTAGCTCATAGAGCACAATCGCAACCATCAACTGTGAGCCAACTTCCCACAGCGTACCATTAGAACGATGAGATGGCACCTCACGATAGCGATCAGCGACCACCTTCCAGAAGTCAAGGAAGAATTCACCCCAGTCATCTGTCTTCCAACGCTCAAGCCGTGATCTGCTGGCGCGCTTGGGAAGGTCGGGGTAGAGGTTCGGCAGTATTTGCTTGAAGACTGGGTGCGAAGCTTGATACCAAATCCTGCCAACACGTACCATAGTTTTGTAGCCGATCTTACGATCATCTTTCTTCTCGGACAAGTTAATGAGCCCGAAGAAAGGACTCTGCGAATCGAACTGAACGACCTTCATCAACTCGTACTCAATCACCTTTACACCCGCCTGCACAAGGCGATTTTGAAGCCCATTCAACTCTTCGCGGGTCAACGAAAGTGCAGCATTGGCCGTGATGAACTGATCGGGAATACCCTTTGCGGTATAGTTGACCACCGTAAACTGGTACACTTGCTCTGCCCACTCACAATCAACGAGTGCGCAAACTGCGAACGGGATGCCACGCTCACAGGCCTCTGCTCCCTTCACACGATGTTGCCCGTCAATAAGCGTTGCGGGTTTAGCCATATCTCGGAGCGCCTCTTCGTTAGCGATGCACCACTCTGGATCGTCAAGTCTCTCACGCAGTTGGTCAAGCACCGAGCGTCCAAGTTCAATCTCTTTGTCTTCGCTATCGTCATCATCCTCCGGACTGTCGCCACCCTCGACTGAGTCCTGGTGTTCAGCGGCCTCGATATCGACGGCTTCGGCGGTGTCCCCCAGTGACCCAACCAAATCGCCATCGGTAACATCTTCATCCCCCTCGACGGACTGATTGCTCAACCGATAGTCAAGCTGGCGTCGTACTGCGGCAACAATCTCCTCAAGTTGATGCTCACTATCTGAATAGCGGACAATAATAGTACACGGGCGTATAGTATCGCCATCGTTGCCGCCCATCTTGACCTCCAGCGCTTCTGGATCTCTGCCAGCTGGCGGATGAAGACCTACGACCAGCGCTGTAGGCGATTGATTCTCGGGAAAGTCGAAGTACTTCTTTGCTCGATCTACTCGAACGGAGTCAAAGCCACGTTGGAAGCCAACAAGGTTCTGTTCTGAGCGCCTTGGGATACCAGCCCATTCGAGAAGCTCCTCGGCAGTGGCAACGAACGAAACGAGATATGGGGCTTCGTGGGATCGGCTCTGACGGTAGGCGATACCCTCGTACATGCGAACGTTTGACATGGGCGTCAGCATACCAATCGCTCCGGAGGGACCACGGTCGTCAGTTGGCTCGCAGCCTGAACCGACTGGGCATGGTCGGGCAGGTCAGTGCATGTGCCTCTTTGGAGCATCTCTATAAATCGAATGCTGCGAGAATACGGTCCGCGCGGGCGCTATAGTCGCCACGTTCGCTGCGGGCTGTGCGCCGCCACTGCTCAATAAAGACAGTCCGGAGCCATAGCTGATCAAGGAGGCGTAGCTCGTCTGCGGCAGTGACCCGTGGCGACAACTGATCTGCGAGAGCTTGGGCCTCAACGATAGACATATGGAGACGCACCCTCGGGCTTGAGGGGCGCCGTCTTAGGGTCGTTCGGGGTGACGCCATGTTGGTTCGGCGAGGTACTTCGGGTCGACGGCGACCCGTCGGCAGTTCGACACCCACGAGATTAGACGCCTCGACTTTCGAACGGACAGGCATGCAGTCTGCTCGATTCGCCTCCCAAGCGCCCATCCCTTGTCGTGTTCTCGCAACGTCGCCCGACGCCGATGCAGTTGCTCTGGAGCACGCTACGGTTTCCACATCACCCCACCAGCCGAGCGAATCAGCGACCTTGCCGGGAGCTGCATTCAGACGGAAGGGCAATATCATCGAAGGACAGGCAGACACGGTCCCCGATGACAATCAACCTCACGCGCATCTACACCAAGCTCGGCGACGGCGGCGAGACGCACCTCGGCGACATGAGCCGCGTCTCCAAGCTGCACCCCCGGGTGCAGGCGTATGGGACCGTGGACGAGCTCAACGCGGTGCTCGGCGTGGCGCTGACCCAGCCCGGGCTGCCGGCGCGCTTCGCCGGCTGGCTGCGGCGCGTGCAGAACGACCTGCTGGACGTGGGCGCCGATCTGAGCGTGCCCTCCGAGGCCGAGGGAGACACGGGCAAGCCCCGCCCACGGCTGCGCATCTCCCCCGCCTACACCGAATGGCTGGAGGGAGCCTGCGACGAGGTCAACGCCAAGCTGGAGCCCTTGCGCTCGTTCGTGATCCCCGGCGGGAGCCCCGCCGCCGCCCACCTGCACGTGTGCCGCACCGTGTGCCGCCGCGCGGAGCGGCGCGCGATCGCCGTCGGCGAGGAGGGCAACCCCGAGGTCGTGCGCTACCTGAACCGCCTCTCGGACCTGCTGTTCATCCTCAGCCGCGCCGTGAACGAGCAGGGGGAGTCATTGTGGGAGCCCGGCGCGCACGGGCCGGACTCCGGAGCGGGCGCGGCCTCGTCGGCTTAGCTCCCCGCTGGTGTCTGCGGACCGCCGGCGGCGGGGGTCTGAGGCGCGCAGCGCGGCGACCGTCAGCGAGACCCACAACGCCGCCAGCAGGTAGCCGCCGAAGACATCGCTGGGCATGTGCCAGGCGAGGATCAGAAGCGAGCAGCCCACGCCGAACACGAAGCCCGTGCCGAGCGCGGCGACGAGCGGGCGCAGAGCATAGGGGAAGACCATGACCGCGCACAGCGCCAGGGTCACGGCGGCGGTGGCGTGGCCGCTGGGCCAGGAGGCCGCGGTGATGTCCTTGAGCCCGGCGTAGGCGTGGGGGTGGGCGAGCAGCGGCTTGAGCCCCTCCGCGCTGAGGGGCGCCAGCGGCAGCACCACGGCCACGGCCAGCGCCAAGCGCGCGCGCCGGCGGGCCAGCGCGATGCCCACCAACATCAATGCCCACACCGTGTAGAGGCCCGGTTCGAGCAGATGCAGCAGGCCGTTGGCGAGCTGATCCACGCGCGGGCGTCCGAGGCCGAGGCGCGTGAAGTCATACAGCGTGGTCGCATCGCGCGCGTGGGTGATCGGCACCAGCGCAGCCACCACCCACGTCCCCGCCAGCCCGGTCAGGCAGAGCGCGGCAATGCCCAGCGCGCGCGCGACGCCCGCCCCGCCGGCAGGGGCGGAGAGACGGTCTGCGTGGCGCGCCGTCGCGGACATCCCTACAGGGTAGGAGAGTGGCTTAAGCGCCGCTGAAGGCTGCCTGTGGATCCGCACATCCTCAGCGGGCCTCCCACCGTGCGCAGGTCGCTGAACGCCCGCGGAAGGCGCTACCCGACGGGCCCCACCGGGAACGGCCGCCCCGCCAGCGCGGTGAGCGCCTGCGCAGTGACCCACACCGGCGTCTGCGCGCTGGTGCGCGAGTAACGCACGCTGCCGTCGGGAGCGATCAGGCTCTGCAGGTATTCCAGCGGCGAGCGCCCGCCCTTGCGGCGCACCCTGCCCACGTTGCGCCCGGCGGCGATCAGGCCCTGGATCGCCCAGGCGGTGGACTGCGCGTTGGATTCGCCGCCGCGCTGCTGGGGATAGCCGCCGTCGGGGTTCTGGGCGCCGAGCAGGAAGGCCGCCGCGCGCGAGGGCCCGGGGCCGGAGCCCAGGCCGGCGTCGATCAGGCCCTGCAACGCGGCGGCGGTGTCGTCCACGTCGCTTGAGCCCCCGCGCGCAGCGAAGCCGAAGCCGCCGTCGCCGTTCTGCTGGCGTGCGAGCCAGCGGCCGGCGGCGCGCACGGTCGGGTCGCCCGCGGAGCGCCCCAGCGCGCGCAGCGCGAACACCGCGAAGGTGGTGATGTTGACGAGGTGCCCGAAGGAGCCGTCGCCGCTGCGGGCACGGAGCAGTTCCGCCGCCAGGTTGCGCCTGCCCAATGACCCGGCCGGCGCTCCGCAGGCGTGCAGGGCGAGGATCGTGCGCTCCGCGTCGCCCGGCCCTTGCAGCGTCGCGGCCTGCCCGCGCAGCGCGTCGAGGACCGAACGGCCGCGGTGGATGAAGCGTGCGGGGTTGCGCCCCGCGGCCGCCAGCCCGATCGCCGCCCAGGCCGAGTACAGCTCGGTGCTGGCCTGCCCGCGCGCGCCGCCGAAGCCCCCGTCGGCGTTCTGGGCGGAGGCGAGGAAGGCCACCTCGCGGTTGACCGGCAGACCCGCCTGCGAGCCTGCGGGCGCATAGCTGCCAAACGCCAGCACCACCAGGGTGGCCGCGCCGATCGCCTCCCAGCGCACGTCCATGCGCGTGCGCTGGCGCGACAGGATCCTGGCCAGCTCGGGCGCGAAGGCGAGGGCGAACAGGAAGCTGGATAGGACGTCCACGACGTCGAAGGGAACAGCGGCGCCCGCGGTGGCCAGGAGCGCCACGGGGGTGTGGCTGGCGCCGATCGTCCACGTGTAGAGGTTCATGATCTCCTTGGCCCCGAGCGCCGCCAGCGCGCAGGCCACGGCCAGTCCCACGCGCCCCAGCCGCCTGCGGCTCAGCGCGCCGAGGGCGGCGCCGGCGAGGCCCACGAGGCCCCAGGCGGCCATCTGCCAGGGCGTGTAGGGGCCCTGGCCGAGCACGATGTTGGAGGCCAGCATCCCCAGCGCCCCCACGGCGAAGCCGGGGAGGGGGCCGAGGGCATACCCCACCACGAATGTCATGGCCGTGATCGGCTTGACCTCGGGAAGGGCCACGAAGGCGTCGCGGCCCAGCGCCGCCATCGCGGCGAGCGTGGCCACCACCGCGGCCATGCGCGCGGACGGCCGTCTGCGCTCATACGCGAGCCAGCCGCACGCCAGCACGGCGAGGACGATCGCGAAGGATGCCAGCGGCCAGCTCACCCGGAGGCCCCCACCGGGACTTTGGGCGTGTGCGAGGGCCCTACGTCCGCCCTCAGCAGCGCCGCCCCCTGCTCGGGCCCCAAAGCCCCCCCCGCGCCGCCGAGGATGCGGGCGGTCTCGGTGGCGAAGTACCAGCCGCCCGTGAGCAGCTCCGCGGCGGGGCCGTCGGCGATCACGCGCCCGTCCGCGAGCAGCACCACGCGCTCGGCGCAGGCGCAGGCGAACTCGGGGTCGTGCGTGGCCACCAGCACCGCCTGGCCCCGGCCGGCGCGGTGGCGCAGCTCGGCGGCCAGCGCCGCCTTGGCCTCGCGGTCCATGCCGCGCGTGGGCTCGTCCAGCGCGACCACCACAGGTGCCTCGCCGTCGCCGGTGACGATCGCCAGGGCCAGGCGCTGGCGCTCCCCTCCCGACAGGTCGCGCGGGTTGCGCTCGGCCAGCTCGCCCAGGCCGGCCCGCTCCATAGCGCCCGCGGACAGCTCATCGCCGGCGCGGTCGTGCAGGAAGTAGTCGCCGGGGTTCTGCAACAGCAGCGCCACCCGCCCGCCCTGAACACCGTCACCGCCGGGCTTCCCGCCCCCGGCCCTGCCGCCGCATTCGATCCACCCGCGTGTGGGCGCCAGGAGACCGGCGGCATGACGGAGCAACGTGGACTTGCCGGCGCCGTTACGGCCCATCAAGGCAACGCTCTCGCCGGCCGCCAACTCCAGATCGACCCCGCGCAGGATCGCCGGTCCGCGGTGCAGCTCGTGCCAGACTCCGCGCATCTGGAGGGCCGGTGGCACGGCAGTCGATCGGCGGCGCCGCGGACCTCGGGTCCGCCGCAGGGAGCGTGGCAGCATCGAGGCAGATGGCCGATCGGACTCTCCCGCTGTGGCCGCGGGGACCTGCCCGGGCGCCGGCTCCCGCGGCAGCAGCCCGTGACCGCGCAGGATGGCGCGCGCCTGCTTGACCCCGACCGGCGGCGGGGAGATGCCGGCCAGCGAGAAGAGCCTGGCGCCCGGTGTCTGCAGGGCGGGCGCGTGCGTCGCGGACCACTCCAGGAAGGACCGCGGCGAGCCGTCGTGGGCCACGCGCCCGCTGGAGAGGGCGATCACCCGATCGGCCACCGCCAGGCAGCGCTCCAGACGGTGCTCGGAGAGCAGGATCGTGGTCTCCCACTCCTGGTTGAGCCGCCACAGGAGCCCGATCAGCTCGTCCGCGGCGACCGGATCCAGCTGCGAGGTGGGCTCGTCCAGCAGCACCAGACGCGGCCTGCCGACAAGCGCGGCGCCGAGCGCCACGCGCTGCTTCTCCCCGCCCGAGAGGTCGTGCGTGGAGCGCTCCAGGAGGTGGTCGATGCCGAGCGCCAGGGCGACCTCCTCGACCCCGCGCGCGACGGCCGCCGGGCTGTGCCCGCGGCTCTCCAGCGCCAGCGCCAGCTCGCTGCGCACGGAGCTCATGACGAGCTGCGTCTCGGGGTCCTGGGCGAGCACGCCAACCACGTCCCCGAGGTCGGCCGGGCCGTGCTCGCGCGTGTCCAGGCCGCACACGACGGCGCGTCCCGCGAAGCGCCCGCCGTGGAAGTGCGGCGCCAGGCCGCAGGCGGCGCGCAGCAGCGTCGACTTGCCGTGCCCGGAGAGGCCCGCCAGCAGGCACAGCTCGCCGGGTGCGATGTCAAGGCACACGTCCTCCAGCGCCGGGGCCTGGATCCGCGCGGCCGGATAGCGGTAGGTGACGTGCTCGAAGCGGAGCACGCTCACGGCTGGATCCCGCGCCGATCGCCCAGGGGCAGGAGCACCGTTAGCAGCAGAGTTGTGTACAGCGCGAGCGTTGCGAGGTCCAGCTGCACGTGCAGCTCAGGGTAGGCGGCGAAGGAGGCCGCGCCCGTGAGGCGCCCCGCGAGCGCCAGCCCGGCAACGGCGACGGCGGAGGCGGCAAACGCCAGGTCGTGACGCGACCACGGTCCAGGCAGGCGCCCCGTGGGGCGTTTGGCGACGGCAAAGCCCCGCAGCTCAAGCGTGGCGGCAACATCCATCGCCCGATCCAGCGAGCCGCCGAGGACGGCGCTGAGCAGCGCCACGCGACCGCGCGCGCTGCGTCCCCCGTGTCCCCCGCGTCCCCCGATACCCCCACGCCCCCCGCGCGCAACGGCGCCCTGCGCCCCGCGCGCAGGGCTCCCCTCCGGGCGGGTGCGCTGCGCCTCGCCCAGCCGCTGCGCGTCGGCCGCGAGCACGGGCAGCATGCGCGTGGCCAGCGACGCCGTGAGCGCCGAGCGGAAGGAGAGCGGGCGCAGCAGGCGCAGCAGCTCGTCGGGGTCGATGGCGAGGCTGGCGAGCGTGCTCACCAGGATCAGCACCGTCACCTTCAGCCCGATCACCGCGCCGTACACGAGCGCCTCGATCGTCAGATCGCCCTGCCCGAAGGGGCCGAGGTCGCCCAGGCGCGCGAACACCGTGAGGCCCTGGCGCGCGACGAGCACGTTGACGAAGACGATCGGCAGCGCGACCACGAGCGCGGTGCGCAGCGCGCGCGCCGTCTCCCTCCCCACGCCGGCGCCGAAGCCGGCCCCGAGCAGCGCCAGCGCCAGCGTGGCGAGCGCGAGCGGGTGATACAGCAGAAGCGCCGCCGTGCTCAACGCGATCGCCCACAGCGCCCCGATGCCCGCGCGCGCCGCGTGCAGCGGGCTGGGCAGGCGGCGGTGGAAGAGCCCCCTGTTCATGGGCTCGCCTGGGGCAGCGCCACGACGACGCCCGGCCCGGCGAGGGCCACGGCGAAGCGGTTGCGCAGGGCGCTCTGGTCGAAGGCCCCCGCGGCCGCCGCCACCCCGGCCGCATCGGTGCCGGTGACGATCCACACGGGCCCGCCCCCGGAGGCGCGGGTGGCGGCGATCAGCCCGGCGCCCGCGGTGAGCGTGCGCACGGTGCGCCCGGCGGCGTCGAGCACGGCGAGCGTGCGGCCGGCGGCGGAGATGCGGGCGTAGACCCCGCTCGCCCCCGGCCCGCGTTCGATGCCCTGCGCAGCCGGGTCGGAGATGAGCGCCGGCCAGCGGCCGACCAGCACGCGCAGGGTGTCGGGCTCCGCACCGGGCACGACGGTGGAGATGGCCGCGGGCACCCCGAGCGCGTGCAGGCGCGCGGCGACCGTGCGGCAGGGCGGCCCCTGCGCTTCCGCGCACTCCACGCGCACCGGCAGCCGCCTGCCTTCGGCGCCGTGCAGGAAGGGCTCGGGAAAGGAGCCCACGACCGCGGGCACGTCCTCGGTCTGGCTCCAGTCGTGCAGATCCCACCAGATGCTGTCGCCGGCGTGCAGCACGGTGTCGGCCGCCCCCTTGGGAGCCTCGATGCCGTTGACGTAATAGAACCAGTCGATCGGCTGCCCGCGCGACTGCCCGCCGGAGCGGCCGTCGATGCTCTGCACGAAGCCGCCGCCGAAGCGGGTGGCGACCGTGGCGTTGCGCATCAGCAGGCGCATCACCGTTTCGCTGCCGCTCACGCGCGGGGCACTGGACTGGGCCAGGACCGTGGCGCCGAAATCGCTTGAGGCGGTAAGGCGCACCCCCGCCGGGGCCTGGCCCGCCCCCAACCCGCAGCCAACCCCGAGCCCGCAGCCGGCCAGCAGGCCGACCGCGAGAAGGGTGGCGATCGGAGCGCGCGGTGCGGCGCGCAACAGCAGGCGGGGCTCGGCGCGCCAGGGCAGGCGGGTCTCAGCCGACATAGAAGACGGTGCGCGTGCTGCCGCGGGCCAGCACCGTGTGGTTGCCCGCCGCGTCGGTGGAGCGCAGGTCCAGCACATACCTCCCCGGGGGCAGCTTGGCGGGCAGCAGGTATGAGAAGCTCGTGCCGCCGCCGGCCACCTTGAAGAAGCTGCCCCTGCCGCAGCGCGCCTCGATGAAGCGCGCGCGGGTGCCGTTGTAGGCGTAGCAGCGGCCGCGGTAGCTGCGGCGCAGCTCGATGCTCGTCGAGGTCACGGGGCTGTGCGCGATGACGTCGCCGGTGAGCAGCCGGGGACCGCGGCCATGCGGGAAGAGGTGGCCTTCGCTCACCCCGGTGGCCTTCGCCACCAGCGCGAAGGGGCCCGTGTAGGGGGTGGTCTTGGAGGAGGAGCCGCTGCTGAGGGGAGTCTGCGTCAGCGGGGAGTTGCCCGGGAGCGTGGTGCCGCAGGTGCCGTCGTTGCCTTCGTGCACGCAGATGAATGCTTCCCCCGGGATCGAGGTGGGCCCTTCGCCGGCGCCGCTCGCGTGCAGGACGTACCTGCCGTCGCCCGAGAAGATCATCGTGGTCTGCCCGTGTTCGTCGGTGGGGATCGCGTTCGCATCGCCTCCCCCCACGACGGTCGCGCCGATCGCCGGCGAGGGCGGCCCCCCCGCTGCGGGGTAGGAGAGAACGGTGACGGTCACGGCCCTGTTGGCTTCGACGGTCGCGGGAGCTTCGATGCCGAGCACATTGGAGGCGTTGGGAGGAGTCGGGCATTCCTTTGCTTCCAACCCGAAGCAGCCGACGAAGAAGAGGATGCTGTCGCCCGTGTGCAGTTCGGCTTCGCACGCCCCGGAACCCGCTTCCCTGTTGTCCAGCCAGAAGCTCCAGAAGTGGTTGGGCTTGCCGGGCGCGAGCGTTTCGAACGGATGGCTCTCGCCGGCGATCGACCAGATTTCATACTGGCCGAACTTGCTGTTCCAGGGTCCTTCCCAGTTGCCGTTCACCGCCAGCTGAAGCGCGCCCAGCGCGTTGGTGCCGGGACAGGAGTGCGCGGTGTTGCCGTCCCTGACGACGGGCGCGGTGGTGGTCGTCACCTGGGTGAGCGGCACGAGCGTCTGATTGTTGGCCCCGACCGCCCTGACGGTCACCGTCGCCGGTTCGCCGGCCAGCGCCGGGGAGGCGAGCGAGAACAGCAGGGAGAGGGACAGGGACAGGAGCAGAGACAGCACGGCGGCGAACGCCGGACGGGAGCGCGAACCTGTCACGCGCGGACGCGGGTCGATATGGCTAGGGAGCATTTTGAGCCACCCCTTTCCTCGAGGGCTTGTGGGCTTTGGGTCGGAGGCAGGTCTCCTGGCTCCCGGGCCCACCCATCCGCGCCTTCCCGCGCCGCCGGTGGCGGAGCGGTGGCTGCACCCCCATGCGATCGGATCGAGCCCGATCGATGAACGCGCCGCGGTGGGCATCCCCGGTCACAGTGGCGGGTCCGCGCCGGAATCTCACCGGACTTCCCTTGACCACCGACCTATTGGATTGCGCCGCAGCTTACCGCGCTCAGCGGCCGATGGCGTCCAGCTCGCCGTCCACGTCGCCCAGCACGGCGCGTTCCTGCGTGGTCAACGCCCCGCCCGCCGCGATCAGCCGCCGCGCGTGGTCGAGATCCTGCGAGCGACCCACCGAGAGAGCGCCCAGCACACGGCCCTCCCCGAGATACCAGATGGAGAAGCTGCCCTCGTCGAGTGAGCCGCGCACGATCTCCTCATCCCAAGCCTGCGCGGGACCGACGTACTCCAGCGAGGCCCAGTCCGCGAGATCGGAGAAGAAGTAGGGCACCACCTCGTGCGGAGCGCCCTGCCCGAGCATGCCCAGCGCGACCGTTCGGCCCTGATTGAAGGCGACATCCCAGTGCTCGACGCGCAGCCTGCGCCCGTGCACGACGCTGTCGTAGGAGGCAATGTCGCCGGCGGCCCACACCCCCGGCGCGCTGCTGCGCAGCTGGCTGTCGCACAGCACCCCCCCGCGCTGCTCGTCCAGCTCCAGGCCCGCAGCGCGCGCGAGGGTGATGTCGGGCAGCACCCCCGCGCCGATCACAACCGCGTCGGCCTCCAGGCGCAGACCCCGCTTCGTGACGACGGCGCTCACGCGGCCAGCGGACCCCTCGAAGCGCTCCAGCTCGTCCTCGCCGTGAACCTCGATCCCGTGCTCGCGAAGGCGCTCCTGGAAGAAGCCCCCCGCCTGCCCGCCGAAGCCCCGCTCCAGCGTGACGGCCTCCTGCATGACGATCGCGCAGGAGCTGCCAAGGGTGCTCAGCGAGGCGGCCACCTCGCAGCCGATGTAGGAGCCGCCGATCAGGACTACGCGCTTGGCGCCGGCGTCCGCGCGAATCGCATCGGCATTGCCCAGGGTGCGCAGGTAGTGAATCCCCTCCAGCTCGCACCCCTCGACGTTCAGCCGGCGCACGTTGGCGCCCGTGGCCAGCAGCGCGCTGCCGTAGCCCACCACCTCCCCGGTGGAGAGCGTCGCCTCCTTCGCCCCGGCATCCAGCCTGGTGACGCTCGTGCGCGTGCGCAGGTCGATCCCCTGATCCCCCCACCACTCGGGCGGTCGAAACCAGGTGTCCTCGCGCGTCTCGGAGCCCTGCAGATACCCCTTGGAGCAGGGCGGGCGGTTGTAGGGAGGATCGGGCTCGCGCCCCACCAGCAGGATCTCGCCCTCCCCTCCGGCCTCGCGCAGCCAGCGCGCGCAGTTGGCGCTCGCCAAGCCCCCGCCGATCAGCAGCTGGTCGACCTTGCGCGCGGACACAGCCTGGACCTTACAACCCGGGCGTGGTTTGTTGGGATGAGCTCCGCCCCAGAGGGGCTCCGCCGTGTTGCCGCGTGGTGGCGTGCATGTGGCGGTGCCGGCAAGCCCCCTTACGGCTGTCGGAAACATTCGGCCAGAACGATTCGGCCCTGCAGCCTGGGCGGGAGTCGCAGCGTTCGGATATCTGGCAGCAGCCGGGTAGCGTCGCGGTCGAGCAATGTCAAGCCATGCAGATGGGGGTCCTCATGTCCAGAGCGCAGCGTCGAACATTCATGTCGGGCCGGGCGGCTCGGTGGTGGGGCCGATGGCGGGGCGGGCTGGGCGGTCGGGCCGGGTCGCCGGTGGTGGTGCTGCTGTGCGCGCTGGGGATGGGGCTGGGGATGGGGAGTCTGGGCTCGGGTGTGGCTGTCGCGTCGCCTCCGAGCACGGCGATCCGTTACGTCTATGACGCGGATGGGCACCTGAAGGCGGTGGTCGCGCCGGGCAGCGAAACGGCGCTGTATGGCTGGGATGCCGCCGGGAACCTGACGTCGATCGCGCTGAAACAATCGAAAAGCCTGTCGATCATCCAGTTGACGCCTGCCCAGGGCGCGGTGGGGGAAACGGTCACGATCAGCGGGACGAGCTTCTCGGCGAAACCGGGCTCGGACACCGTGAAGTTCAACGGCACCGCGGCGACGGTGAGCGCGGCGAGCGAATGGGCGCTGACCGTGACGGTCCCCAAAGGCGCGAGCTCTGGCACGGTGAGCGTGCAGACGGGCGAAGGTCCGGTCACGAGCGCCCAGAAATTCACGGTCATGGAAAGCGCCGCGCCGGAAATCAAATCGCTGTCGGAATCGATTGCGGTCGCGGGCAGTGCGATCACGGCGTCGGGCGCGAATCTGGAACCAGGCGCGGCGAATGACATCACGAAGGTCAATCAGAGCATGGCGCAGGTTCTGTCCGCCTCGAGCTCGTCGCTGCAGTTCAAGGTGCCAGGCGCCACGGGCAGCGGGCACGTGTCGGTGACGACGCCGCTGGGTGCGGTGGTGGGCCCTGATCTGTATATACCGCCCGAAGGGCTGCCCGCGAGCAGGGTGGCGGCCACGGGCCGGTTTTCCCTGGGCGGGTCCGGCGTGACGCTGAAAATCCCCGAAGTCGAAAAGCTCGGTCTCGGCATCTTCGATGGGACGGCCGGCGAACGTGTGTCGATCAGCGGGACGGAATCCACGATCGCGTCCGGCACGATCAAGGTGTGGGGCCCGTTGAACAACAAGGTGTACGAAGGCGGCTTCTCGACCGAAGCGTTCGTCGAACCGATTACGCTCCCGAGCACCGGCACCTACACCGTCTCGATCTCGTCGAATGTCTACACCGGGAGCATGACCCTGCATGGCTATTCGGTGAAAGACGTCACGGGGTCGGTGGCGCCGACGCCGGAAGGCGATGAAACGCCGGTGTCGTTGGGCACGCCGGGTGAGAACGCGCGATACACGGTGAAAGTATCGGCCGGCGAGGCGGTGTCGTTGAAGACATCGAGCATCACATTCGGCCGCAATATCCGCTTCGAATGGCTGAACGCCGAAGAAAAAAGCGTGGAAACCCTCGAATCCTCCGGGACCGGCGAGTTCCTCGGCTCGACGAAATTCGCTGTGGGTGGGACGTATACCCTGGTCGTCAACCCGCCCGAAGCGGCAACCGGGTCGCTGACGATGACCGCTTACGAAGCATCGGATCTGACGGCTTCGCTGACGCTCGGGGAACCGAGGAAATTCACGATCGGCGTGCCGGGACAGGTGCTGCGGGCCACCTTCTCGGGCACGAGCGGCGAACGTATCTCGGTCGCGGCCTCCGAAGGCACGACCGGCAGCACGTTCTACTCGGTGTTGAACCCGGAAGAAGCGACGATCTACAAATCGAGCTTCAGCGGTGAAGGCCTGATCGAACCGATCACCCTGTCGAGCACGGGCACCTATACGGTGCTGCTGGCGCCGGGAGAAGGCCGCACCGGCTCCGTGACCCTGGCGGCATATGCGGTGAAAGACGTGACCGGCACCATCGTCGCGGGCGGCGAAGCGGACAAAGTCACGCTCAGCGTGCCCGGGCAGGTCGCGCGTATCACGTTCTCCGCGACCGCCGAACAGCTCCTGACGTTGAAGACGACAGAAGTCACGTCCGAATTCGGCGTCGTATCGGTCCTCACCCCCGAAGAAGCAAAAATAGCCGAAATAGGCATCGCCGAAGGGAACAAGACAGAATTCACACCATCGAGCACGGGCGCGTATACGCTCCTGGTCAAGCCCTACCGCCTTGACACCGGCACCCTGACGCTGACGCTGTACAAAGGCCCCCACGCCGCCCGGGTTCATCCCCCGGAGACAGCCTCCACGCCGGGCGGGCCGTCATCGACGCTGAAAGCAGGGGATGCCGGCGGCTCCGCCGTGCCCTCGCCGGCGAGGATCGCCGCGGCGGCCAGGTCGGCACCTGCGACCCGGGTCGCCCCGCGTGCTCGTGCGCCGCTGCGTGCTCGAGCGCCGCTCGGGTACACGCGCGCGATGCTCAGGTTCCACCCGCCCGGCACGGGTATGTGGAGCCCGCCGCTGAGCAGGCATCCTGGGCGTGGCGGGGCGTGGGAATCGCTGCAGCCGCCGAGCCCGTGGACTCAGGCTCCGCCTCTGCACGGGCCGGCAGGCGTGACCGCGCTCGCCGGCCAGGCGCTGGCCCTCGACGGCGCGCCGCTGGCCGGGGTCCGGCTGGCGGCCCAGGACACCTATGCGGCGACGCGGACCGACAGCGCGGGGCGGTTCCTGCTGAGCGGCCTGCCCGCCGGGCACCGGGTGCTCGTGATCGAAGGCGACACCGTGCCGGGCAGGGAGCGCTATGGCACGTATGAGGCCGGGGTCGATCTGGCCCCGGGCAGGACGACGACGCTCCAGTACACGATCTGGCTGACGCCGCTGGACCCCTCCGGCGATCAGCGGGTCGCCTCGCCGACCCGCGGCGAAGCGCGGCTGACGACGCCGAAGATCCCGGGCCTGGAAGTGCGGCTGCCTGCGGGCAGCGTCATCACCGCCGCCGACGGGAGGGTCGTGCACGAGCTGAACATCACGGCGATACCGACGGACCGCCCGCCGTTCCCGCTGCCCGCGTTCGTACCGGTCCCGGTGTACTTCACGGTGCAGCCCGGTCGCGCTTATTTGAACAAGGGCGCGCAGATCGTCTACCCCAACTGGGGGCACCTCCCGCCCGGCCAGCGCGTCGAGTTCTGGGACTACGACGCCGAGCGCCGCGGCTGGTACGTCTACGGCCAGGGGACGGTGACGTCCGACGGCAGACAGGTGATGCCCGACCCGGGCGTGCGGGTGTGGGAGCTCACCGGCGCGATGATCTCAGGCTCGCCCAACCCGCCCGGGAGCGGCCCCAAGGGCGGACCGAGCAGCGGCGATCCCGTCGATCTGCAGACGGGCCTCTTCGTCTACCGCAAGACCGATCTGAGGATCCCGGACACGATCCCGATCCTCCTCGAACGGACCTACCGCCAGGCGGACAGCAACTCCTACAGCTTCGGGACCGGCGCCGCGAGCTTCTACGACATGCGGCTGTGGTCGAACAACAACTATCACGAAGCCGACCTCATCCTGCCCAACGGCGGACGGGTGCACTACATCCGAACCTCGCAAGGCACGGGCTTCACCGAAGCCGTGTATGAAACGACCAACGTCCCCGGCCCGTTCTACGCCTCGACGATCAGGTGGAACGAAAGCGTCCCCGGCTGGGACCTGACGCTGACCAACGGCACGACCTACGTGTTCGGCGAGCTCGCGCCGCTCCAGGCGATCCGCGACCGCCACGGCAACCAGCTCACGATCACCCGCGAAAGCGGTGAGACCGGGAACATCACCCAGATCACCTCCCCGCACGGCCGCTGGGTGACATTCGGCTACGACGGCTCCAACAGGATCACGGCAGTCACCGACAACAGCGGCCGGCAGCTGAAATACACGTACGCCTCGGGCCTGCTGTCCACCGTCACCGACGCCGCCGGCAGAACCACGAAACTCGAATACAACGGCTCCAACCAGCTGAAGTCCGTCACCGACGGCCGCGGCAAAAAGTACATCGAAACCGAATACGACGCGAACGGGCGCGTGGCGAAACAGACCACGGGCGACGGCGGCGCCTACAGCTTCGCCTACACGCTGAAAGGCGAACAGGTCGAAGCGACGACCGTCACCGACCCCCGCAAAATCGAAAGCAAGACGACGTTCAACTCCGAAGGGTTCACCACCAGCCAGGTCAAGGCGCTCGGCACGGGCATCCAGCAGACCACGACCTACGAACGGGAAGCCGCCACCGGACAGCTGCTCAGCAAGACCGACCCCCACGGCCGCAAGACCACCTATCAGCAGGACAAACTCGGCAACGTGACCCAGGTCACACGCCTCGCGGGCACAGAATCGGCGCGCACCGTCAAGTACACATACGAACCCGGCACAAACGAGCTGGCCACCGTCACGGATGCCCTGAAACACACCACCACATACCAGTACGGACCCAAGGGCGAACTGCTCAGCGTCACCGACCCGCTGGGCGACAGGACCAGCTGCGAATACAACACCGAAGGCCAGCCCACAGCGATCACCATCGCGCTGAACAAGACAACCAAACTCGCCTACGAAAACGGCATCCTGACAAGCATCGCCGATCCCCTCGGCCGCCGCCTGAGCCGCTTCGTGGACGCCCTCGGGCGCGTGAGCACAGTCACAGCGCCCGCCGGGCAGTCCAGCGCCTATGAATACGCGAGCGATGACGAAATCACCAAGGCGACCGACCCCCTCGGCGGGGCGAGCAGCTACGAATACAACAACGACGGCGGCCTCAGCACGACGACGGACCCGCTGAAACACAAAAGCACCGCCGGATACGATCCGATGGACCGCGTGGAAAGCGAAACGGACCCCCTGGAACACACCGCCAAAGCGGTCTACGACACCGATGGCAACCTGACACAGGTAACAGACCGCCGCGGCAAGGTCTCCAAGTTCACCTATGACTCCCTGAACCGCCTCACCGAAGCCCGGTATGGGGTGTCTGGTGAAACCGCCGAAAGGACGGCCACATACGGGTATGACAACGCCAATCGCCTGACCAAAATCGTCGACAGCGCGACCGGGACGTACACGCTCGAATACGATGAATTCGATCATCTCAAAGCGATCACCACCCCGGCGGGCACCGTCAGCTACGGCTACGACGAAGCCGACCACCGCACGAGCATGACGGCCCCCGAACAGGAAGCCCTGAAATACACATACGACGCCGCGGGCAGGCTCACAGAGCTCAAGCGCGGAAGCCAGACGGCCGGCTTCGCCTATGACGCCGCCAACCGCCGCACCACCACCAAACTGGTCGATGGCATCGAAGAGCGCTACGGCTACGACGAAGCCAACGAGCTGACCTCCATCGCCTACAAGAACGGCTCCACCACGCTCGGCGAACTTGACTACAGCTACGACCCCAACGGACGCCGCGAAGCCGTCTGGGGCAGCTACGCCCGCACGCTGCTGCCCGAAGCGATCACCGCCGCCACCTACAACGCCGACAACGAGCAGACCAAAATCAACGGCACCAAACTCAACACGACCAAACTGAGCTACGACCTCAACGGCAACCTGACCGAAGCCGGCGCCTCGCAGTATAAATGGGACGCGCGCAACCAGCTCACGGCGATCACCGGCAGCGGCGGTGCAACATTCGTCTACGACCCCTTCGGCCGGCGCATAACCAAGACGCTCGCCGGGATCACCACCAAAGACCTGTTCGACGGCTCAAACGTGACCCAGGAAATCATCGGCGCCACCACCGCCAACCTCATCGCCGGGCTCGGCCCCGACGAAATCCTGGCCCGAATCGTAGGCAAAGCTGGCGAAAGCTACTTAACCGACGCGCTCGGCAGCACGATCGGCCTCGCCGGCAGCACCGCCACCGTACAAACAAAATACGCCTACGACCCCTTCGGCACCACCAAACTGACCGGCACCACAAGCGAAAACCCCTACCAGTTCGCACGACGCGAATACGATGGGCATGGCCTATACTACAATCGTGCCCGCTACTACAGCCCCGGAAACGCAAGATTCATCGGCCAGGACCCCCTCGGCCAGACAGCCAACGGACCCAACCTCTACCTCTACACCGAAGACTCACCAATGAACGCAACCGACCCCTACGGCACCCAGGCATCGCTCAGCGACCTGCCCGGCCCCAGCGCCCCGGGCATCCCCGGCCTCGGCGGCGGACCAGAACTGAGCGCAGGCGTCAGCGCGGGCGCAGGAGCCGGCCCAAGCGCCGGTGGAGTCGGCTTCGCCCCGGGAAGCTGGTTCGCACCGGGATGGCCGACCCCCGGCAACAGCCGCGGCGGCCCAGGCATCGCATCCCAGAACGGAGGCTCACCTATAGCTATCGCCAAGGAAAGACTCCGGAAAGTAGAGGATGAAACCGAATACGAAGAACAGGAAGAAAGATCTAACTTTGCAAACAACAACGCTAATAGGGTCCTTATTGCTTGCGGCGGCGGTGCTATTGGGGGTGCGGTCTATGGCGGTGTGGGCGGCGCTTCAGTTGGCGGGGCCGGTGCCATCCCTGGCGCAGTTGGTGGGGCTGCAGCAGGTTGTCTACAGGGTGCAAGCGTCGCAGCTGGAGTCATATTTTGGGAAAGGGCCGAAGAAATCCTATGACCGTGTATACGTGTAGGGAGAGGATATGATGATGGGTCGGAAATTGTATCCGTTTACTTTCCGAGAGGCAGTGGCACAGCTTGTGCTCACTATAAGCATTGTATTTGTACTTGACCGTTATGGAATTTTATATGGTGTGGTTATCGCGATCGTTGGTGGCAGTCTGCTAGGCTTAGGGGTCAGGCGAACTAGGGCGAAGCGCTCCCGCAGTAATGGACAGCTCTGATGACCACCGTTAGGCTGCTGGCCGCTGGTGGACTCGTTTTGACCAGCGCAGGCCTCTACTTGAATCTCACAAGCGCAGGCGAGTTATGGGTAAGGACGACTCTTGGTCTTGTCGGCGCTGCTCTACTTTTGACAGCGGGATACCAAGCTCGACGTAGCATTCGCGGTCATGGGCACCGGTGAAGTTTGATGATAGGGAAGGTGCCGATGATGAAAGCCAGTGCTCGATGGCGAAATCACGTACGGAAACAAAAACCTGCAATAGGAGCGGTAATCGGTGCCTCAGCTGGCTTATTCGGTTCACAAAGGGGATTATCACTACCACTGACGGCTTTTGCCTGCATCGGCCTCCTTGTAGGACTGGCGCTAATTTTTTCATGGGCCAGAGAATTAGAAGAAGAGAACAAGGAAGAGCCGGATAAGATGGCAATGAAACAATGAGGGGTGACTCGGTGCTGGAGCGCTGGATGTGGGTGGCTGCTTTCACGGCAGCTGTCGTACTCGGTGCTCGGTGCTGCGGATATTCTGCGCCGCCATGTTGCTCGATCGTCGGCCCTCTCGACGGTCTGCGTGGTGCTCATGATGGTGGCGGTCGTTGTGGAGATAGCCGCGATCTTCGCTTGGGCGAGACTCAGAGAAAGGCGGCACTCAGCGCCGGGAAGCTAGGGCAGTAGGATGCCAGACGTACATCACCTTACTATAACTCGCGAACCAGGTTTCGTCGCTGATCGTGCGCGGCCTTATCAGGTGTATGTGGATCGTGAAAAAGTATTAGATATTTATGAGGGAACACAGAGGCAAATTACCGTACTGCCGGGTAGACATACACTGTCATTTAAGATAGACTGGTGTCGCAGTCAGTTAATTACATTTGAAGCTGAGGATGGACAGTCTACGACGCTCTGGTGCTGGCCAAACGCACGCCCATATACGGCGCCACTCTTTTTGACATTTGGACGAGCTCGCTATATTGCAGTGAGTGAGCAACCAAGGGCGGGTCGTGCCCCAAACAAGACGCTGTTCCGCATGTACCAGGTGGCCCTCTTGGTGGCGGTTCTTGCATTCATCGGCTATGAGGTAGTGTCAGGTAAGGTGGCTGCCCTGGCATTACTGGTGCCTGTTGCGATACTTGCCACCTTAATGAGGATGCTTGCCACAAGAGGAACAAAGATCGCGCGTAACGGAAACGGCGATGGGTGATAGGTCGCACACGGTGGGCACCTATGCTCGCTGGCGGTGGGGTACCTTCGCCGCACTGGCAGTCATGTTTGCAGCTGGCTTTTTCAGGACTGGTATACTAGTTCGTGGGAGTGATGTTACAGAGATCGCCAAGAGTATCGAGATAGCTGCCGTCCTTGTGGCTCTCTTTACGGTGTTTTGTTGGGCAGTTTTGTATGAAAGAGCAAAAGCGAAGGAGAAGCGGAAAGACGGTGCCTCGTAGCCAGATCGCTGCATATTGTCCTTGTTGTGATGGGGATCGTTAATATCGTCCTCTACTTTATCGGTGCGTGGCATATCCGTCTGGAGATAGCCTTGATCTTTGTTTGGGGCGGAGTTATGATTCTTGACTACATCAAAGATCCCGCCCCCTACCACCAGCCCGTGAAACTCTTTCCCTGGCGTCATCGCGGTGAAAGCGGAGAAGATCAATGATAATCGGAAGGCCACCCGGGGGGTATACTTGGCCTGAGTTCATAGTACAGTCTGTCGCCATTGCAGGTCTCATCCCTATAAGTAATCGTTTCGGGTTTGTATATGCTCTTGAGGCTGCGCCTTTTGTCGGAGGGCTGATGGGTTTGACGTTCAGTCGGGTAAGGCAGCGGCGCTCAGGTGATGTCACTGATGAGCGCCGAATATGGGCGATCGTTATCATGGCAGCTGTCGTAGCAGTCGCTGCGAATATCCTGAGCAGCCATGTCCCCCCATCATCCGCCCTGTCGACGGCCTGCACAGTGCTCGTGATCATGGCGATAATCGTGGAGATGGTCGCCCTCTTCGCTTGGGGGAAAGGCCGAGAAAGGCCGCGCTCGGCGCCGGGAAGCTAGGGCGGTGGAGCTGGCCTCAAGAAGAAAGGGTCACCGCAGCTCTCAAGTGGGGGAAGCCTCGGCTCGATACCGGAGAGATGGAATATGAGCGACAGCCGCACGATCCGGATGCGGACCCTGGAGCCAGTCCGCCACAGCTGCCGCGGTGGATAGGGAAGTGGGCTCGGCTGTCTGTACTGCTGGTTTGCCTTGGGGTGGCTGTGGTCGCACTGGTCGACAGCAGAAGCGGTGTCTTCTCGTCGGGTGGGACGGCCTCGGGGAGTATGCGAGACCCGTGCGCGGTGGGTGCGCTGCCTCCGGTCGCCAGTGTCAGTCTTGACCAGGTGTTGAGCTTGCGGGCCGGCCTGCTCGAAATGATCGCACCGCTCGGCGGGCAGCGGGAAGCGGGCGGGATCACGACTCCCGTGCTGATCTGGCTGGGGAACCTGCCACGGAGGCTGCGCCCGTCGCGCTTGCCTGGCGGGCTTTGGCCGGGAGGATATGAGCTGCGCCAGTGGGCGGGCGATGGGGACTTCATCGTGGCCGATGCCCTGCTGTTTGCTCACCCCGATCAGGCTCGTGGCTACTTCGACCAGGCTGGGGACTTCAGGTGCAATGGCACTACGACACAGTCGGTGGCGCACAGACCGCCGGGGGCGCGCAATCTGATCTCGCTTGAATTCGCTCGCTACGCGGGTTACAGGGTTCTCTTCAGTAGCGGTCTGCGCGTCTATCGGGTGATCGACTGGCGTCCGCGACGTGTCGGGGTCCGGTCTTCGAGCGCGGAACAGGATCTGGGCGTGTCGGCCGTCGATGACCTGGCGTGCGCGCTGCTGGAAGCGGGCTGCCAGGCTCCCACGGGGTAGTAGTCGCGTCGCCCTACAACCCGGGCGGATGGCGCAGCGACCACTGCGCCCAGGTCGGATGTGCTTAACGCATCTCTCGGGCAAGCGGTGCTCCGGGCCAAATGGCTGCCAACACGCTTGGATATCTCGTGACCGTTCTAAAAGAGCCGCGACGACACGCTGGGCCCGTACTCCCCAGAGATAGCCAATTCATTCTCCTCGCGCTCCTGGAAGCGTCGGAGCTGCTCGTCTGTGATCAGGCCCTCTGAGAGCCCATTGAGGACCACGTAGGGCTGAAAGATTGGATCAGAGAATCGATAGAAATACCGCCGAGAGGAGCCCTCGCGTTCCAACACAGACCCTCGCTCCGGCTCCAGAAATTGACTCAGGTGGTTGGAAAAGGCAGGGATGTCAAGCCGCCGCCCCGCGACCACCGCCAGCGGATCGCGGATCGCACCAGACGTGAAGAAGCCAAGCCGGTTCTTGGGAGCCAGAGCACAAGCCAACAGAACCTCGGTAAACAGTGCGTCCTTGCGTGTGCTGCGTGTTGCTCGTTGATAGTCGCTCAGAATCGTGTGCCTGTCTACGGCCTTTGGGATGGCGTTCTGCACGTCCTGGGCGGTGACCTCCGTTCGATCTTCCTGGACCGCGAGTAGACCGGCGTGCAAGCCCAATAGATGCGTGTAGTGAGGAAGGCCCTCCGACAGGGCCGCGATGTCGCGCATCGCATCCTGCTTCAGGAGAAGACCAGCCCGCGCGCAACCATTCTTGAGGAGTTCACAAAGCTCATCCATCGTCATCCTGGGCATCTCGATCTGCACGAGGGCACGGACGATCGAAGCGTGCTCACCGACGAGATCGCCGATCGAACGCGCGACACCAACGAGAACGAGCGTCGATGGGACGCCGTGATCAGAGAGCGTCTTGATGGTGTCGGCCAGAGCCGTCAAAGCATCGTCATCCGCGAGCCGATCCAACTCATCGATCACAATCAGAGACGACGATGTGAACACGGCGAGGGCTCTGCGGACAAACTCCGGCGTGGCTTCCTCCTCGCCGGTATCGATACCAAGCTCCGTGAAAATGCTGCGCCAGAGCGACTGGAATGTATCGTCGGTGCTGCAATTCACCACGACGGATCGAAGCCCCGACTGGAGTCCCGTGTCATTGAAGTACTCGGCGAGAACGGTGGCGAGAGATGTCTTGCCAACGCCTCGCTCGCCGTATAGCCCGACGTGCTGACCGCGCATCGATACGGCGCTCACCACATCCGTGAGCTGCTCCATGCGCCCGGCGAGCATTTCCAGCCGGCCGACCGGTGCGCCCGGCGAGAATGCGCTGGAGACTGCCCTGATTCGCTCGATCTTGGCTGCTTGGTTCATATAACGACCAACCTCAATGGGACAACAGCACGGATGAATGACATAAGGACCGTGCGCCCGCCGCTCTTCCGTCCGACTTCCCGCCCTACAACCCGGGCGGATGGCGCACCGACCAGCGCGCCCAGGTGGGGATGTGGTCGAGGATGCGCCAGCGGGGGCCGTCCTGGCCGCGGTTGGGGCCGGTGTCGGTGCCGTTGTGGCTGGTGTCAAGGCGCAGGCCGGCGATCACGATGAACACGTGGGCGGTGGGGCTGGCGGTGGCGTAGATGCTGACCCAGCGGCCGGGGCCGGGCAGGCCCCACCCGGCGTAGTCCTGCGCCAGGGGGTTGGCGCGCACGATTTCTGCGATCGGGCGCACCCCGGAGCGGTAGAGGACGTAGTTGACACTACTGGAGCAGTCCTCGCTCGTCGCCCCGCGCGGGTCGGGGTGGCCGGCGGTTCCGTAGGGGAGCTGCTGCAGCTCGTTGCCGGCCAGGATCATGGCCTGGACCACCGCGGGGACGCCGGCGGGAACCAGCGCCAGGTGGCCGTCCGCGGGCGAGAGCAGGGCGCGTTCGCCGGGCACGAAGCGCGCAGTGGTCGAGCTGAGGGCATTCGTGGCGGCGGCGCCCGTCAGGCCATCGAGGGCGGGGCCGCGGTAGATGGCGGCCCAGTGCTCGACCTCGGCCACGTACCAGCCGGCGTGGTTGTAGGCGAGGATCGCTTTGGGGTAGTCGGCGGGCGCTCCCGAGGCGCGGAGGTAGCGGGCCGCCGCGAAGATGGCGTCGGCCGGGTCCCAGCGGTCGATCCTGCCGTCGCCGTCGCCGTCCACCCCGTACACGGCCCAGGTGGAAGCCAGGAACTGCATCGGCCCGCCCGCGCCCGCTGAGTTGACGGCGCCCTCGCGCGTGCACGAGGGGTCGGGGTCGCGGCCGTGGTCGCACTCCACCCGGCCGATACCCGCGAGGATCGGCCAGTCCAGGCCGTAGCGTTCGGCGGCCCGCTCGTAGAGGCGCAGGTATTCAGGGGGGATCTGCGCCCGCGCGGCGGCGGACACAGCCGCGCCCTGCCCTGACGCGCTCCCGAGCGCGCCACCCTGCGCGCCCGTAGCCGCGCCGCTCACCGCGCCGAGCGCGGCCAGGCCCATCAAGAGCGGCGCCGTCACGAGCGCGCCGATGCCCGCCAGCAGCGCCCCGGCGATCGGCAGGCGGGCGGTCATGGGCGCTGGTGCACCCGTTGCAGGAACACCTGCCGCCGGCGGCCGCCTTCGATGACCCCGAACGCCCGGTGGCGGTGCAGGAAGGCGCCCCACCACGCGGCGCACACCAAAAGCCATTGCGCCCACCAGCCCAGGCCCGGCAGGCTCAGGAGAATGCGCTCCAGCGCCAGCATCGCGCCGAGCACGAGCGAGTAGACGAGCTTCGCCGCGAGCGCCCCCAGCAGGCGCACGGCCCACCCGCGGAAGACCGCCCTGCCGCCGTCGCCCAGCGCGGGGGCGAGGACCGCCGCGGGCGCCAGAAGCAGGTAGAAGAGGCTCATCAGCGCGGCGGCCAGCAGATGCAGCGCGAGAAAGCCGAGCAGCAGGACCATGCCCAGGATCCCGGCCAGGATCAGCAGCAGGCCCGCGGCGCGCTGTTCTGTTCCGCCGCCGCCGCGAAAGTCGGCCTGCGCGGCGGTGGGGCCGCGACAGCTGCCGACCTGGGTGTTCGTGCCCCCGCACAGCACCGCCAGCAGCCCGCTCGCGCCGTTGGTCAGGATCGCATCGCGTTCGGGGCTGTCCGCGGGCAGCGCCAGGAACAGCTCGCCGTTGGTGCGCGCTCCGCGCAGCAGTTCCGCGCTGTGGCTGTACGCGCGCGCCTGGGCGCTGCCGAGCGCGGCGCAGATGTGGAACGGGCTGCCGGCGTCGAAGCTGCAGCCGTTCAACCCCTGCTCGCCCGCCAGGGCCAGCCCCGCGCTGTGCAGTCGCGGGTCCAGCCGCCCCGGGTCCCGGCACCAGCGCACGTCGCCGAACTCCAGGTAGCACCAGGGGCCTTCGATGCCATCTGCGAACACCGCGCGCATGCCGTCCGTGAACGTCGCCGCGCCGCCGTCGGGGCTGCCCTGCGCGATCGCGCTCAGCGCACCGAGGCTGGCCTGGTTGGCCACGCTGCCCGCCACGCCCACGGTGCCGGTGGGGTCGGCGATCACCCACAGGCCGCCCAGCATCATCGCGGCCATCAGCAGCACCTCGCCCACCGTCTCGGCCACGCGGCGGCGCACGAGGCCGTGGTAGGCCGCCCCCACCGAGGCGATCGCCAGCGCCAGCACCAGCCAGGGCCGGGTGAAGACCGCCTGCGTTTCGCGCAGACCCTGGCCGAGGCCGCTCTGGGCGGGGCTGTCGAGCAGGTCGATCGTGTAGGCCCACTCCAGCATCGAGAGCAGCGCGTGCACCACCCACACGACCCCCATCCACATGGGCGCCAGCAGGTATCTCTGCAGCAGCAGCTGCGGATCGAGGCCGCTGAGGAAGCCGCCGCCGGCGTTGACGTCGAAGGCGTAGTCGGAGGTGGGCGCGGCGGCCGCCACCCACCCCGCGGTGCGGCAGTCGCTGCGCACCTGCGCCGAGAGCGGCGCGGCGCCCGCGGGGGCGTGGCACATGGGGCTGCCGAGGCCGTTTTCCACGAGCGGATCGCCGCCGGAGGACTGCGTGCTCTGCGCTTCCGACGCTTCGGCGCCGCCCGTCGTCAGGGGCGGGCCGCTGGGGGCGCGGGGCGTGGCACCCGACGCCCGCGCGGGAAGCAGGCTCGGCGCCACAGACGCCGCAACCGAGGACACCGCAATCGCCACGACCGCGCGCACCGCGCTGGACGTGGCAGCCCTCACCGAATGCCCTCCGCGGCGCCCCTGCTCTCGTCCGCGGCGTCCCCACCCTCGTCCTCGGCCTCTCGGGTCCGATCCACCTCCGGCGTGGTCGAGAAGGCGCGCAGCAGCGCCGGCGCCACGACGTCCACCTGGATCGCCTCCACGCGCCCGCGGTGGTCGCGGAACAGGCAGCGGCCCCGCTCGAAGCTCAGCAGCCGCGCGCGCAGCTCGCGGTCCTCGGGGTCCAGCCCCAGCAGCTCAAGCGCACGGCGGGCCTCGTCCTGCGAGCGCATCCCGAAGACGAAGGTGGCGCCCAGGAGGTTGTCCAGCGAGCCCCGCTCCCCCACGAGCGCGTCGGTCAGGAGCTGCGTGCTGACGATCGGCACCGCCAGCTCCGAGCGGCCCATGCGCTGCAGCGAGGCAAGCAGCGTGCGCCCCACGGGATCGCCCAGCAGGCGCCAGCCCTCGTCGAAGCCGAACACCTTCAGCCGTCCGCGCTCGGCCGCCAGCAGGTGCATGGCGAACATGGCGATCAGGCGCACCAGCTGCTCGCCCACGCGCTCGGACTGCGAGTACTCCGCGCGCCGCAGCCCCGGCTCGGGGCCGGGGAGGTCGCGGATCGGTATATAGATGACCTGGCTCGAGCCGACCGGCGCGAGCGCCACCGCGGGATCGGCGAAGCCGAGCTGGGTCAAGCCCGAGCGGGCATACACCGCCAGCGTCTTGGCAACCTGCGCGTCGACCTCGTCCCCCTCGGCGAGCGCCCTGACGACCTCCCCGCAGCCGGCCCCCCCGCCGCCTGCCCCCGCCCGCGCGCGGCTCAGCACGCGATCCACGGCGCCCACGATCGCGGTCTCCCAGGAGGCCTCTGCGCGGCCAGGCAGCAAGGCGCGCAGGAACGACACAGCGGCGTCCTGGCGCAGGTGCGCGGGGGCCACGCGCAGGGGGTCGAGCATGCCGCGCAGGGCCGCATCGGGGCGCAGCTCGATCCGCTCCACGTGCGGCGCCACCTCCTCCAGGAGGTGAAAGCGGTGGTCGCCCTTGGGGTCGCAGTCCACCACGCGCGCGCCCTGCAGGAACGCCTCGTACATGAGCTTCTGCGCGAGCGTCGTCTTGCCCGAGCCCAGCGCGCCCACGCTGAGGATCGCCGTGTTGCGATCGCTCTCCGAGCCCTCGCCGAGGTTGAACAGCAGCGGCCGCCGCGAGCCCGAGAGCGTGTGGCCGAGGTAGAAGCCGCGGCGCGCCCCCGCCACGTGCGCCGCGGTGGGCATCATCGCCGCCACCTGCTCGGGGGTGAGCGTGTCGTCATAGCCGCTCACGCCGGTGCGCTGCCCGGGGAGGTGCTGCCAGAACAGCTCCAGCTGTCCCCCGAGGGGACGGTGCAGGCGCACCTCGTCGAAGGCGGCGCGGCACGCCTCCACGCGCCGCTCCAGGCGCTCGGCCTCCGCGGCCCCGATCGCCACCGCCAATGTGGCGCGCAGCAGCGGCGGGCGGCTCGCAGACTGCAGGTGGCTCAACAGCTCGCGGGCCTCTCCCCGGCGCCGCTGCCCGAGGTCGGACACCCCCTGCTCGCCCTCGGACTCCGCGCGGGCGATCTGGTCGGCATCCTGGATGCGCCGGCGGGCGATGCGCAGGGCCAGCTCGTTGGGCAGGAAGCGCGCGTTGAGGGAGAGATCGACTGCGAAGGGCAGGCTCTCGACCGGCGCCCACATCAGCTCCACGCCGGCCCCGGGGAAGGAGGCCTGCTCGGGCAGCGCCCCCGCCACCAGCTGCGCCTGCCAGCTCACGCCCAGCTCCGACTCGCAGCGCAGCGCCCTGCCGCGGTGCTCCACCAGGCTGTCCATCCAGCGCAGCACGTCCCCCTCCAGCGGCGCCAGCACCGCCTCGCCCTGGCGGCCCCGGCGGCGGGACTCGAACACCAGCGCCCGCGGCTCGTGCAGACCCTCGATCGACGGCTCGCCCAGCCCCCGGCAGAAGGCCCGGCGCACCAGCCACTGCAGCTGCACCCCGCGCGCCGGCGCCAGCGCCAGACTGCCCGCCAGGCGCGCCTCGATCTGCCGCGCCCGTGTCTGCGCGCGCTCCAGCTCGGCCACGCTCAGCACGCGCCGATCGCGCCCGGAGAGCGCGCGGCGCATCGCCCCGAGCCACTCGCGCGGGTGCTGCTCCGCGGCGCGCGAGAGGAAGCCGGCGACGTCGCGCTCGGGCTCGCGCAGGCTCACCAGCAGGAACAGGAGCGCCCGCGCCGCGCCGAGCTCGTGCAGGCGCTCGGCCTGCTGGCGCACATAGCGCCGGCGTGCCCGCACGTGCGCCGCGGCGGCGGTGTGCTCGATCAGCTCGCGCGCATAGCGCCGCGCGTCGCAGCCCTGGCTCACGCGCAGGATCTGGATGTCGGCCTGCACCGCTTCCAGCGCGCCCAGCAGCGCCTGAAAGCGCGCGCGCTTCTCCTCCTCGGGCAGGCACTCGTAGGAGCCGGTGGACACCGCGAACGCCGCCCACCCGTCGTCCAGCCCCCGCGCGAAGACGCAGTTGCCGTACACGAAGCGCAGCGGCGAGCGCACCGGCTCATCCCTCCACGTGCAGGCGCGCGCCGGGATCCAGCACGATCGCGCGGCCGTGGCGCGGGGCGCGCCGTCCCGGCAGTTCGCGCACCGCCACGTGCACCCCCCGCCGCCGCCGACCGCCTCCCGCGCTCCCTGGCAGCAGAGCGCCCTGGCGCCATTCCACGCGCTCGTGCGCCACGCCGAGATGCACGACGGCCGGTCCGCTGCAGCGCAGCCGGCGCAGCCGGCCCTCCGAGCCGTCGGGCAGCAGCACCATCTCCCCCGGCCGCCAGCGGCGACCGGGTCCAGGGGCGGAGCGATCCCCGAGCACCACGCGCGGTCCCGCCGCATAGCTCACGAGCGCCCACGCCGCCTGGTGAAAGGGCCGACCATCGATGCGGATCGCGCTCAAGAACGCAGCGCCGCCCACAGGCCCGGCCAGATCGCGCACGTACCACGGCAGCACCCTCGCCGCGGCGCCCAGCAGCGGCAGCGCCGACACCAGCAGCGCCAGCAGAAGCAGCGCCAGGCAGTACGCCGCGCCGCGCAAGGGCACGCCGCCGGGGTTCAGCCGCAAGCGGTCCACCTGGTAGATGCGCCGTTCCAGGTCGAACACGCTCCGGTAGGAGCGGATCTCTATCGCCATGCCGGATCAGCCGGCCGTCAGGCGGACCCGAACAGCGCGGCCACCGTGTTCTTCAGCACGCTCACGCCCACCGGGGTGGCCAGCAGAATCGCCAGCATTCCCACCACCAGCACCCCCGCCACCTTCCTGAAGTCGCGGCGAAAGGCCAGCACGATCCCGGCCACCGCCAGCGCCAGCCCGATCAGGCTCATCGCCACCTTGCGGCCCATTTCCCCGGCCTTGGTCGCGGCGGCTTCCAGCGAGCTGCCGCCCGCGGCCGTGGTGGTCACGGTCCCGGTCCTGGCGGAGGTGACGGCCAGCGCCCGCGCGGTCAGCGGCGACCCGGCGCTCGCCAGATAGGCGCAGCCCAGCATCACCGCCGCCAGCGCGGCGGGGCTGGAGCGCAGGCGCCTGCCGTGGGCGGGCTTGCCAGAGGCGGGCTTGGCGAGGGCCGGCCTGACGAGGGTGGGCTTGCCGAGGGTTGGCTTGGCGGCGCGATCGAGGTTCCTGGTGGTCATCTTCTTGGCTCCTTTGCCGTGGGTGTGTGGGGTTGTCTGTCCTGGTGTTTGAGGTCCGTGGCGTAGTGGACGGCCACCAGCACGCCAGCCACCGCCAGCGTCCGCAGCAGGCGCCGCCGTATCGCGCCTGCCAGCCGCAGCCGCCACAGGGGCCGCGTCACGACCGTCACCCGCGGGCGCGCGTCCGGCGACGGGTGTCTGCGCATCGACCGCACGCCTCAACGCTCGAAGCCGAACTCGGATTCGGCATTGCCTGGCGCCCTCGCCCTCGTCGCGACGGTGGCCTGAGGGGAGGAGGCGACCCCCTGCGCCGCGGGCACGGCTGCCACCGCGCGCACCACGTCGGGCACGGCTCTCGCGCTCGCCCACCTACGGCGCCGTCCCGCGCTGCGCACCGGGGCACTCGAACGGGGCCTCGCACGCCGCCTCGGCGCGTGCCCGGACACACCTTCAGCCGACTCCGCGGGCGCGCCACGCTCCGGCGGTGCGGCCACCGCTTGACCGGCCACGCCGGGATGGAGTCCACCCGCCACAGACGCGCGCAGGCCGTGCACCACCATGAACGCCACGATCGCCCCGGCGGCGCTCAGCAGCGCCATCGCCGCGACCCGGCGCCAGCGGGGCGGGCCGGCGGGAGGGCCGGCGAACCGCTGCCCCATCGCGTCCAGCGGCTCGTCCTCGGCGTGAACGCTGTGGACCGCGTGCCGGGGGTGGCGCGCGAACATCGCGCTCATGCCTGCGCCCTCCTCGTGCCGGCCGCCCCTGCGATGCTGTGCGCGCCGGCGACCGGGAGCCCGGGAGGGGAGTTGTCTGACTCCCGGCCGCCGTTGCGCGGTTGGGTTTCGCCGTGCGGTCGTATCTGCCGGCCGATCTTCGACCGCTCGCCGCCGGCGTCCCAAGGGATGCGCCCACGAGCAGAGGGTGAGCTCCTCATGGGCGCCTCCCTGTCTCTCTGTCCGTCCCCACCTGCGCGGGTGGGACATTCAGCTCGTTTTCGTCCAACGCATCGGTCAGCCCTCGCAGGCGCGCGCGGGCGCGCTGGGCCACCTTGCGGTACTTCTCCGAGGACCATCCGAACAGCTCGCAGAACTCGCCGCAGCGCATCTGCAGGCCCACCTGACAGGCCACCACCAACCGCTGATCGGCTGTCAGCCTGGGCGCCGTCCGCGCCACGTTGCGCAGTTCCAGGCGCAGCAGCGCCAGCTCCTCACCACCGCAGCGCGTGTCGAGCAGATCGGCGTCGCCGCCAACCGCCAGCGCGCTCTCCAGCGCCGCCTTGATCGGGCTGCGGCCCCGCACCGCCCTGTGGCGATCCAGCACACGGGAGAAGAAGCGCGTCTCCAGGGCGCTCGCCGCGTGAGCGGGGTTCTCAAACGTGCCCCCCGCGCGCACCCACCTGACGAGCTCCATGACGGCCTGTCCGAAGCATTCCTCCAGGTCCACCCGGCGCAGCCTGTGACGGTTGGCGTGCATCAGCGACTTGCGCTTGGCCTGCGCCACCAGCGCCACCCGCTCCGCGGAGTCCGTGGTCCTGTCCGCCGCGCGCATGGGTGTGCGAGCGCGAACGTGAGCATCCAGGGCTGGCCTTCTGCCGGTCGATGGGGTAGACACGCAGATATGTCGGAGCAACCCTGGATTTGACCCCCCCCCTCAGCGACCCCTTCCCCGCAAGATGAGCATCCACGAGCGCCTGCGCGCAATCGACCGCTTCCAGCAGCGCCACCGGCGGCTGAGCTTCGCGGTCGCGGTGGCGGGGAGGTTCGACGAGGATCAGGCCGGCCAGCTCGGGGCGCTGATCGCCTTCTACGCCTTCTTCACGCTGTTCCCGCTGCTGCTCGTGTTCGTGACCGTGCTGGGGTTCGTGCTCGAAGGCAACCCCGGCGCCCAGCAGAGCGTGCTCGACTCCACCGTCGGCCAGCTGCCGATCATCGGCACGCAGCTGCACGGCAACATCCACTCCCTCCAGGGCAGCGGCCTGGCGCTGGCGCTCGGCCTGGGCGGCGCGCTGCTGGCGGGGCTGGGGCTCACCGGCGCCACCGAGAGCGCCTTCGACAAGGTGTGGCGCATCCCGCGCCGGCGCCAGCGCGGGTTTCTCGCCCGGCGCCTGCGGGGGCTGAGCCTGCTCGCGGTGCTCGGCGCGCTCACGATCGTCTCGACGCTGCTCGCCGGCTACGTCACCATCCAGGCGCCCAACGCGCTGGAAGCGCTCGGCGGGATCGCGCTGGCGCTCGCCGGCAACCTGGTCGTGTTCTTCCTCGTCTTCCGGATGCTCACCTCCGAGGACGTGCCCACCCGCGAGCTGCTCGCCGGCGTGATCCTCGCGGCGGTGCTCTGGCAGCTGCTCCAGCACGTCGGCAGCTACTACGTCGACCACGTAGTGCGCCACGCCAAGGAGACCTCGGGACTGTTCGCCTTCGTGCTCGGCCTGCTCGCCTGGCTGTATCTCGGCGGCCAGGTGCTGGTGCTCTGCGCCGAGGTCAACGTGGTGCGCGCGAGGCGATTGTGGCCGCGGCGCCTGTTCGCGGATTAGGGCGGAGCGAGGCGGTCCGCGGAAGGCCTTGCACTTCTCGCGCAGCTCGCTATACTACCTATACTTTCGTAAGCTCATATGGAGCAGATACCTATGCCCTCAAGCCCGGACACCCCCCAGATCAGCGCCGCGCCGCAGCCTCCCAAGGAGGTCCTGCGCCTGATCCCCCTCGACGACACGGTCGTCTTCCCCAACATGGGCATCACGCTGACCGTGGACGTCGGCGATGACGAGCGCGTCGTGCTCGTGCCCCGCCACGAGAACGAGTTCCTCGAGGTCGGCACGGTGGCCGACGTCGATGAGCAGATCCGCCTGCCCGGCGGCGGACGCGCGGTGGCCATCTCCGGCCAGCACCGCGCGCTGATCGGCGCCGCCCAGACGGGCCCCGGCGGCGAGCTGCGCGTGGAGATCGACGAGCGCCCCGACGAGGTCCCCGTGGACGGGCGCACGCGCAACCTCGAGCGCGAATACCGCGCGATCGTCGAGGAGATCCTCGAGCTGCGCGGCGACGACGGGCGCATCGCCGCCTTCCTGCGCGCGATCGTCGAGCCCGGCCCGCTGGCCGACTCCGCGGGCTACTCCCCCAACCTGTCTTACGAGCAGAAGGTCGAGCTGCTGCGCACGCTCGACGTCAGCGACCGCCTGGAGCTGGCGGTGAAGCTGCAGCGCGAGTCCCTGGCCGAGCTGCAGGTGCGCAAGCGCATCCGCGAGGACGTGCAGGACGGCGCCGAGAAGCAGCAGCGCGAGTACTTCCTGCGCAAGCAGATGGAGTCCATCCGCAAGGAGCTGGGCGAGGACGAGGGCTCGATCGTCGAGGAGTACCGCGAGAAGATCGAGGCCGCGGAGATGCCCGAGGCGGTGCACGAGCAGGCCATCAAGGAGCTCGGGCGCCTGGAGCGCATGGGCGATCAGACGGGCGAGAGCTCGATGATCCGCACCTACCTCGATTGGCTCATATCGGTGCCCTGGAGCAAGCGCTCGGAGGAGCACCTGGATCCTGTCGCCGCGCGCGAGGTGCTCGACGCCGATCACGCGGGCCTGGAGGATGTGAAGGATCGCGTCACCGAGTATCTGGCGGTGCGCAAGCTGCGCGAGGATCGCGGCATCGAGGCCGACCCCAAGAGCGGCGCCATCCTGACGCTGATCGGCCCCCCGGGCACCGGCAAGACCTCGATCGGCGAGTCGATCGCGCGCGCGACGGGACGCGAGTTCGTGCGCATGTCCCTCGGCGGGGTGCGCGACGAGGCCGAGATCCGCGGGCACCGGCGCACCTACATCGGCGCCCTCCCCGGACGCCTCGTGCGCGCGCTGCGCGACGCGGGCACGATGAACCCCGTGATCCTGCTCGATGAGGTGGACAAGGTCGGCGCCGACTGGCGCGGCGACCCATCGGCGGCTCTGCTGGAGGTATTGGACCCCGCCCAGAATCACAGCTTCCGCGACCACTATCTCGACGTCGAGCTCGACCTGAGCCAGGTCATGTTCCTGGCCACGGCCAACGTGGCCGACACGATCCCAGGCCCGCTGTTGGACCGCATGGAGGTGATCCGCTTCGACGGCTACACCAACGCCGAGAAGCTGGCCATCGCCAAGGGCTACCTGTGGCCGCGCCAGCGCGATCGCAACGGCCTGCGCGAGGACGAGGTGGAGATCTCCGACGAGGTGCTCACGACGATCATCACGGAGTACACGCGCGAGGCGGGCGTGCGCAACCTCGAGCGCGAGCTGGGCACATTGCTGCGCAAGACCGCCACGCGCATCGCCTCGGGCAAGGTGGAGCCCCCGCTGGCGATCGACCTCGATGTCGTGCGCGACGCGCTGGGCCGCCAGAAGTTCTTCCAGGAGTCGGCCATCCGCACCGCGGTGCCGGGCGTCGCCACGGGCTTGGCCGTGACCGGCACGGGCGGCGACGTGCTGTTCGTGGAGGCCACAGCGATGAAGAGCAGCGGCAGCGGCGGAGGCGGCGGGCTGGTGCTCACCGGCCAGCTGGGCGACGTGATGAAGGAGTCCGCGCGCATCGCCCTCTCCTACGTGCGCGGCCACGCCGCCGAGCTGGGCATCGACGAGAACGTGTTCGACGGCCACGAGTTCCACGTGCACGTGCCCGCGGGGGCGATCCCCAAGGACGGCCCCTCCGCCGGCGTGACGATGGTCACCGCCCTGGCCTCGCTGCTCTCGAACAGGCCGGTGAAGCACACCGTGGGCATGACGGGAGAGGTGACCCTCCAGGGGCGCGTGCTGCCGATCGGCGGCCTCAAGCAGAAGGCGCTGGCCGCGCACGCCGCGGGGTTGACCGACGTGATCATGCCCGAGCGCAATCGCGGCGATTTGGATGAGATCCCCGAGGAAGTGCGCGAGCAGATGACCTTCCACCCGGTGATGACCGTCCAGGAAGTGCTCGACCGCGCGCTTGAGCCCGCCCGCGAAGCCGTGGCGTCCTCCTGACGGTCGATCGCAGGAGCAGACCTGGCCATGACACGCCGTCCCAATCCCAGCCCGAGCGCGATGGTGCGCTGTCGCAGTCCCCAGCCGATCCCCGATGAGGTCCGTCGCGCGGCGGACCTCCTGGAGCGCCGCTGGCAGCTGTCGATCATCTACGCCGCGCTGAGCGGGGCCCTGCGCTTCAACGAATTCGCGGGCGCCGTGCAGGGCATCTCCCCGCGCATGCTCTCCGAGCGCCTGCGCGAGCTGGAGGCCGCAGGGCTGTTGCAGCGCGCGGTGCTGCCCACCAGCCCGCCCACGGTCGAGTACCGGCTGACGGCGCGGGGGCGCGGGCTGGGGCCGTTGATAGAGGCCATGCGCGCCTACGCGGAAATGGGCTGAGGCAGCCCCTCCTGACAGCCGGCCGCATCCAGCGCCGCCCCCACGAGCTGGCCGCCCTCGCACTCCTCGGCGAGCACGACCCGCTGGGGATTGCGCACGCCGAGCGCCCCGGCGATTCCGCCCGCGGCGACGAGCAGCGCGGCGATCGCCATGCCCAGATGAAAGCTGTCGAGCGATGCCTGGGAGGCGGCCGCGGTGACTGCATGGGCCTGCACGGGCGGAACGCCGCTGGTGTCGGGCAGACCCAGGGGCAGCTTCCTGGCTTCCGTGACGGCCGCCTGCGCACGGGGCCCGAGGGGCCGGTTGGCGAGGTTGCTGTCGAGGTGCGCCACGAAGGAGGCCGCGACGGCCGCGCCGACCGCGGCGGTGCCCAGCAGGCCGGCCACGCGCGCCACGGCGTTGTTGACGGCCGAGGCGATGCCCGCCTGATTGGACTCCACCCCCGCCAGCACGGCCGCCGTCAACGGCGCCACGGTCATCGACAGCCCCAGCGCGAACACGAGCAGCCCGGGGAGCACGTCTGAGAGGTAGTCCACGTGCGTGCCGATGCGCTGAAAGGAGAGCAGCCCAAGGGCGGCCAGCAGCGGCCCGGCGCCCATGAAGAAGCGCGGCCCGTGGCGGTCGGCGAGCGCGCCGAAGCGCTTGGAGAAGGCGAACATGACCACCGTCACCGGCAGCGTCGCCAGGCCGCTCTGCAATGGCGTGAAGCCGCCGATCTGCTGCAGGAAGAGCACGAGGAAGAAGAACAGGATCGACAGCCCCGCATACATCGCCAGCGTCTCGGCGTTGCCCGCGGAGAAGTTGCGCCGGCGGAAGAGCCCCAGCGGCAGCATCGGGTCGTGCGCGCGGGACTCATACAGCCCGAAGCACACCAGCAGCGCGACGCCCGCCACCAGAGGCACCGCCACCGCGGGGCTCCCCCACCCCAGCCGCGGCTGCTCGATCAGCGCGAACACCGGCCCGCCCAGGCCCAGCGCGCAGAGCAGCGCGCCCGGGAGGTCAACCCGCCGCGCCGCCGTCGTCGTGGTCGCGCGCAGTGGCTCGGAGCGGGGGATGACGGTGAGTATCAGCGCAACGCAGATCGCCACCAGGGGCAGGTTGATGAGGAAGATCACCCGCCACGAGGACAGCGCCAGCAGCTCGCCCCCCAGCAACGGCCCCAGCACGGTGGCAATGCCGCCCCAGGCCGTCCAGCTGCCGATCGCGGGGCCGCGCTCGGACTCGGGGAAGGTGGCCACGATCACCGCCAGCGCGCTCGGCGTGAGCAGCGCGCTGGCCACCCCCTGCAACGCGCGCGCCGCGATCAGGGCCTCGATCGAGGGCGCCAGCGCGCACAGCAGCGAAGCCGCGCCAAAACCCCCCACCCCCAAAGCGAAGATGCGCCGCTCGCCGAAGAGGTCCCCGAGCGAGCCCCCGACCAGAATCAGCGAGCCGAGCGTGAGCAGGTAGGCGTTGACGACCCACTGCTGCGCGGCCAGGCCGCCGCCGAGGTCGCGCTGAATCGTGGGCAGCGCAACGTTGACAACCGTGCCATCCAGCAGCGCGATGCCCGAGCCGAGGATGCAGGCCACGAGCGTGAGGCGCTTCACCGAGGCATCGCTGCGCACGGGCATATCCGTCAACGGTAGCCGCCGGCCGTGCTCAGCGCGTCGCGCGGTAGCGCCGGATGAGCGCGTTGGTGGAGCTGTCGTGCGCCAGATCCGGCTCGGCCTCGCTGAGAAGCTCGGGAACGATGCGCATGGCGAGCTCCTTGCCCAGCTCGACGCCCCACTGGTCGAAGCAGTCGATCCCCCAGATGGCGCCCTGCGTGAAGACGCTGTGCTCGTACAGCGCCACGAGCGTGCCAAGCGCGAACGGCGTGAGGCGCTCGGCGAGGATCACATTCGTGGGCCGGTTGCCGGGCATCACGCGATGGGGCACGATCGCCGCGGGCGTCCCCTCCGCGCGCACCTCCTGCGCGGTCTTGCCGAACGCGAGCGCCTGCGCCTGCGCGAAGACGTTTGACATGAGCAGATCGTGGTGATCGCGCAGCGGATGAAGCGGCTTGGCGAAGCCGATGAGATCGACTGGAATCAGCCTGGTGCCCTGATGAATGAGCTGGTAGAAGCTGTGCTGCCCGTTGGTGCCTGGCTCCCCCCAGTAAACGGCGCCGGTGTCGCAGTCCACGTCATCCCCGCCGAGCGTGACGCGCTTGCCGAGCGACTCCATCGTGAGCTGCTGCAGATACGCGGGGAACCGTTTGAGGTACTGCTCGTAGGGCATCACCCCGTGCGTCTGCGCGCCGAAGAAGTCCCCGTACCAGACCGCGAGCAGGCCCATCAGCACGGGCAGGTTGCGCGCGAAGGGAGTGCTGCGGAAGTGCTCGTCCATCGCGTGAAAGCCGGCGAGCATCTCCGCGAAGCGCTCGGGCCCGATGGCGATCATGGTGGAGAGGCCGATGGCGGAGTCCATCGAGTAGCGCCCCCCGACCCAGTCCCAGAAGCCGAACATGTTCTCGGTGTCGATGCCGAACTCGGCCACCTTCGCGGCGTTGGTGGAGACGGCGGCGAAGTGCTTGGCGATGGCGCTCTCGTCCCCCAGCGCAGCCAGCAGCCACGCGCGCGCGGAGCGCGCGTTGGTCATCGTCTCAAGCGTGGTGAAGGTCTTGGAGGAGACGATGAAGAGGGTCTCCTCGGGCAGGAGATCGCGGGTGGCCTCGGCGAAGTCCGTGGCGTCGACGTTGGAGACGAAGCGAAAGTGCAGATCGCGGCGGCTGTAATCGCGCAGCGCCTCATAGGCCATCACGGGCCCGAGGTCCGAGCCGCCGATGCCGATGTTGAGCACATTGCGTATCGGCCGCCCGGTGTGCCCCAGCCAATCCCCCGCTCGCAGGCGCTCGGCGAAGGCGGACATACGCGAGAGCACGTCGTGCACCTGCGCGGCAACATCCTCCCCCTCCAAAAAAAACGAGCTGCCGGCGGGCATGCGCAGGGCGACGTGGAGCACCGAGCGATTCTCGGAGACGTTGATGCGCGCGCCGCTGAACATCGCCTCGATGCGCTCGGCCAGCCGCGACTGCTCGGCCAGCTCCAGCAGCAGCGCAAGGGTCTCCTCGGCGATGCGGTTCTTGGAGTAGTCGAGGTACAGCCCCGCGCCCTCGGCGGTGAGGCGCTCGCCGCGCCGGGGATCGCGCGCGAAGAGCTCGCGCAGGTGCACGCCCCGGATGTCCTTGAAGTGGCGGCCCAGGGCCGTCCACGCCGGGCGCTCGCGCAGGGGCGCAGGAGCCGGGGTGATCGTGGACTCGTCGCTGCTCATCGCGGCTCCTGAGCTGGGAAACGGGGAGGCGGCCTGATCGCGGGGCTATCCTAACGGCGTGGCCGGCGCGGGCGCAATGACGGTGGGCGTGGACCTCGGCGGCACGAAGATCCAGACGGTGGCGCTGCGCGGGGAGCAGGTCGCGGGCAGCGCGCGCGTGGCGACCCCCCAGAGCGGGGTGGCCGAGAACGTGATCCAGGCGATCGTGGGCACGATCCACGGGGCGCTCGGGCAGGCGGGAGCCGGCGCGGGCGCGGTCGCGAGCGTTGGCATCGGCTCCCCCGGCGAGATCGACATCGCGGCGGGAAGCGTCTCGCAGGCCGCGAACGTAGCGGGCTTCTCCGGGAGCGTCAAGCTGGGCCCGCTCGTCTCGCAGGCGCTGGGCGGCGGCGTGAGGGTGGCGATCGACAATGACGTGCGCGTGGGCGTGCTGGGCGAGCACCGCGCCGGGGCGGGGCGCCCCTATGGGAACCTGCTGGGCGTGTGGCTGGGCACGGGCGTCGGCGGGGGGCTGATCCTGGACGGCGAGCTGCACGACGGGCGCGGCGCCGCGGGCGAGATCGGGCACGTGGTGGTCAAGGCCGGCGGGCGAAGGTGCGGCTGCGGGCGGCGGGGCTGCCTGGAGGCCTACGCCGGGCGCGCGCGCATGGAACGGCGCGCGCGCAAGCTGGTGGGGCGCGGCCGCAAGACGGTGCTGTTCGAGATCATGCGCCGGCAGGGCAAGCCGCGCGTGACTTCAGGGATCTACACGCGCGCGCTCAAGCAGGGCGATGAGCTGACGAGGGAGCTGCTCGCCGACGCCGCGTGGGCGCTGTCGATCGCCCTCTCCAGCGCTCAGAACCTGCTCGACCTGGAGGCGATCGTGGTCGGCGGGGGCCTCGGCGACAAGCTCGGCCAGCCCTTCATCGATCGCGTGGTGAGGCAGATGCAGCCCCACCTGTTCGCCGCTGAGCACCCGCCCGTTGTGCTGCCAACCGAGTTGGGAGACCTCTCGGGTGCCGTGGGCGCAGCGCTGCTGGCAGCCGGAGGGGATTGATTTTTTTGAGGAGGGCCGCAGGGGCGGCCCCGTGTTGGCCGCGTGCTGGCGGCATCGCTGCGGGCGCCTGGCAATGGGGCTGTGCCCCATACGCAATGCTCAATTGCCAAAACTCAATTGAACAAAACGAAGATCGCCGCCGAGTGAGGCGGGTCGACGGGTTCTCCGGTGTCGGCGCGGCGCACGTAGATTGCCGCGTCCGCGTGCTTGCCCGGCTGCGCGTTCCTGGCGGGCGGGCAGTCGGCATCGAGGTTGCGAGGTACGCCCGGATCGGGAATGTCGACCTGCACGACGTCGAGCGGCGTCTTCACGCCCGGCGTGCCGGTGTTGCCGAGCGTGGCGACGACGTTGTGCACTGTGAATGGAAGCGCGGTGTAGCAGAAGACTCCGGGGCTCGGATTGGTGAGGGTCGCATCGCCGTCGAAGGTCGAGGTGGCGTCGTCGCTGTGCCATTCTTCGCCCAGGGGGCCTTTGAAGTTGATCAGCCGGGAATAGCCGATGGCGCTTCCGGGAGGGCCCTGCGGACCGGCGCTGCCCGTTGCGCCCTGAGATCCGGCGGCGCCCTGCGGACCGGCCGGGCCGGCGGGACCCGCGGGACCCTGCGGACCAATCGAGCCGCCCGCGGCGCCCTTGGCCAATGCCGCCTGAGCTTCGCGGCGCGCCTGCGCCGAGAGGGCGAGCGCCTGCTTGGCCGTGGTCTCGGCGGAGCGGCTGAGGCCGAGCGCCCTGGCGACGCTCGCCGCGAGGCTGTGCGCGCTGTTGGAGAGCGGTCGCGCGAGCGTGGGCGCGCTCATCGCCAGCACCAGCGCGAGCAGCGCGATCAGGCCGGCGGGCGTTGGCCGTTTTTGAACCTTTCTCCACATATCCGTCTCCTCTCATCCATGATCTCGATGTGGACCGTTGCGCAAATGGCGACTGCCGAGAACAGTTTAGAGCGCTGAGGAAATACGGTGCGGCCGGGCGGCTCGGATTAACGGGAAAGGGCACGAAAACCGGCGTTCCCAACTCGGCCTTGACTTGAAGTGTTCCGATCGGTAGTCTTGCCCGCTTGCTGCACTCGCGTCTGCTCATTGCCTGCGCTGTGCGCAGTGCGTGGGCGGCGCGCTGGGAGACATAATCTGGTTCTGCAAGCTGGGAGAGACGACATGAATGTCAGGCAGATCAAGTATGAGATCCGCGTGCGCGCGGACGTGGTGCGACGTGGTCACGTGGTGCGACATGGTCGGCGTGTAGGCCGAGCCGGTGTGCTCTGCGCGCTTTTGCCGGTGCTCGCAGCGGCGGCGCTGCTGCTGCCTGGGGCGGCGAGCGCGAAGATGCTGGGCCAGTGGACCCATCAGGACGTCAACGCGGCGATCGCCAGCGGCGTGGGCTATCTCACCGGTCAGCAGAACCCGGACGGAAGCATCGGCAAGAGCTTTCCTGTCCCGGAGACGGCGCTGGCGATCACCTCCTTCGGGGTGCAGGACGGAGGCCACTTCGCAAAGCTGCCGGCCAACCAGCAGGCCGTCCTTCAGAAGGCCGTCAACTGGCTGCTCACGCAGCAGGAATCCAGCGGCGCTTTCGGCAGTCAGTACCCGACCTACAGCACGGGACTGGCGCTGCTGGCGCTGTCCTTCAGCGGCGATGTGCCGACGACGCCCGCGGGCGCGGTGCCCGGCGCGATCGCAAAGGGACGAGCCTTCCTCCTCGGCGAGCAGCAGACCGCCGGCAGCGAGGGCGGCCTGTGTCAGTCCACCGGTGAACTCGGAAAGGGCCTCGGCGGCCAGAACTACTGCGGCGGCTGGAACTACGGCCCGCCCAGCTGCTGCCGCTCGGACGAGTCCAATACGGGGTTTGCGATGACGGGGCTCGCTGCCACCGGCGGCGTGCCGGCTGCGGCGGCGCTGCTCAACCAGGGCTGGCAGCGAAACGTGCAGGAGTTCTCGGGCAACACCTATGGGTCCTCCTCGCTGCGCAACGACGGCGGCGCCAGCTACGAGCCGGGCATCAACGAAGGCGACTTCTCCTCCAATGCCAACGACAGCGGCACGAACCTGTTCGGCTTCGGCTTCGACGGCGTGCCGGCGACCGATCCGGCCGTGAAGGCGTCGATGAAGTTCGACGAAGACGTGCTCAATGCCTACGAGCTGCAGCAGACCGATCTGCTCGGCAAGGGAGGCACGAATCCGCTCGACGCGATGCACATGATCTACCACACGGGCAAGACCGAGGACGGCGCGTGCACGCCCGACGCGGCGAGCTGCGATTGGCTCACGGCGCCGTTCGAGGGCGGTTTCCACTACTCGATATTCGCCCTGACGAAGGGCTTCAGCCAGTACCTTCCCGCGAACATCGGCGAACCCAGCAATTACTACGCGAAGGTCGTCGATCTGCTGCTTGAGCAGCAGCACACGGCGGGTGGCGAAACGGGCTCCTGGCCCACGGATCCGCGCGACGATCCGACGTCGATCACCGCGACCGGCTTTGCGATCCTTGCGCTCGGCCGCGTCGGCGCGCCCGCTCAGATCAGCGGCACCGTCTATGACGATGCCAACGACAACGGGAAGCTCGACAGCGGCGAGTCCGGACTCGCCGGCTGGACGGTGTTCGTGGACGTCAACGGCAGCGGCCTGCCGGCGGGCCAGCCGCAGGCGGTGACGGCAGCCGATGGCACATACACGATCCAGAACATCCCCGAAGGATCGTTCCCGGTGCGCATCGTCGGTCAGTCGGGTTTCACCTGTACGCAGCCGACCGGGTGCGCCTATTCGGAGTCCTTCACCGACGATGTGAATCTCACCGAATTGGACTTCGGCGAGTTCAAGCCGGCGCCTCCTGCGCCCGTGGCGCAGACGCCCGTGCAGACACCTGTGCCGGCGCCGGCGCCGCCCAAGCCGGCCATCGGGGTCCAGGCGTTCGGCGCCGCGCATCTCGCCAGCCGGGCGGGAGCCTGCATCGCGAGCAGCGCATATCTCGCCTCGATCAGCGGGAAGTCGATCTCGACCGTCACGTTCACGCTTGACGGTCACAGGATCGGAACGCTGCACGGGCCCAACTCGCACGGAGCGTTCGCGGTTCACGTGAGCGTTCCCACGGGTCGCGCCCATCACTTGGTGATCCATGTGGTGTTCACCGCGGCGAGCAGGACGCCGGCGACCACCATCCGGCGGACGCTGGCGCGCTGTGCCGTGCGTCGACACGCCAGACCGAAGTTCACCGGCTGAAAAGAGCCGGAGCCGGAGCGAACAGGGCGGGCGGCTGGGACGGACTTCAGCCGCCCGCAAGGGCGCGGCACAGACCGATGAAGACAGTGTGAGCGCGAGGGGCGGGCGGCTATGATGGCCGGGTGGCTATGAGTGCCGGGCGACTGCTGCGTGGGCTCCCCGCGTGCCTGCTGACGATCGCATACGGGCTTGTGTCTGTCGCCGTCGCGGACGTGGCGACGGCATCCGTCGCGCAGGCGTCCGTTGCGCAGCCGGCTTCCGTCGCGCAGCCTGCTCCTCCCCCGCCGCCGGACACTCCCAATGCGGGCTCGCCCCAGGCGGGCGCCCCCGCGTCGAACCCATCGGCCCCACCGGTCCCACCGGCCGATCGCCAGCTGTCCAACGAGCGGACGCTGACGACCTGGGCGCATCCGCTCGCGGCGACACCTATCTACAGCCAGCCCGATGCGCACTCGCGGAGGATCGCCCGCGTTCACCTGGAAACCGAGGATGGCTTCTCCGAGGTCTATCTGCTGCTGGTGAGCCACACCGACGCGCAGGGACACACGTGGATAAAGCTGCGCATCCCCGGCCGCCCGAACGGGCGCACCGGCTGGGTGGCGCAAGAAGCCCTGGGCTCCTTTCAGCAGACACGCTGGCTGATCGTGATAAGCCTGCGCGCGCGACGCCTCAGCGCGTTCTTCGACGGGCGCCGGCGCCTGTTCGCGCCCGTGGGCATCGGCAAGCCGAGCACGCCCACCCCTCCGGGGCACTTCTGGATCCGCGAGCGCTTTCACCTGAGCAATCGCAGCGACCCCTACTGGCCGTACGCGCTGGGCACCTCGGACTACTCGACGCTGACCGACTGGCCGGGCGGAGGCGTGGTGGGCATCCACGGAGACTTCGGCCAGCCCCAGCTGATCCCCGGAGACCCCTCCCACGGCTGCGTGCGCATGCGCGATCCCGATATCGCCTGGCTGGCGCCGCGAGTGACGCTGGGCACGCCGGTGGACATCGTCGTGTGAACGGAGGGGATGGTCGGCGAATCGGCCATCCGTCCGCCGGCCTTGTATCCGCGGGGCTCTGTGGATAAGACTCGCCGTCGTGGGGCGCCCCGCCACCAGGCCATGTAGGGCGAGCGCGCCGGCGATCGGCGATCTGTCCAGGACGCGCGCGGGGGAGTTGGCGGTCACGGCGCTGATGCTCCTGCCCGGAGCCCTGGTCGTCTTCACCGGCTTTCACGCCGGTGGCTACTTTCCGTCGAGCACCGCGATCGCCGCCGTCGTTCTCGCGCAGATCCTGCTCCTCAGGATCGTGCAGGCGCCCCGGCCATTCGCGGGCCTCGCGCCGAGCACGCTCATCGCAATCGCCGCCCTCGCGCTGTACGCGCTGATGACGCTGCTCTCGGCGTTGTGGTCTCACGCGAGCGCTCGCGCCTTGATCGAGTTCGATCGCGCCTGGCTCTATCTGCTGATCCTCGTCCTCTTCGGCGCGATCGGGCCGAGCACGCAAAACCTTCGCTGGTTCGTCCGGGGCCTGGTGCTCGGCGTGTCGATCGTCTGCCTGGCGGGCCTGATCAGCCGCTTGGCGCCCGACGTGTGGCACACCGCCCCCGATGTCGCCAACCAGCGGCTGAGCTACCCGGTCACCTACTGGAACACGCTCGGCCTGCTCGCCGCGCTGGGCATCGTGCTCGCCTTCCACCTCGCCTGCACCCTGGGCGAGCGGCGCTTGGTCAGAGTCCTTGCGGCGGCGCTCGTGCCGCTGCTCGCCGCCACGCTCTTCTTCACGTTCTCGCGGGGAGCGATGGCCGCCGGCGCGATCGGCTTGGTCGTCTACATGCTCGTGGCTCGCCCGCGCGGGCTGCTCAGCGGAGCGCTCGCAAGCGCTCCTGGCACCGTGGCGCTGCTCGTGGTCGCCTACCAGGCCAACCTCCTCGATACCGTCGATCCGACCACCCCCGCGGCTGTGTCCCAGGGTCATCGCGTCGCGCTCGCGGCCGGCCTCTGTGCGGCGGTGTGCGGCGGCCTGCGCCTGCTCCTCGCCGTCGTGCTGGATCCCCGCCTGCGAGGCTCCGCCGGCGCACCCTGGATGCGCTCCGCCGGCGCACCCCGAATGAGCGCTCGGACCCGCCGCCGCGCGAGCGTTGGCATCGCTGGGGCGATCGTCGCTGCGGGCATCGCGCTTGGCCTCCCCCACACCCTCGCGCAGGACTGGAGCCGCTTCATCGGCGGCGCCCCCACCCACGCCTCGGGGGGCGACCTGCGCCAGCGCCTGAGCGATCCCTCCAACGACGGGCGCACCGAACTGTGGCGAGTTGCGCTGCACGGCTTCGCCGCCTCTCCCCTCCACGGCCGGGGGGCCGGCGCCTATCAGACCATGTGGGACCAGCAGCGCCCCCGCTTCGCCTACGTCATCAACGCCCACAGCCTGTATCTCCAGGCGATGGCCGAGCTCGGCATCCCTGGTCTGCTGCTCCTGCTGATCCTCCTCGGCGCGGTCCTGAGCGGAATGGGCGCCCGCGCGCGCGGGTCCTCGCGCTCGCTCTATGGAGCGCTGCTGGCCGCCGGCGTCGTCTGGGCCCTGCGCGCCGGCGTGGACTGGGACTGGGAGATGCCCGTGGTCACGCTCGTGTTCTTCGCGGCCGCCGGCCTGGCTCTCAGCCCGCGCAGGGGATCCGGGCCAGGCTGGAGGCCCGGTCACGGCGCCCGCATGGCACTCGGCCTGCTCTGCCTCGCCGGCGTCGTGCTGCCGGTTCTGATCATCGGGTCCCAGCGCCGGCTCGGAGAGGCCGAGCACGCGCTCTACGCATCCAACTGCACGGCGGCCGACACCGCGGCGCTGTCATCGATCGGATGGCTGGACGTGCGCCCCGAGCCGTATGAGATCCTCGGCTTCTGCGATGTGGGGCGGGGCCTGCCCCGGGAGGGCGTCGCGGCGATGCGCCAGGCGGTGCGCTTTGACCCGGGCAGCTGGGAGACCTCCTACGCGCTCGCCATCGCGCAGGCCGCGGCAGGCATCGACCCGCGGCGCAACGCCGAGAGGGCCTTGGGACTGAACCCCTTCGAGCCGCTCACCCGCGAGGCCGTGAAGGAGTTCGCAGTGTCGAGCCCCAGCGAGTGGGTCAAGCGCGCGGACATCGTGCGCGCGAGCGCCCTGGCGAGCAACGACCTGTCGCTGGTCCCCTCCTGACTATCGCCTCGCGCAGCTAGCCCATCGCCTCGCGCAGCTTGCGCAGCGCCCGATACACCCGGCCCTCGACCGTCGTAAGCGGCTCCCCGGTCAGCTTGGCGATCTCCGGAACGGTCAGATCGGCGCCGAAACGCAGGGCGATCGCCTCGCGCTCCTCTCCGCTGAGGGCCGCAAGGCTGCGGTTGATGAGATCGCGGTCGGCGACCTCCTCCATCTCGTGCTCGGCGATCTCATCGAGCTCGAAGATCCCCCCGGTGGATTGGGAGCCTGCGGCTATGAGCTCCAGCGCCCTGCCCTCGGTGGCCTGGCGGCGCACGTGGTCGCTGAGGCAGTTGAGCGCGATCGCATAGAGCCACGTCTTCTCGCTCGCCTTGCGCCTGTCAAACCGCGAGCGCGCCCGCAGCGCCCGCTCGCAGGTGTCCGCAAGCAGTTCCTCCGCGAGCACCCGATCGCCGGTGCGGTATCTGAGGAAGCTGAACAGAGCCTGCGCGTGCTCGGCGTAGAGACGCTCGAAAGCGTCGTCCCGTTTCGCTCGCATCAGCACCGACATCGGCCTTGCGTCCAGACGAGCGAGCTTCCGGTCTGGAATCTGGCCGCTCGTACGTATCAGGCCGCATGAGCCACTCACGCAACGACGAACATTTCTCGGATGACCTCCAGCAGGTCGCCGATGTGCTTCGCAACGGACGTCCCACGCTGGACCCGCTTGCGCTCGATCGAGTCAAGCTGCGGGCAATGAGCGGGGCGCGCCGGTCCACCTCCCCACAAGACAAGGGATCTTTCATGAGATCACGTATCACGGCACTGGTTACGGTTGGGTTTCTCACGCTGGGCACCGGGGGCACCCTGGCGCTCGCAGGCGGCGACGGCGGTGGGAGCCTGGGAGGCAGCGCCAGCTTCCACCAGTATCGCCCTCCGTGTGAACACGGCAAAGGCCGCGGTGGCGATCACGAATGTCACGGCCACGAGGGCGAACATGGTGACGGCGGCGGCGATCACGGCGGTGGCGGCGATCACGGCGGTGGCGGCGATCACGGCGGTGGCGGCGGCAGCCACGGCCACAAGGGCGGCCACGGGCACCGCTAGCCCGAGCTCATGGCCGCACGGCGGGAGGATGGGTCGATCCTCCCGCCACTGAGGTGAGACGTGAACAGGCTCGCTGCCCTCCTCGTTTGGATCGTGGCTCTGGTGGGCCTCGCCGGCGGAGCCGTGGCATTTCACAGTCGCGGCGGTGAGGATCTGTTCCGCTTGCGGCAGTCACGCTCATCGACTCTGCGGACCGCCACAGCGCTGAGCGTGTTCCAGGTGGAGAGTGTGGTGGCCGAGGCCCCTGAGCCCGTGTCCTCCGCCAAGCGTACGCATCCTTCACAGGTTCGCTGCCTGCCAGACGGGGGGGGCGTGCTGCGCAACCCTTGGTCGTGCGCGATCCGCTACCACTCGGGCACGCGCGCCCACTACCGCGTCGAGGTTCAGCCCGATGGGTATTACACCGGTGTGGGCACCGGGATCATCAGCGGCTGCTGCGTCAAGACCCCTACGCTCGAATAGATGACATTGCGCTCAACGAGGCGAGCGCATAGACCCGTCCCCCGCCCCCGCCTCCCTTGGAACGTCGAAGCCCCGGCTCCCTTGCGGGGAACCAGGGAAGAAGTACGAGCCCGACGCCGAGGACCACCTCCCGCAGGGCCGTCAGATAGGGCTTGATCCCCGAGTGCGTGCTCCGCACGTAGTCGAGATCTTCGGAACAGCGCAGCGGCTGGGGAGGTGGCCGTATCCCACATATAGGGTCCGTGCCCCACAGGGGCGAAGAGGACGAGTGCGCGTGCACGGCGCAGGGCGGACCGCAGCTCGGCCCCGCTCACGTGAATCACACCGTACTGCGCGGCGTCCTTGAGGTCGAGAAGGCGCCGCAGATCCTTCGCGGCGTCGCGTCCTGCGGGAACGATCTCCGTGAGAAGGCGCTCCGCGTCGTGGTGATCCTGCGAGCGGGATCGGCGGCCAAGCCTGGCGCAGCAGGCCGCGTCGCACGCGGCAATCCCGGCCAGCACAGCAAGCGACGCGGCAACGCTGGCGTTCGCCTCATCGTCCGCGACATCGGTTGCGACCAGCTTGGCCGCATCGAAGAACTTGTGAGCATGGGCCAGCCGGGTGGACGCTTGAGGCCGCCCGCACCTCTGCGTTCGCCCCTGGTGTCGAGGGGTCACGCGATGGCCCTCGCTCCGCGGCGTGCGACGAGGTCGGAGAACTCAGGGCCGGCGACCACGATGGAAGCGTCGCGCAGCGATCCGACGACGGGCTCCCCTCGGCGCAGAGCAGCCCTGAGCCCCTTCGGCGTGATCTCGTGCAGCGAGGCATGGTTGCCCGACCATCGCTCGATCAGCTCGGCAAGCCGATGGAGCTGCTCCCGCCACCGCGGATCGTCTTCGGCGAGGTCCTCGGGGCGAACGATCAAAAGATCGATGTCGCTCTCGTCATGGCCGTCTGCCCGCGCCGCGGAACCGAAGACCGAGACGTGGACCGGCCGGCACGACCAGCCCTCGACCTCTCGGCGGATGCGCTCGATCAGCTCTGCCCGCAGCCGCACGAGATCCTCGACAATGCCCGCCGCGACGTGCTCGCGGTTCAGTACAAAGAGCGAAGCAGACCCCGCCTCCTGAGCCCTCACCAGCCCCTGGGCAGCCAGTCGATGAAGCACGAGGCGCACGCCCCGCTCCGAACCTCGACTGGCAAGGCGCGCGATCTCGCGGCCCGTCAGCGGACGGGTCGTGTGCGCCAGCACGTCCAGGACAGGCCCCTCCAACGTCGGGCAAATCACCGCATAGGGCCGGCTCAAATCCATCGCCGCAACATTCTACCCGACTGGATAGAAAAGTACGCAAATCGGCAGTCGAGTGCGCCACGCTCAGCTCCACCAAGAGCGGGAAGTCGTAGTCCATTGTCGAGGCCAGTCAAGAATTGACCCCTTGCGACGGCTGAGCACCATCCATTTCGGAGCTGGCTCGCCTAAGACGCCATCGGCGCGATCCCGCCGGCGCGCATACATCGAGCTGCCAGTCGGGCCGTTGTTCTGCGTGACCAAGGGCTGACATACCCCGCTTGCGCAGGGTGAGACGGAAGCGGATGCCTCGCCGCTCCCCAAGCCCGTCCTCGTCCTAGGCGGGCGTGAGCGCCGCCGTCGATCGGACACTCGCTCAACCCGGAAAGCAGCAACGCGCCGAATGGTGGCCATGCCGTGAGGCGCAGACCCATCACGAGGCCGCTGCTATCGGTCTATACGGTGAGCCGGGGAACCTCAGCCTGCCGTTGGGCGGGGTTGAGGCTGGTCATGCTGGGGATGGCTTCGTGGCTGGGACTCTGCTGGCGGGCGGAGTGCGGCTGGGAGGAGGCGCGCATACCCCGCCCGTCAGGCTTGGTGGGGTTGGTGTCCGGTTTAGTCCGGGTAGGGTGTCCCTCGTGCCGGGAGGTCGCTCTCTCGGTGCCACGGCGCCCGGCGGTCCTCAGCGACACGCCCGGGCGCCGGCGGGTCGTAAGGATTGTCGGCGGAGCGCCAAGTCGCCCGAAATAGAACCCGAATAGAACTTTTGGACGACTCGGCCTGCCTGGACTGACTTGAAAAAATCCCCATTTTGCAGGACTTTTAGCGGCATCGGGGAGACAGGCGTGGAGCCGCACGGTTATGGGTGATCCGTGGGTGCGTGGGCGGTTTCGTGGGCGGCGCGGGCCGAGATGGTCAGACGCCGGCGACCAGCAATGAGGCGCCGGCGTAGATGTGCGCCGGGGTGTCCTTGACCGCTTTGCCGACGAGCTTGGGCTCCTGGCCCACTGGCGCGATGTCGATCGCGAACTCAAGGCCCGTGGCCGCCGCGATCTTCACGAGGGTCTCGATCTGTGGGTTCTTCTCGCCCGACTCCAGCTCGACCACTCGCGGCTGGCTCACGCCGAGACGCTCGGCGAGCTGGCGCTGCGAGAGTCCGTGGTTGGAGCGGTAGCCGATCAGCCGGGCGGCGACCATGCGTGCCAGCGCCAGACGTTCCCATTCCACGGCGAACCCTGGGTCGTCCTCCAACGCGGCAGCAAGCACCTCGTCAGCCGTCTTGATGCCCATCGGCCAGTGACTCGGTATCTCGGTCATGCCCTCATGATAGGTCATGGCCTATCGGCTTTCAATGGCCTGTCGTATCGAGCGGCGCGAGCCTGAGCGCGTTCGATCAGTGCCGCGAAGTTCTTGTGCCGATCGATGGCAAGGATCGCGTAGAAGTCCCCGGATCGGCGGTAGATGGCGCGCCAATCGCTTTGTCCCTGCCTCGGCCGCAGCTCGCGCAGCGGCCCGGCGCCCTTCAGCGGCTTCATGTGCGGCGGCCCGAGCTGTTCGCCGAGTTCGCCCAGCTTCCGCACCGCGTTTAGCAGCGCGCGATGCTCTTCCTTGGACTTCATCTCCAACAGCTCCACGACCGCATCGGGATCGTAGATAACCGCGTGGGGCCACCGTTTCGCTTCCGAAGTCATGCGGGCAACCTATCCAGGGGCGGGGATGGCACAGCGCATCTACACCAGCCGCATCTGGGTGTAGTTCGCCGTCCGCCCGTAGGCGGCGGTCACGCGGTCGAGAGCGCGCTCCTGGTCGCGGTGGCCGTAGAGCTTGCGGACCAGCTCCCCGCCATCGGTGTGCCCGAGCGCTATCGCCACGTCCTCGGAGGGCAGCTCCAGCACGTTGACCATGTATGCGCTCGCAAAATGGCGGGTGGCAAGGCAAAGGCCGCATAGTCAACCGTGTCCACCGAAGCGGGGGAACTCCACACGATCGCTCCGACATGCCCGCACCAGAGCCAATCATGGCTCTTGGGGATGCCCCCAGCCATCCCTGGTTCCCAACCGCACTTCTATCGGGGAGACAGGATTCGAACCTGCGACCGCCCGGCCCCCAGCCGGATAGCGTATGGTTCGGTAGGCTGGTTTTGTGGCTCTAGTGCGGGGTTTTCTGTCCGTAGGGGGTGGTAGTCTTTGCTCAAGATAGAACCCGAATAGAACCTTTGGCCTTGGAGGTTGGGCATGGCGGCGCAGGCGAAGAGCAGCAGGCGTGAGTATGGGACGGGGTCCCTGCGGCGGGTCGGCCGCTCGTGGGTCGGCTCGTGGTATGGGCCGGATGGCCGCAAGGTCAAGCGCAAGGTCGGGCAGGTGCGCACGGCGGGGGAGCGCGACGGGCTGACCAAGGCGCAGGCTGAGGAGCGGTTTCGCAAGATGCGCACGGCCGAGGCGCCACATGCTGGCGTGGCGCGAGCGAGCATGGCAGAGGCGGGCGAGGAGCTGTGCCGGCGCCTTGAGGTCCGTGGGCGCAAGAAGTCCCACCGGCTGACGGTCGCCTCGGATCTGCGCAACCACATCGTGCCGTTCTTCGCCGGGAAGGACCTCGGGAAGATCGGCCCGGGGGACATCGAGCGGTACGTCGCGGTGAAGCTCAGAACGCTCGCGGTGAAGACGGTCCGCAACCATCTGGGGACGATGCACTCGGTGTTCGAGCTGGGGTTGCGCCGCGGCTGGTGCCATCAGAACCCGGTCAAGCTCGCGGACCGGCCGGTCATCAAGAAGACCGAGACGCGAATCCAGTTCCTTGACCAGGGCGAGCTCGAGCGGCTGCTCGCCGCGGACTACCCGGAGGATGCGTTTGGCAGCATCGAGCGGGCGCTGTATCTGACGGCGGCGATGACTGGGCTGCGCCAGGGCGAGCTGATCGGGCTGCGCTGGCGGGATGTGGACTTCGCGGCACAGCGGGTGCGGGTCGTCTCCCCGTATGTGCGGGGAGAGTTCAACGACCCGAAGTCAGAGGACTCCGGGCGCTCGGTGCCGCTCGCCAGCCGTGTCGCCGAGGCCCTGGGAGAGCTGCGCGGCCGGTCGCTGTACCCGGCTGACGGAGACCTTGTTTTTGGGCATCCTGAGACGGGGCATCCGCTCGACCGCTCGAAGCTCGTGCGGCGCTTCCGCGCCGCGTTGGGGCGCGCGGGGGTGCGGCGCGTGACGTTCCACGAGCTGCGCCACACGTTCGGGACGCGGATGGCCGCAGCGGGTGTGCCGCTGCGCACAATCCAGCACTGGATGGGCCACGCGGACGCGAAGACAACCCAGGTGTACGCGCACTACCAACCCTCGGATGCGGAGGCGGAGACGATCGACAGCGCCTTCTCGTGAGCGCCGGCGGCCGCTACTGATCTTTCAGCCAGTCTTCGAGCATGGGACGGGTGAACCGGATGTGCCGGCCGACCCTGAGACACGGCAGCCGTCCCGTGCGCGCCGCGTCGTAGACCCAGCTGGCCTTGACCGACAGGAGATCCGCGGCGTCCTGGGGGCGCAGCAGCGGGGCGCGCAGCGCCAGCGCAGGCTCGGTGAGGGGTGGTGTGCTGGTGGGGGACGTCATCGCTTGCGTGCTCCTCTCGGTCGTCTCGGTCACAGCCAGGTTCGCTGGCCTGGAGTAAGCCGACCATTCCCGGCCTCGGGCAAACGAGTTGCGCAAGGCTCCGCACGGCCGCGCCGTCGCACCCGGGCTCGGTCGCCGGGGAGGTCTGCGCCCTCTGCTGCGCCGAAGGTCCCACCCTGCTCCCCGCCCCTCGGTGCCATAGCGGGCGGCCCCCCGCCAGGGCGTGACCGTACGGTGCGTGAAGCCGAAGGCGCAACCACAATCAGGCCGCCCGCGGGAAGGCGCGCTCGACGTGCCGGTCACCGCACGCCGGGCCGCCCGGCGTGCCTATCGTACGTTCGCGCTCAGACACTCATGCAGGCTGGAGCTGACGAGTTCCAACCGTACGGCAACAGCCACGCTCCTGCATCCGTCTACAGGAGTAGCCGCAGTCGGAGTAGCCGCAGTCGCGGCGGCTGTGGTGTCCGTGAGCGGTCAAGGCCGTCGTCCCGCCCCGGCTGCAGTCAGTCCTGCCAGCCACATATGATGCGCGGATGTTGGCCGTCAATGAGAGGCTTCAAAGTGGGCAGTTGCACGCCCACGCCACGCTGCGCTGGGGAGCGGCATAGCGCATGCCCGCGACGTCAGGCCGCCGGGAGGTCCCGGCGATTCAAGTCGATCAGTGGCTGCCGGAGTGGGAGAAGGTCCGCTTCGACTCGCGCCAGCACCGCGCCAAGCCACCCAAGGGGTTCTACCTGTTCTCGCTGGCCGCAGCGGACTTGCGGGCGCTCTCGGGGATCTTCAGGCGAAGCACCGAGGGTGGCGTGGCCAGGGCGCTCGATCTCGGGATCCAGCGCCGGCACGACCCGGAACGCTCGGAGGAGATCCGAGAGTACGTCAAGAGCGGCTTCCCGTGGTCCTCGCTCAGCCGCCAGCGCCGCGAATCTGGCGAATACGACGACCTCAAGAAGCCCGGGTGGCTGCCGACCGCGATCGTGGTCAACGTGCTGAAGGGCGACGAGGTCCGCCACGGCCATAGTGTGCACAGGGACGACCTGATCGAGCTCATCGAGGAGGATGGAGCGGTGCGGCTGCGACTACCGAAGGGGTTCGGGGATAGCTGGCAGCCCACCGGCACCTCGCCGATAGAGGTGATCGACGGGCAGCACCGGCTGTGGGCGTTCTCGCGGCGCCGATTTGCACAGGGTTACTCGCTGCCGGTGGTGGCGTTCTTCGGCCTTGACATCAGCTGGCAGGCTTACCTCTTCTACACGATCAACATCAAGCCGAAGAGGATCAACACCAGCCTCGCGTTCGATCTGTACCCGCTGTTGCGCACCGAGGACTGGCTGGAGCGCTTCGAAGGTCACTCGATCTATCGGGAGACACGGGCACAGGAGATCACCGAGGCAATGTGGTCCTACCCGGACAGCCCGTGGCACGAGCGGATCGACATGCTCGGCGGGCGCAAAGGGGTCACGCAGGCGTCGTGGATCCGGGCGCTTCAGGCGACGTTTGTGAAGGCGTTCGAATCCAATCGGGCGCCCGTCGGCGGGCTGTTCGGCGCGCCGCGCGGACAAGACCAGCTTGCGCTCGGATGGAGCCGAGCGGAGCAGTCCGCGTTCATCGTGTTGATCTGGCAGGCGATGCAAAGCGCGGTGAACACCAGCAAAGACCCGTGGGCGCAGGACCTCCGCGCGAAAGCCAAGGGTGACACCCCGGATGCGGCGTTCGCCGGGGAGCACACGCTGCTGAACAACGACCAAGGCGTGCGCGGCGTGTTGAGCGTGTTCAACGACCTCTGCTGGATGAGGTCCGAGCGCCTGAAGCTCGACGACCTCGCCGGGACGGTGAAGGGAGAGGGAACCGCGGAAAGCGCGATCAGCGAAGCCCTCAAGCGGATGCGCAAGTCCGCCGCCGGGAAGTTCGTCGGAGTGGTCGCGAACGACCTCGCGTTCTACGACTGGCGGACCTCGGGCGCCCCGGGCCTCAGCGAGGAGACGCGCTCGTCGAAGGCGCGCTTCCGCGGCGGCACTGGCTACCGGGAGCTGCGCGTCGACCTGCTGCGACACTTGGCCACGTACAAGGACGAGGCGGGGAAAACAGCGGAGCTCGCGATCGAGGCGCTCAAACTCGATGGGTGAGCTGACCCCGCAGAGAGCCAGGCGCAGCCCGGGCATCGCTGCATGGCTGATACAGCTTGCTGTGAACGCCGGCTCGGCCGCCCGCACAGTCTGCGCCGCAGCGGCTCGCAGCAGCAAGCGGACACCGATCTGACAATGGCACTCTCAGGACCCGGACGCCTCGCCGACGCATCCGAGGCGCCGATGATTGCGAGCGCCCATCGACTGATGCGATACGCCGGGCAGGGCCGGTGGCTGACGATCGCCAACCGATACCGTGAGGACACCGTCCGGCGGCTCGGAGAAGACCACGGCAGCGGAAGCATCCGGGCGCGGAACCTGTGCGACTACGTCGCCGCCTCCGCCCCGCTTCACTGCTGCGACGGATGGGCGCTGCTCGGCCGCGCGCTCGGCTGTCACATGCGCGGTGACGCGGATGTCTCTCGGCACCTCGCCTACTACGCCGAGCTGCGCGCCGCGATGAGCCTGCTCGCCACCCAGGGCGTCGGCGTGTTCAGCAACAAACACTTCATCATCCGGGCTGACGGCGCGGTCGAAAAGGTCACCGAAGGCGGTACGCACACCGCCGCCTGGGACCTGCTGGAGGCCTGGGCGGGCCTGCCGCAAGCCGGCGTCGTGATCGGCCAGATCCTTGAACCCGTAGGGGTTCAGATCGCCCAGTGGGTCGCGGCCTTGCCGCAGGGGGCAGCGTGGCAGCCGATCGCCAAGGAATGGCTGAAGGACATCGGGCTGGACCTCGAGCTCTTCGGAGAACAGGACCACGACGCGCGCAACGAAGCCAGTTATCGGCCCAACCACCTGCACGGAAGCGTCAGGCTCGCATCGGTGCAGGCAGCAGCGGCCGCCAGGGAAATGTGGGCGCTGCTGGAACCCGCGCAGCCGCTCAGCTTCGGTCAGCTCGATAAGTACATGCTCAGGCGGACCCTGGAGAGCGCCTTCGCTTCCGTCCGCGGGCTCAGTGCCAGCCGTGCCCTCGACGCCTACCGCCTACAGGTCACACAAGCCGCTGGAGGACTCCTCTCAACGCTTGAGGCGGCCGAGTGGACTCCATTCCTGTTCCGCGAACAGGACCCAGAGGACCCCGAGATCCTGCGCATGGCCGATCGCGAGCCCCGGCCGGCGCGAAGCGACTACCACGTCTCGATGATGGCTCGGGCGCTACTGCTGCTGCGGGTCGCCAGTGGCGCCAACCGGCGGATGCTCAAAGAAGCCGGCGTGCCGCTCGAATCCCTGTCGTTCTGGTGGCAGCCCTATGGGGAAGGGCTCGGGCTGTGGGATCAGCCAGCGCCCACTGTACCGGAGCTCACGCTCGGGTGGGACGACGCGCAGGCGGCACTTGAGGACATCGAGTCCGCGCTGCACGACGGGACGGCCGGGAGCTACCGAAGTGTCGTGAGCAGGCTCTCAGCGCCGCTCGCGAGACTTACCGGGATGGAGATCGTCGGCGTGTGGAGCCTTGCCGCATGAAGTACATGGGCTCCAAGCGGTGGATGCTCTCCAACGGACTCGGGGAGCTGTTGGCCGAGCAGGCGCCACGATCGGAGCGGTTCGTGGACCTCTTCTCCGGCACTGCCGCTGTGTCCTGGCACGTGGCGGAAAGCACGCAGGTGCCGGTGCTCGCGGTGGACTTGCAGGCATACGCGGCGGTGCTCGGGCAGGCAGTGCTCGGACGGACACGGGCCGTCAACCCGGTACGCGTGCTCGGCGGATGGGTCAAGCGAGCACAGGCGCGTATAGAAGCGGACCCAATCGACGAACAGGCGACGGTGTTGTCGCGACGGAAAGTCAGTCCCACGGCAGTGCGCGAGGCGCGACGGCTGTGCGGGCAGGCCGAGGACCCGATCGTCCGCGCATACGGCGGACACTACTTCTCCCCCGTCCAGGCGCTCACGATCGGGGCTTTGCGCGCGAGCGTGCCCGAGCGGGAGCCAGAGCGCTCCGTGGCGCTCGCCTCGCTGATATGGGCCGCCACGCGGTGCGTCGCGGCACCCGGGCACACCGCGCAGCCATTCCAGCCCACCCCATCCGCGCTGCCGTTCATAGCCGACGCATGGTCCAAGGACGTGCTCGCTGCGGTGAGGGAGGTCGTGCCCACGATCGCCGGGTTGAAGGCCCGCGCACGGGGCCAAGCGGTCGTCAGCGATGCTCTACAGGTCGCGGAAGGACAGGTGCGATCGGGGGATCTCGTGTTCCTCGATCCTCCTTACTCAGCCGCGCAATATAGCCGCTTCTATCACGTGCTCGAGACGCTCGCACACGGCCACTGCGGGCCCGTAAGCGGGACCGGCCGCTACCCGGCGGCCGAGACGCGGCCGAACTCGCTTTTCAGCCTGAAGGCGCAGGCGCCGGCGGCGCTTGAAGCGCTGCTCACGGCCCTGAGAGCAAAGGAGTGCCGCGTGGTCATGACCCTGCCGCAGCACATGTGCAGCAACGGACTCGTCGGCGAGCAGGCGCTCACGATGGCCCGAGAGTTCTATGAGGTGGATGTCACCGCTGTAGCGCTGCGGCACAGCACCCTCGGCGGGAACAACTCCTACAGGGCCTCGCGACGGGCGAGCCGGGAGCTGATCCTCTCGATGCGCCCGCGGGGCCGGGCCGCCGCAGCCAGCAAGGTAGCTTAGCTTGGGCTGTCTCCGGGTGCCCCCGTTGCGCGACCAAGAAGCGCGCGCAGCGCGCCGGTCACAGGGTGGGTGGGTGGGTGGGACGGTAACTCCCTCGCGACAGCACGCCGCAGACCCCCCGGGTTCCTCGCCGACAACCGGCGGGCATCAGCGAGAAGGCGCGCGCAAGGCGCGCCGGTCACGGCGGGACGTACTTCCCCGTTGACCACCGACCGGACCACCCCAGACCCCGTGTCCTCGTCGACCCCTGGGACCCTCGCCGCCCCATCGCCTCCTCCCAGACCTCGAGACCGCCATCCAGCCCGGTGACCTCCTCGCTTCCTTCTGGCTCGCGCTTCCTCCCTTGAGACCGCCATCCAGCCCCGGTGACCCTTGCTGCCGTGCCGCCATCCCGGCCCACCGACACCGATTCCTGCCGCCCGGCGTCCCTTCCCATCCTTGGATCTGCCACCTCCACCGCTCTGCTTTCTGTGCACAGCACATGCACCCTGGCCGCCCGCTCCCCACACTGTCGCTCTTCGCCCTGGCCCCCACCCAGCACCATTGGTGCTGAAACAGGTGGGTCGAGGAAGGGGGTCCCCGGGTTTGAGCAAAGCGAGGAGGCGGGGACCCCCTTCATCAAGGCCAGGCGCAGAGCCCAATGCACACCCATCGCGGGCGGCCAGGGTGCCCGCCCCGCATATCCCTCTCAAAGACAGACACCCAAACAGACACCCAGACGAACACCTGCCGGGCGATGAACATCATCCGGTCTTCCAGCCGACGGGGGGGTGGGCTGGTCATGCTGGGATGGCCTCGTAGTTGGGTTTCTGCTGGCGGGCGGGGTGCGGCTGGGAGGAGGCGCGCATACCCCGCCCGTCAGGCTTGGTGGGGTTGGTGTCCGGTTAGATGGAGACCATCCCGAGCTCGTCAAGGTGCCGGGCGGCGCGGGACGCCCACACCAGCCGGCCTTCGATGCGCACGACGTCTTCTTCGCACAGGCGCTCGATGGCCTGGTCGATGGCCTCCGGGTCGATGTCGTAGATCTCGTCTTCGAGTTCGGCGCGTGACCAGCGCTCGTCGCGGTCGTCGCGGAGGACCTGCAGGACGATCGCGCGCTGTGCGATCTCGTCGTCTTTCAGTTCGCTGCCACTACGCTCTGCTGGCATGGAAAGAACCATCCTTTCTGTGCACGGCCCCGGCGCGGCCTCAATCCGTGTCGGGGCCAACCTTCTGGTTGACATGGGATCCTGGGGTTGCTGCGGGGGTGTGGCGGGGGCCGGGCGTGCATTGGTCCGGGCGCCCGCTACTGGTGGAGTTCGTGGTAGGTGCGGGCGGCGAGTGTCGGAGAGGCGAAGTCGCCAATGGTGTGCACCAGGCCCACCTCGCGCAGCTCGGCGATCGTCTCGCGGGCCTGCGCGTGCCCTCCGATGTGCGGCGCGAGTTGGCGGACCGAGCACAGGGCACCGTCACCTTCCTGGAGGAGGAGTTGCAGGACCAGGCGCCGACGGGTATTGGGGTGGTCCGGAGCCATGTGCTTGCGGTGTGCGTTGTAGGCGTCGAGGAGGAGGGCGGCGAGCCTCGTGGCGTCGCCTGCGAGCGCCTGCGCGTGGTGGCGAAGCCAGCGCTCGGCGGTGACAGACGGCGGAGGGGCGCCGGGGGCGAACCCGTTGATGGCGAGGAACCTCTCGATGTCGCTGATGTTCTGTCTGGCTTGCCTGCGGGCGTCCTTGCCGGGCATGCTGTCGAGGAAGTCGTGTTCGACCGCCAGGCGCTGGCGCAGCGCGGCTGTGAGCACGGCGCGGTGCCCGTCGAGGTCGATCGCGGCGTCCTGTGGCTCCTCGGGTTCGCCGCAGCCGATCTCTGCGAGCAGCTCGCGGCAGGCGTCGAGGTGCTGGAGCGGCCCCACGAACCACTCGGGGTGGCGCTCCCGCTCGGGCTCGAAGCTCGCCTGTGTGATGAGCTGGGCTGCGGCGCCCAGCTCGCCGAGCAGGGCATGGCGCAGGAGCCGCACGACAGGGGCGGGGATGGTGATGATGGTGGTGTTCACGTCGGTACCTCCGTCTTGGTGGGTTGGAGGCCCCGTGAGAACCGCTCTGGCAAGGAGGACACCGCTCCAGTCCGGGTAGGGTGTCCGTCGTGCCGGGAGGATGATCTCTCGGTGCCACGGCGCCCGGCGGTCCTACCCGCGCGGGCGCCAACAACTATAACGCAATGTTAGCCCAACTGTAAAGGTTCGTGCGGATGGTTTCGCGGCGAGGTCCGGTAGACGAGGATGCCGATGAGTACTTAACGCTTGGCCGGGCGCTGCGGGCGCTTCGCAACCGCGCCGGGCTCACCCAGGAGGAGCTGGCGACCAGGGTAGATATCGGCGCCACATACGTGTCTCAGGTCGAGAACGGCCATCGTGGGGTGCGCTGGCATACCCTACGACGCCTCCTCGGCGCCATCGGCGCCGACCTGCACCAGCTCGCCGACGCGATCGCCACAGTGGACAAGCAGGGCGGCGGAGCGCCGGGTCGCACGAAATAGAACCCAAATAGAACCTTTGGACGGCTCGGCCTTCCTGGACTGACTTGGAAAAATCCCCATTTTGCAGGACTTTTAGCCGCATCGGGGAGACAGGATTCGAACCTGCGACCGCCCGGCCCCCAGCCGGGTGCGCTACCAGACTGCGCCACTCCCCGTGGCTTGTGCAAGCGGGCGACGGGAATCGAACCCGCCCTAGAAGCTTGGAAGGCTTCTGTGCAACCACAACACTTCGCCCGCCGGCGAGAGTCCATCTTACCGGCGGCTGGGCGAGTCGGGCCCTCGGAGCGCATCCGCACGGCCCTGGCCGGCCCGAACCTCCGCGGCCGCTGCCCGCGGGCTGCTGCCCCGCCTACTCCGGGGTCCCCGCCCCCCTCCGACCCTCAGCCCCCCTCCGACCCTCAGCCGGCACCTCCCCCTCCTCCCCTGCCATCCCCGGCGGCGGCCAAGGCCCGAACCAGTTGTCGCGGGCTCCGTCGAGTGTCACCACTGACCCGCTGAACGAGCGCCCCAGCGGCGAGGCAAGCAGCGCGACGAGCCAGGCGTGCTCCTGCACCGTCCCCAGGCGCTGCGCGGGAATGGAGCGCGCCGTGCCGGCACGGATCACCTCGGGATACTTGTCCAAAGCCTCGGTGTCGAAGTGCCCGGCGGCCACGGCGATCACCGCGATCCCATCCCCCGCCCACCGCGCGGCCAGTTCGCGCGTGAGCGCCTCGACCGCGGCCCGAGCGGAGCCGGAGTGCGCCATGCCTGGCATGCCGTGATGGGGAGAGAGAGTGACGTTGACGATCGTGCCCCCGCCCAGGCGCCCATCCCCGCCGCTGTTCCCGCCCCCGCGCTCGCCCCCGCCTCCGCCTCCCTCCCCGCCTCCGTCCCCACCCATGCCTCCATCTCCGCCCCCGCCCCGCATGGCCTGCTCATACGCGGCCAGAGACATGTTGATGGTGCCGTCCACATTGAGCCTCCAGACGGCCCGCCAGCCCTTGGCCGCGATGGCCTCGGCGGGCGTGAAGTACTGCCCCCCGGCGTTGTTCACGAGCACATCCAGGCGTCCGTGGCGCTCGAGCACGGCTGCCACGAGGCGGGATGCCTCCTCTGCCTGGCGCACGTCCCCGGCAATCCAGTCGGCCTCACCCCCCAACTCCCCGATCTCCCCCACGGTGCGCCGCAGCAGCTCCTCGCGGCGCCCGGCGACAACGACGGTGGCGCCGCAGCGCGCGAGCTCGATGGCGGTGCCGCGGCCCAGGCCGGTGCCGCCGCCGGTGATGAGCGCCACCTGGCCGCCCAGCAGGCCGGGTGCGAAGATCGCGGACCCTGGTCTCTGACTCGTCTCGTTCGAGCTCATCGTGGGGCGATGATATGGCCGACCGGCGGTTGGCGGCGATCGCCGCAGCCTGCCCAAGCGGACAGCGCCGGCCTGCGTCCGTCCTGGAGGCCCGTTAGGGTGCAGGCGTGCACCATCGGCCCTTGGCCCTTGTCTCCGTGCTCGCCGGCGGCGACTATCTGCTGTGGAACTGGTCGTTGCAGGGCAGCCATGACGTGCTGGCGCTGGTGTCCGGGCTGACGCTGCCACCGCTGGCGATCGCCTTGATCTGGCTGCTGGCGCTGAACACCGCGCGGCTGCTGGCGCGCGCGGCGCGGCCCTCACAGGCACACTCACGGGCACACTCACAAGAGCAGCAGCGAGGGATGCAGATGTCAAAGCAGCCGACACAGCACGAGCAGCACTCGGGGGAAGAGCAGCAGGCCTCTTCGTCCTCCAAGATCGCCGCGTGAAACGCCGCCGCTGGCTGCTGCTGGGCGCCGGGCTGCTGATCCTCGCGCTGGCCATGGGCGTGGCCGGCTATCTGTATGAGCGCCACCGCACGGGGAGCATCTACCACCCCAGGGCGCGCTTCGTGCCCGAGGCGCCGCCGCCGCTGCCGCCGCACGGACCCGAACGCTCGGCGTGGCCGCAGTATGGCTACACCAAGAACCACACGCGCTTCTTCCCCGGCTCCCCCGCGCTGCGCCCGCCCTTCAGGGTGCTGTGGGAACACTATGGCAGCGCCCTGCTGGAGTTCCCACCGGTGCTGTGGGGCGAACGCCTCTTCCAGCTCTCCGACGATGGGGTGCTTGCGGCGATCGACAAGCACAACGGCCACGTCCTCTGGGCCACCCGGCTGGGTGTGCTCTCGGCCTCCTCCCCCGCGGTGGACGGCAGAACGGTGTACGTCACGGTGCTGCAGCGCCGGCGCAGCTCCCGCAACGGCCTCGCGGCGGCGGTGAACAGCGCCAACGGCAGGATCGAGTGGTCGCGCACCCTCTCCAGCGAAAGCGAGTCCTCTCCCCTGCTGGACCACGGCACGCTGTACCTCGGCTCGCAGAACGGCACGGTGTACGCGCTGAGCGCCCACAACGGCAACGTCATGTGGACCTACCGCGCCGCCGGCTCGGTCAAGGCCAGCCCCACGCTCAAGGACGGATGGCTGTACTTCGGCGACTACTCCGGGCAGGTGCAGGCGCTGGACGAGCGCACGGGACGGCGCATGTGGCGCAGCGGCAGCGAAGGCGCGCTGCTGGGCAGCGGCACCTTCTACTCCACCGCCGCCGTGGTCTACGGGCGGGTCTTCCTGGGCAACACCGACGGGCGCCTCTACGCCTACGACGACTACACCGGCAGGCTGGATTGGGCCTATCAGACCGGGGCCTACGTGTACTCCTCGCCGGCCATCGCCAACGCTCCCGGCCTGGGCCCCACCGTCTACGTGGGCTCCTACGATGGGCGCTTCTACCCGCTGAACGCGCGCACGGGCCACGTGCAGTGGAGCTATGACGCGCACGGACGCATCTCGGGATCGCCCACGATCGTGGGCAACGTCGTCTACTTCGCCGACCTCGGCACCCACAGCACGATCGGCCTGGGGATCTCCACGGGGCACGAGGTGTTCACCATCAACGCCGGCTCCTTCGATCCGGTGATAACCGACGGCAGGGACATCTACCTCACGGGCTACACCGGCCTGGAGGCATTGGCGCCGCGCAGGTAGCCAGAACCCGCGCGAGGAGATTCTCGGTCATCGCCACCACCCGCGGATCGGGCGCCCTCGGAACGTCGGGGGAGGCCTGGGGCACGGGTGAGAGCCCATACAGCCAGCCAAGGGTGCCGGCGGCGAACACCACCGCCCCCGAGGGCGCTTCGTAGAGAGTGCTCTGCGCCACATCGCCGCGCAAGGGCGAAGGCTCGCTCTCGTTCTGGCAGGGCACCGCTTCCGCGCTGGAGCCCACCACGCGTGTCCCCGCGGGCGCCGCGGGCGCGAGCCGATCGAGCTCGTAGCCCACGATCCCGGAGATGACCGTGGAGGCGCGCACTCCCGTCCCCGCGAACAGCCACGCGGGCCGCAGGCCGGGGTCGGGGCGCCAAGCGTAATAACGGTAGACGGGCGGACCGGGCTGGCGCAGGCGCGGTGTGATGCAGCCGTCGTAGGCGCTGCCCACCAGCCCCGCGCCCCCCAGCCCGAACAGCCCCGTCGCTTCGGTCTGATTGGGGTCGTGAGCCGCGAACTCCTTGTAGGCCACGATCACGTGATCGGGCCGGCCGGCCTCGCTGGAGGCGCTCGTGGCGGACCCGAAGCGCACTCGCCAGGCCATCGTGTCGGAGCTGAGGAACAGCAGGCTCGTGCCCCGCGAGCGCGCTTCGCCAAAAGCCTGGCTCTGGCGAGTGGACCAGTACTCGGAGTGCCCCACGTCGATCACCGCCCGCACGCCCCGCAACTGCGCGGGGTTCTGGTCGATCGACTCGCTGGTGGTGTAGGACACCGGATAGGCGTGGGCCTCCAGGAAGCGCACGATGGCGATGTCGCGGATGAACAACTGCCCCGCCCCGGTCTGGCTGTCGTAGGGGCGGTCGTAGGAGACCTCCACCCCCTGATGAGTGCCCGTGACGCCCACCGGCAGCCTGCCGCCGGGATACAGGCTGTCGCCACCCCAGGCGTTGTATGCCTCGTAGGTGGCTGTGGGAATCTCCACCAGCAGAGGCGCGGGGTGAAGCGAGCGCACCACGAACAGGCAATCCCGCTGCGCGCCGCGATCGGTGATGAGCTTCACTGTGTACACACCGCTTGAAAGAGTTTTTGGGAGAGGGATGGACAGCGTCGTTCGCCACCTGCACTGTGTGAGGCCGGTCTGCGGGCGGTGCGTGCACGTGGGCTGAGATGTTGCGGGCAAAGGCCGGCTTGCAAGCATCAGGCGCCCGCCGCGACCTTGGTACCAACCCATGCGAAAGACCCGCACGGTGACAGTGCGAGCGCGCGGGGCATTCACATAGATACGCTCCGTTTGACCCTGGGCGATGCTCTGCTGCGACACATAGCCTTCGACCGGTCCGTGCGCTTCGCCACCCAGCAGAATGGATGGTCCGGGCAGACGCCACGCGCGGGTGCCACGGGCGGCGTTCTCCTGCGCGATCGACGGCGGCGCGGAGCCCTCGGAGCCCCGCGTGGAGATCAGCCAGCGGTAGTCGGCGGTGTGCTGCGCCACACCCGCCGCGCTCGGCAGTCCACCGGAGCCAGAACCGCAGGAGGAGCCATCGAGCCCCAGCGCTCGGCCCAAGGAGCCATCCAGCCCCAGCGCCCGGCCCAGCGAGAAGCGCGCGGCAACCGCGATGGCGCCCGCGCGGCGCGCGAGCACCAGGGTCCACCCCCCCGGAGCGGACGTCACGCACCCCGTTCCCCGTGTGAGGGTCCAGTAGCGCGTGTAGTGAACCCGCACCAGAATGCCTCCCGGCGCGGTGGCGTAAAGCGCAAAGGAATCGTGGCCCAGCGCGCTCAACCGCGCGGGACCCTGCACGAGCGGGGTGGCTCCGAGCACCTCATACACCCGCCAGTGAGAACTGGAGAAGACCTCCCGCAGATAGGGCAGCCCACCTGCGATCAGCCGTCCCTCCTGCGCGCTGGGTGGATCCAGCGGCGCGTCGGGGAGCGCCACGTAGCGCACGGCCTGCCGGCGCAGCCACACGTGGTAGGCGCCCGCCGTGAGCCCCGCGCGCAGGAGCACCTCGTCGTAGCGGGTGTCCAACTGCTTCTCCCAACCGCGGGCAAGGGAAAAGGAGGGAGCCAGCCAGGCGGCCTCCCAGTGGGAGCGCGTGAAGGGCACCTCCACCCGCGCGAGATCCCCCCCGTGCGCGGCCAGGAAGCGCTCCAGCGGCTGGTAGTAGGCGGCCGTGGTGGAAGGGTCGCCGGCAACCGCGAGCGTCTCGCGCACGGGTCCCCACACCACCCACAGGGCGATCCCGCACAGCACCGCTGTCGCCGTGGGGGTGAAACGCCCCCCGAGCGCGCACAGCAGCAATGGCCCTGCCAGCAGGATGCCGTAGCGCTCCACATTGGCTCCCATCGGAGTGTGCAGAACCACACAGAGCACACACACCCCGAGATACACCGTTGCTCCCAAACGCAATCCCCGCCGGTCCCCAGGCAGCGCCCACAGAAAGCCCAGCACCACGGCCACGCTCGCCAGGAAGGAGGTGAATGGATAGGGCTCCCACCCCCCTTCGGGGAAGAGCAGCGCGAGCATCAGCGCCACAGCCGCCGCCGGCGCCCCGACCGTGAGGGCCATGCGCGGAGAGCGCCCCACCAGCGAACACGTGAGCGCCAGCAGCGCCAGCAGCACGCCCGCCACCGGGCTGGCGGCGGCGCAGAGCACGGCCATCGCAGCCGCCACCGCCGGGCGCCCCCGCACGAAGGCGAGCAGGCAGGCCACGGCCAAAGCCACCCCCAGCGCGAAGGTGAGCCTCCCGATCCACACATCCGCCACGGCTGCCACGGCCAGCCATACGGCCCCCCACCGCCCAGCCTCGCCAAGGAGGGCCGCCAGCAGCCGTTCGCCGAGCGCCGCGCTGGCGAGCACCGCGAGCACGGCCAGGGCGCGCATCCCCACCAGCGCCGCCAATGGCGCGAACAGGAGGCTGTAGCCAGGCAGGTGGTGGCCGGCGTACCAGTGCAGGTCCCACACAGCCATGCCCTCGTGACGGAAGAGGCTCACGCGATACACCTGCGCGGCCAGATCGGGGGTGCGCGGATCGACGAGCAGCCACAGCGCCAGGAGCACCGCCGCGACCGCCGGCGCGCGCGGCACCGCCGTCTTGTCCAAGCGAAGGCCCACCGAGTTGGGCAGAATAGTCCGGAGCCCGGTGCGCTACCCCACCGGACCCCGGCACGCTCGCGGATTTCTTGTCGATCTGTACCCGCAAGCCTGTACTTGTGTCAACAGTTCAACCCCCGCGAAAGTAGCTGTGGATGCCCCTGGCGACGACGCTGCCCGATAATGCACGCCGTGCCCCAAGCCCCTCGCCGAGCAGCTCGCGCGCCTGCCGTGGTGGCGATCCTGTGCCTGTGCGCGATCGCGCTGCTGGCGGGCGGCTGCGCCACCGGCCACCCCGCGCCCCTCTCCGGAGGGGCATTGCAGGACGCGGAAACCTTCCCCTACTACCGCATCTACTGGGTGGGCAGACGCTTCGGCGCCGATCCCCTCACGGCCGCGGACGGCCTCAAGGGCTACTCCAGCTCGATCGGCGACAGCGTGTACTACGGCGATTGCGTGCGCGACAAAGGCATCCTCGGCGGCGGCAGCTGCCAGCTGCCATTGCAGGTGACAACCGTGATCTACCGCCTGCATTCCAATGCCACCCTGGGAGCGCAGCGCAACGCGCTCATCCGCGGCGTGCCCGCGGTGATCTACGACGAAGGCCGCTCGATCGAGCTCTACAGCGGCAGGCTGGCGATCGACATCTTCTCCGACGGCCTCGCTCACGCGCTGGAAGCCGCGCGGACGCTGCGCCCGCTCAACGCTCCGGGCTCCGCCGGCGGCCCCCTGCCCCCGCCCGTGTACTGCCCCGGTCTGATCGGCGCGAAGTCCGCGAAGCTGCGCAGGACGATGGCCAACCTGCCGGGGCGCCCCTGCGAGCACGCGGCGGCCATCGAAGCGCTGACGAAGAGCCTCGCGCAGTAGCCTGGCCTCACCTGCCTCAAGAGCCTCCCCGATCGCGCCCGTCAGACGCCCCACCGGCGTATACTCGGAATTCATGGATCGCTACGCAGTCCTGGTAGACGCCGGCTATCTCCTGTCGGGCATGGGTTTCGTCACGACCGGCAGCAGCGACCGCGCCACGTTCGACATCGAGATCGACGCGATGCTCGAGCTGCTGCACAGGCGCGCCAAAGCGCACTGCGGCCTGGAGCTGCTGCGGCTGTACTGGTACGACGCCGCGAGCGAGCGCCGGCTCACGCCGATGCACAAAAACCTGGCCGAACACGACAACGTCAAGGTCCGCCTCGGCCGCCTGGGCATGGGCGGGCAAAAGGGCGTCGATGCGCTGCTGCTGCGGGACTTCCTCATCCTGGCGCAGAACAAGGCCGTGGACACGATTTATCTGGTGAGCGGCGACGAGGATCTGGTTGAGGGGGTGGTGGCCGCGCAGGAGCACGGCGTGCTCGTGCACCTCGTCACCGTGCAGTCGGACGAACACCGCAATTTCAGCGCCGCTCTGCAACGCGAAGTCGACGCCTGGCTGCAGCTCTCGCCCGAGGAGCTGGCGCCGCTGGTGAGAGCCACCGCCACCGCGGCTCCCGGCGCGCCCAACATGATGTCCGATGCCTTCGGCAAAGAGCTCGGCAGGCAGTTCGGCTCGGAGCTCGCAGCCGAGGTGGACAAGGATGAGCTGCGCGAGCTGGCCCTCGGCTACCCGGAACTGCCGCGCGAGATCGATCGGCGCCTGCTGCGCTACGCCAGCCGCATGCTGGGCGGGGAACTTGAGCAGCAGACCAAGCGCGCCCTGCGCGCCGGGTTCTGGGAGATGGTGGGCGATCTCGAACCGGCGATGGCCGGCGACGCCAAGCCGTAGGGACTCAGGGCACCCCACTGCGGCGGGCCCGCTCACGAAAGCGCGCCGGCGGAAGGCCGTGGCAGCGGCGAAAGGTGGCGGCGAAGTGGGCCGCGTGGCGGTAGCCGACCAGGCGCATGATCTCGCCCACCGCGAGATCGCGCTCGCACAGCAGCTGCGCCGCGGCAGCCATGCGGCGCGCCACGAGCTCCTCGTGAAAGGTGCGCTCGCCGAACTGGGCATAGGCGCGCTGCAGCTGCCGCGAAGAGCAGCACAGCGCGCGCGCCACCGTGGCCACGGTGAGGTCGGGCCGGCTGTGGTGGCGGGCGATCACCACCCGCGCCAGCAGGTACAGGCGGCGGCGCTCGCGGAATGTGTTGGCTCGCACATCCCCTGGATCCGACCCCCGCGCCCGCACCGGGACAGCGGGTGCAGGGCGACCGGAGCGGCGAGAACGCGCGTGGACCCCTGCGAGCGCTGCGCCTTCAGTTGATACACCCTCAGGCGGCGTAACGCAGAGCGATGCGCTGAGCCGCCTCGCAGCAGCCGCCGCCGAAGAGCACCCCGTGCACGAGCATCGGCGGGTGCCAGCCCTGATTGATGCATCCACCGCCGCTGCGGCGCACGTCGCGCGCGCCCGGCGGCAGGGTCATGGAGCGCGCCCGCCCGCAGCCCCGCCCCCAAACTCGCCGGAGCGGATCTGCGCGAGCAGACCGAGGCACGCGGCGCTCACCAGATCCAGCACCTCCTCGAAGCCCCGCGGGCCGCCGTGGTAGGGATCGGGCACATCCAGGTCCCCGCCGCAGGCGGGATCGAACTCGCGCAGCAGCCGCACGCGTGCACCGGCCTGCTCGTCCGGCGCCAGCTGGTGAAGGTCGCGCAGGTTGCGACGGTCCATGGCCAGGAGCAGATCGAAGTCCTCGAAGTCGCTTGCCCTCACCTGCCGCGCTGCGCCCTCCAGCACGATCCCGCGAGCGCGAGCCGCAGCGCCGGCGCGCGCGTCGGGCGGTTCGCCCAGGTGCCAGGCGCCCGTGCCCGCCGAGTCCAAGGCGATCCAATCGCACAGTCCCTCACGGCGAATCAGATCGCGCATGACACCCTCCGCCGTGGGCGAGCGGCAGATGTTGCCCAAACACACGAACAGCAGCGCCGGCAACCCTACTCCTCCTCGCCCAGTTCCAGAACGGCCAGAAAGGCCTCCTGGGGCACCTCCACGCGACCGACCTGCTTCATGCGCTTCTTGCCCTCCTTCTGCTTCTCAAGGAGCTTGCGCTTGCGCGTGATGTCGCCGCCGTAGCACTTGGCGATGACGTCCTTGCGGAAGGCCTTCACCGTCTCGCGCGCGATGATGTGCGAGCCGATGGCCGCCTGGATGGGCACGTCGTACTGCTGGCGCGGGATGCGCTTGCGCAGCTTCTCCGTCAGCTGGCGCCCCACGTCGTAGGCCTTCTCGCGGTGGACGACCATCGAGAGCGCATCCACCGGATCGCCCGCCAGGAGCACGTCGAGCTTGACCAGATCGGCGGGCTTCATGCCGCTCAGCTCGTAGTCCAGGGAGGCATAGCCGCGCGTGCGCGACTTGAGCTGGTCGAAGAAGTCCAGCACGATTTCCGCCAGGGGGAGGTCATAGTTGAGCTGTACCCGCTCGGGGGAGAGATAGTGCATGCCCGCGTGCTCGCCGCGGCGCTCCTGGCAGAGCTCCATCACGGCGCCCACGTACTCGCGCGGGGCGATGATGGAGGCGCGTATCATGGGCTCGCGGATCTCCGCGATGGTGCCCGGATCGGGCATGTCCGAGGGGTTGTGCACCTCCAGCTCCTCGCCGCTGCTCAAGGTGAGGTCGAACTCCACCGAGGGCATCGTCGCCAAAAGCTCCAGGTCGTACTCGCGCTCCAGGCGCTCGCGCACGATGTCCATGTGCAGGAGGCCCAGGAAGCCGCAGCGAAAGCCGAAGCCCAGCGCGTCCGAGGTCTCGGGCTCCCACGAGAGCGCGGCGTCGTTGAGCACCAGCTTCTCCAGCGCGTCGCGCAGGTCGGGGTAGCTGTCGCTGTCGATCGGAAAGAGGCCGCAGAAGACCATCGGCTTGACCTCGCGGTAGCCGGGAAGGGCCTCGCCGGCCTGGGCGATACCACCCCGCGCGGTGACGGTGAGAGTGTCTCCCACACGCAACTGCGTCACATCCTTCACGCCCGTGATCAGATACCCCACCTCCCCCGCGGCCAGCTCTCCGGTGGGGGTCATCTGCGGCGAGAAGCAGCCGATGTCGTCGATGTCCGCCTGCGTGCCCGTGGCCATCGCGTGGATCGCCTGGCCCTTGCGAAAGACCCCATCGACGACGCGGATGTAGGCGATGACGCCGCGGTACTGATCGAACTCGCTGTCGAAGATGAGCGCCCTTGGCGGGGCCTCGCGGTCCCCCCGCGGCGGGGGCACGCGCGCGATGAGCTCCTCCAGCACCTCCCCCACGCCCATGCCCGTCTTGCCGGAGATGCGCAGGATCCCCTCGGAGGGCTCGCCGATCAGCTCGGCCACCTCCCCGGCCACCCGCTCGGGCTCGGCGCCGGGGAGATCGATCTTGTTCAGGCACGGAATCAGCTCCAGCCCCGACTCCACCGCTAAATAAGTATTGGCCACCGTCTGCGCCTCCACCCCCTGCGAGGCATCGACGACCAGAAGCGCCCCCTCGCAGGCCGCCAGCGAGCGCGAGACCTCATAGGTGAAGTCCACATGGCCGGGCGTGTCGATGAGGTGCAGCTGATAGGTCTCCCCATCGCGCCCCGACGTGAAGAACACCCGCACGGCCTGCGCCTTGATCGTGATCCCCCGCTCGCGCTCGAGGTCCATCGAGTCCAGCAGCTGCGCGCGCATCTCGCGCGGGGCCACCGTGTGCGTCAGCTCCAGGATGCGATCGGCCAGCGTCGACTTGCCGTGGTCGATGTGGGCGATGATCGAGAAGTTGCGTATGTGCGCCTGGTCCACAGCCAATAGAGAGTAGAAGGGGCAAGGTGCGCTAGCGTTGTTGGTCCGGCGGATCGCCTACTCGGCCGGGACCCGCGAGGGTTCAGCCGGGCAACGCGCGGGCCTTCGGGCCGGCGGCCAGTCCCGGTGGTCGGGAGTGTCAGGCCGCCCAGGCAAAGACACATAGTCCTGGGACGTTAGTAGCAGCGGTGATCTATGACCGGGCGCAACCGGGCGGACCGAAAGGTTCGCCCGGCCGTATTCCGGGGTCAGGCGCCAGACCCATCCGATCCCGCGCCGGCCCGGCTCAAGCCCGCCCAATCAAGCCCGCCCGAGGCGCGCCATGATGAGCCCGCGCACCTGCTGAGCCTCGGGGATGCGCATGAGGAGCACCGCGCGCGAGTACACCAAGAGGCCCGCCCCGGCGGCCCCGCCGACGCTGAGGACCTGCGCGGCTTCGGACGCGCCGAAGAGGGCGTTGAGCGCGTACCACACCACCCACGAGACGCCCGCCAAGAGCGCGGAGGCGGCGAGGATGCGCACGGTGATCATGATCGTCTGCGCGCCTTCCACGCGGCCGTCCAGGCCGATGCGCAGGCGGTGCACCAGCAGCGCCGTCATGACCACGTTGGCCGCGAGGGTGCCGATCACCAGGCCGGCGATGCCCAGGGGCTTGTAGAGAGCCACGGAGACCACGATGTCCACGGCCATGTTGATCATGGCCATGCGCGTGGGGACCCAGGGGCGCTGCACGGCGAAGAAGGTGCGCGTGAGCAGCAGGTTGAGGCCGCCGAAGGGCAGGCTCAGAGCGAACCAGAAGAGAGCTATGGACACCAGTTCCGTAGAGCGGGGGCCGAATTCCCCGCGTTCGAAGACCAGGCGCACGATCGGTGTGGTCAGTACGACGAGGAACGTCGCCGCAGGGATCAGGAGCAGGTTGATCTGGCGCATGCCGATGCCCACCGTGCGGCGCATGCCCGCGGGGTCCCGCCGCGAGGCCAGGCGGCTGAGCGTGGGGAACAGCACGGTGGCGACCGCCACGCTGAACATGCCCTGGGGGAGCATGTAGATGCGAAAGGCGTTGTCGATCGCACGCGGGGCTTCCACGCTGACGAGCGTGCCGAAGGCGGTGTTGATGAGCTGGTCGAGATTGACGATGCCCAGGCCGATGGTGATCGGCAGCATCAGCACGAAGATCTGCTTGACGCGGGGGTCGCGCCAATCGATCTGGAGTTGCAGGCGGAAGTCGATCCGCCCCAGCGCGCCGAGGACCATCAGGAACTGCACGCCCGTCGCCACGAGGATGCCGATCGCCAGGGCGTAGATCTGGTTTTCGCCGTGGAAGTGCGGGTGCAGCACGACCAGCAGCACGATGATCACCAGGTTCCACGCCGCGGGCGCGATGGCCTGCACGGTGAAGCGGTCGTAGGACTGCAGGATGCCCACCACCAGGCCGCTCAGGCCGAGCAGCATGACCACCGGGAAGAGAACCTGGGAAAGGCCGACGGTGAGCGTGTCGAGCGCCGGGGTGAAGGTGGGGCCGGTGAAGAGCGGCATGATCAGGCCCGCCGCGAGCACGAACAGGGCGGTGATGGCTCCCAGCGCCAACAGCAGAATCCAGAACAGCGTGGAGGCCAGGCGGAAGGCGTCGCGGCGGCGTCCCTGCTGGAGCAGATCGGTGAACACCGGCACGAAGGCCGCCGAGAGAGCAGCCTGGGCGAACAGGTTGGCCACCAGGTTGGGCACGAGGAAGGCGAGCGTGAAGGCGGAGGCCGGGCCCTTGGTGCCGAAATAGGAGGCCGCAACCACTTCGCGGCCGAGGCCCGCCACCCGCGAGACGCCGGTGGCGATCGAGACGATCGCGGTGTTCACGGCGATCCTGCCCCCGCGCGGTCCTCGCGGCGAGGGCACGGTGGCATCTGTGGTTGCGGACAAGGCCGCTATAGTACGGCGCTCCCGCGATGGCCAACATTCACTCACAGAAGAAGCGCATCCTGCGCAGCGAGCGCGAGCGCTTGGAGAACCGCAACTACACCTCCGCGATCAAGACCTACTTCCGCGGCCTGCAGGCGGCCGTGCAGGGCGGCGAGGAGGATGCCAAGGTCGAGTCCGAGCACCGCCGGCTGGTGAGCACCATCGACAAGGCCGTCAAGCGGGGGGCCATGCACCGCAACACCGGCGCGCGCAAGAAGAGCCGCGCCGCCCGCATCCGCGCCGGCGCCGGCCCGCAGTAGCCCTCCGGGAGCAGACCCCGAGGGGAGCAGACCCCGATCAACACACCAGCAGCGCTGGGACCTCGCCAGTCAATCAGCCGGCGATGGCCCGAATGGCCGTCACCGCCAGAGTGTCCTCCTCCAACCCCGAGCGCCGCGAGCGGTCGGCGCCCACCGGCGCCCCCCCGCGCGTGTCGACTTCCAGGTCGGCCAACGCCGCGAGCGAGGCGCGCAGGCGCTCGGGCTCGGAGCGCTGCACGTCGGCCAGGAAGCGCTCGGCCGCGCGCGGGGGCATGCGCAGGCCGCGCCTGATCTCGGCCGCCGACTCGCCCGCGCGCAGACGCAGCGCGACCGCAAGCGCCTCGCGCAAGCGTGCGGCCATCAGGTAGGTGAGCCCCGGCAGGCGCTCACCCTGCTGGCGCAGAGCCAGATAGGTGCGCGTGGCCGAGCGCGCGTCGGCCCCCACCAGCGCGTCGGCCAGCGAGAACGCGCGCCGCTCGGCGGACCGCGCGGCCCTCCCCTCCACATCCTCCACCCCAATCCGGGTCTCACCCGCCGAGTCGGCCACTTCGAGCGCGAGCTTCTCGAGCTCCCGCAAGAGGCGCTGCTGGCGCTCGCCCACCTGGCCCACGAGCGCCTTGGCCGCGGCCATGTCCAGCTGCAACCCCAGCCCCGTGGCCTGCGCGCGCACCCACTTGGGCAGCTCCCAGGGCTTGATCGTGGCCTCGCTCACCACCTGCCCCCCCGCCTTCCTCACGGCCTCGTGCAGCGCCGGGGGAGCCTTGCTGCGCCCCTCCTCGCGCGCGAACAGCGCCAGCGTGGTGTCGGGGGGCAGCTCCCGCAGCGCCCCCAGCAGATCGCGCTCCACCTCCGCGGGCTTCCAGCGCTCCACGCCATCCACCACGATCACGCGCCGGCCCAGGCCCATCGTCATGGCGCACAGCGCCAGGGCCACCCCGGCGGGCGTGCCCCGCTCGCCCTCCAGGAGCTCGACGCTGGCGGCGTCCCCCTCAGCTTCGGCCAGTGCGCGCAGGCGCGCGCGGCGCTCGGCGATGGCACCGTGGTCGTCGCCGTGGATCAGGTAGGCGGCCTTGAGCGCGGGCATCAGCGCACCACCAGATTGACGAGCTTGCCGGGCACGACGATCTCCTTGACGATCTCCCTACCGTCGAGGTGGGCCTGCACGTTGGGCGCCATCAGGCACAGCTCCTTGAGCTCCTCGGGCGAGGCGTCGGCGGGCGCCTGCACGCGGTCACGCAGCTTGCCGTTGACCTGGCACACCAGCTCATACACATCGCGCTCCAGCAGCGCCGGATCGGCCTGCGGCCAGGGCGCCTCCCACACGCGCTCCCCCGTGAGGCGCTCGTAGACGTCGGCGCTCACGTGGGGGGCGAAGGGGAACAGCAGCGAGGCGGCGGTGGAGAGCGCGAAGCGCTGCGTGCCCACGGCGGCCTCCTCGCGCAGGCGCGAGCATTCGTTGAGCAGCTCCATCACCGCGGCGATGGCGGTGTTGAAGGCGAAGCGGCGCAGGTCGTGGGAGACCTTGTCGATGGCCCAGTGGGTCTTGCGCGAGAGCTCCAGATCCGCGTTCCCAGAGGATGCCGGCTCCTCCTCGCGTTGCGCCGTCTCCACGGCCAGCCGCCAGAGCCTGCTCAGGAAGCGATGCACCCCCTCCACGCCCTCGTCCGACCAGTCGGCGTCCTGATCGGGGGGCCCCACGAAGAGGACATAGCAGCGGGCCGTATCCGCGCCGCTGCGCTGCACGATCGAGGCCGGCGAGACGACGTTGCCCCTGGACTTGCTCATCTTGGCCCCATCCTTGGTGACCATTCCCTGGGTGAAAAGTGCCTGAAATGGCTCCTGGAAGCCGAGGTGGCCGAGGTCCGCCAGCGCCTTGGTGAAGAAGCGCGCGTACATGAGGTGCAGGATCGCGTGCTCCACCCCGCCGATGTACTGATCCACGGGCATCCACCGCAGCGCGCGCTCCTCCCAGGCCGCCTCGTCGTTGGCGGCGTCGCAGTAGCGCAGGAAGTACCAGGAGGAGTCCACGAAGGTGTCCATCGTGTCCGTCTCGCGCCTGGCCTCGCCGCCGCATGCGGGGCACTGCGTGTTGACCCACTCCTCGGCGGCCGCCAATGGCGAGCGCCCGCGCGGGGCGTAGTCCTCGATGTCGGGCAGCTCCACGGGCAGCTCCCCCTCGGGCACAGCGACCATGCCGCACTCAGTGCAGTAGACGACCGGTATCGGGCAGCCCCAGTAGCGCTGGCGCGAGATGAGCCAATCGCGCAGGCGATAGTTGACCGAGGCGTGGCCCTTGCCCTCGCCATCCAGCCACCCCACGATCGCGCCGAGCGCCTCGCGGTTGTGCATGCCATCGAAGTCGGGGTGTGAGTTGACCAGCGGGCCATCGCCGATATAGGGGAGGCCCTGCTCGTCGCCCCCCTCCGCCGGGGCGCCCTCGATTACCCTGCGTATCGGCAGGTCATAAGCCCGCGCGAAGGCGTAGTCGCGCTCGTCGTGGCCGGGCACGGCCATGATCGCGCCGGTGCCGTACTCCATCAGCACGTAGTCGGCGACCCACATCGGGATCTGCTCGCCGTTGACGGGATTGGTGACGGTGCGCCCCAGGGGCACCCCCGTCTTGGCCTTCTCCAGCGAGCCGCGCTCCTCGCTGGACTCCGTGAGGGCGTGGTTGATGTAGTCCTTCACCTGCCCTTCGTGGGGGGTCCCCTGCGCGAGGCGCAGCACGTCGGGGTGCTCGGGGGCCATCACGAAGAAGGTCGCGCCGAAGAGGGTGTCCGGGCGGGTGGTGAAGACGGGGTAGTCGACGCCAAGGTCCTCGCAGCGGAAGTTCGCCTCCGCCCCCTCCGAGCGCCCGATCCAGTTGCGCTGCATCCTCTTGACGTGCTCGGGCCACTCGATGCCCTCCAGGTCGCTGAGCAGCCGCTCGGCGTAGTCGGTGATGCGCAGAAACCACTGCTCGAGCTGCCTCACTTCGACCTCCGCGCCGCAGCGCTCGCAGTGGCCGTCGATCACCTGCTCGTTGGCGAGGACCGTCTGGTCGTTGGGGCACCACTTGACGGCGGCCTCCTTGCGGTAGGCCAGCCCCGCCCGCAGGAGCTCCAGGAACAGCCACTGCGTCCAGCGGTAGTAGCGCGGTTCGTGCGTGGAGAGCTCGCGCGACCAGTCGATCGAGATGCCCCAGGAGCGGAACTGGCGCTGGAAGGAGGCGATCGAGGCGGCGATGGAGTCGCGCGGGTGCACTCCCGTCTTGATCGCGTGGTTCTCCGCGGGCAGCCCGAAGGCGTCGTAGCCCATGGGGTGCAGCACGCGGTGGCCCAGGCGCCGGTGGAAGTGCGCGATGGCGTCTCCCACGGCGTAGCACTTCAGGTGCCCGATGTGCGGCTCGCCGCTGGGATAGGGAAGCATCTCGAGCACATAGGACTTAGGCGCCCCACGTGCCGGCGCCCCACCCACCCCCTCACCCATTCCCTCGCCCGCCTGCGCGGGGTCGTTGGAGACCTCCCAGGTGCGCTCCTGCGCCCAGATGCGCTGCCAGCGAGGCTCGATCTCCCGAGGGTCGTAGCGGTGGCGGTCTGAGTGGCGGTCCTCGCTGCTCATCGAAGAGCGGAGGTTAGCGCCCGTCCCGGGGATCTATCGCGGCTGCGCTTCGAGCGCAAGCAGGCGCGCGCGCATCGCCTCCACGATCTCCGCCGGCGCCGTCTGCGGCGAGCCGGCCTGGAAGGGCGGCTGCGGGTCGTACTCGATGCCAAGCTGAATAGCCTGCGCCAGCTCCTCGCCGGCAATGCGCGCGACCAGCGCAAGCGCCATGTCGATCCCCGCGGAGACCCCCGCGGCGGTGACGATCTTGCCATCGAAGACAACGCGCTCGGACACCGCCTCGGCGCCGAGCGACCCCAGCTCCTGCATGGCCGCCCAGTGCGTGGTGGCGCGCCTGCCCTCCAGCAGCCCCGCGGCGGCGAGGATCAGCGAGCCGGTGCACACCGAGGCAGTCCAGGTGGAGGTCTCGTGCGCCTGGCGCAGCCACTCGTGCAGGGACCCGTCGTCCATCAGCGCCCTGCGCCCGGGTCCGCCGGGGACGAGCACGACGTCGGGCGCGGGAACCTCCGCGATACAGGCGTCGGCTGTCAATGCCAGCGAACCGGTGTCTGTGCGCTTGGGACCGGCCTCCTCCGCCACGAAGATGGTGGTGGCATCGGGAATGCGACTGAGGACCTCATAGGGACCCACCGCGTCGAGGGCCGTAAAGCGGTCGTAGATGAGAATGGCTATGTTCATGCGCGGGCGATCTCCTTGTTCGGGGGGACGTGCGGCTTACCGGGCGCGTCTCAGGCGCCGCGAGGGTGGGAGGCTCATGACCGCGATCATCCCCCAACCCGGCTCTGTCCGCAAGGACCACTTTCCCACACTTCCTGCCATCTCGATCCATCGCCCGGACCGCCGCCGACCAGCCCCGTCGAGCGCCCCTCGGTCGGCTAGACTTCCCTTGACCTCGGGGCTATAGCTCAGCTGGGAGAGCGCCTGCATGGCATGCAGGAGGTCGCCGGTTCGATCCCGGCTAGCTCCACCATAGATTCGACGTGATAACCGGCGACCTTTGAAGGGTCGTCGGTTATTGCGTTGCTGCCTTCCTGGGGGCCAGCGCCGACCCCTGCCGGGACGGGAGCGTTGGGTGTGCGGGCGGGCTCGCCTTCGGACTCGTCCTCGGTTGGCGTGGCGTCAGTGAGGGCGTCCTCGATCAGGTCGCAGACAAGGAGCTGAGCGAATGGCCCGGATGGCGTGTAGCCGCTGATTTCGACGCCATCGACTTCCAGGCGCTCGAAGAACGCCTGGTTGAAGAGGCGCCGCTGGGCTGGGTTGGCCTGGCGGTAGGCGGCTTGGATGTCCTTGGTGAGCGAGAGCGCGATGTCGAGGCCCGCGAGCAGCCTCTCGCGGTCGATGGTCAGGTTCTCGATCATCTTGTTGGCGGCGATCCGTTCGCGGGTCATGCGTTCGTGCTCTTGGTCGTAGAGCTGTTGGGAGACGCGCTCGGCGTAGTAGCGGTCGAGCAGTTTGCGCTCCTGTTGTTCGACTTGGCTGAGGGTGCGCTGGGCGCGTGTGATCTCGATGTCGGCGGCGGCGGCGAGCTTGTCCAGGTGCTCCCGGACGTGCTGGCCGATGCGTTGGCGTCGCTTGTCGCTGAGCTGGACGCTGGCGTAGCAGCGCTCGACTGCGACCTCGACTTCTTCGACGGGGTGCCAGCCCTGCTTGCAGGTGCCGCGCTGGCGTCCGCTACAGACGAAATAGTCGTACTCGCCGCCGTTGCCGCGCACCCGCACGAAGAACAGTCGGCCACCGCACTCGCGGCAGTACACGGTGCCTCGGAGGTAGGAGTGGTGGCGCCAGCAGCGCTCGCCGCTTTGGCGCTGGGAGGCCAAGACCTCTTGCACCAGCATGAAGACCTCCTCGCTTACGAGCGGCTCGTGGCGTCCCTTATAGGTCTTGCCGTTGTAGTGGACGATGCCCGCGTAGTAGTCGTTGCGCAGCAGCGCGGAGAGGCGGTTGGTGCCCAGGGGGCGTCCGGGGCACTTGCGGGTCTTGCGGCTGCGCAGCCCGCGCTCCTCAAGGATCGCGGCCAGCTCAGTGAGCGAATACTGCCCGGTGGCGTACAGCGTAAACGCCAGGCGGATGAACTTGGCGCGCACGGGGTCAAGCGTGATGATGCGAATCTCGCGGTCGTCCACGATCTCGCGTGTGTTGAGGTAGCCCAGCGGCGCACGGAATGGTGTGCCGCCCTTCTTGGCTTTTTGTGTCGAGCCTTTGATGATCTCGGTCGCCAGGTTGCGGCTGTAGAACTCGGCGATAGAACTCATGATGCCGTGCAGTAGCAGGCCGGAGGGTGTCTCATCGACGTTCTCGCTGACGGAGACGACCTGCGCCCCGGACTGGCGGATGTGCATCACGATCGCAACGTCATCGGCGCGGTTGCGCGCGAGCCGGTCGATCTTGTGGACGATGACGTAGTCGATGTCACCCTCGCCTACCCTGGCGAGCATTTCTTGTAACCCTGGGCGCTTCGCGGTCTTGGCCGACTCGCCACGGTCAAGGAACTCACCGACGACCGCCGCGTCGAGGCTTTTTGCCTTGCGCTCGCAGCCTTCCCGCTGGGCTGGGATCGAGAACCCCTCGGGGTCGTAGTCCTTGTCTGCTTGCTGGGATGAGGAAACCCGGATGTAGGTCAATGCTTTCTTGTTCATCGTTGCTCTCCTGTTCTGGTTGTCCCCGCGCAGCGGGGTGTTGGTTGCAGTAGTCGTAGTTCTGTTAGGCGCACGGCCATCGCTACGCGCGAGACGTTGTAGCGGCGGGCCAAGATGTCGGTGTCTTGAATGCCGCTGCCCCAATCGCGTATGACCCAGCGCTTTGGCATCAACAGGCACGCGGCGAAGTAGTCACAGATGCGTTCGGCGCGGTCTTCGGGGCTGTAGCCACCGCGCGTGGGGTACAGCCACTCGATGAATGGGTCATCGATGACGTGCTTGAACTCGTGGGCGAGCGAGAAGCGCTGGCGGGCCGCTGTTTCCTCGGCGCGTAGCACGATCACCCATCCCGTGCGGGTTTGGGTTGCCATGCCGGACGTTGGGAATCCCGGTCGGCGGGTGACTGTCAGGAATGGCAGATCGGTGATCGCGCTATCGGGGACGGCGGGCCGCTCAAGACCTGCGTGGGTGAGCAGCAGGGCCGCTTGACGTTCAGCGACGAACCGCGCTTCGGCTGGGGATAGTCCGCGCCGGGGTACGAGCGCCCGCAGGCTCTCAAGTAGCGGCTTGGGTGTTCGTGTTTTAGGTTTTGTCGCTGCGCTCGTCACGGTTTGTCCTCCTTTCGTGTTTACGTTGTATGTCTTGGACCGAGCGCTCAATCTCGTCAATCTCGTCTGCGGTCAGGTCGTATTTGGCGCGGAAGTATGTGCGAACGCCTGGCAGGCTGTTTGATACGTGGCCTTTGGTGACTCGGTCGATGCGCTCGGGGTCGATGCCCAGCGCTTCAGCGAGTTGGGTCAGGCGTTCGGGTGCTGGCTGGTTGAAGTTTCCGTGCTCGACTCGTGAGAGCCAGAGGTGGGGGATTCCTGTTAGCCGTGACAGGCCACGAAGCGATATGCTCTTGTTTCTGCGGGCCTGAGCGATCAGGCGTCCGAGTCGCATGGCCTGTGCGTCGTTCATTACTTATCTCCGTTACAAGTTTTCATGTTATTACAAAACTGTGTCTTTTGTAAACACTTTTATTGTTTGTCGTATATTTTACAGGTGGGTATTGGTGTTGGTAAAGGTGTGGGTGGCCTGAATCAGTTGTGATCCAGGCCACCGGGTTGCCATCGGTCTAGGACTCTCCGGGCTGGTGATCTGCGGCGTGTAGCTGCTCGCCCGTGACGAGCCCAACCCCGTCGCGGGTTATGCGCTCCTCAAGCGATTGCTCTAGCGTGTGGCTGCGAGCCAGCCTGGCGCGGTCGGCCGCGATGACGTAGTCGATGCGGCCAAACGAGAGAGCCCGCAGCAAGCGGCCGAGTGCTGGGCGTCGCTCGCTCAGCCCCGAAACGCCAGCATCACAGTAGATGTCGGTGATGCGCAGGCCAAGCTGGCGGGCGTACTCCTCACACAGCCGCTGCTGCGTCTGGAGCCCACGTCTAATATCCTCTTGGTCGGCGGACCCCGTGCGCAGATAGAGAACCGCGTTTGCGGGTTCGGCTTTTTTGTTGATTGTTGCTGGCATTGTCACTCTCCTTGTTTTTGGCTTAACGATTTTCCCGTTAATATGGTGATTTGGCAAGCTGTCATTTTGCAGGGTGTGAGCCGGTCTGAACGAGTGTCCAGACCGGCCCGGTTGCCTCACTTCAGCGCGTCCAGGCGCTTGGTGATTTCTGCCTTGCGTTCCTCGGCCGAGCCGCGAATCTCCTCGTACTCGGCGGCTGCCTCTTGGGCGCGTGCCTTGGCTGCCTCGACCTCCTTGTCGATATTGGTGATCGAACGCTCAAGAGCGGCCCTGGCATCAGCCAGCGCATCGTCGGGTGTGGTTTCCCGCCGCTTGGTCCGCGGCGAGGTGCTGGTGCCGCCCTCCAGCTTGCGCTTCCATCCGTAGAACGAGCCACGGATGCTGTCGAGCGGCTGCCCGTACTTGTCAGCGAGCTGCTGAAAGGCGTCTCGCTTCTCCACGCCCGATGCGATCAGCGCTTCGACTTCCTCGTGAACGCGCTGCGCTTTGGTTTTGTCAGCCATTTAGAGTGTCCTCCTTGGGTTGGGTACTTGGATGGCTATGCCGGCGCGCAGAAAGCCCCCTGTGGGTTCCTTCCGCGCACCGGAGAGCCCCCAAGCCCTCACCGCCCCCCATCGGCCGCTACGCGCGCCCAGTGCTCAAGGCGAGCCCGCGCCACCCGCACGTATTCACCCTCGCGTTCAATGCCGAGGAACTGACGCCCTTCGAGCAGCGCCGCTATCCCGGTGGTGGCGCTGCCAGTGAACGGATCGAGCACCAGCCCGCCCGGTGGACAGGTGAGACGCACCAGCCAGCGCATCAACTCCAGCGGCTTGACACACGGGTGAACGTTGCGTCTGACTCGCGCGGGTCGCCCTGAGCCGATGTAGAGCTGGACTGAGCGGGCGGGTAGGTGTTCACAGCCGGCCTCGCGTTCACCTCTGCTTGCTTTGGGGCAGAACAACAGCCGGCGTCGGTCAGGGTGAGCCGGGCTGTCGAGGACCGTGGCCGGACAATCCTCGGCGCAGCGTCCCTCGCGGCAGTCTTCGGTGTGGGAGGTGATGACGTTGGCGGGCCAGAACCCCCGCGATGCGCCGGACTCGATGCGGGTCGCGTCGATGTTCAGCGCTCCCGTCCCGAACCGCTCAAGGTTGCCCACCAGACCATCCTTCAGGGGTGCTCGGGCGACCACGACCGGCTCGTGCGCCGGTTTCAGCGTGGTCCCTCGCCCATCGGGCAGTCGCCGCGACTTCGGCATCCCTTGGCGGTAAAGCCACATGAGCTGGTCGCGTATCTCAAACCCGGCGTCCTCGACGCCGCTGGCGAGCCGGTGGCAGGTGCGGGGCGACCCGAACGCAACCAAGTGACCACCGGGCTTGAGCACCCGGCGGCACTCGGCGGCCCAACGCTTGGTCCAGCACTGGAACGCCTCACCGGGACTCAGGCGCTCACCCCCTGGTCCGGTGGTGCGGTAGATATCCGCGCCGTCCCACGCATTGTCAAGAAACTCGATCCCATACGGAGGGTCGGTGACGAGTGCGTCGACGCAGGCGTCCGGTAGCTTGGCGAGCAGCGTCAGCGCGTCGGCGTGGACGAGCCCCCAACGCTTAGCATCGCCATACAGCGCGGGCTTGGCGCTCATAGCTGCCTCCCCTCTGCGATTGGGCGTGGGGCTGCGTGCCAGCGTGCGGCGCACTGCTGCTGGTCGATCCTGTGGGCCATCGTGCAGGGGTCGCGTCGGGCTCGGGTTCTTGACCCGGCGTGGTTACGCGCGATGTTGGTGCTGTCGGCTGAGGCGAAGGGGTAGCGGCTCCCGGCGAGCTTCAGGCCGCGGAGCAGGTGCAACCAGACCGGGGCGGGGCCGTCCCCGCAGAGCGCATCCATCGCCGCGTCCATCCGCCGGCGCCACTGTGCGCCCCCGACGCTTTGGTAGGCACCGGAGCTACCGATACAGACCCGCGGCCAGCGCTGCGCGAGGCGCAGCAGTCGCGCCACGGGTTCGTGCATGTGCCACACCGGAGCGCCCCTGTCCCCGAACGGCCAGGCTTCTATGAGCGCGTCGTTCTCGCGCTCGCTGCCGTCGATCACGTCGGGGATGACCGCCCACGTCGTGTGGTACTGGAGCCAGCGCTCACACCAGCGGTAGTAGCCCGGCCAGTCGGTCGCGCGTCCGGTGCGCCAGCGGGTGTAGGCGCCGCAGTCGAGCATCACCGACTGCCCGATCTCGTGGCAGACCCCGATGTTCTGCGGGTTGGCGTAGCTCACGCAGAAGCAGCGCCCGGCGAGCCGCAGCAGAGTCGCGCGGGGCGTGATCGGTGTCCCGTGATAATGGATCACGACACCGCTCCCGTCCCGGCCAGCGTCGCCAGCGCGCGCTCCGGGGTGCTGACGACGAACAGCTTCCATGCCACAGCCGGGAGTGAGGCGCAGACCTCGCCCAGCAGCCGGGCGCGCTGCTCGGTCGTAGCGATCCAGACGACCCGCGGGAACACCTCAGACTCGACCCCGGCCCGCCAGGCCGCTATGTAGATGTGGCATTTGCGGGTCAGCGCCGCGCGGCTCTCGGTGCCGCAATCGATCTCTAGGAACGCTCGTTCTTCCTCGTCTTGGCTGACGCCGAGGCGCACGAACGCATCGGGCTTTAGAAGCTGGCGCGCGCCGCCAGGACCAACGAACGCTCGCCAGGCGCGCGGCTCGCTCTCGAACTCCAGCAGCTCGACCTTCCCCGCGCGGTCGGCTTCGACCAGCCGCACGAGGCTCTCGGTCACAGCGAGGTTGTGCCGCACGAACGCGCCGTTGGGCTCGTAGCGGCTGCGTGGCCGGCGCAGCCCCTCGCCCTGCCAGTAGGCGACCAGCCGCTGCGCTCCAGCCGTAGCGAAATACACATGGCCTGCCGCGCCGGCCCGAACGCCGCCGATGCGCCGCTCCAGTCTGCCGAGCAGCCCGTGGCCTACCAGTCGCGCGAGTGTTCGGCGTGCCAGCCGCGCCCGTGAAGCCGGGTCCAGCGTCTGGGCGAAGAACAGCCGCTCGACCTGCTTGGCGCTGGCGAGCCGCAGCCGCACCACCACCTCGGTGATCTCGCGCTCGCGCCCGGACAGCTCCCCGGACAACTCCACCAGCCGGACTGAACTCAGGCGAGTCACGACCGGCCCCCAGGAGCGCCACCAGGACCAGGGGCCGGGGGGACGAGGAGGGCATGAGGGGCGGGGCAGAGAGCAGCTGGGGGACGCAGGGAGGGGGAAGGACAGAGGAAGGGAGAGGGGAAGACAGTCGTTTGTCTTACGCGGCGATTTCCCCCGCCGGTAGGGGCGTTGCGCACGGTCTTACTCGACGCGAGCGGACCAGCGAGCGGACAGCGGCCGAGCGCCGCGATGGCGGTCATGACGACCTCCTTGCGCGTCCGACGACGGGCTCGTCCGGCCCCCCGATCTCATGGCGCTCGGCCAGCGCACGGTCAACCGCGTCGGGGTCCGCGCCGTAGCGCTCGGCTGAGGCGCAGCGCACGACGTCGGGGTCGCTTGTGGCGGGCGGTAGCGGGAACGTGCGGCCACTGACCGGGGCGCTGACGTCGCCCGGCCCGAGGCCGATACGCGCGATGACCTCGAACCTCCCGAGGTTCTGCAACCCTTCGCTGGTGGTGCCCGGTAGCTCGCGGGCAAGCAGCCGAGCATCGTCGGCGCCCTGCCGGAACGCAACCACCGTGGCGGCGTTCGTGGCCACGGCTGCCCGCAGGTCGGCGGGTAGCTGCGTCAGGGATTGAGCGCCTAGCAGGATGCCGCAGCCCAGGCCCCGCGCCATCTCATACAGGCTGTCGAGCGGCGTCGGAATATCACCCAGCACCCTCGGCTCGTCGATGTAGGCGAAGAAAGGTTTGCGGCGCGCTGGAGGGAGCGCCGCGCGGGCCTGCACCGACTGAAAAAGCTCATGGACGACGAGCGCCCCGATCAGCCGCGCCGCCGGCGAGCCGATCTGCCCAGGCGACAGCGAAACCACCACGATCTTGCCAGCGCGCATCACGTCGTCCAAGTCGAGCTTCGGGGCGCGCTGCGCCAAGACGGCGCGCACGACCTTACGGCCGATGACCTCCTCGATCTTGTTCAGCGGCGCGGCGAGCTGGTGGGCGCGCTCCTGCGGACCCATCGCCTCATAGCCCGCCCAAACCTGCCGGGCGAGCGGGTCCTTGACCCGCGCAACCAACCGCCGCCGGTACACGTCACGGGAGAACACGAAGGGAAAATCGGCCAAGGTGGCCTCGCGGTCGTGAGCCAGCAAAACCAGCCCGGCGCGCAGCCACCTCGAGCTGAGCGGACCCCAGTTCTCGGCGAACAGATCGCGGAAAACCGAGACGACCAAGTCAGCGGTCAACTCGGCCGATTCATGATCGCCGCACCCGAACACGCGCAGGCCGGGGACCGGCCCGCCGCGGCCGGGGTCGAGCACGACCACATCGCTCATGCGCTCATGCGGGATACGCGCCAACACGTCCTCGGCCAGATCGCCCTTACCGTCGATGAGCAGACAGCCGCGCCCCGCCTTGAGGTCCTGCACGATCAAGTTGGCGATCAGGGCCGACTTGCCCACGCCGGTCGGCCCGGCCACCAGGGCGTGGCTCAATCCGCCGGCGACTGGCTGGGCCAGCGCGCGATCCGCGCCCGGCCACGTCGAAGCTGCGAGCACGCGCCCGGCGGTGGGGATGCGCGGCGAGGGCATCAGCACGGGGGCGGTCCCCAGGCCAAGCCCGGCGACTTCAGGCGCCCCGATCGGCATCGCGGTCAGCGCCGCCAGCTCGGCGGGCGAGTACACATCACCGCTGGGCAGGGTGCGCCGCCCGAGCAGCCGCGCCAGCGCGCGGGGTCCACGCTTAGCGACTGCCAGGCCACCGTAGGCGCCCCGCCGCGAGCGCGCCACCGACACGATCCGGCTCAATAGATGCGCCGCGCGCTTGGGGTGCCCGGCCCTGACCGCCACGACCCCCACGCCCGCCAGGAGCGGCCCGGCGTACTTCAGGCGCAGCGCCCGCAGATGATCGGCCCTCGGGCCTGCCGCCCCTCGCCCAACGGGCTGAGGCATTTGGGGATGGCTACGCGGCGCGAGCACGAACCGCAACATCACGGCCTCCTCCAGCCCGAGCGGTTGAAGCGCGCCCAACATCGCCGCCGCTGCCTCGGCGGGCGCGTCGCTGCGCAGAACCGGGTAGCTGCCCTGAAGGCGCAGCACCGCCCCCGCGCTCCAGCCAGCCGGGGGAGCGCTCTGCGGCTCGTCAAGGCGCAGGCCAGGCAGGATCGCCCGCCACTGGCCACGCAGCGTGTCGATCGTCGCCTGCTCACCATGTAGCAAGTGGCGTATCCCGCCCCCGCCCGCCACCACGTCAAGCATCACCACGGCGCCGCTGGGCAGCCCGGCGATACACCCGATCATGGCCTGCACCGCGTCCACCGTGACATCGGCACCGAAGCGGACCTCGATGGTCTGCAACGACCGCTTGGGACGCTCGCGTAGCTCGATACCGCCGAGCATCCCGAGCCCCGCCAGCAAAACAGAGAAAAGCGCCAACAACTCCACTACGCCGACCCTCCAACAGGCGCGCTGTGATTATCTGTACCCTCGGCCTCATCTACCGGAGCAATGGTTTTATCTTCAACTAATGAGCGTGCGATTAGATATACCGCCAAACTGAGTTTAGTCTCATCGATCTGGTCCAGTCGTTTCGCGCGGATTCGCACCTTTTTCTTCGCCATTACTCACACCCCCTTTCGTGTTGTGTCTTTTGTATACAGTCATTGTCCGAAACACTGTGTCTTTTGTAAACACTTTTCTTGTCCCGCCAGATGTAACTACCACCGATTTAGATGCGCGTGTACCAGCCGCACCGCGACATAAAGGCCCACGCCGACCACGGCCGGCACGAACAAAACATTCACCAACCGCGTAATGAGAGGAACGGCAACCGCTAACACCACGATCAGCACAACCGCTCCTCCCACGATCCGCTCCATGCCCTTACCCAAACGCCAGCGTCGAATTGATCGCCGCCAGCTTGGCGCCCATCGCCGGGATCAGTTCTTCCCAGAGCGCGATCACGCCTCGCGCGGTGCTGCGGTTGCCGATACCGACACCGATCCCGCCGAGGTAGACCCTCCAACCCCGCAGACGCGGCAGTTCACCACCACGCCTGAACTGCGCGATCAAGCCGTGGCGCACGACTGGAGAATCGGGAGGCTGACTGTAGGCGTCATAGCCGCCAAACCCTGCGATGTTGACAGCACCATCGCTCACCACCACCAGCGTCTTCGGTGCGCCAGCCGGCAAGTCACGGCCAAGCTGCGCCACCCGCAGCAACCCGCCGAGGATGTCCGAGCCGTTGGTGGGACGACTACGCAGCAGAGCGCGCACCCGCGGGCGCAGACCCCGAGCGAGCTGCACCCGCGCAGCAGCCGCAAGCTGAGCGTTGCCGCCCCCAGCTTCGCTACGGAGCGCCACACCGTTGATCGTCCACCCAGCATCCGCCACGGCGTTACCGTCAATCGCAGCCGCATAGACCGTGGCCTGCTCCTGGGCAGCCCGCACCAGCGCCGCCATGATCTCCTGTTCGTATGGCCCGCCCAGCTGGGTCTGCCGGTCGGTTGACCCAGAGGTATCCGCCGCGATAACCCAATAACTCCCGTGGTACGGCGTCCGGCCGGTCGCAAACCCGACGAGCTGCTGCTGCGAGCACGCCGACAGGCCAAGCGCCACCACCACAGCGGCGGCGCCCCAGCCCACCATTCTTCTGATCGTCATGTTCACGCCGTCCTTTCCCTGGAAGGAATCGAGTTGCACTTCAGGCGCTCGCGCATCTCAACGGTGGCCGCACGCTGGCGCACCCGCGCCTTGCGCTCACACGCCCAATGACGGGTCGCCTCGATAACGTGCTTTTCGCGTTCGTCTAGGTAGGCCAAGGTCAGCTCCGCTTGGCGCTGGGTGCGCTCGGCCAGGTCGAGGGCCTGCTGCCAGGTCGCGCGCTGCTCCTGAACCTTCGCCCGCTGTCCTCGAACCTCCCGCAGCGGCGCCATATGCCGATAGGCCAAGCCCGCCAGCACCGCCACAACGAACGCGAGCAGCCCGAGCAGCGCAAAAGCGACATTCACCGCACCGCCGTGCGCCAACCCACCCGTGGCCTGCGCATCAGACGCGAACGCCGCCGCCCGCCACAACGCTGTGCCCACGATCACCGCCGCCGGCACCCCCAACGCGAACCCGAGCGCGACCTGCCCAACACGGTATCCGAACGGGTCATCGTCACGCCGGGCGTGCGCCTCGCGCAGCTCCTCGACCCTCCGCGCCGCCTGGTGCGCGCACAACACCATGCCCGCCCCGATCAACAGCGCCAAGAGCCACTGGCCCGCAGGCGGCAACGGCGTCCACATAGCCGCGCTGAGGTCAATCGGGAGCATCAACGCGAACAGCGCCAAGAGCGTCCCGACATAACCGCCACCACACGGCCCATGCCGGCGACCCAGCCCATCCTCGGCTGCCTTGAGATCCGCGTCCCGCGCGCCCAACACCGTCACTTCGCGCGCCGCGTCCGCCTGACCCTCCACGGCCTCACGGCCCACCTTGGCCGCGTTCTCCTTCGGGTACGCAAAGCCGTGGCTTTGATCGGCGATGATGCGCTCGGCCTGGGCGTCGATCAGACGGTCTACATGCAACACACCGGCCTCGTCCGCCATGCTGAACCCGGCCGCGTCGGCTTGGCCGTTGCGGGTCGCGTATCGGCGGTCCTTGAACGCCACCACCAGCGGATGAGTCGTCAAATCAGGGCCGCGGGGCGGCTCGAACTGACGGCCAGAGAGCCGAGCGGGCGCGTCGCGCCCTCCACGCTGCCGCCGGGTCTGGCGCTGGCCAGACGATCCGGGGGCGCACAGGTTCATGCGGCTCATCGATAACCTCCGTTGGTCGAGCGCCGGGACCGATTCCCGGCGCGTGTCTTTACTCAGCCCACGATCCCGTCGCTTTCTGATCCAGCTCTGATTCTGTCTAGCGACTTGCGCTCAGAAGCATGGAGCCCCGAGGTCCCCTAGAATCGCGGCGCCGCCCAGGGTGCCCTACGTGCTATGCGCCGAATCCGACTCAAAGTTCTCGGACCACTCCGCATCACAGGAGTACCGGACGAGCCTTCTTTGCCGCCTGGCGCTGGCAACGCAAGGATCACCCTCACGCTAATGGGCCTCAAGGACAGCTACCGCTTTACCGAGTTTGTCCGCGCTATTTGGCCGCGCGACGAGGTTTACGAACACGACGGCATCACAACCGTCAAGGCAGTTCGAGACAAGATCGACAACGCAGTGCAAGCGCGGCGGTATTTAGGAGATGCCGCACCTCGGCTACGTGCTACTAGAGGATGGGTGATCCTCAAGCGAGGCACCCACAAGGCCACCAACACCGACCTGTCTACCGATGCCGACGAGTTTCACCGACTCACAGACTCCACCGATCCAGACGATTGGCGGACCGCCGTGAACCTCGTTGAAGGCCCCATCGGAAAAGATCTGCCTATGAACGGGTGGCAACAGGAATGGTTTGATGAACAACAGGAGCTGCACGCGAATGCAGTCAGGTCTTTACTGAAAAAGCTATTCCCGTCACACCCTAATCTCGACCAACTTGCTATCGACGTCTTTGCCGGAACCGGCATCGAGGCTATCGGTCCCGGTATTGGCATCACCGTCCCGCGCTCGATCGATACCGTGCCGAGAACCTTTTCGAGCATCAACTGGGAGGAGTTGGGTGTTACGCCGGCCGCGGTCGGGCTTGACCGTCTACCCGATTATCTCCCGCGTTCAATCGACCACCGACTTGACGATGCGCTCCAACGAGCAGCGACGGCACAGCAGAATCCAAGCGAGGCCAATCAACAGGATCGGTTTGTGATCCTAGCCGGGCCGTCAAAGTACGGCAAGACCCGCGCCTTTTATGAGGCAGTCCGGCGGCATGATGTTTTTCCGCACCAGCCGACGCTCGCGCCGCAGGGCACCCGAGAGGCTACTCGGGATGTTGAGACTGCGGGAACAGCAAATGAGCCCCTGCTGCTGTGGCTCGATGATATGGACGGATACTGCGCCTTCGAGTTCGAGACGCAAGGGATCACACCTAGTCAGCTTTGCTCAGCGCTGACGAGGAACCCACGGCTTGTCGTGCTGGCCACGGCTGGCGGGAAGGGACGGCTTCGCATCCGCCGCGACGAACTGGCCGACCGTCTCGGCCGACCCTGGCAAGAGATTCTGTCACTCGCATCGATATGTGACGCCCCGACTACGGGGGCCGACGCGCGTGACGTGTCTGCCGCTCAAAAGGCGGGTTGGTCAAAGTGGCTAGTAAGGCAAATAGAAGACTACGGCCTCGGGGCCGCTTTGAGTGCTGGACCTGATCTTGTTCACACGTTGGAGACCGCCCGCGACACCGACGATCACTACGGCTGGGCGCTCGTCACAGCCGTCGGCCTGTTGCAGCAGGAACAATGGTTTGTCGGCGCAATACCAGAACGAGTCGCCCGTGCCGCCTGGCTCGCATTGGTAGACGAGACTCTCATTGCTTCAAGTCAGGATACCGCCTGGGCTGCCGCGCTTGCCTTCGCCACCCGCCCCGTGCGCGGCGAGGCTCGGCTTGCTTACCACCAGGATTCCCATATTAACCTGCACGACTACGTTCTACCGCGCATCAAATTGAGCGGCAGGGAGCGCCTGCGTACGCTTGAAGAAGCCGTTAGCGCAATGACGACTGAGGAGTGCCGAGCGATAGGACAAATGTGTGAAACTGACCTTGCGGCAGTCGGTTCTGCCCTTCGTCTCGCTCGTGAGGGTATAAGTTCTATATATTGCCGTATCTGGCAGTCACTATTGCTGCACGCGAATTGGCCGACTGACAATGAAGGCATTGAAGCATGTGCGCGACTTGCGTGCCTGGTTCTGGATTATCTACTTCAGGAGGGACACGCCACAGTCGTTATCAACAGCATGAGTGACATTCCCGATCCAGTATTTGACCTGGTCTGCGAGCACCTGGGGCGTACCTCAAATGCCGACCTAGCGGTCAGCGCACTCAGGATTATGCGTGATAGCCCGGCAGATGGTGATTACAGCCGTCTCGTCGCCTCAGCCTCGCACCCAGCAAGCCCTCAATCGAAACTGGCAGACGACTTCCGCCGAATCCTGAAGTTTCGCTCTATCACTATCCACTACCCGCGACATTTAGAAGAGTACGAAGAGAGTCCTTACACTTACAACGCCGCCTGTGCCGTCATCGCAGCGTCTAGCGATACCGAGATTGCCGCAGCAGACGAGCGGCTTGCCAGCGCAATGAAAAAGACCGACGCGGACGAGGTCGCGTTTGTCCTCCAGAAAGTGGTTGAAACTCCTGAAGCTGCGCAGCTCGCGCTCGCAGCATTTGACCGAGTAATAGCTGACCACGCTGGACAGTGGCCGTCACACGTCGGCATCTGCCGAGCCTCTATCGCGCTCTGGCTCGACCCATTCGACGCCGACTTGCGGGGAGCGCTATTACGTCTTATTGACCACATCGACGATCAGATTTCGAGACCTGCATCGCACGTACTCCTTGACGTTTATGACCGTTGCAACGACCACAACGCCGTACATGCGTTACTCGACAAGGTTGACCGTCCGAGAGGTTTGATCCAAAGTCAACGCGAAGAGAAGCCGCTCCGATCTACGCAGCTATCGTGGCTGGAAAATCGTGCGCGCAGCGGCGAACTCGAGGCTGCTGCGGAAATATGTTGGTTCTCTGACGGCCAAGCAGACCGTGAGATGATCGCCATACTGGATCAAGCTGCTGACCTCGTCGCTCCTTACTACCTTCGGGACCTTGCACATCTTGTAACTATGTCTTGTCGCGCCGAGAGCAGTTACCCTAACGATAACCATCATAAAGCCTGCCAGTTTGGAGTAAAGCTCCTGCGTAGACTTCGCGCGTATTCTTCGACAATCAAAGATATGACCTGGACAGCAGACGCATTCTTTGTGGAAAATCCAAGCGGAGCTGATGAGGTGGCAGAAGTTCTAAGCAACGTCATACAAGCAGGATACTACCGTGGACCAGAGACTATCCGGGCGCTCAAGGATCAGTTGGGCGACCGCAGTCGAGAGCTTCTGGATCAGTGGGAGGCGGTAGCGCAAAAAGCGATGGCTCCTGTGTGGGAGTGGGCAGCTACCCTGCCGTGGCCTGACGACACCGTTACAGAAAACAAATACCGCTAAAGGTTCCTATTTGCATTGACGTAACTCTTGTATTGTAGTATAAGTTACACATGCTCTTCGAGTGGTCTTTGGGGCCAGGGTGTTTGCAAGTGACTCTCGCCCCGAAGACCGACTAGCGGCCTTCCCTGAAAGCACGAGGAGCACAAATGCCAAAAGACCCTCGCGGCATCGGACACGTCGGCGAACCTTGCCAGGTTGATGCCGAGCTGGGCGACCTCCTGAAGTCGCTGGGGTTTGATCCCGGCGTGCCCATCTACCGCGCAACACCAATCGAGTCGTTTGAGGAGATATTCGATAGCGTCAAAAAGGAACTGCTCGGCACATGGATGCACGACCACGAGCCAATCCATATCACTTTCCGCCAGCGCGACAGGCGACACACCGGCTGGCCAATCGAGGCGATTGTGGAACTGCTCCACGTCATCCACAAGCCGCTGCGGATCGCACCAGATGGCCCGATCACCACATCAAGCAGCCGTCGTTTGTGTGACCCCGACTGGTATCTACGCGGAGCCGTCTTGCATTTCCCGCTTGAACCACCAGTCGCACGACTGCACGCCTACATCCAAACAGAGCCTGAGACGGCAGCTACCGGCTGGCCACACGGCATAGTCGTCCAGGCCGTCAACGAGCCATCCGGCGCCGATGCAAGGACCCCGCTAATGTGGGGGATCGGCGTGCCCGGCTGGCCGCGGTAGGAGGATTTGACAAGCCAGCATCAGCAGCGCGCCGCCCGAGGTTTCCCTTGAGCGGCGCGCAACACGTCTTTATTTCACTTCGGCCTCGGATCAGGGCCATACAGCGATTCGTAGCACTTCAGATGCAGCGTGGCTGTCTTTGTGTCGTCCGGCTCGTCGGGATCGCGTATGCGGCTGCTAATAGGCGTCACGCCCTCCCCGCAGATGCGGCAGACGGAAGTGGTCGAGGTCAGCCAGGTCTTGACCGCCTCCGCCCGATCAGGCGGCAGACTGCTGAGGTCGGGCAGGTCTGCGTCCACCGCTACATCTCCCCCTCGTCCATGCAGGGAGCCAGCGGGACGAGCCCTTGGCGCAGCGCGTAGACCACCAGCCCGGTGACAGTGAGCGCGCCGGTCTTGCCGATCGCGCTGGCGATGCTCCGCCGCACGGTGCTGACCGACAACCCCAGCTCCTCGGCGATGGCCTCCGGGTAGGAGTCCTGCGCCAACAGGGCCGTGATTTCCAGCTCCCGCCCAGACAGCCTCGACCGGGCGGTGACGGTGCCCAGGCGCAGCACTTCACCCGGCCCGACCAGCACCAAGCCAAACTCGTCCAGAGCCCGCCTACGCGCATCCTTTGAGGAGAGAGGCTGGCCGCAGGCGTGGCAGGCCGCGAGGCCCGCTGCCACTTGAGCCTCCCGAAACCTTTCCATGTCCTGTGGTTTGCGCCGACTCATACCGGCCGGACCAGCGTTGGCGTGTGAGATTGCGTTGTTGTCACCTTGAGCCTCCATTGTGGTCAAAGCCACCCGGCGCTTTTGGGCGCCGCTTGGCCGGTTTTCGTAGAAGGCCCAGGACAAGACCAGAGAGGCCGGTGATGGGTCAAGGTGTGCGCGTGACCAGCGCGCCGACCGTCGCTCGTTATCGGTTCAGGCGCCGGGCGGGCTACTTGCCCCGGCGAGGCCGCAGCCGAGCGTAAACCACCCCGGCATAGTTATCACGCGCGGGAATCGTGACGGTCGAAAGCACTTCGCCCCGCGGGGATATTCTCACCGGGTATTCTGTGAGGTGTTGGTTGTCGGGCGTAACCGCTGAGATGACGGCGCGGCAGATGACAACCCGCGGGTTGTGGATGGTGACTTCAAGCTGCAAGGTCATGGGGTCGCTCGAACCCGGATTTGGGTCGCTAACCGTAGTGACTTTGACACCGAAGTCCTTGGTGTCGCTGCGCTGCCCTGGCGCTCCGTCGAGCGACTGGCTGCTGTAGACCGGGTGGCGGCAGCTTGAGCCGGGAGCCTTTGCCCTCACCGCCGAGGTGACGCCGCGGTGCTTGGGTGAAGCAGGGGCCGCTGCCTTCGCCGTAGCGACTCGTCCCGAGCGCGGTTTGGCAAGTCGCAGCGTACCCGTCTCATCGAGCGTGCAACTGCTTTGGTGTTCGGCGTTGATCTGTGTTGCCGCCTGAGTGTTGGCGTTGGGGCTGGTCGTGGGGTGGCCTTCGAGATCGGCGGCGTAGTTGATGGCGATGAGCCCGGTGTAGCCTTGGTGCGTCCATTTGCCATACAGCCGCACGTCGGCCGTCTCATTGAGCGGGGTGCCGTTGGCTAGTGCCCACGGCCCGGCAGGCTGCATGACGGTGGTTTGGTTGAAGATGAGATAGAGCGGGGAACGCACCCGACCAAAGCCGGGGAACCCGCTGAGGGCGGGCAGCTTGTAGAAGAACGTCCGTAGCGGCTGGGTGTCGGTGACGCACTTGACCTCGCCGCCACTGATACGCAGCCCGCTGAAGCGACCGCCGATCACCCTCAGCGAAACCATGCGCGGCGTCGTCCCCTGATATCCGGCGCTGGGCTTGAAGGTGCCGGTGTAGGTGCCCGCCGCGGAGGGCTGGGCGAAGCTGGCGGCGGGCAGGGCAATGGCAAGCAGGGCCAGGCCGGTCGTAAGCGGGCGGATGCGGCGGCTGTGGTCTGCTCCCATGCGGTCCCCCTGACGGGTCGTGATTTGCGCAGAACGACATTATGCCGTCTCTTGCGCAAGGACGCAAGGAAAGCACGCCCAGGCCAGATAGACCGCTGTGGATGTCCACTCAACGCCCTGCCTCCCAGGCCCAGCGCGCCCGCGCCTTCGGTGAGCGCATCCGCTCGCTGCGCCGCCAGAAGAAGCTCAAGCAGCGCGAGGTCGCCGAACGGCTCCCCATGAGCGCCGGCAACCTCTCACGCATCGAGACCGGCGACTACGGCCCACCATCTGATGAGATCATCGAGCAGCTGGCCAAGGCCCTCGAAGCCGACGAGCTGGAGCTACTGCGCATCGCTGGCCGTGAGGCAGGCAGCCAAGCCTTCGAGCGCCGGGTCTTGGCCGAGCTATCCGCCATCCGCAGCGGCCTCGACCGGCTGACCGCTGCGATTACAGGTAAGTAGCTGGCCGTCTCAGCGTGGGGCGTTCTTAATCAAGCGGTTCCGGCGCGAGCCATCTCAGGTATTAGCCGGTATATCGATGAGGTTCAGTCGGTCGATGTAACGGCAACAATCCGTTGGCCTGGCGTCTTCACCGACGAAGACGATCACACCCTCGTCCCTGAGCCGATCTAGAGCCTCGCTGATGTGCTCAGGCTCATTACCCAAAGACTCCACTAGCTCATCCCGCGATGCCTCATCACGTTCGAGAACAAAAAAGATGATCGCGCGTTCTATCTCTAGGTGCTGAGGTTTACTTGATTCCGCCATGTCATTTTTAGGAAGAGGTGGCATCGGCCTCCGATCCGCCGAATACGCCATCACAAAGACGGAACACATAAAGCGCATCGATGAGTGCTTGGTCGGAGAAATCCGGCTCCTCCTCCCCCGACTTATCGACAATTGCCCCGGCTTCTCGGCGGAATCGACCAAGGATCGTGTCCTCGTCAGGGAACTCGACTTCATAACACTCATGCACCCCGACGGCAGACCAGCCTAGTTCGTCCAGTAACCAGGCGTCCTGCTCAAATCGGTTTCGTAGCTGCTGCGCCTCTTCTACCTTGTTTGCCTTCATGAAGGTCACAATATCCCCGACGCCTTCGAGGTCGGTAATTATAAATCGGTACATGGCGTCGCGTTGATCGGTATCAAGTATCACTATCATAAAGGTCTCCTGTCGGATACGACCCGGCGCCCCCGGACGGAAGCGCCCCCACGTTGTCCGACGCATAAGACCAAGGAGGCAGGTGATAGGGCAAGCTGTGAAACCTGGACTCTGACTCGCCGCGACGCCCCGGCACGCAGAGTGACCTTTCTATTCATATTCAGCGGCGACGGCGTTTATCAATTGCTCCAGCACTCGGACGCGACGGGTCGCGGCGCTCTGCTCAGCGGGGTCCATGTCTACTGCCAGCTCGATATCCGCTCGTCGCTGCCCTCCCATCACCCGCAGGAGTATCCAAAGATGTTTGACTAGATCGACCTCGACGGCGACCGGGGTCTCGGGAATCGTGTAGCCGATTTCAACCAACAGGCCGTGTGCTGCGGCAAGATGTGCAAATGATGACTCATAGGTGCCATTTGGCTCACCCCCGCGAGGTTCACAGAGGTCCACAATTGCCTCGGCGGCAAACCCCAGCTCGTTGAGGGCACCACGGTGGACGGTAGGCACGATCTCGGGTGGCAATGTGAGGGTAGTGCTTGTCACGTAATCTGCTCGTCGTCGTCGATCTCGTGCCCGCGCCGGTAGCCGAGCAGGGCTGACAGGCGACTGGCGGTTGCCACTAGGTGCGGCCCCAGGTGATCTACCATTTCCTCTAGTGAAATCATGGTGCTGTGGGCCGTCATATCCATAGCGGCGATCACCTCCCCGCCTATGGAGCGCACGGGCACGGCCATTGCGTAGAGCCCCGCGTCCAACTCCTCGTCACTTGTGGCCTGTCCGGCCTCTTGGATGGTCGCCAGCTCGTCGCGCAGCGCACGCTTGCTGGTGATTGTGTTCGGGCCGCGGCGGGTGAACTTTATTTCGGAGAGCAGATCGTGTTGCTCGTCCTCTGGTAGATAGGCGAGTAGGAGCTTGCCCGTGGCTGTGCAATACGCAGGTTGGCGTGAGCCGGGGGCAAGGCCGTTGTCAATCAGGTGTTGTCCGCGGCGGTGGCTGCGCTCCCGGTCAACATGGACGATCTCGGTGCCGTCGAGCATGGCGACGCCTACGGTGTATGAGGTTTGGTGGCGCAGCTCCTCAAGGTAGGGCCGCGAGTGCTCCCGCAGGTCAGTTGCGTTCAGGGCTGCCATTCCCAAATCGGTTACTCGCAACCCCAGCCGATATTCCCGTGAGCTTTCTTGGTGCAGATAGCCCAACGCCTCTAGCGTGGTGATGTAGCGGTGAGTGGTGCTCGGACTCATTCCTAGTTCGCCGGCAATATCGATGACCCGGCGGGTTGGCCGCTTTGGTGTGAAGCACCCCAGAATCGCCAGGCCACGCTCCAAAGACTGTGAGTAGCGTGGTTCGTTGAGCGCCGGAAAGCCCTCCACCATCGGTACACGGACCTTTGGACTGGCGCGCGGCATGGGGCTTACACCTGCTCCTCGGAGAGTGTGAGGCGAGCTGGCCAGGGCCGGGTGCGCCACCCGTCACCCGGCCCATAGCCAGCTTGTCCCTCCTTCCGCACGCCGACCTGCTCCCCGGCATCGAGCGCGGCGCCCCCTGTGAACCCCACTCCCCACACGCCCACGATCAACGGCGCGAGCCGTCGCTGGGGCATCCCGCCTTGGCGTCGATGGCCAAGGCCGGGCGGACCTCCAGCCGCCCGGCCCACAGGCCAGCGAATCAAGGCCGCGACAGCGGATACCCGCGAGCGGTGTCCCCGCGCGCTTGTCTGGCCGTCTTGGCCGATCTTGCTGGTATTCGGCGTCACGCAACCGCGATAATGACGCTCGCTCTACGGCTCGATAAGAGCAGCGTTGAATATTCAATCGCTGGAAAAACTCCTGCTGCCAGAACCACGAATGGCCTTGGTCGGGGAGCGTAAGGTGGCGCTGAGTGCTCGCCGGCGGAGGCGCATGACCGCCAGCATCGGGGTTGTGGTCGCGCCCAGGGAGCCGATTGCCCGGTCGGCTACCGGACGAGCGAACCCGACTCTTGCCTCGGGAGCGGAGAGATAGAAGCTCGCCAGTCCAGCGAGAATGATGGCGTGACGCCTATGGTGGCGGAGCCCATCGGTGTGGTTGGCGGCGTCCCTGATGATCGCGGTGAACCTGTGCGCGGCGTGGGTGCTTGAGTCGTAGTGGGCGACGAAGCTGTGGTTGGTGGTCTCGGCGTCGGCGGCGTAGTCCACGAGGCTGTCCAGCAGGGCGCTGATGGCGCAGATCGGCGGGAAGTAGGCGGCGTCAACCTGTCGGGCTTCGGCGGTGGTGGTCGCTGGGTCGGCGGCTGCTGCGAACAGCGCGTGGATGGACAGACAGGAGATGCCCCCAGCTGCAAGCTCCCACCACAGGTATCCCGTTCCGCTGGCCTGTGCGTGCGACCAGGCGACGAGTTGGCCGTAGCCTTCGGTGGCGGTGGCATGGTTGTGGCTCTGCGCCTCCCCGCACCGATCAGCAGCTTCGATGAGCAGCGGGGTCAGGTGGTCGGCGGGGAGTTCTCGCAGAACGTCCCGGCAAGTGTGAACGAACGTGGGGATGTACCACCCGTCCTCGTGCTGTTGATGGTGTCGGTAGTAGGCCGCGATGGGGGTTGTCCCAGCAACGGCGTCCGTGAGCGCTCGGTGCAGATGGAGCCCGTCGGCGAGCGGCGTATATGCGGGCTGCTCGTTCACGGCGTCGAGGTAGTCGTAGACGAGCTGGTAGGCCACCATCAGGCGGACGCAGCGAGACTGGCTGCGGCGTGGAGCGAGCACGGCGAAGCAAGCCGCCGCTTCGGGGTTCAGGCGCTCGTTGGAGAGCTTCTCCAATGCCAGCGCCCTGAGTGTTGGGCTGGGGATGCAGCGTGCGCGGCGCCCCCATGCGCGAATCTCGCGTCGGGCACGGGGGACGATGCGCAGCCAGTAGGTGATGCCGGTGATGAGGAGCGCGAGAGCATTCCGCGCGTGGGATATGCGTATAGGTTCCATGCCAGCCATGCTGGACAGGACCGGCGCGCATTACTAGCGGGTTGGAGCGTTGGCGACGCGGTTGGCTACTGCGCCTCAAGTGCGAGCCCCGGCGAGACTCGCGCGGCGAGATATCCGGGGATTGCAAGGACTACCAGCGCAGCGGCTCCGACAAGCACGATGACCTCAAGCGCCTGCAAGCCCTGGAACGTGAAGGCCGCCGGGAAGCCCGTGGAGAGTTTGAGGTAGCGGTCGCCCAGGAGGTGGCCGTAGATACCCGCGATGGCTCCGACGAGACAGCCGACGCCGAGGACGAGCCCTGACTCGTAGAGCAGCACCTCTTGGAGCTGACGGGGGCTGAAGCTCTGGATGCGCAGCGAGGCCAACGACGAGCGGCGCTGCCAGATCGCGGCGCCCATCGCGGCTGCCATCGCAAGACCAGCCGCGACGATCAACAACAGCGAAATCTGACCGAGGCGCCCCAGACCTTCACGATCTAAAACGTCTGCGGTCGACGCCCGCTGCGTGTTGGTCTGCACCTGGAAGGGCGAAGCCGGGCCGAGTATCCCCTGAATGGCCCGCTTGACCGTGACCGGATCAACGCTTGGGCGAACATCGATTTCAAGCGCGCTCGGGTCTGAGGTGGACCACGCGCGGCGGTAGTCGGCGCTGTTGAGAACGAGCGCGCCCGAGGTCCATCCGAGGTTTGTCGTGGTCGCCGCCACGCGATAGCTCACAGGCCCCGTTGGGGTCGGGAGCGTGAGCAGATCGCCAGGGCCGACATGGTGGGCCGCTGCGACCTGCGCAGAGACGGTGATCCACCCCCCGGCCTCAAGCCGAGTCGTGGCGGTGGTGAGATTGCCCTGGATGATCTGGCCTGCCGGAATCATGCCGCGACTCGTAGGCGAGCGGGCGATCACCCACACGCGACGGCCCGCGAAGTCAAGGAAACCGCCCTGATAGGAGCGCACCGAGGCAACACCAGGGAGTGCCGCAATGCGAGCCGGAAGACCACTAGGGGAAAAGTCTGATGTCGCTAGGTAATCGCCGTTGTTCGTCACCCACACATCGGCCGTCGCCACATACTGCGAGTAGTCGCGGTACAGACCGTTGAGGAGATCATTATGGGTGCCCTCGGCAACCACGCTGCCAAAGACCGCGATGGCGCCCGTGGCCGCGAGCGCCAGCGACCGCACCGTCGTCGCGCGCAGCGCGCGGGTAGCGACCAACAGCATATTGAGCCTCACGGTCTTGGCCGCTACAAGCTGGGCCGCTGACAGCACGATCATGAAGCTGGCGGGGATCGCCAACAGCAGCGCGACGGCCAGCCCGACCGTCGCCACAATCGCCGCCGAGGGATCGAAGATCAAAAGGCCGCTGGTGGCAAGGACCAGGATCGCTCCCGCTGCACCCAGCCGCAGCCGTGTCTGGGCCGTGAGCGCCTGGCCGGGCTCGCCCCCGTCGAAGCGGACGGCATCGACGGCGCGACTGCGGCGCAGGTCCAACAGCGGCGGGGCCGCAGCCAGACACGTAGCAAGGACCCCTCCGGCGAAGGGGAGAAGGAGTTCCTTGGCTCCTATGACGGTCTGTGAACCGAGCGGGAACGCCGCGATGAGGTAGCTCGGGGTCTGGTGGAACAGCCCGCGCGAGAGGGCATCCCCGATGAGCAGCCCGACGAGCGAGGCGACCACCCCGAGGCATAGCGACTGAAAGAGCAGCATGGCTGCGAGCTGGCGAGGTCTTACGCCCTGGATACGCAGATCGGCAATCACCCGCCGGCGCTCGGGGATCGTCAGCAGCATCGCGTTGAACGCCAGAAGCAACCCCACAAGCGCGCTGACGAGCACAAAGAACCCCGTCGCCTGCTCGTTCGGGAGCGTCGCCTGCTTGAGCAGCGCAACGTCCTGATCGGCAGAAGCAACCGTCAGGCGCCCTGCTGCGACCTCTTCAAGCTCCCCGCGCACCCGTGTCTCCTGGCCGGGAGCGGTCTTGACGAGGATACGGGTCACACGACCGGGTAGACCAGCGAGCCCTTGAATGTACGGCAGCGGGGCGATGGCAGCCATCGCCCCCGACAGCGCCCCAATCGTCTCAGGGCCAAGCACGGCGATGACGCTCACCGTGGTCGTCCGTCCGCGCAGTTGCAGCGACACCCGCGGCTGGGACTGCCCGACACCTACAACCGGCACCGACACGCCGAGTGCCTTCGCGGTCGCGCTCGGAAGCATGATGCCTGCCGCCCCGAGGCCCTGGAGAGGCAGGGTGCGGGAGAGCCCATTCAATAGCGTGAGGCTGATATCTCCGCTGGCGAGATCAACCGGCACACGGTTCCCGTTCGGCCCTATGATGTTCGCGTTCTGGTCGAACTCGGCGGCGACTTGGCGCACGCCGGGGAGCCGCTGGACCCGATTGACGAGCGTCTGGTCGAATCCCTGTGAATCGCGCGAGCGCAACTGCAAGGACGCGCTGCCTACGATGCTGTGGACGAGCTTTGCCGAGGAACTTGTGATGCTGTTGTTGGCGACCAGAACGGCGAACACCAGCGCCACGCCAACAGCAATGCCAACGCCCGCAAGCAGCTCCTGGATAGGCCGAGTCCGTAGCCGCCGCCCGTAGAAGTACACCTGGGCTGAGAGGCGCATACCGATCAAACCTCGACGATCCCGGCCGACGAGGCCGCCTGCCCGCCCAACGCTTCGCTCCGATCTTCCTCCGAGAGCCTGCCGTCGCGCATCGTGTAGAGGCGGTCAGCAATTGCTGCGGCCTGCGGGTCGTGCGTGGCGAGCAAAACGGCCGCCTGCTGTTCGCTGCTGATCGCCGCCAGCAGAGAAAGGATTTCGCCGCCACGGCGCGTGTCGAGGTTCCCGGTAGGCTCGTCCGCAAGGATCAGCTGCGGCTCGTTGATGAGCGCGCGAGCGATGGCGACCCGCTGGCGCTCACCCCCCGATAGCTGCTCTGGGGTGTGCCCCAGTCGTTGAGCAAGACCAACACGCTCAAGCCAAGGGATCGCCGCTTGGCGGGCGTCATGCAACGAAACACGGTCAGCAAGCAGCTTGATCGCCGCATTCTCGACGGCGGGCACCCCAGCCATGAGGTGTGCCGACTGGTAGATGAACCCGACCTCGCGCCGCTGGTAGTCGGAGACCTCATCGGCCGACATGGCAGCGACGTCGCGCCCGAGGAACCGCACCGCACCGCTATCGGGCACCAGCAGCCCGGCGGCAAGCATCAGCAGCGTGCTCTTGCCCGACCCGCTCGGCCCGTAGAGCGCAACCATCTCGCCCGCCGCGACCGCGAGGCTCACGCCATCCACCGCTCGAACCGTCTCGCTCGGCCCGGCGTACTCCTTGACCACCCCTTGCAGCTCGAGAGCGGTCACTTGCTCCTCATCCCGCGCGCTCGGACTCCGCCACCTGGGGGACGGAGCGACGCAGCGGGACAACTGTTCCCTCTGTCGGCGTGGCGCTGCCGCGTAGTTCGCCTTCGCCGATCGTCAGGACACGATCAACCGACAAGGCGGTCGCGTCACCTGTCGTCATCAACACCGCGACGCCTTCGTTCCCTATCGACCGCAGCAGGGCCATGATTGGATCGCGCTCAAGGGGTTCGACGCCGTTGGTCGGCTCATCCACCACAAGGAGCCGAGGCGAGCTGAACAGCGCGCGAGCGATCCCGACACGCACGCTCTCTGCGGCGTCCAACTCGTGAGCTGGCAGGTGGTCCAGCCCATCAGCGCCCACGCGAGCCAACACCTCACGCCCGCCACGCTTCGCCATCGAGGAGTCTTGATCCTGAGCGAGCGCGCCCGCCCCGACATGCTCGATAACGGTTCCACCCACGGCACAGTCAAAGTGTGTTTGCACAACGCCGATATCGCGGCCCAAGAACTTGCTTCTGGTCCTGGCCAGATCATCGCCGTCGAAGCACACGCGACCTTCGTCGGGCAGCTCAAGACCGGCGGCAATGCGCAGCAGCGTCGTGCGACCCGAGCGCCTGCGGCCCAGCACGGCCACCAGCTCCCCCGGAGCGACCGCCAACGAAACCTCCTTCAGCACGATCCGCTCGCCCCGTCCGTGGCGGTAGCGCTTGCTGACGCGCTCAATCGACAGCAGGCTCATCGCTCAGCCCGCGCCATCTGCGTAGGCCCGAATCCGACTGCGGGCATAGTCGATCCAGCCCACTTGGGCAGCAATCGAGCGGCGCCGCTCCTCCGCGATGAGGTCTTCGATCAGCTTTGTCGCTCGGTCTACCGCAGGCGCCTCGCGTTCCGACTCGGCTGCGCGCTGTGCTGCGCGCTGTGCTTCCTGCACGCACTCCTGCTCGTAGCGGTCGATCACATCCAGCATTGCATCGACCCTGCGCATACCCGTCGCCGCGAGCCTGCTCAACAGCTCCGAGCGCTCCCGGTCGTCCCGTAGCCGTTCGGCAAGCCAGCCCCGGAACATCCCAGCCCCGGTGCCCGTCACCCGGTAGTAGATACGCGGGCGTCCCTCCGAGCCCTGCGCCCTTTCAACTCCAGTCTGCTCGATCATGGCCTCCCGCTGCAACCGCTTGAGCACCGCGTAGACGTTCGACTGGCTGCTCCCGCCCACAAGGTCTCCAAACCGGCGCTCGAAGCGTTCGCGGATCTCATACCCGTAGCTAGGTTTCTCGATCAGGAGGCTCAGCACCGTGTAGTCCACCAGCGAACTCATCTGTGCCCCTCCAAACCATGCCGCCGCAGCATCAAGCATCCTCCTGACCCTCGTTGGGACTGCCGAATCTATCTACGGGAACAATAACCAAACCAGGGCTAAAGTGCCGAGCATCTGGAACAAGTTGATGGTTCCAGACAGCCGCCATAGAGATGGACAAGCCTCGCCGCGGTGCTGGCGGAGGGGCAGTGCTCTAGCGTTCTTGGGCCGCCAGGCGATACCGCCCATAGCCCTCGCGCTCAAACCGCGGCCCCTCGCCGTTGACGTTCGAGGCCAGGCAGTTCTTGATCGAAGACCACGAAACTGGCTCCCCCAGCAACCCCTCGACGGCCACATGGATCTCCCGAGCCTGCATTGGCTGCCCGACAGCCCATCCTAAGACCTCCGTGACCGCTGCCAAGACCCAGCCTGGCCGACGCCTGGGCTCCGGCCACGGAACCGGAACCGCCGGGGCTGCGGCCGCCAGCCGCGCCCGCAGCCCGTCCAGCCGCCGGAACCCAGCCAAATCCAGGTTACAGAGTGCCCCGTTTAGCTCCATATCCCCGTGTCTTGGAGGATGGTCTTGATGCGCGTGGGAGCGCCAGATCGTCCCACCAGCCCGAGGACCGGCATCCTCCGAACCTCGCGCCATGAGCAAGACCATGTCGCCGCACGCATGTCCCGCTCTTTGATAAGTTCTATCTCTGGAATAGATCGGGAAATAGGCTCAAGGGGGGTCACGGCGGGCAACGGCTGGCGCTCGGCTGCGCGAGCCTGATGCCTGCGCGCGAACCTGCTTCTTCCCCGCCTTTATACATCGCACACTATTCAGATCGAGCATGTCGCTCCTAGACCGTCTACTCAAGACACTCCAGAACAGCTCGAACGACCCTTCTTCCCCGGAAAGCGGTGTTCGCGGTGGAGACGACCCTCTCGTCCGCGAGGTCACCAAGCTCGCGTGCGGAATAGCCAAAAGTTGCGCTGCGCTGACTCCAGGCGCGACAGAAGAGGCGGTCGAGGACATCGTGATCGGCCGCATCAATGCGGCGCTGCACCAGCGCACAGGGCAGGTACGTGAGCGTGCATTTCGAGCACAACTGGACGTGGCACGCGCACGCGAGCAGGAGCAGGTCGCTGACCACGCCGCGGAGAGACTCGACCAAGAGGCCAACGACGTCGAGGGTACGGCCGAGTTGAGATCCTCGCGTGTGCGCGAGGCCAAAGAGCAGCTACGCGACCTCCAAGAGCGTATTCAAGATCTTCCTCTTCTCACGAGGGTGCGCACCCCCTTGTCTCTGGTCGCCATCGCCGTCCTAGGCAGCGCCGCAGGTGTAGGGGCGCTCGCACACCTCAGCCTCGAAGCCGTCAGCGAAGCTCCGACCAAATGGACCATAACCGTCGCTGCGGGCTGCATCGCATTAGCCGCCGAGATCGTGATCGGCACCCTCAGCGCCGACAACTACGACCGCACGCCAGAGGAGGCGCTGCGCTGGGTGATCCCGGCAGTTCTGACGCTCGTCGTCGGGCTGATCGTCGGAACAGAGATATTCGCGGCAAAGGTCCGGCAGGAAGGGCTCGAAACCACCCAGGCGTTCAAAGGCGTCGGGACGGCGCTCGGAGCGCTGCGTCTCCCGCTTGCGCCCAGCCTGTTCTGGACAGGACCCCTGTCAGTTCTCGCGACCATCACTGGCTCAGGTGTAGTCGGTCTGACGCGCCTGAAGGAGTCCAACAGGACGCGATTCGAAAACATGAAGGACGCAGCAGACCGGCTCAAGGCCGCAGAAGACGCGGTGGGACACGACGAAGAGAAAGTCCAACGACTTCGTGAAGAGGCGACACGCCGACGCGAACAGGCGGCCCAGCTTCGTGGCAATGCAAGCACAGCTCAGGCACACAGCGACAACCTCAGCGCCACCCTCGAGCAGATGTCGCAAAAGCACGCGCAACTGATCAGGGCCATCACCCAAGAGGCGAAGCTCGTATACCGCAGAGAGGCCGAGCGCTACGCGCGAGTCGGTGAAGACGAAAACAGCATGCGACTGCACAGAACACCGACGCTTGAGCGCACGCTTCCAATCACAGTCGGCGTCTCTGTTCTCGCAGGAACACTCGGCGCCCTCATCACCGCTGAAGTCATCCCGGGTCTGATCATGGGGTCCGTCGTCATGATCGTCGCAGCGCTTCGGAAGACCCAGGCTGCGCTATGAGAATCGTCAGACTTGGCATGGCGGGAGGAACGTGCGCGCTGCTGGCGCTCGTGCCTTCCGGCTGCAGCTCTGGCGCGCCCAGCCCGCCAAAAGACCCTACGGTCGCGGTCGCCGTTGACTGCAGCCGCTCGGTCCGAGGGCAGCAACGGGATTGGATCCAGGCGATTTCGACCATCGCCGCAGAAACGCTGACGCAGGAACGAGTGCTTCGAGTTGGCTGGTTTGTCGGCGAGCTCACAGGTGTGCGATGGCTTCCGCCCCAGGGCGGACGGGCTCTCGGCCCGTTGACAGGCGGGGACATCGAACGACGGCGCATCAGGACCGAAGAAGCCGCTGCCCTGCGCCCGCTGCTCGAACGCGAACTTCGGGTGAGGTCGGTACCTGGCACCGACTGGCTCAGTGCTCTGCAGGCAGTCGCCGGCCTGCAGGGCGTGCATCGTGTTTATCTGTTCAGCGACCTCGTGCAGCAGGCGGAGGGTATCGACCTCTCCCAGCGGAAGACCATGCGCGAAATCCTTGCGATCGCCCGCGAGTGGGCTCCGCGGCTCAGGCAGCTCCAGGGGAAGGTCGTGGTGTCCGTCGGCGGAGGGCAGAAGCTCTCCGGCAGCGAACCCGACACCCAGGGCGTCGAACTGTTCGGCGACCTCGCGCGGTTGGTCCCCTTCCACCCAGAAACCCTGTCGACGCTGTAGGTCTCTCGGCCACCGCGGACGTGTGCGGATTCTTGCGTTTACACTGTTGGCTTATCCAGCGCGGGCGTCCACGATGCCCACATGCGCCCGAAGGCCGATCCGGAGAGAATAGGCGAACAGATGCGCATGTTCGGGCAGAACATGCGTGCGGCGCGCCTGCGGACGAGCCGGGCGCAGGACAAGCTGGGCCTGGACAAGAAGATGGTCTGCTACCTGGAGCTGGGCGAGCGCTCCCCGCGCCTGGTGACGATCCTGAGCGTGGCGAGGGCGCTCGGGGTGACGCCGCGAGAGCTGCTGGCGGGGATCGGCGCGAGGAGCGAGATCGGCATGCAGGCGGGACCCGCCCACCCGTCGGCGCTGGCGCCGCCGCGACCCGATCTGGGCTGGCCCGCGGCGAGGTTCGGGGCCAACCTGCGCTGGGTGCGCAGGCGCGAGGGCGTCTCGCAGATGGAGCTGGCCGGCGAAGCCGGAGTCGATCGCGCTGGGGTCGGCGCGATCGAGCGCGGAGAGCGCGGTCCCAAGCTGCACACGATCCTGAAATTGGCATGGACGCTGGAGGTGCCCGCGGCGCTGCTGCTGCACGGCGTCGGGGATCCCGAGTCCTGAGCTCGGGGCCGAGCCGTGAGCTCGCGGGCGCTCTGCCCAGGCATCCGCCCGCGCTAGGGGCCGGGCGGCGCCGGCGGCTCCAGCTGATGGCGCACGTGCTCGCGCTGGTCGGCGTAGCGCAGCGCCTCGTAGGCGATCAGCAGCGCCAGCAGCAGGGCGAGCAGTCCCAGCGTGGCGAGCGCGGGCAGCCTGACCGCGGCGGGCACCAGCGCCAGCAGCACCACGGCGCAGGCCAGGCGCCGGCCGGAGAGGGTGTGCATGTTGCGCAGGCGGAAGGCGACGAGCGCCAGCAGGTACAGCGCCGCCCCGCCCAGCAGCGCCGCCGCGGGCACCAGCGCCAGCGTGGCGCCGACGTCGGCGAGGGTGACCTTCAGCCCCAGCGCCGACCTCGCGCCCCTCGTCCGATGCGAGCTTGCGCCCGTCCGCGAGCTGCGTGCCGATGGAGTCCTTCTCGTCGGCGCTGCTCTTGGCAGCGTAGATGATCGCCAGCTTCCTTGCCATGTCGGTCATTGTATTCGCCCCCTTGCATCAAAATGGCAATCGCCAGCACGAACACGAGGTCGAAGAACAGCTCCAGCGGCGTCACGCGCTCGTCCTGGCGCAGGGTGGCCGTCACGCGCGGGGCGCGGCGGGAGCCGGGGGCGAGGATGCTCACGCGAAGACCCGCGCCGGGGCCTCCCCCCACAGCTGCTCCAGGCGGTAGTACTCGCGCGTGGCGGGGGTGAAGATGTGCACGATCACGTCGAGGTAGTCCATCAGGATCCAGGAGGCGCTCGCCGCGCCTTCCACGCGCCGCGGCAGCAGCGCGTGCTCGTGCTTGAGGCCCGCGTGGATGCCGTCGTGAATGGCCTTGGTCTGGCGCTCGGTGTTGCCCGAGCAGATGACGAACCAGTCGGTGTAGCCCACGACGCCGCGCAGGTCGATCTCGACGATCTCCAGGGCCTTCTTGTCCGAGGCGCAGCGGCAGACCGCGTCCGCGAGGCGATCGGAGGTCATGGAGCGGGCACTCCGCCGGGGTGGCCCTCCTGGCCAAGGTAGAGCCGCTGCTCGGCGATGTAGGCGGCCACCGCGGATCCCACCAGATCCCCCACGGCCTCGCCCTGCGCCACGCGCGCGCGCACCAGCGAGGAGGAGACGTCGATCGCGGGCATCTCCAGGAAGTCCACGCGCGCGCCCAGGGGCTCCAGCACGGCGAGCACCTCCCCCCGTGCGTCCTCGGCGCGCTCGGCGATGAGGAGGTCGGCCAGCCGCAGTATCTCCCGCGGCTCGCGCCAAGCGGGCAGCGTACGGGCCATGTCCGAGCCGAGGATCAACGTCAGCCGCGGGGCGGGGTCGCGGGCATCCGCATCGACAGCGCCATCCGGATCGGCGTTGGCATCGGCGCGAGCATGGAGGGCAAGGAGGGTATCCACCGTGTACGACGGCCCGCCCCGCTCGATCTCCAACGCGCAGGCATCGAGGCCGGGCCGCCGGCCCTCCACGGCGAGCTCGCACATGCGCAGCCGGTGGGCGGGTCCCGGATCCTGCTGGACGGGCTTGTGCGGAGGCGTGTGCGAGGGCATCAGGAGCACCCGCTCCAGATGAAGCTGCGCGAGCGCACAGGAGGCGATCGCGAGGTGCCCGAGGTGCGGCGGGTTGAAGGTGCCGCCGAGCACGCCCAGGCGCCGTGGCATCTGCGCGGAGGCCACCGGGTCAGGCGCGGACGTGTCCGTCGCCCTCGATGAGGTACTTGAAGGCGCACAGCTCGCGCAGCCCGATCGGCCCGCGCGCGTGGAGCTTCTGCGTGGAGTTGCCGATCTCCGCCCCCATCCCGAACTCGCCGCCGTCGGTGAAGCGCGTGGAGGCGTTGACGTACACGCAGGCAGCGTCGACCCCGAGCTGGAAGGCGCGCGCGGAGGCGGTGTCCCGCGTGAGGATCGCCTCGGAGTGCCCGGAGCCGTGGCGGGCGATGTGCGCGATGGCCTCCTCCAGCGAGTCCACCACCCCCACGGCGAGCGTGAGCGCGAGGTACTCGGTGTCCCAGTCCGCCTCGGTGGCGGCCTCCAACAGCGCACCGTCCCCGGAGCCGCCCAGCGCGAGCACGCGCGCGTCCCCCCGCACGAGCACCCCCGCCTGCCCGAGCGCAGCGAGGATGCGCGGCACGAGCTCCCCGGCGGCGCTCCGATGCACGAGCAGCGTCTCCATCGCGTTGCACACCCCGGGCCGCTGCGTCTTGGCGTTGAGCACGATCGCCTCGGCGGCGTCGAGGTCGGCGGAGGCGTCGACGAAGATGTGGCAGTTGCCCGAGGCCGCGTAGATGACGGGCACGGTGGCAACGGCCTTCAGGGCGGCCTTCAGCCCCTCCCCCCCGCGCGGGATGATCAGGTCCACCGTCTCCGTCTGCGTGGCCAGCTCCGCGAGCTCCTCGTGCCCCCCGCCGCAGACGAGCGCGAGGCACCCCGCGGGCAGCCCCGCCCCCTGCGCCGCCTCGGACGCCACGGAGGCGAGCACGGCGTTTGAGTGCGCGGCCGCGGAGGACCCCCGCAGAACGATCGCGTTGCCCGCCTTCAGGCACAGCGCGGCGGCGTCGATCGTGACGTTGGGCCGCGCCTCGTAGACCACGGCGACGACCCCCAGCGGCACCCGCACGCGGCGCACGTCGAGCCCGTTGGGCAGCCGCTGCCCGTCGATGACCTCCCCCACCGGGTCGGGCAGCGCGACGATGCGGTCCACCGCCTGCGCGATGGCGGCGATGCGCTCTCCGTCCAGCAGCAGCCGGTCGAGCAGCGCCGCGTCCAGCCCGCTCTCCCGCCCCGCCTCCATGTCCAGCGCGTTGGCCCGCAGGATCTCCGGCGTGCGCTCGATCAGCGCCACCGCAATGGCGCGCAGCGCGGCGTCCTTGGTGGCTGTATCCAGCACCGCCAGCCCCCGCGAGGCGGCGCGCGCCGCAAGGCACTGCTCGGCGATGGATGAGACGGCGGTGGCCATTGCACCGAAAGGGTACCGCGCCGCCGTCGATTGGGCCATGCTAGCCTTCCATGACCATGACAAAGCGCCTTGTGATCTCCAGCGGTGGCCAGATCTCGGTGCCGGCTGCCGTGCGCAAGCGCTGGGGAACGCGCACGGTGCTGGCGGAGGATCGTGGCGATCGACTCGTTCTGCGTCCAGCGCCGGATGACCCGATCGCGGCGGTGCGCGGCATCTTCGCGAGCGAGATGAGCGGTGGACCGGCCATCGACGAGCTGCGAGCGGGCGGGCGCGCCGAGGAAGCGGAGCTGGAGCGGCGCCGGCAGGCGCGCCGAGGGTGATTCTGCTCGATGCCTATGCGCTGATCGCGCTCCTTGCGGAGGAGCCGGCGGCGGACGAGGTGAGCCGGCTGATCGCCCACGAGCGCACGGCCGTGGCCGCCCCGAATCTCGCCGAGGCCGCGGATCGCCTTGGTCGCGTGTACGGGATCGCCGTGAAACGCACGCGCAGCGCCGTGGAATCGCTCGAGCAGTCCATCGATCTGAGCATCCGCCCAGTGGAGCGCGCCCACGCATGGCGGGCAGCGGAGCTGCGGGTCGAGCACTATCACCGCACGCGGCGAGCGCTCTCGCTGGGCGACTGCCTGCTGCTTGCAATGGCCGGCAGGGAGGATCGCGTGGCGACGTCCGACCCGTACATCCTGGCGACGGCCGGCGAGGAGCAGATCGAGTGGATCGCCCTCCCGGATTCCCAGGGACGCCGCTGCTCACCCGCGCAATAAGCCGGCTCATGCCTCATGGCGCGGCGGCAGGTTGTCCCTACAGCATCACCAGCCGATCGCGGTGAATGGCCTCCTCGGTGGCATGCGGAAGCTGCTCCAGGACCGCGGAGGACTGCAGCCCCTGCACCCGGCGCAGCTCGGTCGAGGAGTAGTTGACGATCCCCTTGGCGAGCACCACACCGGCAACCCTCTCCTCCTCCCCCTCCTGCGCGACCTCGACGGCGTCGCCCGCGTCGAAGTCCCCGGCCACGGCCACGATGCCCACGGGCAGAAGGCTCGTGTGCCGCTCGCGCAGCGCGCGCACGGCCCCGGCATCCACAACAAGCGTGCCGAGCGTGGGCTTGGCGTAGCGCAGCCAGAGCTTGAAGGCGGAGTGCCCGGAGTGGCGCGGGTGAAAACGAGTGCCGGCGGCGCGCCCGGCGAGCACCTCATCGAGCGCGAGCGGATCGAGCCCGCTGCACACGACGGTGGCGATCCCGGCGGCCGTGGCCATGTCGGCGGCGAGGACCTTGGAGCGCATCCCCCCCGAGCCCAGCGGCGAGGTGCTCACCCCGATCTCAAGCTCGCGCAGGGCCTCGAAGTCGTGCACCTCGCGCACGAGCGAAGCCCCGGGATCCAGGCGCGGGTCGGCGCTGTACAGGCCGTCGATGTCGGTGAGCAGCACGAGCAGGTCGGCGTCGACGAGCAATGCGACGTGCGCGGCGAGGAAGTCGTTGTCGCCGAAGGAGATCTCGTCGGTTGCCGTTGTGTCGTTCTCGTTGACGATGGCGACGACGCGCCACTCAAGGAGCTTGGCGAGCGTGTGGCGCGCGTTGAGGTAGCCCGCCCGCGAGGATAAGTCGCCGATCGTGAGGAGCACCTGCGCGCTGTGCACCCCCCGCGGACCCAGCAGCTCGTCGTAGGCCCCATACAGCCCCCCCTGCCCCACGGCGGAGGCGGCCTGGAGCTCGGGAATGAGGGCGGGCCGCGCGGGCAGCCCCATCAGGCGCACCCCCCGCGCGATGGCCCCCGAGGAGACGAGCACCACCTCCTCCCCGCGCGCGTGAAGCCCCCCCACGGCAGCGGCGATGCGCGCGAGCACGTCCCCGCGCAACTCCCCGCGCTCGTCGGCGACGATGCTGGAACCGAGCTTGATCACCACCCGCGTCATGTGGGATGCAGCGTAAGTGCTCGGAAGATTTCCGGGAGGACCGCTCGCGTAGGGAGTCATGAAGGCATGCGCCAAGCGCGGGCGGGACGGTTTTTAAGGAGGCCGCCACAGGCGGCCGTGATGGCCGGTTTGCGGCGTGGCCTGACGGCCCCCGTCAGCCCGCCTGCGCGGGCGTGGCCTCGGCGCGGATGGTGCGCTCGACCTCCAGCCCCTTCCCGGTGAGCCGCCAGGCGTTGGCTTCCCCCCGGCTGTGCCCGGCGCCGGTGTTCTCGATCAGCCCGAGCGAGGTGAGACGCTGGAGCAGCTTGGAGATCTGCCCCTGGTCGGCGATCCCCGCGGCCTCCCCCACGTGCCGGTTGGAGGCCCCGGGACTGGTGGCGATCGCGATCAGAACGCGAACCGTGCGGTAGGTGAGGCGCATGTCGAGGTCCCGCAGCGGATCCCCGTGCGGACGCGGGGGTCGCGGGCGCCCCTTGGGCCTCGGTCGCGCGAGCTCGCGGTTGGCCGCGGCGGCCCCCTGGTAGGGCAGCACGATCATGTTCATGAGCGGAGCGAGCAGATCGACCATCGCCTGCCCCCGGGGCTGTGCGAGGCGCGCATGAATCACGGCGAGGACGGCCCCGACGACCCCCTCCGCCGTGAGCGGAGCGTTGGCCGCAGTGGCAGCGCCCCTGCGCGCGCCCTGAGCTCCCTCGCCGCCCTCGTCCACAGCGGCGATGAGCGCGTCCACGATCCGCCCGCGGCGCTCCAGCGCCGTGGGCCCCGCGCCGAGCGAGTGCACGACGCAGAGCGCCCCCAGATTCGGCTCTTCGTCCAGGAACTGAAGCAGCGCGGCGAGCCCCGCGCGCATGCGCTCCCGCCACGAGCCGGGCCGCTGGTACTCGGGCAGGACCGCAGCAGCGGCAAGGGCGAGGGCCTGGTCGAAGGCGGCGAGGAAGCACTCTTCGCGGTCGGCGAACAGTTCGTAGAAGGTGCGCCGCGAGACCCCCGCGCGCGAGACGACGGTGGCGACCGTCGCCGCCGGCAGCCCCAGCTCGGTGACGACCTCGGCCATCGCGCTGAGGATGCGGGCCCGCTGGATCCCATCGACCTTGTCGCGCGAGAGCGAGTCGCGCCCGGGGCGCAGCCGCGCCAAGGCGAGCGCCGCCGTGTCCGTGTCCGTGTCCGCGTTCGGGCTGCCGGGGCGCTTGCGCGCCCGGGGCCTGCTGTTGCGCATTGACATGAGAGCAGACACCTCTACCGCTTCCTGCCCCGCTTCCGGTTGGCGTGTTTCTTGGGCTTGGGACAGCCGGTGACGGCGATCTTGACGTTCTGCTTGAGCACCGCGCCGTTCTGGCCGGTGATCGTGAAGGGCATCGAGAGCGATGTGCCGCAGAGGCTGCCCTTGGCCTTCGCGGGCAGGACGGTCGCCAGCGCGGAGTGCGGGCCCTCGGGGAGACTCAGCTGGAACGAGCTGATCGGGGCGTCGGGGACGCTCGCGAACGTGCTTGAGGTGATGCCGTGCCTGATGTTGACGCTGCCGACCAAGTCGAGCGTGACGCCTTCGTCCTGGAAGACGATCACCACATCCGGGAACGCCGCGCCACCATGAGACACCAGGTACACCGGACCCGTCGCCGGAGCGGTGAGGATCGGGGTGTTGGCTGTGGCGATCCCGATGTTCGAGCCCGCGGGGCAGCCCGCGGGGTTCGCCGCGAACGCCGTTTCCGTGCACGCCTGCTGGATCGTGGTGAGCCTTGAGGGGAGCTGCTTGGGGAGCGTCACCCCCACGGAGCGGATGTTCGCCTGCACCCCCTTGGGGTAGGTGGTCTTCACAGTCAGGCTCGCACCGCCGTGCTTGCTCGTCTTCGCCTGCGTGCTGACGCTGAAGACGGGGTGGAACAGCAGGCCCTGGCAGTTCGCGGCCTGGAAACGACTGGAGACCTGGGCGGTCGCGCCCTGGGTGCTCGTCAGCGACCCGGCCACACTGAGGGGTTCACAGCTGGTCGGGTTGAACATGAACCCCTGGCGGTCGATCGTGACGTTCACCGTGCGAACGTCCAATGGGATGCCCTGGAGGATCGTGGGCAACGGGTCGCTGACGACGGTGATCTGCGCGGTGTGGGGGTCCACGTGGATCGCGGCGCGGACCACTACGTTCCCGAGATTGAAGGGGCCCGCGACCGCCGGGACCACGACACTGAGGCCGAAGGGCGCGCCCTTGTAGGGGCCCGTGAGGAACACCTCACCGCCCTGCACCCAATACGGGTTCGGTCCGGCGCCCGCAGCGGCCGTGGTGTGCCCGATCAGACTGCCCTGGCCACACGCGCCCTGTGATGCCTGTGGTTCGGGGCAGCGTTCCACGCCCCGCAGGATCCCCAAAAGCCCCGGCGGGGTCGTGACGGAGAGCCCGGAGAGGCTCTGGTCCTGGTCAGAACGGGAGAACGTGCTCGTGAACGGGCTGAACGCACCCGCCTGGTTACTCACCGTGCCGCCCGTGAACGACGGGCTGAACACATTCGGA